>NZ_CP094470.1:0-740851 GCF_023347315.1 Faecalibacterium sp. I2-3-92
ATGGATTCTTTCAAGGACGTTTTAGAGGCCGCCCAGGCATACTGCAAAACGCAGATGGCCGAGCCGACCTATAATCTCTACATCGACGGACTTGAGCCCATCAGCTTTGAGGACTCGAGCCATATCACCCTGTCGGTGCGCAACGATTTCATCTGCAAGATCGTCACTGACCGCTACCTCGGCCTGCTGAAAGAGGCCTTTAAGACCGTGCTGGGCTTTGACGTGGACATCACGCTGGTGGTGCCCAGCACCCCGCCCCATGAGGTGGTGCTGGCCCAGCAGTACGAGGCAAACCCCGCCTCGCCCCAGGGCAATTACGAGTTCACCTTCGAGAACTTCATCAAGGGTCCCTCCAACCAGTTTGCGTTTGCTGCGGCGCAGGCGGTTGCGGCCAACCCCTCCGGAGCCTATAATCCGCTGTTCATCTACGGCGGCTCCGGTCTGGGCAAGACCCATCTGCTCACGGCCATCCAGACCGAGATCAAGCGCACCCACCCCGATTTCGTCATCATGTACGTTACCTGCGAGCAGTTCACCAACGAGCTGATCGCCGCCATCCGCGCCGGCAGCACCGAGGACTTCCGGATGAAATACCGCGTGGCCGACCTGCTGCTGGTGGACGATATCCAGTTCATCGCCGGCAAGGAATCCACCCAGGAGGAGTTTTTCCACACCTTCAACTCCCTGCACGATGCCCACAAGCAGATCGTGATCGCCTCTGATCGCCCGGCCAAGGAGATCAAGAGCCTGGAAGAGCGCCTGCGCACCCGCTTTGAATGGGGCCTGACCGCCGATGTCCAGCCGCCTGATTTCGAGACCCGCGTGGCCATCGTCAAGCGCAAGGCCGAGCTGCTCCACCTGGATCTGCCCGAGGATGTGGCGGAATTCATCGCCAACCACCTGAAAAACAACATCCGCCAGCTGGAGGGCGCAGTGAAAAAGCTGAACGCCTACTACATGCTGGAGGGCATCCAGCCTGTCATCAGCGTGGCACAGAATGCTATCAAGGACATCCTCAACGAGACCCAGCCCGTGCCCGTGACCATCGAGAAGATCGTGGGCGAGGTCTCCCGCACCTTCAACGTCTCCCCTGCCGACATCCGGGGCACCAAGCGGAACGCCAACGTTGCATCCGCCCGCCGCGTGGCGATCTATATCCTGCGCGAAGTCACCGGCATGAGCATGGAGGAGATCGGCCGGGAATTCTCGGGCCGTGACCACTCCACCATCGTCTACTCCCTCAAGACCATGGAGCGGGACATGAAGAACGACCAGCACCTGCGTGAAACCGTCAGCGACATCATCAAGAACGTCAAGGCCTGACGGGAAAACAGGGGCAAAAGTCATACTCTCGTAGGGGATAAAACCCCAAATATGGGGAGAAATGCAGGGGAATCCGGAAAAACAGAACAAGATATTGTGTTCGGACGACAAAGTTCTCCACTCTTTCCACCGAGTTTTCAACATTCAACTTCTGTTTTGCACACCCGCCGTGGAAAGAAAAGCGGCTCCAGCCCTTTCCACAAGTCTTTCACACTGCATTCACAATCCGGTGGAAAACCACGGAGCCGCACCATTCCACACATTTTCCGACTTTTCCACATCTTCCCCAGCCCCTACTACGAATACTACAACAAGTTCAATATAGATCTGAAGGTTTTGTCCCTGTTTTATGGGAGAAAGAACCTCAAAACTTGAATCCAAAATAAGGAGAGACGCGCAATTGAACATCATCTGCGATAAGACCCTGCTGAGTGCAGCCATTGACGGCGTTTCCAAAGCTGTTACCCTGCGCTCCACCATCCCGGTACTGGAGGGTATCCTGCTGAAAGCCGAAGGCTTCCAGCTCACCCTGACCGGCTACGACCTGGAAATGGGCATCGTGACCACCATTGATGCCAATGTCAAAGAGCCCGGCGAGGTGGTGCTGAACGCCAAGCTGCTCAGCAGCATGGTCAGCCGGATGCCTTCCGGCCAAATCAACATCCAATCTGCCGAAAACGGAAAAACCACCATCCAGAGCGGCGTGGCACAGTTCGAGATCCAGTCCATGAACCCCACCGATTTCCCCGAGCTGCCCAACACCGGTGCCGAGGAGACCCTAAACATCAAGACCGGCGTACTCCGTGATATGATCGAGCGCACCCTGTACGCCGTCAGTCAGGATGAAAAAAAACCTGCGCATACCGGTGAATTATTTGAGATCTCGCCGGATAAGCTGACCGTTGTTGCGCTGGACGGCTACCGTCTGGCCATTGTGGAGCGGCCGGTGGAAGCCATAAAGGAGATCCGTATCATCGTACCCAGCAAGACCATGAACGAGGTCTCCCATCTGCTGGCCAACGACGACGAGGAGACCGTGCACATCTCCGCCAACCGCCGCTATGTGGTGTTCACCACTGCCGGTTACACCATCATGAGCCGCCTGATCGAGGGCGAGTTCCTCAACTACCACAACGTGATCCCCAATGGCAGCCGCACCAGCGTGGTTCTGGACACCAAGGAGTTCATCGAGACCATCGAGCGTGCCTCCCTGATCATTACAGAGCGTTTAAAAAATCCCCTCCGCATCAGTTTTACAGAGGGTAAAGTGGTGGTCCGCTGCCAGACCAATCTGGGCCGCGTGGTGGATGAATTCAACGCGCAGTGCGAGGGCGATGAGGTGGAGATCGGTTTCAACAACCGCTATCTGCTGGATGCCCTGCGCAACGCCCGCACCGAGCAGGTCAAGCTGGAGATCAGCGGCCCGCTGAGCCCGGTCAAGGTTCTGCCTACCGAGGGCAGCGACTTTTTGTATCTGGTCCTGCCTGTCCGCTTCAAGAATGATTGAGAGGCATAAAAATGCAAAAAATTCTCATCCATACGGAATTTATCAAGCTGGATGCCCTGCTGAAATATGCAGGCCTGTGTGAGACCGGCGGCGAAGCTAAGGAGCTGGTGCAGGGCGGTGCTGTCAAGGTGAACGGTGAGGTCTGCACCATGCGGGGCAAAAAGTGCCGCGCCGGGGATGTCGTCGAGTTGGACGGCCAGACCGTGGAAGTGGGACAGGGCCAGTAAACCATGCGCCTGCTTTCCTTAGAAGTAACGAATTACCGCAATATCGCATCGGCAAGCCTGACCCCGGGCCGGGAGCTGACCGTGATCTGCGGCAACAACGGCCAGGGCAAGACCAACCTGCTGGAGGCCATCTGGCTGCTGACCGGCGGCAAGAGCTTCCGGGGCGGCAAGGATGCAGAGCTGGTGCGGCGGGGCGAGCCCTTTGCCGTGCTGGAAGCCTCCACACTCCGGGCACAGCAGGAGGAACAGGAGCCTGACGAGCCGAACCGTGTCCGGCTGACGGTGGGCACTCCGGATTCCCAGCGGCCCGGGCGGTACGCCTCGGTGAACGGGGCAGCCCCCAGGCGGGCAGCAGGGCTTGCCGGCAGTTTTCCGGCTGTCGTGTTCGACCCTGGCCACCTGAGCCTGGTCAAGGGAGCGCCCGAGGGGCGGCGCAAATTTCTGGATGCCGCCCTCTGTCAGCTCTACCCCGGCTACCTGACCGTGTACCGCCGCTATCTGCGGGCCTTGCAGCAGAAAAACGCGCTGCTGCGCCGCTCCCCTGCCGGGCAGGAACGTCCCTACGCTGAAAAAATGGCCCTGCTCGAGGTGCTGAACACCGAGCTTGCCGCGCAGGGGGAAGCCATCCAGCAGCGGCGGCGGGCCTACCTGGAACGACTGGCCCCGCTGGCCTGTGCCAATTACGAGGAGCTTTCCCATGGGGCGGAGCGGATGGAGCTGCGGTATGCCGCCCAGTTTGAGCCGGGTGGTCTGGCAGCCCTGCTGAAAGCCCGCCAGAATGAGGAAGTCCGGGCCGGGCAGAGCCTGTGCGGCCCCCACCGGGAAGATCTGGAACTGCTGCTGGACGGCCAGCCCGCCAGAGTGTTTGCCAGCCAGGGGCAGCAGCGCAGCGTGGTGCTCAGCCTGAAAATGGCCGAAGCCGCCGCCGCTGCTGCCATCACCGGGGAGCACCCCGTCCTCTTGCTGGACGACGTGCTCAGTGAACTGGATGATGGCCGCAAGCAGTATCTGCTGACCCGGATGCGGGAAAAGCAGACCTTCGTTACCAGCTGTGACGATACGGCCTTCCTGAAAACGGATGGCGAGGTCTACCGCATGAACGGCGGTGTCCTGAGCAGAATCTGAAATGGAGAAATGTTGCATCACTGCATTGTATAGAATGCGGAAAATGCAACAGAATATGCAGTCTGCATCTGCGGGAGAATATACGCAATGTATATCCATCTGGGCCGGGACTATGTCCTGAATGACCGTGATATCATCGGCATCTTCAATCTGGAGACCACCACCGTCTCCCCCCGGGGACGGGAATTTCTCAACTATGCCCAGAAGAATGGGGCCGTGGTCAGCCTTTCGGATGACCTGCCCCAGTGTTATGTTCTGGCCGATGCCCCTGTGGACACCGTTTATCTTTCGGAGCTGTCCAGCGCGGCCATGAAGCGGCGCACCGAAATGCCGTTCTGAAAAAATCAACAACGATCCAATCGATTGAAAAAATATCAAGTAAAGGGAGAAAGGATATGGCAGAGGAAATCATCACCAGCACCAATGTGGAAACCGCGACCGACCATGAGTATAATGCCAGCGAAATCCAGGTCCTGAAGGGTCTGGAGGCCGTGCGCAAGCGTCCCGGCATGTATATCGGCTCCACCGGTGAGCGGGGCCTGCATCATCTGGTCTACGAGATCGTGGACAACGCCATTGATGAAGCGCTGGCTGGCTACTGCAACCACATTGAGGTCAAGATCTTAAAGAATAACATCATTCAGGTCACCGACAACGGCCGCGGCATCCCCGTGGATATCCAGGCCGATACCGGTCTGCCCGCCGTCACCGTCGTCTATACCATCCTGCACGCAGGCGGTAAGTTCGGCGGCGAGAACTCCGGCTACAAGGTGGCCGGTGGTCTGCACGGTGTCGGCGCGTCCGTGGTCAACGCCTGCTCTGAGTGGCTGACGGTCAATGTCCGCCGCGACGGCCATGAATACGAGCAGACCTTCCGCCGCGGCGACCCGGACGGCCCCCTGAAGTGTCTGGGCACGGTGGCCGAGGGGGTCACCGGCACCCGCGTTACCTTCAAGCCCGACCCCGAGATGTTCAAGGACACCACCGTCTATAACTTCGAGACGCTGGAAAAGCGCCTGCGCGAGGAGAGCTTCCTGAACGCCGGTGTCAAGATCACCCTGACCGATGAGCGGGAGCTCTATACCCCCGTTCTGGAGGACGGCCAGGAGGGCGACCCCTGCTACCGCACCGAGGTCATGTGCTATGAGGGCGGCATCAAGAGCTTTGTCACCTATCTGGGCGAAAAGCGCAATCTGGAGGTGCTCCACCCCAATGTCATCTACCTCAAGGGCCAGACCGAGCGGGGCATGGCCGAGATCGCGCTGCAGTATAATTCCAGCTATAACGAACTGCTGCTGAGCTTTGCCAACAACGTCAACACCCCGGACGGCGGCACCCATGAAGAGGGCTTCCGCACCAGCCTGACCCGTGTGTTCAATGATTACGGCCGCAGCCACGGCCTGCTGAAGGATAAGGACGAGAACCTTTCCGGTTCCGATGTCCGCGAGGGCCTCATCTGCGTCATCTCCGTCAAGCTGCAGGAGGCAGAGTTCGAGGGCCAGACCAAGGCAAAGCTGGGCAATACCGAGATCCGTACCCTTGTTTCCAACATGGTGTACACCAAGCTGATGGAGTTCTTTGAGGAGAACCCCGGCGTGGCAAAGGCCATTTTTGAAAAGGCCACCCAGGCAGCCCGCGCCCGCGCCGCTGCCAAAAAGGCCCGGGAGCTGGTGCGCCGCAAGAGTGCGCTGGAGACCAGCCGGATGCCCGGCAAGCTGGCCGACTGCCGTGAAAAAGACCCCACCCGCACCGAGATCTTCATCGTCGAGGGTGACTCTGCAGGCGGCTCTGCCAAGATGGGCCGTGACTCCGCCATTCAGGCCATCCTCCCCCTGTGGGGCAAGATGCTGAACGTGGAAAAAGCCCGTGCGGACCGCATCTACGGCAACGATAAGCTGATGCCCGTGGTGCTGGCTCTGGGCTGCGGCATCGGCGAGGAATTCGATATCTCCAAGCTGCGGTATGATAAAGTGTTCATCATGGCCGATGCCGATGTCGATGGTTCTCACATCTGCACCCTGATGCTGACCTTCTTCTTCCGCTATATGCGCCCCCTCATCGAGCAGGGCCATGTCTATGTCGCTCAGCCGCCCCTGTTCAAGGTGCAGAAGGGCAACACCATCAAGTACGCCTACAACGATGCTGAAATGGCCATCCTCTCGCAGGAGATGCCCGGCGCAAAGGTCAACCGCTATAAGGGCCTTGGTGAGATGAACCCCGAACAGCTGTGGGAGACCACCATGAACCCCGATAACCGGGTCATCGTACAGATCACCATTGAGGATGCCGAAAAGGCCGATGAAGCCTTTACCATCCTGATGGGCGACCAGGTGGAGCCCCGCCGCCGCTTTATCGAGACCAACGCCCAGTATGCGAAGCTGGATGTGTAATTGGAGGAAACAATGGAAGAAGATTATGTGATGATACCGGGCAGCGGTACCAAAAAGATCATCCGCGATGTCAAGAAGGAGATCGAGACCGCGTTCCTGGACTACTCCATGTCAGTCATCGTGTCCCGCGCCCTGCCCGATGTGCGGGACGGCCTGAAGCCTGTCCACCGCCGCATCCTGTACACCATGCATGAGCGCGGCAACGACCCCAGCCATGCATACCGCAAATCCGCCGACACCGTTGGTGCGGTGCTGGGCTCCTACCACCCCCACGGCGACGCATCCGTTTACGATGCTATGGTCCGTCTGGCACAGGATTTCTCCCTGCGCTACCCGCTGGTGGATGGTCAGGGTAACTTTGGTTCTGTGGACGGCGACCCCCCGGCTGCTTACCGTTACACCGAGGCCCGCATGAGCCGTATGGCCGTGGAGATGCTGACCGATATCGACAAGGATACCATCGACTGGGACCCCAACTTTGATGAGACCAAGAAGGAGCCCAGCGTTCTGCCCTGCCGTTTCCCGAACCTGCTGGTCAACGGCAGTCAGGGCATCGCTGTTGGTATGGCCACCAACATCCCGCCCCACAACCTGAGCGAGGTCATTGACGGCTGTGTGGCCTATATCGAGGACCCGGACATCGACCTGCCCGGCCTGATGGAACACATCAAGGGCCCTGATTTCCCCACCGCCGGCATCATCATGGGCCGCAGCGGCATCCGTGCTGCCTATGCCACCGGCCGCGGCAAGATCACCCTGCGCGGCCGCGCCACCATTGAGGAAAAGAAGAATGGCCGCGCCCAGATCATCGTGACCGAGATCCCCTACATGGTCAACAAGGCACGTCTCATTGAGAACATTGCCGACCTGGTCAAGGAAAAGCGGATCGAGGGCATCAGTGACCTGAACGATGAGACCAACCGCAAGGGAATGCGCATCGTGATCGATGTGCGCAAGGATGCCAATCCCCAGGTCGTCCTGAATCAGCTGTATCAGTACACCCAGCTGCAGGATACCGTGGGTGTCATCATGCTGGCCATCGACCACAAGGTGCCCAAGGTGATGACCCTGAAGCAGATGATCCAGAAGTATGTGGAGTTCCAGGACGAGGTGGTGCGCCGCCGCACCCAGTATGACCTGAAAAAGGCCCGGGAACGCGCCCACATTCTGGAAGGCCTGAAGAAGGCCACCGACATTGTGGATGAGCTGATTGCCACCATCCGTGCCTGCAAGGGCGGCATGAGCGAGGCCAAGGCTGCCATCATGGAGCAGTTCGGCTTTGATGACCCGCAGGCAGATGCCATCGTCAAGCTGCAGCTGGGCCGTCTGGCTGGTTTGGAGATCCTGAAGATCGAGGAAGAGCTGGGCTCCCTGAACGCCAAGATCCGGGATTGGGAAGAGATCCTGGCCGATGATGCCCGCGTGCTGGAGATCGTCAAGAGCGAGCTGCTGGAGATGAAGCGCCGCTTCGGCGATGACCGCCGCACCGAGATCGAGACTGTGACCGGCGAGGTGGATATCGAGGATCTGATCGCTGAGGAGCAGTGCGTTTATACCCTGACCGAGGCCGGTTATATCAAGCGCCAGCTCAAGGCCACTTATCAGGCCCAGAAGCGCGGCGGCCGCGGCATCTCCGGCATGACCCGCAAGGAAGAGGATATCGTGCAGGAGATGTTCGTGGGCTCCACCCATGATTATGTCCTGTTCGTTACCGATAAGGGCCGCCTGTTCCGCATCAAGGGCTACACCATCGCCGAGGGCAGCCGCACCAGCAAGGGCACCAACATCGTGAACCTGCTGCAGCTGGCCGAGGGCGAAAAGGTCACCAACATGCTCTGCCAGAGCAAGGATACGGCCAACGAAGGTGGTTTTGTGACCATGGTCACAAAGCAGGGCCTCATCAAGCGCACCCCGCTGGAGCAGTACGCCAACATCCGCAAGTCCGGCCTGATCGGCATTGCCCTGAATGAGGGGGATGCGCTGGCCTGGACAAGACTGACCTCCGGCCACGATATGCTCATCGTTGCCACCCGCAACGGTCAGGCCATCCGCTTCAATGAGGAGGATGCCCGTCCCATGGGCCGCAGCGGCCACGGCGTGCGCGCCATCAAGCTGGCCGAGGGCGACGAGGTCGTGGGTGTCTGCATCTGCCGTGAGAACGCCACCATCCTGACCGTGACTGAGAACGGCAAGGGCCGCCGGTCCGACATCGACACCTACCGCATCACCGCCCGCGGCGGCAAGGGCATCCGCAACTACGATGCCTCCAAGGACAAGGTCGCCGCTGTCAAGATCGTGGACGATGTGGATGACGTGCTGCTGAGCAGCCAGGAGGGCATCATCATCCGCCTGCACGCCAATGAGATCCCGGTGCAGAGCCGCTACGGCTCCGGTGTCCGTGTCATGCGTCTGGGCGAGAATGATAAGGTCATGGTTTTGGCCCGTACCGACCACGACGATGAAGCCCAGACCGAGACAGTAGAGGCTGAGGAGGGCGATGAGCCCACCGCAGAGCAGCTGGCCGCCATGGAAGCAGCCGATGAGGCCTCCGCCTCCGAGGCACCGGCTGAGGATTGAGCCTGTCTTGCCTCTCCTGCTAGGAGAGGTGGCACGGCACAGCCGTGACGGAGAGGTTCTTCTCCCCAAAAGCAAAACCTCTCAGGCGCTTTGCGCCAGCTCCCCTAGCAGGGGAGCCAAGCAAAGCGAGGGCGAAAAAGTTAGCCTGGACTTCTATCAGAAAATATGATAGACTAACGAAACAATCACAAAATCCCATGGGGGAGTAGCAGGCGCTGTTTGCAGACGGCGCAGCAAGTCAACACAATGACAGCACCGCTGTCTGGCTTGCTTTCATTTGCGAGACTCATGTGTTATGGTGCGGAGTACCACGCCCAACACATGGAGTTCATTTGTAAAAAATGACCCGAGACCGGACGTGCACGCGCGCCGATCTCGGGTTTTGTTTTTGCCGCACCGTAATTTTGGTCAGATTCAGGAGGCATTCAGTTATGGAATGGAGTTTTTTGTTTTTTCTCAACAGCGCACTGCTGGGCGTGGGCCTTGCCATGGACGCGTTTTCGGTCTCGATGGCAAACGGTCTGCATGACCCCGGCATGTCCCGAAAAAGGATGTGCATCATTGCAGGCACCTTTGGCGTGTTTCAGGCCGTGATGCCCATGACAGGCTGGGTCTGCGTCCATACCATCGTGGAGATGTTCTCCTCCTTTGAAACGTTCATCCCCTGGATCGCCCTTGCCCTGCTGGGCTATATCGGCGGCAAGATGCTGATCGATGGCATCCGGGGCGAGGAAACCGAGGAAGCCGCCGCGCTGAGCGCCGGTGCCCTCTTCATGCAGGGCGTGGCCACCAGCATTGATGCCCTCTCGGTCGGCTTTACCATTGCGGAGTATGGCTGGCTGATGGCGCTGACGGCTTCCGGCATCATTGCCGTCGTCACCTTCTTCCTCTGCATGGCGGGCCTGCGCATCGGCAAAAAGTTCGGCACAAAGCTCTCCGGCAAGGCCTCTGTGCTGGGCGGTGTCATCCTCATCGGCATTGGGCTGGAGATCTTCCTCTCCGGCGTGTTCTTCTGAAAAAGGGGCAAAGAAAACCGGCACAGCGTCAGGCAGGCGCTGTGCCGGTTTTGTTCCCCGTGGAACATTTTTAAGGGTGCATTATTTTTCCGGCTCAAAGTAGTCGGCATATTCCTCGGTGAGCTTAGAGCCCAGCCGCCGGATGCCGCCGTAGAGGTGGCGCTCCACCAGCGGCTCAAAGGCGGCAAGATCACACCGCTCAATGGCGGCAATGATGTTCTGGTGGTCGGCGATCACCTCGTCCAGCCCGCCGCTGGTCATGGTGTCCAGCATCCGGAAGCGACTGTAATCGGCGTGGGCGTTCTGTAAGGTGCGCCAGAGATACATTTTTCCCATGGCGGCAAACCATGTTTCGTGGAGCAGGCGGTCTGCCTCATAGAGCTTGTTGTAGTCGATCTCCTCGGCACGGGCCAGCGCGGCGTAGGCATCGGCCCGCCGCCGGATGAGCGCCCGCTGTTCCGGCGTACACTTGGGCGAGAAGTCCCGCAGGACGCGGGCTTCCACGGCGGTGCGCTCGTAGATGAGCTCATCCACGATCTCACGGTTCAGCCGGGTCACAGTGGTACCCTTGTAGGGCACGATCTTTACCAGCCCGTTCTCCTGCAGCCGCTGCAGCACCACCCGGATCATGGAACGCGGTGCCCCAAAGCGGGCGCAGAGCGGGTTTTCGCTCAATGAGCTGCCCGGCCGCAGGGTCAGGTCGATGATCTCCCGCTCCAGTACAGCGTAAATTTCAGCGTCGGTCTTGTACTCTTCCATAATATCACCCTTCCTAAACCCCACCGTCAATGCTTCGCATTGCCACCGCCACTGGTAGGGGCGGCTCTGGCGTTTCGTAAAGTTTTACAAGTTACCCGTTATGCCAAGGGCTCCACTCCTAGGGGAGCTGTCACCGCAGATGACTGAGGGGTTTAATTCCCACGGCGCTTTAATCGGTTTCTCCAATTGAAACTCCATCTTCTCCCCCGTTTCCGGGTGGACGAACTGCAGCCCTGCGCTCTGCAGGGCAATGTCCCCTTTGAACCGGCTGCCATATTTACCGTCTCCGTAAAGCGGGTGCTTCCGGGAGGCAAACTGCACCCGGATCTGATGTGTCCGCCCGGTGTGGAGCGTGATCTCCGCAAGGCTCAGGGAACCGTCCGGTGCCGTCTCTACGATGCGGTATTCCAGAACGGCTTCCCGCACTCCCTTGCGGGGGCGCTTTACCGGAAAGACCCGGCCCTTTCGGCTGTCCTTGAACAGATAGTCCCGCAGGATGCCCTCAGGCGGCAGCTGTTCGTCCGGCCCGCCTGCGATCACGGCCCGGTATGTTTTAAGAAAGCAGGGCTGTGCCGGTGCACCGGGGCCAGCCTCTGCCCTGCCGTCCAGAATGGCATAGGCCTGCTGGCTCTCCGTCACCTGTTTTGTCAGAGCCGCTGCGGCTCCGGGTGTTCTGGCATAGACCATCAGCCCTGAAACGCCGGTGTCCAGCCGGTGGATGACCCCAACGTATGCATCCGGCCTGCCCCACCGCTGGCGCAGGGCAGCGGGCACGCCCTCTTCGCTGGTCAGCCCGGCGGGCTTGTCCAGCACCACAAGGGCAGTATCTTCGTAGAGAATGTTCACAGCTTGCCCTCGTCCAACAGGGCCTTGAGCTTGAGCACGCCTGCAATGGTCTTGCCGTCCTTGATCTCGCCGCGCATCACCATCTCATAGGCCTGGGCCAGCGGTACCCGGTCAGGGGTCAGGAACTCGTCCGCATCCAGATGCATCCGGGTCTTGTGCAGACCGGTGGCCACCCAGGTGTAGATGATCTCGGTATCATAGCCCACAGTGGGGTAGAACTCGCCCAGGGAGGTATACTTGTCGGCGGTCAGGCCGCACTCCTCCTCCAGTTCCCGCTTAGCGGCTTCAAAGGGGTTCTCCCCTTTTTCCAGCTTGCCGGCGGGTAGCTCCCACAGCTCCTGCTGCATGGCGTAACGGAACTGGCGCACCATGCAGATGGTGCCGTCCTCAAAGTAGGGCACGATGCAGGCCCCGCCGTGGTGGTGGACCACCTCGCGGGTGGCGGTCTTTCCATTTTCCAAAAGGGCGGTATCTTTGGTCAGGGTGACCACCCGGCCCTCGAACAGCACCTCACTTGTGAGCGTCTTTTCAAAATGTGCAGCGTCCATCGTATTTGCGTCCTTTCCAGATGATAATGATGCTGGTTCAAGTTTACGGCAACAAAGCGCCGGTTGTCAATTCAAAATTGAGGATAAATTAAGAAAAATACAGCAAAAAAGCCGTATTCTTAATAATCTGTCAGGTTAGATGCAACAAAAAACACAAGCGTAAAAAAGCACCAAAAAATTTCTTGAAATTTTGTTGCGTTTTGCCAGTGGGTTTGCATTTACTTTGAGGGCGGAATTTGCTAATATAATATATGAGCAATAGTGCCTTTTGGGGTTCTCCGGCCCCAGCGGGGCGCGATTGCCCCGCGCAAAAGGTACCAAATTCTGAACAATGGAGGAAGAAAAATGCCTAGAGCAAAGCAAACCATGGATGGCAATACCGCTGCCGCTCATGTAGCATACGCCTACACGGACGTGGCTGCTATCTACCCCATTACCCCGTCTTCTCCGATGGCTGACTCTGTGGACCAGTGGTCCGCAGCCGGTCAGAAGAACATCTTCGGCAACCAGGTCAAGGTCGTCGAGATGGAGTCTGAGGCCGGCGCTGCCGGCGCTGTGCACGGCTCTCTGGGTGCAGGTGCTGTTACCACCACCTTCACCGCTTCTCAGGGCCTGCTGCTGATGATCCCCAACATGTACAAGATCGCTGCTGAGCAGCTGCCCTGCGTGTTCGATGTTTCTGCACGTACCGTTGCTACCCAGTCCCTGAACATCTTCGGTGATCACAGCGACGTTATGGCATGCCGCCAGACCGGCTTCGCAATGCTGGTCGAGAGCAGCGTGCAGGAAGTTATGGATCTGTCCCCTGTTGCCCATCTGGCAGCAATCGAGGGCCGGGTTCCCTTCCTGAACTTCTTCGATGGCTTCCGTACTTCTCACGAGTACCAGAAGATCGAGAAGTGGGACTACGCTGATCTGAAGGAAATGTGCAACATGGAGGCTGTTGAGGAGTTCCGTGCCAAGGCTCTGAACCCCGAGCACCCCAAGATGCGCGGTTCCCACGAGAACGGCGACGTGTTCTTCCAGCACCGTGAGGCCTGCAACTCCGCTTACGACGCACTGCCCGCAGTGGTCGAGAAGTACATGGCCAAGATCAACGAGAAGCTGGGCACCAACTACGATCTGTTCAACTACTACGGCGCACCCGATGCTGACCGTGTTATGATCGCTATGGGCTCTGTCTGCGACGTTGCTGACGAAGTCATCGATTACCTGAACGCCAAGGGCGAGAAGGTCGGTATCGTCAAGGTCCGCCTGTACCGTCCCTGGGTGTCTTCCGCTCTGCTGAAGGTCCTGCCCAAGACTGCAAAGAAGGTTGCAGTTCTGGATCGTACCAAGGAGCCCGGCTCCCTGGGCGAACCCCTGTACCTGGATGTTGCTGCTACCCTGCGTGAGGCTGGCCTGAACGATGTCGTTCTGACCGGCGGCCGCTACGGCCTGGGCAGCAAGGACACTCCCCCGTCCTCCATCTTCGCTCTGTTCAAGGAGCTGGAGAAGGATCAGCCCAAGGAGCGCTTCACTCTGGGCATCACCGATGATGTCACCGGTCTGTCCCTGCCCGAGGTCAAGCCCGCTCCCATCACCGCAGCTGCTGGCACCAAGGAGTGCAAGTTCTGGGGTCTGGGCGGCGACGGTACTGTCGGCGCAAACAAGAACTCCGTCAAGATCATCGGCGACCACACTGATAAGTATGTTCAGGCATACTTCCAGTATGACTCCAAGAAGACCGGCGGCGTGACCATCAGCCACCTGCGTTTCGGCGACAAGCCCATCCGCAGCCCCTACTACATCAACCAGGCTGACTTCGTGGCCTGCCACAACCCCGCTTACATCCACATGGGCATGAAGATGGTCCAGGATGTCAAGCCCGGCGGCGTGTTCATGATCAACTGCCAGTGGTCCGATGAGGAGCTGGGCCAGCACCTGAACGCTGAGGCCAAGAAGTACATTGCTGACAACAACATTCAGCTGTACACCATCAACGCCATCGATAAGGCAATCGAGATCGGTATGGGCAAGCGCACCAATACCATCCTGCAGTCCGCTTTCTTCAAGCTGGCTGACGTTATGCCCATCGAGGACGCTGTCAACTTCATGAAGCAGGCAGCTCAGAAGAGCTACGGCAAGAAGGGCCAGGACGTTGTTGAGATGAACTGGAAGGCCATCGATGCTGGTGTTGACGCGATCCACAAGGTCGACGTTCCCGCTTCCTGGTCCAACCCCGAGGCTGATCCCGCTCCCAAGGCTCTCACCGGCCGTCCGGAGCTGGTCAAGCAGATCCGTGATGTCATGGAGCCCATCGCTCGTATGGACGGCGACAGCCTGCCCGTTTCCGCTTTCGTTGCAAATGCAAACGGCGAGTGGGAGCAGGGCGCATCTGCATACGAGAAGCGCGGCACCGCTGTGAACGTTCCCGAGTGGGATGCTTCCAAGTGCGTCGGCTGCAACCAGTGTGCATTCGTCTGCTCTCATGCTACCATCCGTCCCTTCCAGCTGACCGCTGACGAGCTGGCAGCTGCTCCTGCTCAGACCAAGAGCCGTGACAACCGCCCCGCAAACGAGTACAAGTTTGTGATGGCTGTTTCTCCTCTGGACTGCATGGGCTGCGGCGAGTGCGTCACCGTCTGCCCCACCAAGGCAATTACTATGGTTCCTCAGGAGAGCCAGGCCGATCAGCAGGCAGTCTTCGACTACTGCGTCGCCAACATCTCCAAGAAGCCCAGCAAGTTTGCTGATGACACCGTCATTGGTTCTCAGTTCAACCAGCCCCTGCTGGAGTTCTCTGGCTCCTGCGCAGGCTGTGCCGAGACCTCTTACGCTCGCCTGATCACTCAGCTGTTCGGCGAGAAGATGTACATCTCCAACGCTACCGGCTGCTCCTCTATCTGGGGCGGTACCGCTTCCATCTCTCCGTACACCGTCAACAAGGACAGCGGCCATGGTCCTGCATGGTGCAACTCCCTGTTCGAGGATAACGCTGAGCATGGTCTGGGCCTGTACCTCGGCCAGAAGACCGTTCGTGAGAACCTGATCAAGCGCATTGCTGAGGTTGCTGGTTCTGACAAGGCTTCCGCTGAGCTGAAGGCTGCCTTCGACAAGTTCATGGAGACCAAGAACAACACCAAGGCAAACGACGAACCCGCCAAGGCTCTGATCGCTGAGCTGGAGAAGGCTGCTGCCGCTGGCTGCACCGAGTCCGCTGAGATCCTGAAGAGCAAGGAGTTCATCGCCAAGAAGTCCGTCTGGATCTTCGGTGGTGACGGCTGGGCATACGACATCGGCTTCGGCGGCCTGGATCACGTCCTGGCTTCCGGCGAGGATGTCAACGTCATGGTCTTCGATACTGAGATGTACTCCAACACCGGTGGACAGGCATCCAAGGCTTCCAACATTGGTGAGGTCTGCCAGTTCGCTGCTGCTGGTAAGGAAATCAGCAAGAAGAGCCTGTCCGAGATCGCAATGACCTACGGTTACATCTATGTTGCTCAGATCGCTCTGGGCGCTAACATGAACCAGGCTGTCAAGGCAATCGCTGAGGCTGAGGCTTATCCCGGCCCCTCTCTGATCATCGGCTACGCTCCCTGCGAGCTGCACGGTGTGAAGGGCGGCATGACCAACTGCCAGAACGAGATGAAGAAGGCAGTTGAGGCTGGTTACTGGAACCTGTTCACCTTCAACCCCGCCAACAAGGCTCAGGGCAAGAACCCCTTCACCCTGACCTCCAAGGCTGTGGATGCCGAGAAGTATCAGGCACTGCTGGCAAACGAGACCCGTTACAGCCGCCTGACCCGTGCATTCCCCGAGCGTGCAAAGGCTCTGTTCGCACGCAACGAGCAGGTTGCAAACGATCGTTACGAGCACCTGACCCGTCTGGTCGAGCTGTACAAGTAATCCTGTTTTCTGAACAATGGCTGGCAATGGCCGCAGCGGCACCCTAGTCCGCAAGGCGGCTGCTCCGCACTGGCGATTACTGCGCAACGCAGCAGTGCGAAACTGCGGCCCCGCCGCCCTGAACAGAGCATGATGAACGTGCAAACGAGCATTTGCGCAAACTTCTGATTTCATTCCCTCGCCCGCTGCGGCCCGCGAACCGCGCCGGGCAGGGTGTTTGAAATACCAAAGCGCCCGCGAGGGTCCTTGAAAGCACACCCCGCGTGTGTCAGGAGCATAAGGTCTGGCAACAGATACCTTGCTCCGCCTGCTGCATAAGACCTGCCCTGCAGGGATCTTGCCGCAGTCAAAAACGAATCCGTTTTTAGCGCCCCGCTCACTTTATAGTGAACGGGGCGTATTTTTGTGTAAGGAAACAGAAACCGCTGTACGGAATGTTCCATACAGCGGTTCTCTCATCCATATACTATTTTGCGGGAGCAGGAATGAATTCAATTTTGACCTGCATTCCCATACCGGCGGCAAGGCGTTGCAGCGTCCGCAGAGAAGGATTTGCGTTGCCGTTTTCCAGCTTGCTGATGTCTGCCTGAGCAATGCCGGTACGCTCCGAGAGCTCCTTCTGGGTCAGGCCGCTTACCTTCCGGGCATCGATCATTGCCTGTACCAGCGAAAGCTCTGGCTGAAGTGCCTCCCACTCCGCTTTGAATTCAGGGTCTTCCAGTTGTTTGTTGAGAAAATTCCGAAAATCACTCACGATATCTTCTCCTTTCGTTCAAGATAGTCTGCACGATATTTTTTGGCCAGGGCAATTTCCTCTGATGGTGTTTTTTGCGTTTTCTTGATGAAGCCGTTGGTCAGAACAATACGCTTTCCAATGTAAAAGAAATACAGAACACGTGTGATATTGCTGCTCTGCTTAGCACGGATCTCAAAAATTCCGTCCCCAATAAATTTGGAGTAGGGCTCCCGCAGCTGTGGTCCGTTGGCTTCCAGCAGTGCGACAGCACCCAATACTTTTGCACGCATTTTGGTGTCAAGGGATTCCAGAAAATCATCTACCGGACAGTCGCCATTCTCCTTATGGTAGAAGTCTACATCGTAACATTCCAAGCGGCAGCCCTCCTCTATGGGATATATCCTATTTCTATAATATATGATATATCCCATTTTGTCAAGAGTGCGATAAAAATATCTTCTCGCTATTTTACAATTTCTTCATAGGATTTTCATGCAAACCCGTGCTTTTGGTGCTATACTACTGACATAAGGAACCGGGGCCGCAACCGATTCCTTGTACATGATTCCTCCTCACACCAAGGCAATATCCAAACAGAAAGTCCCTTTCAGTGGTCCGCAAGCACTGGAAGGGGCTTTCTGCGTGTTTTGGTGGAAATTCCCGCCTGATTCGGTGCATTTAGGGTTGACCGACCTTTTGGGCGGCGCTATAATAAAAGGTGGAAAAGATCTTTAGGAGGTGAACGCAGGACAATGGACCCGGATCATAGTCGAAGATGCGGTTTTGGTGCGATAGGACGGGACATGGAGCAGGCTGCGTTCGCCTTTTTTGCCCGGTAAGAGGTGCTGTTCGGGCACTTCTCAGCGGGGAGAAAGGGCGCGGCTTTGTGCGCGTGGAAGCCCCGGCAAGGGGTGGATGCGGGCCGTTGGCGGCGCTTTTTGTTTTGCCCTGTACCAACCGCCGGAATACGGTAGGAGGTACGCAAAATGGAAATGGAAGAAAAGAAAAACGAACTGACCGAGGCTGCCCTGCCTGTGCAGGAGCTGCCCGCTGATATCCCGGACGAGGTGCGCCAGAAGCTGGCCAGAGATCTGAACGAGGAAGCTACAGAGGACCTGAAGCAGGACATCCGGGAGGCCGAGAAAGAGGAGGCCCGGGACGATGAGGTCAAGGCTGACCCCGAGATGCTGACCAAGAGCCGCCTGCTCAAGATGCTGGTAAAAAAGCAGTACGTCAAGCTGCGTGAGGTCACCGAGGAGGAGCAGCCTGCCGACCTGGCAGAGCTGCTGGAGGAGCTGGACGAGAACAACCGTCTGGTGGTGTTCCGCCTGCTGAAAAAGGAAGTGGCCACCGAGGCCTTCGCCTATATGTCCGATGAAGCCCGGGATGACCTGGTCAATGCCTTCTCCGACGTGGAGCTGGTCAGCGCCATTGAGGAGATGAGCCTGGACGATGCTGCCGACCTGCTGGAGGATATGCCCGCAGGCGTGGTCAAGCGGGTGCTGGAGAAATCCTCCAAGCAGACCCGCGAGAGCCTGAACAAGCTGCTGAACTACCCCGAGAGCTCGGCCGGCAGCCTGATGACCCCTGAATATGTCCGGCTGAAAAAAGAGATGAATGTCCGGCAGGCGCTGGATGCCATCCGGCGGCAGGGCGAGAACGCCGAGACCATCTATATCAACTATGTTGTGGAGCGCAACCGCCTGATGGGTGTTGTCTCTGCCCGTGACCTGCTGCTGGCAGACCCTGATACCCCGCTGGTCGATATTATGGACGACAACGTGGTCACCGTGAAGGTCACGGATGACCAGGAGTTCGTGGCCCGTGAGATGCAGCGCTACGACTTTACCGCAATGCCCGTTGTGGACAATGAGGGTATGTTTGTGGGCATTATCACCATCGACGATGCAATCGATGTTCTGACCGATGAGAGCACCGAGGATATGCAGAAGATGGCTGCTATTTTGCCTGCGGATGAGGCCACCACTTATTTTGGCACCAGTGTCTGGACCCACGCCAAGCAGCGCATCCCCTGGCTGCTGATCCTGATGCTGTCGGCCACCTTTACTGGTATGGTCACCACCCATTACGAGGAAGCCTTTGTGAGCCTGCCCCTGCTGGTCTCCTTTATGCCCATGCTGATGGATACCGCCGGCAACTGCGGCAACCAGATCAGCACTCTGATGGTGCGCGGTCTGGCGCTGGGCGAGGTAGAACCCGCCGATTTCCTCAAGGTGCTGGCCAAGGAACTCCGCGTTTCCGCGATCGTGGGTGCGGTGCTGGGCTTGGTGAACGGTCTGCGCATCTACCTGATGTACACCTTCATCTTTGCCGGTCAGTATGACAATGTGATGGGTTACGCCATCGTCGTCAGCGTGTCGCTGTTCTTCAGCGTCATCCTGGCAAAGCTGGTGGGCGGTATGCTGCCCCTTGCCGCCAAGAAGCTGGGTGCGGACCCGGCCATCATGGCGACCCCCTTCATCACCACCATCGTGGATGCCTGCAGCTTGATCCTGTACTTCCAGATCGCGCAGATCGTGTTCCGGAATATGATGTAACGTTTGATTTTATAGGAGCAACCCTCTCAGTCAAAGCCTGACGGCTTTGCCTGAGAGGGCTGTTTCTTTTTGTTGAAAACTCAAGTTTTCCCGCTGTTTTCCACAGGTCGATTTTTGTAGAAAACGGGTGTGGAAAACTACCGTCTCCTTCATTCCAACGGGGAGAAATTCAATGAGCAGATTTTTTGCCCGCTGTAAAAAGTAAATTTTGGGGTTTGACTTTCTTTCAGAAAAAAGGTGCAAAGGCCCATAATTCCCCTGATTTTCGCAAAGATCCACGCGGTACAATACACCATGTATAAACCGCTTCACAGGAAAATGTGGAAAACTCAGTGGAAAAAGTGGAAAACATCGTGGGAAAACCGGGACTTTTTTCACAATTCCGGTGGAAAACCCAGTGGAAAGAGTGGATAAGTCCATCTGAATACACCAAAAGTGGATACAACCTGCTGTTTTAGCACTCGGATGAACAGACAGCCAGATCCCTTTGTTCACACCCTTCGCCTTGAATGGCCCTGCCAATCATGGTACAATGAAAAAAGAGAGCGTTCCCGGCCAACGGGGCGCAAATTTTACGAATAACGGAGGCTTCTGCCTATGAACTGGATCACCAAGCTGGAACGGAAATACGGCCGGTTCTGCATTCCCAACCTCATCAACATCCTCATCGGCGGCCAGATCCTGGTCTACGCCATTGAACTGTTCGTCAACCAGTATATTTCCTTTTATCTCTCCCTGAGCCGCAGTGCCCTGTTCGCCGGGCAGATCTGGCGGCTGTTCACCTTTGTGCTGGTGCCTTTTTCGGGCGGCGGGCCGCTCAGCGTGGTGCTGGGCATCTATTTTACCTGGTTCGTCGGCAGTGTGCTGGAACGGGAGTGGGGCGATTTCCGCTTCAACCTTTATGTCCTGCTGGGGATGGCAGGTGCGTGGCTGGCCTGCCTGCTGACAGGTTCTGCCGATACCTACTGCCTGTCCCTCTCCCTCCTGCTGGCCTTTGCCATGCTTTACCCGGAGCTGCAGGTGCTGCTCTTCTTCGTCATCCCCCTCAAGGTGAAATATTTCGGCATCTTTGCCGCCGCCCTGTGGGTGTTCAGCTTCCTGAGCATGGGGATGCTGGGCAAGCTGAACTATCTGCTCTGTATGCTGGGCTTCCTTCTGTTCTTCGGGCCGCAGGCCTGGCATAACATCCGCGCCTGGGTGCGCCGGGAGCAGTGGAAGAGGAAAAATCGGAGATGATGATTGATCGTCTGGAAGGCAATTCGGAATTAAAGACCAGCGTCCGGCTGATGCTGGGGGGCCGCCGCATGACCCACAGTGTTCTGCTGGTGGGCGAAGAGGGGCTGGGGACCGGGTTTGCGGCCCGCTGCGTGGCGGCGGATTACCTTTACCCCAACGGCGGCGCGCCCGCCGAAGCCCTGCTCCGGGGCGAGTGCTGCCGTGCCGTGGCAAAGGCCGGTAAGCGCGACAGCGGCCAGATCGAGACCGGCATCGTCCGGGAAGCCATCTCCGTGACCGGTATGGGCAGCGGCGGGCGGTATCTGGTCGGTCAGGTCACGGCCATGCGCAGCGAAATCTTCAACACCAGCCTTTCGGCAGAGGGACGCGCTGTGCTGCTCTACCATGTGGAGCGGATGAACGAGGAATCGGCCAACGCCCTGCTGAAGGTCATGGAGGAGCCGCCCGAGGGCGTGCTTTTTCTGCTGACGGCGGATTCTCTGGCGGGCGTTCTGCCCACCATCCGGAGCCGCTGCATCAGCTTTGCAGTGGCTCCCGTTTCCCCCGCCGATTGCGCCCGCTACTGCACCGCACAGGGGGTGGACAGTAAGGATGCCGCCCTGTACAGTGAGCTGTTCGATGGCCACATCGGCACAGTGCTGGATGCGGCCCGGGATGAGGCCCGCCGGGCGCAGGTGGACAAGGCGCTTGCCCTTGCCAAAGCAGCGGCCGCGCAGGACAGCTATGCCGCCGCTGTTCTGCTGGCGGCCTACGAAAAGGATAAGGTGGGGGCCGCCGCTCTGCTGGCTGATTTCCGGGCCGTAGCGGTCGCAGGGCTGCGCGGCAGCCCCCGTGCCCCGGTGCAGGGCGATGCCGCCCGCAAGGCCCTTGCAGCCGCCGATGCGGCGATCCAGCGGCTGGGTGCACAGGTGAACCCCAAGATCACCTTGAGTGTGCTGGCAATGAAGTTCCGGACATTCTGATAAAAAAGAGCAGCCTTTACCCTCTCCGTCATTGCTTGCGCAATGCCACCTCTCCCGAAGGGAGAGGCAAAACATCAAAGAGGGTAAATGCTGCTATATATGGAATAGCCCTTGGCTCCCCCTTCGGGGGAGCTGTCGAGCGTTAGCGAGACTGAGAGGGTGAGATCATCGTCTCCGTGCTTTTCTGCGCCGGCCCAGATTCAGTGAGCCGCCCCCGGCAACAAGGGTGAAGAAGCTGAGAACAGCCAGAAGAACGATGAGAGCCGCCATCAGGAGAAGCGTGGACTGAAGGTCGGTGCGAAAGTCGGAGACATACTCCTGATGGGTCACAAGGTCTACCGTGCCCACCTCATAGCCGTCCAGATAAACGGTGGCTGTGCCAAGGACAGCCCCATCCTTGACGGTGGCGGAGATGTTCTCCTGAAGGTCGTAGGTGAAGGTCACCTTGTCGTCCGCATGGCCGTAGCCGCTGACCGGCGCGGCAGCGTAAAGCTCCACTTCCTCATAGGCGCGGCACTTCTTCAGGGGGGCGGTGGTCAGCGGGGTCTCGGTGTCCACCAGCTCCCGGTCAGAAAAGCTTGCAAAGGCCCAGTCCAGGATCTCGGAGGCCTCCCTGTAAATGTTGTCGAGGTCGGAGCCCAGCACCACCAGCCCGTAGGTGTGGCCGTCCTTCTGAGCAAAGGTCACATAGCACCGGCCCGCCAGGGTGGTAAAACCGGTCTTCATGCCCCGGATGTAATCCCGGTAGTAGGGGTACTCCGGGTTGAGCATCAGGTTGGTGGAGGTGATGGTGCGCTCGTTCTGGTGCAGATTGGTGGCAGGCAGGGTATAGCTCAGGGTGTTTGCCACCTGCATATAGGTCTCGTTCTCGGCGCAGGCCTTGGCGATCAGGGCCAGATCGTGGGCCGAGGAGACGTTGCCGTAATCATACAGGCCGTGCACGCAGGTAAAACTGGTGCTGGTGCAGCCCAGCTCTTTGGCACGTTGGTTCATCCGGGCCACAAAGGCGGTCAGGTCGCCGTCCGAAACATCACTGGCGATCACGCTGGCCGCGTCGTTGGCGCTGGCCACCAGCAGGCCGTACAGCAGGTCGATGCGGCGCACCGTTTCACCGATGCGCAGGTTGATGGTGCTGCCGTTGGCGTTCTGAATATCCTTGAACTCCTGGGTCAGGCTGGCGGGGATGGTGATCTCCGCGTTCATGTCCTTGCCGCTTTCCAGAAACAGCAGGGCTGTCATCA
The DNA here is from genome assembly GCF_023347315.1 of Faecalibacterium sp. I2-3-92. GTDB lineage: Bacteria > Bacillota > Clostridia > Oscillospirales > Ruminococcaceae > Faecalibacterium > Faecalibacterium duncaniae. The sequence continues at coordinate 22,943 of NZ_CP094470.1, forward strand.
TCTTGGTCAGGCTGGCAATGTAGCGCTGCTGGTCCGCGTTCTGTTCCAGAATGGGCTTGTCGATGTCCGCGTTGAACAGATAGACCGACTCGCCCTCGTTCACGGTCTGGATGGGCATTTCGTATGCGGCCAGACCGGGCAGGACAAGGGTCAGGGCCAGCGCTGCGGTCAGCAGCAGGGCCGCCGCCCGGCGGAAGAGAGTAGAGTTCTGCATAAGCGTATCCTCCAACGGAAGCTCCCGGCTTCCCTGAATCAAAAACTAAAACACTATATAAAAGAATACCATAAATGACGGAAAAGAGAAAGGTGGTTTTTCACAATGTTGTTGCCTTTTGGTGGAAAAGTTCCCCGGGACGAGGGGGCGGTGTTCGTGGCACCCAACGCTACGGTGCTGGGTGATGTGGTGCTGGGGCCGGGCTCCTCGGTCTGGTATGGTGCGGTTCTGCGCGGGGACGACGGCACCCTGACCCTGGGCGAGAACACCAATGTGCAGGATAATGCGGTGCTCCACTGTGACCCGGGCGGGGCGGTCACGCTGGGCAAAAACGTGACCGTGGGCCACTGTGCCCTTGTCCACGGGTGCACCGTGGGAGACGGTTCCCTGATCGGGATGCACGCCACCCTGCTCAACCACTGTGTTGTGGGCAAAAACTGCATCATCGGGGCCGGTGCGCTGGTGCCGGAAGGCAAGATCATCCCGGACGATTCCCTTGTGGTGGGGGTGCCGGGGAAGATCATCAAGCAGGTCAGCCCCGAACAGGCAGCCGCCAGCCTTGCCAATGCCGCCCACTATGTGGGGGAGGGCCGCCGTCACGCCGCAGCCCTGCGGAAAGAGGAAAAAGGTGAAACCGAGTGAGCGAAATAATTTCGTGCGAAGCTTAACAGAATTTTCACAAGATTTCACAAGAAAGTAATGACTTTTGCGCCGAAATCGGGTATACTATGAGCACAAGGGAGCGGGGCCGCAACCGTCTCCCTTGCACATGATTCCTCCTCACACCAAAGCAATACCCCAAAACAAAAGTCCCCTCCGGTGTACCGCAAGCGCCGGAGGGGACTTTTGTTTGTCTGAAACAGCGCCCCCGGCGGAGCGATCCTCTGCCGGGGGCGCTGTTTTATATCAAGTTTCAGAGGGAACCGTAGATGCCGCGCACGGAGACCTCGCCGGTGAACACATGCTCTTCGCCGCTGTCGGTGCGGACAACAAGACGGCCTTCTTCGTCTACATCCACGGCCTCGCCTGCTCCCTGCCCGCCGTCCGGCAGGTCAAAGGTCACCCGCCGCCCGATGTTGACACAGGCGGCCTTGTACTCCTCCCGGAAAGGTGCAAAGCCATCCCGCGCAAAGGTGTACAGGGGCCGATCAAAGCCGAAATCCGTCAGAGCCTCGGCCAGCCAGCCGGGATCCTGCTCCAGATCGATCGCGGCACCCTGCAGGGCCAGCGAGGTGCCGTGGGGCAGGTCGGCGGCATCAAAATAACTCTGCGGCTGGGCCAGGTTGATGCCAATGCCGCACAGGATGCCCCGGCCCTGCTGCTGGTAGCCGTAGCAGACGCTTTCGCACAGGATGCCCACGATCTTTTTGCCGTTCAGCAGCAGGTCGTTGGGCCACTTGATCTGGCAGTCCACGCCGTAGCGCAGGGCCAGCTGTCTGCGCACGGCAAGGCTGGCCAGCAGGGGCAGGGTGGCGGGCTGCGCCAGCGGCTCCCGGATGGCGACTGTGTAGTACAGCGCCTTGCCCTCGGCGTTGACCCAGGTGCGGCCAAGGCGGCCCCGCCCGGCGGTCTGGTTGGTGGTGTATACCGCGCCCACCGGGCCAAACTCTTCAAAATGCTCTTTCATATACGCGTTGGTGCTGCCGCATTCGGGCAGATAACGCACTTCATTGATGCTCATTGCTGCGGTACCTCTTTGTGTGCAAAGCTGGTGATCTTGCCCTTGTCCAACAGCATCACGCCGTAGGTGTTGGGGCCGGTGTAGCAGCGGCCGCAGGAACCCGGGTTGAACAGGAACACGCCGTTTTTCTGGAGGGCGATGGGTTTGTGGGTGTGGCCGAACAATGCCACCTCAGCGCCGCGGGCGGCGGCGGCATCCGCCAGCGTGTCCAGATCGTATTTTACACCGTACATGTGACCGTGTGTATAGAAAACGACCACCTGATCGAAGGCGGCCAGCCCGTCCAGCGGCTCCAACGCGCCAAAATCGCAGTTGCCGGCCACGGCGTAGACCTTCATTTTGGGGTGCAGGGTCAACGCCTCTTCCAGGTCGCGCAGGCCATCTCCCAAAAAGACAACGGCATTTGCATCGCTTTCTGCGTGCAGGATGCGCTCCACTGCACTGGCGCTGTTGTGGCTGTCGCTCAGGATCAAAAGTTTCGTCACGGGACTACGTCCTCCTTATTTATACGTATTAAACCTCTCAGTCGCCTTCGGCGACAGCTCCCCTGATAGGGGGCAATGCGAAGCATGGACGGAGAGGTCAATCTGCCTGCAAAGCAAGCAGCTGCTTGTACACTTCACTCTTGGAATACGGCGTGCCCTGCGCGGCGGCCTTGGCGGCGGCAGAGGCTGCATAGCCGTTCCGGGTCAGTTCCAGCGCCCGCTGGGCGGCCTGCTCCAATGTCAGTTCTTCTTCGGCTTCGGCGGCGGGCGCACCGGCCATCACCAGAACATACTCGCCGCGGGGGTCATTCTCGGCATAATGGGTCTGGGCCTCGCCCAGCGTCGTTTTCCAGATCTCCTCGTGGAGCTTGGTCAGCTCCCGGCAGAGGGTGATGCTCCGCTCAGGGCCGAAGGCGGCGGTCAGGTCGTCCAGCGTGGTGCGCAGTTTGTGGGGCGCTTCGTAGAAGATGACTGTCCGCTTTTCCCCCTGCAGCTCGGCCAGCCGCTCCCGCTTCTGTTTTTTGTTCACAGGCAGAAAACCCTCAAACACCCAGCGGGAGGTGTCCTGACCGGAGACGGCCAGCGCCGTCACACAGGCGGAGGCTGCCGGAACGGGCACCACCTTGATGCCCCGGGCCAGCGCGTCCCGCACGATCACCTCGCCCGGGTCAGACACGCAGGGCATACCGGCATCGCTGCACAGGGCGCAGTTCTCGCCTGCCTCAATGCGGCGCAGGATCCCCTCGCCCTTCTGCAGGGCGTGCTCGTAGTAGCTCACCATCGGTTTTTTCAGCCCCAGAAAGTTGAGCAGCTTCATGGTCACGCGGGTATCCTCTGCGGCAATAAAATCTGCCGCGCCAAAGGTGGCTGCCACACGGGGCGGCATGTCATCCAGGTTGCCGATGGGTGTGGCAACGATATAAAGAGTACCTGCCATAGTATCCTCCCATTTGATTTGTACAAAACCTCTCCGTCATCCCTACGGGATGCCACCTCTCCTCATAGGAGAGGCAAGCACATTTGGCTCCCCTATGAGGAGGCGCAACCCGTACTTGGCGCGCAGCGTTTGAGAGGTTCAGCGTCCATACAGTGCCGCGCCTGCCGAGATGAGCACATCCGGCTCGACCCGCAGCCCTGTTTTTCGGTTCTTCTGTGCTTCCACCAGAAACAGCCAGGGGGCGGCATCCGGCCGGTTCTTCACAAAGGCCAGCCGCTTGGGCTCCAGCCGGTTGGCCCGCAGGACCGCCAGCACCTCGGCCAGCCGCTCGGGCCGGTGGCAGAGCGAGAGCCGCCCGCCATCCTTCAACAGCCGGAACGCGCATTTGCAGACATCGTCCAGCGCGCAGTCCGTCTCGTGGCGGGCAGTGGCCCGGGCCCTGTCGGCGGCCTGCTCCCCTGCCGTGAAATAGGGCGGGTTGCAGGCGCACAGGTCGTAGCTGCCTGCGCCTTCCCGGAAGGAGCGCAGGTCGGCGCAGACGGGCGTGATGTGCTCAATGCCCTGTTCGGCGCAGGCGGCGGCCAGCAGCGCGCTGGCTTCGGGCTGCAGCTCCAGCCCCAGGCAGGGGCCGCGGTGGCCCCGGTCGTGCCATTCCAGGCTCACGATGCCGCAGCCGGAGCACAGGTCGGCGGCGCGCCAGGCCCGCTTTGGCTCCGAAAACCGGGCCAGCAGCAGCGCGTCTGAGCCAAAGCGGTGCACGGCTGAACAATAGACTCTTGTTCTATTATACAAAATCTCGGTGGAATGTTCCATATACAGCACCTAAAATCCACTGCCAAAATATCGGGCGGAAAAATCGGGGAAAATTGTGCATGAAAGAAAAGCAGCAGACCCGCTTTTGACAGGTCTGCTGCTTTTGATGCGTTTTTTCAGTGTTCGCCGTGAAATTATTCAGCAGCGATAGCACCGGTGGGGCAAGCACCCTCGCAAGCGCCGCAATCGATGCAAGCGTCTGCATTCACAACTGCAACACCATTCTCAATGGTGACAGCACCAACGGGGCAAGCGCCCTCGCAAGCGCCGCAGCCAACACATGCGTCAGAAACCTTGTGTGCCATAATAAAACTCTCCTTTTATCACCCGTGCACTAGCTTTAAGAAGAAGTCTGCCCTCGCACGGTGCCAGCAGGCTTCCCCGGAATTCATCCTTGTCTGCATTCTAACAAAGTGGAAAAGAAAAGGCAAGACTAACCGTGTGCCATAAAAGCCCAAAGTTTTATTTTTGTGGGGTTGCACAAAAGCAAGGCCTAACTTTGCGGGAAAATTAAGAGAGTTTTTTGGCGAAAATCACGAAGAATGGTTAGTTTTGTGATACTAACTGCCGTGATATCCCACTATTTTTCTGGGAATTATTTCTCTTTTTTGGGGCATTTGCCGCAGCCAACATTGCCCTTTTCATCGGCGGCTGCCACCACCGGGGCGGGGTTGCGCACACCGGAATAATCGTCGTCCGGGTCGGGGCGGCGGGGTGCCCGTTTGCCGCCGCTGATATACTCACACACGCCCACCTTATAGTAGCGCGGGGTCAGGGCTTCGGTGCCGCAGCGCACCCGCAGGTAGCCGGAGATGGGGTTCACTTCCAGCACGGTGCCCAGACCATCCGGGGTGCGCACGGTGCTGCCCACCATGGGCATGATGCTGTTCAGGTACTCGTAGGCGTTTTCCTCGTAGGAAAGGCAGCACATCAACCGGCCGCAGGCACCGCTGATCTTGGTGGGATTCAGGGAAAGGCCCTGCTCCTTGGCCATCTTGATGGAAACGGGCTGGAAATCCTTGAGGAAGCGGCTGCAGCAGAAGGGCTGGCCGCAGATGCCCAGACCGCCGATCATCTTGCTCTCGTCGCGCACGCCGATCTGGCGCAGCTCGATGCGGGTGTGGAAGATGCCGGCCAGATCCTTGACCAGTTCGCGGAAGTCCACCCGGCCGTCGGCGGTGAAGTAGAACATGATCTTGGAGCGGTCAAGGGTGTACTCGGCCTCCACAAGCTTCATTTCCAGGCCGTGGCGGGCAATGCACTCCTGGCAGGTGTGGTAGGCGCGCTTCTCATCCTCGCGGTTCTGGCGCATCCGGCGCACATCCACGCTGTCGGCCATCCGGGTGATGGGCTTGAGCGCCTTGGAAACGGCGCTGTCGGCGATCTCTTTCACGCCCTGCACCACCTCGCCGCACTCAATGCCGCGGGCGGTCTCCACGATCACGTATTCGCCGGTTTTGATGTCGGCCCCGGCAGGGTCGAAATAATAGCTTTTGCCGTTTTCCTTGAAACGGACAGAGATGACTTTTTTCATACTGTTCCTCACAGGGGAAATTCCCCTATCTCGTAAAAAGGCCCGCAGAAGGGCCTGAAGATCCATTCTGAGGATTATTATAGCATAAACGTTGAAAATTGAACAGCCCTCTCAGGCTCACTTCGTTCGCCAGCCCAGGTTGTGGCTCCCAGCAGCTGCTTCGTGCAATTGCACTCGCACCTTGCTGGCCACTGCCCCAACAACTCCTCCCTCAATCCGCCACTGGCGGCGGTCGTCGTCGTTGCCCCCAAAGGGGGAGCCGATAAAAAAATTTCATCCTCTGCAACATTCCGCCCCGCTCATTCGTATCCCACTTGAACTCCGTCTGAAATTTGATCTCCAAAACGTCAAAAAACTGAGGTATCACCCGGATTTCACAAAAGATTTTCAAGATTTGCTAAAGAATCTCCGGGCAAGCCTTGCAAGCCCCGGAACCGGGTGTATAATAGGGGTATCGCCTTTGATCCGCTCTGAGAAAAAAGAGCAGCCGCGCAATGCGTGGGAAAACACAGAAACGGTAGGAAGAAATGGAAAAATTCAGCGTCAAAAAACCGTTCACCGTTCTGGTTGCAGTCATCATGGTCATCATGCTGGGCCTTGTGTCCGTGCAGAACATGCAGACCAATCTGCTGCCAAACGTGAACACACCGTACCTGATGGTGGTCACGGTCTATCCCGGTGCCAGCCCGGAGCGTGTGGAGAACGAGGTCTCCGACGTGATGGAGAGTGCGCTGGGCACCATCTCGGGCGTGAAAAACGTCACCGCCACCTCGGCAGAAAACTACAGTCTGCTGCTGATGGAGTTTGAGGATGATACGGACATGAACAGTGCCGTGGTCAAGGTGTCCAACAAGGTGGATCAGACCACCGCCAGCCTGCCAAGCACCTGTATGACCCCCTCCATCATTGAATATACCCTGAACATGAACGCCTTTATGACCGTGGCCGTCAGCCGCGAGGGCAGCGATTCCTATGAGCTGGCCGATTTCGTCAACGACACCATGGTCCCCTATATTGAGCGTCAGGGCGGCGTTTCCAATATTTCCGCCAATGGCCTGGTCACCCGGATGGTGCAGGTGCAGCTTGACCAGGAAAAGATCGATGCCATCAACGAAAAGCTGCTGGAAGTCATTGACGTGCAGCTGGCCGATGCAAAGGCCCAGCTGGACAGTGCCGAAGCCCAGATCGAGGCGGGCAGAAAGCAGTACGAGACCCAGCTGGCCAATTACGACAAGCTGGTCAGCGATACCATCAACAGCCAGTATTCCGGCGAACTGCAGGATTCCTTCATGCTGGTCAAGAAGCAGGCACAGGCCCTTCTGGAGAGCGTCAACCAGCTCATTGCCGTGGTCAACGAGCCGGAGATCCAGCAGGCCCTGATCGATGTGCGGGACGGCCTGCAGCGGGTCGTGGACAAGTTCAATGAGACCGGAATGCAGGATATCGATTCTCTGATCGAGATCGTGGCGGAGCTGCGCGATATCACCGATAAGCTGACCACCGCTTTGCAGGATCTGCAGCAGCGCCTGAACGCGCAGGGCGACACCGCCGGCACAACGGCCGGGGAGCTGGTCGATGATCTGCAGGTGCAGCAGAGCCTGAGCAACATTTATAACACGCTGGAGAGCACCATCAAGGCCATGGACGACGTGCCCGGCCTGATGGATCAGTTCACCCAGATCGTGGGCAGCTATTCCCAGCAGCAGCTGCAGGCCTATATCAAGTTCACCGAGGCCCGCGAGATGCTGAATGATTACGAGAAGCAGCTGGCCGATGCCAAGCAGCAGTATGAGGATGCCAAGCAGATGGCCATGGAGAACTCCGACGTGGCCAAGATGCTGGATATTGACACGCTGGCACAGCTGATCTATGCCCAGAACTTCTCCATGCCCGCCGGTTATGTCAAGGATTCCAGCAACAAGTCCTGGCTGCTGAAGGTCGGCGAGGAGTACGACAGCATCGAGGATATCTCCGGTGCCCTGCTGCTCCATGTGGATGGCTTTGGCGATGTCCGCCTGTCTGACGTGGCCGATGTGCAGATCATTGACAACGCGGAGGACAGCTTTACCCGCCTGAACGGCGAGCGCTCTGTGGTGCTGAAGATCTTCAAGAGCAATTCTTCCAGCGCCGGTGAAGTTTCCGGCAACTGCAAGGCTGCCTTCAAAGAGCTGGAACAGAAATACGATGGCCTGCATGTGGTCGTGCTGTCCAACCAGGGCAACTACATCAGCATCATCGTCGGCAGCATCCTGAGCAGTATGCTCATCGGTGCGGCCCTTGCCATCATCGTGCTGGCCATCTTCCTCAAGGATATCAAGCCCACGCTGGTGGTCGGCATCAGTATCCCGCTGTCGGTGCTGTTTGCCGTGGTGCTCATGTACTTCACCGGTCTGGATATGAATATTATGACGCTGGCGGGCCTGTCCCTCGGCATTGGTATGCTGGTGGATAACTCCATCGTCGTCATCGAGAACATCTACCGTCTGCGCAGCCGCGGCGTGCCCGCTGCCCGCGCGGCGGTCCAGGGCACCAAGCAGGTGGGCATGGCCATCATGGCTTCCACCCTCACCTCTGTCTGCGTGTTCCTGCCCGTCATCTTCACATCGGGTGTCATCAAGAGCCTGCTGCAGCCCATGTCCATGTGCATCGGCTACTGTCTGGCTGCTTCCCTCATCGTGGCCCTGACGGTTGCCCCGGCGGCTTCCTCTACCCTGCTGAAAAACTCCAAGCCCAAAGAGCTCAAGTGGTTCGATAAGGTGCAGGAAAAGTACGTCAAGAGCCTGGAATGGTGCTTCCAGCACCGCTGGGCACCGTTGGGCGCGGCAGTGGTGCTGCTGGTGTTCTGCGGCTGGCGTGTGATGTCCATGGGCGTTGAGATGCTGCCCACCATCACCAGCAACGAGGCCATCGTCACCCTCTCCACCGAGAAGGATCTGACCAAGGAAGAATCCTATGCTGTGGCCGAGAATGTCATTGATGCCCTGCTGGCTGTGGACAACGTGGAAGAGGTGGGCGTTACCACCGACAGCCGCGTGGCCGGAATGGATGTCGGCCAGCTGGGTCTGCCCCAGACCATCACCGACCTGCTGAAAGCCGCCAACAGCTACGGCACCTACCAGATCAACGTGATGCTGGACAAGAGCCTCTCCTCCCGGCAGATCGAACAGGCCCGTGAGGCGCTGGAGGAAGCTGTGAACGGCGTGGAGAACTGCACCGCTACCGTTGAGATCAGCGGAATGCAGGAGCTGACCAGCCAGCTGGATATGGGCCTGACCGTCCAGATCTCCGGCAACGACATTGATACCATGACTGCCCTCTCCGAGAAGGTGGTGGATATGGTCAACGAGATGGACGGCTTTACCAATGCCACCAACGGTCTGGGTAGCGGCGATGCCACCATCAACCTGCAGATCGACCGGGATAAGGTCCGTTCCTACGGTCTGACCGTGGCGCAGGTCTACCAGCAGATCGCCGCCAAGCTGACCACCACCACCACGGCCCAGACCCCCGTTGCCATCGATGGCTCCACCATGAATGTCCAGATCAGCAACAATCTGGACCCCATGACCAAGGAAAACATGATGGATATGACCTTTACGACCTCCGTTATGGCCGCCGACGGCACCACCGAGACCGGCACCTGCACGCTGGGCGATATGGCCACCTGGGTCACCGGCTCCACCCCGGACTCCATCACCAGCAAGAACCAGACCCGCTATATCAGCGTGACGGCGGACGCGGTGGAGGGCACCAATACCACCACCGAGACCCGCGCGCTGGAAAAGAAGCTGAACGAGTTTGCCGCATCCGATGAAATGCCCGAGGGCTGCAGCTTCTATATGGGCGGCGGCTCTGAGATCAACGGCATGGTGGTGGATCAGATGGGCCAGTGGATGTTCCTGGCTCTGCCCTTCGTCTACCTTGTTATGGTGGCCCAGTTCCAGAGCCTGCTCTCCCCCTTCATTGTTCTGTTCACCATTCCGCTGGCCTTTACCGGCGGCCTGCTGGGTCTGCTGCTCACCGGCCAGCAGCTGACTATGATCTCCCTGATGGGCTTCATCGTCCTGATGGGCACGGTCGTCAACAACGGCATCGTGTTCGTGGATTACGCCAACCAGCTGCGCATCGGCGGCATGGAGCGCCGCGCGGCCCTGATCGCCACCGGCAAAACACGAATGCGCCCCATCCTGATGACCACCCTGACCACCGTTCTGGCCATGCTCCAGCTGGTGTTCAGCGGCGATATGGCCAGCCAGCTGATGAGCGGCATGGCCATCGTCATCATCTTCGGCCTGACCTACGCCACCCTGATGACCCTGTACGTTGTGCCCCTGATGTATGACATCCTCTTCAAGAAGCCGCCGCTGAACGTGGATATCGGCGATGAGAACCTTGACGACATCCCCGATGATGCCGCCGAGTATATCGCCCAGAACACCGCTCAGCCGGAGTAAGAAAACTTCCCCAAAGCACCCTTCACAGCTATGTGAGGGGTGCTTTTTTGATACTTGCAGTATAGATAAAATGATGATAAAATATAAACGTAGAAAAGTACTCTTTTTCTGAAACGAAAGGATGGCGGAAATGCGGTTCGTACAGTTGGATGAGAAGAATGAAGAACGCATGAATGCTATCCGTAAATTCACCCTGATGGATGACACCTTTATGACACAGGTGTTTTCAGGAGATAAAGAGAGCACACAGGAGCTGCTTCGCATCATCCTGAAACGAAAGGACCTGACCGTCGCAAGGTCTGCAACACAGCTTACGATCGGCAATCTGTTTGGCCGTTCTGTACGGCTGGACATTTATGCAACGGATGATGCAGGCAAGCAGTATGATATCGAAGTACAGCAGGAAGATAAGGGAGCCGCTCCGGAACGGGCGCGGCTGAACAGTGCGATGTTTGATTCCCGCCTGACGACTTCTGGTGAAAAATATTCTGACCTGCCTGAGACATATATCATATTTATTACGGCAAATGATGTTTTGGGAGATGGTCTGCCAGTTTACAATATTGAACGGACGATTCAGGAAACCGGGAAGCTGTTCCACGACCGTGCACATATCGTATATGTGAACGGCGCATATCGGGGAACGGATGAGGTCGGTGCGCTGATGCAGGATTTCCGCTGTGATGACTATCGGGATATCCGGAACCCCAAAATAAGGGCAAGAGTAAAATACTTTAAAGAAGAAACGGAAGGAGTGGCAGCTATGTGCAAGACAATGCAGGTGATCGTTGATCGGGAACGAGAAGATGCCGAGGTGGCAAAGGGAAAGCGCATTGCGCTCAATCTCTGGAAGAACGGAGAGCATGATCTGGATAAGATCGCCCAGACCACCGAACTTTCGTTAGAACAGGTGCGGGAGGCAATTACCGAACCGTGTTCTGCATAAGAAAACTTCCCCAAAGCACCCTTCACAGCCATGTGAGGGGTGCTTTTTGTCAATCTGCTAAAAAAATCGCCGCAGCTTTGGAACAGTCTCCAAAAATTGGGGAATTCAATAAAAAATATTGACAGGGGGGGGGGGGTAGATGTAAAATGAGTTCACAATACAGAAGGTGTAGGGGTATGCTTTCTGTATGGTAAAATATCATTTTACATTGGAGGTTCTACAAATGAAAATGCTCAAGAAAATGGCCGCCCTTCTGCTGGTCGGCGTAATGGCTCTGGCACTGCTCACCGCTTGCGGCGATGAGGCTCCTGCAAAGAGCACTGCGGAACAGGCTGAAGATGCAATGACTATCGCAATTAACCAGTCTTTGGAAGCTGACTTCAAGAACGATGAGACCTTGAAGAATCTTGCCCGGAAGGCCATCGCCGACAGGGTGGAAGAAGACGGAAAATTCAAAGATGGATTTATGGTCGTTGATCAGGAAAATAAAGTGATGTGTGTGATTTTCCCTGCTGATCGAAGCACCGCGCTCGGTTTTACTGCTGATCAGGTCGCACAGATGAAAGACCCGGCTTTTACAAAGGCTTTTGTTGAATCTTTCCGTAATGCATCTAACATGGATGATGATGATGTGAAAAAAATTAATGCAATTGGTGTTGGTGCTGTAACAAAGGGAGACAAGACCTACATTGCCATTGCAGTGAAAGTGAAAACTGCCAAGTAAATCTTAAAACTGAACTTATCCCAAGCCCCGGAGCGCCTACCCCTGGCCCTCCGGGGCTTTTTTTGGCCTATGGGGCAGAACTTACAAAAAATCTCTCGAAATATTGGATAGATTCCCTTAAAAAATGCCAACACAGAAGGGGAAAATTGTGATATAATCAAAACAATAAAGGATAAAACAGAGAGTGTGCTGTCCTGAAAAAATACAAAAGGAGGCGAGCCCTATGGCACAGTTTCTCTCCAAGCCCTTTGGCATGACCCCAAACGGCGAAAAGATCAATGAATACATCATCTCGAACCCCGGCGGGCTGGCGGTCAGTGTGCTGAACTACGGCTGTATCATCAAGAATATCTGGGTGCCCACCAAGCGCGGGCCGGTGGATGTGGTGCTGGGCCACGACACCTACGCCGATTATGTCAAGGACTTTGAATCGTCCGGCAGTACCTGCTGCGGCGCGTTCGTGGGCCGGTACGCCAACCGCATTGAGAATGCCGTGTTCAATGTGGGCGGCAAGACCTATCAGCTGGAAGCCAACAACGGCAAAAACCACCTGCACGGCACCTTCCCGCGCAAGCTGTATGAGGTAAAGGCCTTTGGCGATACCCTGCTTCTGGAGGCCGAGAGCCCCGATGGAGAGGATGGTTTCCCGGGAAATCTGAAGATCTCGGTGCGGTATATCCTCACTGAGGACAACGCCCTGCGGATGGATTACCGTGTCTCCTCTGATGCCGACACCATCATCAACCTGACCAACCACACCTACTTCAATCTGGATGGCGGCGGCGATGTGCTGGGCCAGAAGCTGCGCATCTATGCGTCCCGCTATCTGGAGGGCAACAACGAGACCTGCCCCACCGGCAATATCCTGCCCGTGGCGGGCACGCCGATGGATTTCCGGGCGGGCAAGCCCATTGGCCGGGACATCGACACCGGCTTTTCCCAGACCACCATGGTGGGCGGCGGCTATGACCACTGCTTTGTCATCGACAGGGGCCGCGGGGCCAGCCAGAGCCTGTGCGCCTGGGCTTCCAGCGATAAGACCGGCATCAGCATGAAGGTCTATACCACCCAGCCCGGCGTGCAGCTCTACACCGGCAATTTCCTGCAGGACTGCCCTGCCCCCGGCAAGGGCGGCGTGCCGATGCAGAAATACGGCGGCTTTGCGCTGGAGACCCAGCACTTCCCATGCAGCCCCTCCCACCCGGAGTTCCCCTCCACCGCTCTGCGGGCCGGGAAAGTGTTCCGCGCCAACACCACCCTGCGGTTCTTCACCGGCAAACAGTGCGGAAAACTGTAAAATGCAGCCCTCTCATTCAAAGCCTGACGGTTTTGCCTGAGAGGGCTTTTTTTCTGATTTGCACAAAGCGTTCCATCACTCCATGTGCAAAAAACAAAAAACGCTTGTAAATCAATGCGCGGAAAAATAAATGGAAACAAAAATCCATCCTTATAAAATTCCCGTTACTTGATTCTGGGGCCAAAACGTTGTATCCTTGTGGCAGAAGGCGGGCCTGCCCCGCGCAAGCAATTTTGGTGACGAGAAGAGAGGTACTTTTATGGCAATTTTGGTTTCCGGCGGTGCCGGTTATATCGGCAGCCACACCTGTATCGAACTGCTGAACGCTGGCTTTGACATCGTGGTGGCAGATAACTATTACAACGCTTCCCCCGTGGTGCTGGATCGGGTCAAGCAGATCACCGGTAAGGACTTCCGGTTCTATCAGGCCGATATGACAAAGCACGAGGACGTGGAGAAGATCTTCACCGAGTGCCCTGATATCGATGCCGTCATCCAGTTTGCCGCCTATAAGGCTGTGGGCGAGAGCGTTTCCAAGCCCATCGAGTACTACTATAACAACCTCAACTGCACGCTGGTCATTCTGGACGTGATGCGCCGCCACAACTGCCGCAACTTCGTGTTCAGCTCTTCCGCCACTGTCTACGGTGACCCCGCCAGCGTGCCCATCACCGAGGACTTCCCCGTGGGTGCCACCACCAACCCCTACGGCACCACCAAGGCCTTTACCGAGCGCATCCTGACCGATGTCTGCAAGGCTGACCCCACCCTGAACGTGGCCCTGCTCCGTTACTTCAACCCCATCGGTGCCCACAAGTCCGGCCTGATCGGCGAGGACCCCAACGGCATCCCCAACAACCTGATGCCCTACATCGCCAAGGTGGCCGTGGGCAAGCTGGAAAAGGTGCACGTCTTTGGCAACGACTACCCTACCCCCGACGGCACCGGCGTGCGCGATTACATCCATGTGGTTGACCTGGCCCGGGGCCATGTCTGCGCCATCAAGAAGCTGCAGACCAACTGCGGCCTGTTCATCTGCAATCTGGGCACCGGCCACGGCTACAGCGTGCTGGATGTCATCCACGCTTTTGAGAAGGCCTGCGGCAAGAAGCTCCCCTATGTGATCGATCCCCGCCGCCCCGGCGATATCGCCGAGTGCTATGCCGATCCCACCAAGGCCAAGAATGAGTTGGGCTGGGTGGCTGAGTACGGCATCGAGGAGATGTGTGCCGACAGCTGGAACTGGCAGAAGAACAACCCCGATGGCTACCACACCGTGAAGTAAACAGAACTGTTCTCAAAACGCACCTTTGAACGTGAAAATTCAGGGGTGCGTTTTCTTTTGCCCGGAAAACTGCCGGAACAGGAGAAAGATTTCTACAAAAAACAGCGGGGACAGGCGAGAATTTTTGCCGCTTCCTGCCTTGACAATGCCTTTGAGTTAGCATATATTAAGACTGTTCACATACACTAACATTTTGTCGAAGGAAAGGCATCTGCCATGACATTAAAGGAACTGAAGATCGGCGAAAGTGCCGTGATCGATACAGTGGGCGGAACGGGAGAGCTCCGCCAGCATTTTCTGGATATGGGGCTGATTCCCGGCGAGAAGGTCACGCTGGTGAAATTCGCGCCCATGGGGGACCCCATGGAGCTGCAGATCCACGGCTATGAGCTGACCCTGCGGCTGGACGATGCGGCACGGATCGAGATCACCCCGGCGGAAGCACCCGCAGCAGCTCCGGCACGGAAGGCCGGCCGGATGGTGGAGCACCCGGGCCTGGGCGAGGGCGGCCGCTACCACACCAAAAAGGGCGAACACCCGCTGCCGGATGGAACGGTGCTGACATTTGCGCTGGCCGGAAATCAGAACTGCGGCAAAACGACCCTGTTCAACCAGCTCACCGGCTCCAACCAGCATGTGGGCAACTTTCCGGGCGTGACGGTGGACCGCAAGAGCGGTGCCATCCGGGAGTACCCCGATACCGAAGTCACCGACCTGCCCGGCATCTACTCCATGTCGCCCTATTCCAGCGAGGAGATCGTGACCCGGCAGTTCATCATCGGCGAAAAGCCCACGGGCATCATCAACATCGTGGATGCCACCAACATCGAGCGCAACCTGTACTTAACGATGCAGCTGATGGAGCTGGACACCCCCATGGTGCTGGCACTGAATATGATGGATGAGGTGCGCGGCAACGGCGGCACCATCAACATCAACGAGATGGAAGCGATGCTGGGCATCCCGGTGGTCCCCATTTCCGCCGCCAAGAACGAGGGCGTGGATGAGCTGGTGGATCACGCCATCCATGTGGCAAAGTATCAGGAGCGTCCGGGCCGGATGGACTTCTGCGGCGAGGATGACCACGGCGGTGCGGTTCACCGCTGCATCCACGGCATCATCCACCTCATCGAGGATCACGCCCGGGCGGCGGGGATCCCGGTGCGCTTTGCCGCCACAAAGCTGGTGGAGGGCGACCCCCGCATTGAGGAGGCCCTGAAGCTGGATCAGAACGAAAAAGAGATGATCGAGCATATCATCCTGCAGATGGAGCAGGAGCGCGGCCTGGACCGCGCCGCCGCCATTGCAGACATGCGGTTCCACTTTATCCACCAGCTGGTGAATCAGACCGTGGTAAAGCCCCACCAGAGCAAGGAGCAGCTGCGCAGCGCAAGGATCGACCGCTTCCTCACCGGAAAATATACGGCGATCCCGGCGTTTGTGGGCATCATGGCGCTGGTGTTTTATCTGACCTTTGGCGTGATCGGCGCGGGGCTGCAAGGCCTGCTGGAACTGGGCATTGAGAACCTGACGATCCTTGTGGACAATGCCCTGACGGCATGGAACGTCAACGATGCAGTGCATTCGCTGGTGATCGACGGCATCTTTACCGGTGTGGGCAGTGTGCTGAGCTTCCTGCCCATCATCGTGACCCTGTTCTTCTTCCTTTCCCTGCTGGAGGATACCGGCTATATGGCCCGCGTGGCTTTTGTGATGGACAAGCTGCTGCGGCGCATCGGTCTTTCGGGCCGCAGCATCGTGCCCATGCTCATCGGCTTTGGCTGTACGGTCCCCGGCGTGATGGCAAGCCGCACGCTGCCCTCGGAGCGGGACCGGAAAATGACCATCCTGCTCACGCCCTTTATGAGCTGCTCGGCCAAGCTCCCGATCTACAGCCTGTTTGCGGTGACCTTCTTCCCGGAGTACGCCGCACTGGTCATGGTGGGCCTGTATTTCCTGGGCATCCTTGTGGGCATTGGTATGGCCTTTCTGCTCAAGGGAACGCTGTTCAAAGGCGAGGCCGTGCCTTTTGTCATGGAGCTGCCCAACTACCGCCTGCCCGGCCTGAAAAATGTGGCCCAGCTGCTCTGGGAAAAGGCCCGGGATTTCCTCGAGCGTGCCTTTACGGTCATCTTCCTGGCAACCATCATCATCTGGTTCCTGCAGAACTTTGACTTCCAGCTCAGCCTGACCGCAGACCCGCAGGAGAGCATCCTGGCCTGGATCGCCAGCGGCATCGCGCCGTTGTTCGCACCGCTGGGCTTTGGCGACTGGCGGGTGTCCACGGCGCTGATCACCGGCTTTATGGCAAAGGAGAGCGTCGTATCCACCCTTACCATCCTGTATGGCTCCTCTGCCGCACTGGGCGCGGCGCTCAGCCCGGCGGTAGCGGCTCCCCTGCTGGTGTTCTGCCTGCTCTACACCCCCTGCATCGCCGCTGTGGCATCGGTCAAGCGGGAGATGGGCGGCCGCTGGGCCACTGTTATGGTCATAAACCAGTGCGTTGTGGCATGGCTTGCCGCGCTCGTTGTGCGGTTCCTTGCCGTGGCAGTGCTGTGACCCTGTCCTGAAGCATATCAAAAGCCCGTACCGTGAAAATTTTCATGGTGCGGGCTTTTTGCGTTGGACAAAATATATGGATCAGTTGATTTTACGCCGCCTGCCCTTGACAACAGAGATTCCTTATGCTAAAATACTTCAAAAATGAACGATTCAAAAAGAGAGAAAGAAGGGCGCGCAATGCGTGAGCTGAACCCCAGTGTGGAATTTGCCAACAAGACGGGCCTTGTGTACAGCGCCGTCTGCAAGCCGCTGTGCCAGAAGCTGCATCTGCCGCAGACAGCGTTTGATATCCTGATGTTCCTTGCCAACAACCCCAACTACACGACCGCCCGCGATATCGTGGAGGTGCGCCACATCAAGGCGAACCTTGTCTCGGTGAATGTGGACAAGCTGGTGCAGGAGGGCTTTCTGGAGCGCCGCCCGGTGCCGGGCGACCGCCGCAAAACGGAGCTTGCCTGCACCGAAAAGGCGCAGTCCATCATCGAACAGGGACGCAGGATGCAGGATGATTTCATCCGCCGCCTGATGGCAGGGCTGGAGGAAGAAAAACTCGAGATATTTTTTGAAGTCATCGATACGATGAACGAAAATCTGGATGCGATCTTAGAAGGAGAAGAATAAGATGAACCTGCTGTTTACCATCATTGTTACCTTTTTTGCCGGAATGGGCGCGGGCCTGGGCACCGGCTTTGCGGGCATGAGCGCCGCCGCGGTCATCAGCCCGATGCTCATCACCTTCCTGGGGATGGACCCCTATATGGCGGTCGGCATTGCCCTTTCCTCGGATGTGCTGGCCAGTGCGGTGTCTGCCTACACCTACCACAAAAACAAGAACCTGGATATCAAGAACGGCCTGATTATGATGGCCAGCGTGCTGCTGTTCACCGTGGTGGGCAGCTGGGTGGCAAGCCTGGTGCCTTCCACCACCATGGGCAGCTTCTCGGTGTTTATGACATTCCTGCTGGGCATTAAATTCATCGTCAAGCCCGTTATGACCACCAAAGAAGCCATGCAGGGGGTCTCTGCTAAGAAGCGTGTCCTCCAGTCCATCGTCTGCGGTGTGGTCATCGGGATGATCTGCGGCTTTATCGGTGCCGGCGGCGGCATGATGATGCTGCTCATCCTGACCAGCGTGCTGGGCTACGAGCTCAAGACTGCCGTGGGCACCAGCGTGTTCATTATGACCTTCACCGCCCTGACCGGTGCGGTCTCCCACTTTACCATCGGCGGCGCACCAGACTGGACCGTGTTTATCCTCTGCGTCCTGTTCACCCTGCTGTGGGCCCGCATCGCCGCTGTCTTTGCCAATAAGGCCGATGCCAAGACCCTGAACCGTGCAACCGGCATCGTTCTGGTCGTGCTGGGCATCGTGGTCATGGGCTTCAATCTCCTGACAAAATAAACTGCAAAAGAAAAGAGCCTGTCTCCCGAAATTCCTTGGAGACAGGCTCTTTTTGTTGTACTTTGGAAAATTACTTTTCTTCGATGGTGGAGTGCTCGATCACCCAGTCGGCGGCGCGGCGGATAGCCTCGCTGCGCTGCATGGCGGGGATGTTGGCGTTGGCCTTGACCTCTTCCAGCGTTTTCTTGGTGCGGTCGGCGCGCTCCTGCAGGTTCTTGGTGATCTCCTCATCGGTGGGCACCAGACCCTCGTTCTGGGCGACCTGCAGCAGAGCCATCCGGGCGCGGGTGTTCTTCTCGGCGGCGGCGTGAACGTTGGCCGTGAAGTTCTCGCGGGTCTGGTGGATCTGGCTCAGGTAGCGGTCCAGGCTCATGCGCTGCATCTGGAGCTGCTGCTGGATGTTCTGCATCTCCTGCTGGTAGGTGCTCTCCACCAGAACGCTGGGGATCTCGCCCTCAGCGGCAGAGGCCAGCTGGGTCAACACCTGATCCTTGGCGCGGTTCAGGGCGCTGGCGTGCTTGCCGTCATGCAGCTGCTTGCGCACCTGCTCCCGGAACGCTTCCATGGTGTCCACCTTGCCCACCTTCTTGGCAAAATCGCTGTTCAGGGCGGGCAGCTGGCGGACGCAGACATCGATCAGCTTGATCTTAAAGACAACGGGCTTTCCGGCCAGGTCCTTGACGTGATAGCGCACCGGGAAGGTGACGTTGATCTCGAATTCCTCGCCGCCCTTGTGGCCCAGAATGCCGTCCTCAAAGCCGGGGATCATCCGGCCGCTGCCCAGCTGCAGGGTCTGGTTCTGTGCGGAACCGCCCTGGAAGGGCTTGCCGTCCAGCAGGCCCTCGTAATCGATGTGAACGATGTTGCCCTTGACGGCCGGGCCCTTGTGGGGCACCAGCTCGGCGGCAGCATTGCGGCGGCGCTCCAGCACGGCATCGATCTCTTTGTCGGTGACGGCGGGGGTCACGCACTCCACATGGAAGCCGGTGGTCTGGGTCAGGTTCAGCTCCGGCTGCAGCGGGGTGGTGGCGGTGGCTACAAAGCCCTCGTCCTTTTTAACGCTGACCAGGTCATAGCTGGGCTCATCCACCGCCTTGAAGCCGTGCTCGGCCATGGCGGCCTCGTACAGGGCAGGAACATCGCGATCCATCAGGTCGTTGATGGCATCATACCAGAACGTGTGCTCGCCGCGGTCGGCCTCGATCTGAGCACGGTCGGCCTCGCCCTTGGCAAAGCCCTTGATGGTGTAGCTGGCGCGGGTGCGCTCATACACCGCATTGGATGCGGTCTCCAGCTCCTCAGCCGTTGCGCTGAAGGTCATCTTGCAGACACTCTTTTCGGGAGTTTCCACGCTTACCAGTTTCATAGGAATCCAACCTCCGTGTTGCCCCCAAAGGAGCGATTTCAAACATTAATAAAGTTATTATAGCACAAGTGGGGCAAAAGCGGTATAATAAAAGAGAGAAAAAAGTGCGAAGCGGGCGATTTTTGCCCGGCGGAGCACGAAAGGATGTGCATCGGATGCGCTTGTTTGACGTTCTCGGGCCGGTTATGATCGGCCCCTCTTCCAGCCATACAGCGGGTGCCGCCCGGATCGGCTACACGGCCCAGAAGCTTCTGGGTGAGATCCCGGTGCAGGCGGATATCGGCCTGTATGGCAGTTTTGCCACCACCGGAAAGGGACATGGCACGGATAAAGCCCTGGTCGCCGGCCTGCTTGGCCTGCGGCCCGATGATCCCCGCCTGCCCGACAGCTTTGCCCTGGCCGCAGAGCAGGGCATGGCATTCCGGATCCATCCTGTGGAATTGCGCTCTGCGCACCCCAATACCGCTGTTCTCACCCTGACGGGCCGGGAGGGGCGGGTGCTTTCCATGAAAGCCGCTTCGGTGGGCGGCGGGCGCATCCGCGTGACCGAAATCGACGGCGTGCCCGCCGATTTCGGCGGCGACAGCAACACCCTGATCATTCACAATGAGGACACCCCCGGCTGCATCGCCGAGGTGACCACCTGCCTTGCCGTGCGCAGGATCAACGTTGCATCGATGCAGGTGTTCCGCGCAGGAACCGGCGGCTATGCCGTTATGGTGCTGGAGTGCGATTCCCACATCCCCCACCCGCTGGAACGGAAGCTGGCGACCCTGCCCGGCATCCTGAAGGTGACCTGCCTGAACATCGACGAGCCCGAAGAAGACGCGGAGGAATGACCATGTCCTTTTTATCCTGTGAAGAAATGCTGGCCGCTGCCCGCAGCCAGAACCTCTCCCTTGCCGAGGCCATCCTGCGCAGTGATCTGGCCGAGAGCCGCCTGACCGAAGAGGCCAGCCGCCATGCCATGCATCACCTGTGGCATGTGATGGAGGCCACCAGCCGGGATTATGACCCTGCTCAGCGCAGCCGCAGCGGCCTGTCCGGCGGCGATGCCGCCAAGGTGGAACAGGCCCATCAGGCGGGCAGAAGCTATGGCGGGGATTACCTTGCTGAGGTGACCGCCGAAGCCCTCAAGACCGCTGAGTGCAACGCCTGCATGAAACGGATCGTTGCTGCCCCCACAGCGGGCAGCTGCGGTGTGCTACCGGCGGTACTGCTTCCCCTTGCCCGTGCAGGCGAGGCCGATGAAGAAGCCATCTGTGATGCCCTCTATGTGGCCGCAGGCTTCGGGCAGGTCATCGCCGCCCGGGCCACTCTGGCCGGTGCCGAGGGAGGCTGTCAGGCTGAGGTGGGAGCCGCCAGCGCCATGGCCGCCGCCGCCCTCTGCCACCTGAAGGGCGGCACGCCGGAGCAGTGCGCCGCCGCTGCCGCTATGGCACTGGGCAACCTGCTGGGCTTGGTCTGCGACCCTGTGGCCGGTCTGGTGGAGGTGCCCTGCATCAAGCGCAATGTTGTTGGCGCCGTGAACGCCGTTTCCTGCGCCAATATGGCGCTTGCGGGGGTGGATTACGCCATCCCCTGCGATGAAGTCATCGATGCCATGGGCCGCGTGGGCAGTCTGCTCTCCCCTGATCTGCGGGAGACCGGCCAGGGCGGCCTTGCCGCAACGCCGACCGGTGTCCGCATCGCCGAGCGTCTGGCAGAGGAAGCCTGAGGTTTGCGCGAAGAATTACGAAGAATACTGAAAAAAACGAAAAGACGTACTTTTCTGTGCGGAAAAATAAAAAACGAAAATAAAATCAAAAAATCCGCAAAAAACTGTTGACAAACCCCGCCCTGCGTGATAAAATACATCTTGTTCCGACCGGAACGTATGCGTTGGTAGCTCAGCTGGATAGAGTGACTGACTACGAATCAGTAGGCCGGGGGTTCGAGTCCCTTCCATCGCACCAGAAAATGCCGTGAAATCGAAAGATTTCATGGCTTTTTTGTTTTTCTGGCAGAGTCTGCACACTTTTGCACATCTCCTGCACACTTTACAAAAAAGCCATGAACTCTTTGCATCGCTTGCACAGCGTGTATTTCGCTGCACAAAAATTAAGCTTGTCGGGGCGAGGCCCCTCCATCTTGCTTACGCAAGACCGCTTTGTTGCTTAAAAGCCCCACTGGGGCTTTCATTGCTTCGCAAACGCAAATTTTTACGCGAAGAGCACCCGCGTCAGCTCGCGGCGCTCCTCTGCGTCCATCTGCCGGATGGCTTCAAGGATCATTTTACCCGTGATTTTTGTTGCCACCGGCGTTTTGTTTTCCGGGGGTTCCTGCGGCTTTGCACCTGCCACATCCTGCGTGTAGAAGTCGGCTTCGATCTTCTCGGTTAACTCCAACCGGGGTTTGTCCTGCGTGTGGGCGTAGGTGTCCATTAGGACGGTGGCGGTTGCATGGCCGGTGTTGCCCTGCACCGATTTGAAGTCACCGCCAGATTGCAGCAGCTGGTAGGTGGCACTGGAGTGGCGCAGACCGTGGAACACGATCTTCTCAAACTCCGGGTGCTCTGCCCGCCACATACGATACCACTTGGTCAGAACGTCCGGGGCAATGGGTAAGCCGTCTGGTAAGCGGAACAGCTGACCGCAGTTGCTGTACTTTTCCGGGGCGCTCTGCTCGTCCTGCTTCATCTTTTCCAGCCATGCCAGAAGCTCCTCTTTCAAGGGCTTGGTCATGTACAGGATGCGGTTGGACTTTTTGGTCTTAGTCCGCTTGAGGATCAGCGAGGACTTGCTCCCCTCCCGTCTGTCCGGGAAGGTGTGGTAGATCTGGGTAGGATCAATCTTGGACAAGGCGACCTTGTCGGCACGCTGCAGGGCTTTGTTCACTGAGATGGTTCCCCGTCCGTCTGCTGCATCAAAGTCGAGGTCTCCCGGCTGCAAGCCGAGGATCTCACCCTCTCGCAAGGAGAGGATCATGCTCATGTGCACCGCCAGATGCAGGGCGGGGTTTTCGATGGTCTGCAGCGCCGCCAACATGGTGCGCTCATCCCAGATGGTGCGTTCTTCGGTGTTGATCTTGGGGGCTTCACGGGGAGTAGGTGACTTGTGGATCAGATCCCAGTCAACGGCATACGAAAAGGCGGTCTTCAGGAGCGTGTGGACTTCGTGAATGGACGTGCTGGATAACAGCCGTTTCTTCTGATTTTCTGTCAGCTCCTGCTTTTCGCCGTGAACGTACTGGCCGCAAGGGGTCTGGCTCAGGGTGGCGTAGAACTGCTCAATGTCGTAGGTGCGGAGGTCTTGCACCTTCCGCTTTCCGATATACGGCACGATGAGGTTCTGCACCATCGCCACAGATTGGGTGTAGGTCTTGGGAGACCACTTGTGTTTGCTGGACTGAATGGGGATCCACTTGTACAGCATCTCCTCGACCGTCATGGTGTCGGGCACGAGGAAGGTGCCATCCAGCAGTTCCTTCTCCACCGTGATCTTGCGCTCCTGCGCTTCGGCCTTGGTCTTGAAGGTTTCCCAGCCCTTGCAGGGCTTGCCAGCATGATCTTTGTAGTTGTATCGGACGGAATACGTGTTGCCACGTTTCATAATAGATGCCATAGATGTTCCCTCCCTCAGACCGCTGCAAACCAATCATCGAAGCTCTGCTTGCTTACCCGGATGCTGGTACCAAGGCGGATCACCTTGAAATCTTTCGTGGTGTTGCACAGATTGTACGCAGCACGGTTGGAGATCGCCAACAGTTGGGCAATCTCTTCCACCCGGTAAACGAGCGGGGCGTGTCGGACGGTTTTTCTGGTCTGATCAGAAGGTTCTACGGCAGGGTTTTCGGACAATTTCATTGTAGGGGATTCGGGCGCGATTTTCAAGTCCTCACGGGTCAGTTTGGCGGAATTTTTGCGGACATTCGTCATAGGCATGTCTCCTTTGCACTTCTCCAGACCCGGTGCAGCTCCGGTTGAGCTGCACCCTTGTGGGCCGGTAAATATGTAAGGGCCTGCCGCTCCTGACCCGAAGCAGCAGCCCAAAAAAGTGCGAGAACTTGAATTTACGCGCCCCACGCGCCCCAAACCACACAAAAGTACCTTCCTGTGCTGATTTTACAGGGCGCATGGCTGAATTGTATGCGCCCTTTTGGGGCGCATCTTGCCTTCTCTCCCGCCCCGAAGGGCGTGTTGCCGCCCCGCATCCGCCCGAAAGGGCGATACGCGCCCTAAGAAAACAGCGATAACAAGTCGAAACCACTGATTTAGGGCGCGTGGGGCGGGAGAATTTCACTTTTCGTGTGTTTTATGCCGCAGCAAAGGCGGGGTGGACGCATACGCCCCGGAAGCCGCGGTACTTTCCCTCGATGTGCTTGGAAAAGGTCAGGCCATACTTCCCTGCATTTTTCAGCAGGAACTGGCTGAACTTCTTTTGCGGAACAGGCGATTCCAGATTATCCTCGCACCACTTGGTGTAGGCGCGGTAGAGATAGGTGGAGCGTTCCTCGGTGTCGGGCTTGAAGCGGACATACGCACTGGCCTGCATGAACTGGGTCAGGTTATCGCTGTCCGCCATGGCTGCTTCGAGGTTCTGGATGGAACGCTCGCTGATGGTGAACTGATAGCGGTTTGCCAGCAGACGGTGTAACCCCTCCAGCATCCACAGCAGGATGCCGGGACGCTCCTCGGATAACTCTTCGATGAGGAAGGGATTATCCACTCGGGCAGGGTCACGGTCTTTCACCGTGATGAGGATCTGTCTGCGCCAGAAGCCGTCGCTGTCATCGTGAGCGGCCACAAGGTTGCCATTGCCGAAGCAGATGAAACGAACGTACAGCAGACCTTGGACAGCCTGCTTGTTCTTCCGCTCGATGCACAAACGATCCTCGGCGGTGACGATGGACTTGATGTTCCGGGTTTCGGGCAAAGCCACCATGTTCAGGTCGTCATCGACCATGACCAGCTTGTACTCCAGATTTGCACTGGCAAAGCGGTTCGTTTCGATGCGGAGGATGGATTCGGAGTGAGAGGCTTCCCCGAACAGCTTCTTCAGCAGCAAGCCGATGCGGGATTTTCCCTCGCCGCCCTTGCCGGTCATGACCAGCATCTTCTGCGCCTTGGTAGACGGGATCAGAAGATAGCCGAGGTATTCCTGCAAGGTCAGAATGTCCTCCGGGATGAGCAGACCGTCCAGAAATTCCAGCCACTTGGTCGGTGCGGGGGCATCGGGCTGGTATTCCACGGGGAGCCGGTTCAGGCAGAGTTCCTTTTCCGGCACAAATCCCCGCTCGTCCAGAAAGTAGGTTCCGTTCTGGAGATGGATGCGGTCAAGCTGGGGTTTCCATTCAGGGGTATAGGTTTCGATACGGAGTGCGTCCAGAACCTGCTTCTCCTTCTTGGCAAGGTTGTCGAGCACAAAGTCACGGAGGTCGCTGTGGACTTCGTAGAGCAGTGCGTCCTCGTCTACCTCGCCGTTCTGGTCGAACAGCTTCTGTTTCAGGCACATCATGGGGTGTTTCTCTAAAAGGTACTGGCAGTAAGCGGTTTCACGCACTTTGCCCTTACTGTCTACCCAAGGGCATTCACATTCTTCCTCTTCTTCCAGTTCGTCCTCATCACGCCAATCTTCGTTCCTCTTTTTCCAGTCGCTCATGCAATCCCTCCCAATACTTCCGTAGCTCGTTTTCGGTCTGCGGGTCCGGGAGCACCGAACAGTCCAGATAATATTCAACGATGTCAAGGTTCTTTATCGCTTCAAGAAAGCAGGGGTGAAGTTCTTCTGTGGGTGACTGCGGTGCATATCGGACCCGCCAACGCTGCAGACAGCGGTAATAGTCCAGCAGCTGCTGCCGAACGGTGGGCGGTCTGCGGGGAGCAAGCCGCACCTTGCCGTCGGCAAGTGCCATGCCAAAGTCCTCCTTCAACTTTTCCACAGCCTTGTAGGGAGAAAGTTGAAAAAGTCTGCCGACAAAATCGATCACATCGCCATCTACCTGACAGGCGAAACAGTGGAAACGGCTGTCCACCTTCATGCTGGGGTGTTTATCCCCGTGGAAGGGGCAGCACATCATACCGTTCCGGTTTACGGCGAAGCCGTACAGCTCCGCTGCCTGCCGGGTCGAGATGGCGTTCTTTACGTCCGAAAAGACAGAGGTGCTACCCTCCGTCCCAATGGGCGGGGTACAGGCGAAAGGACGAAGCCCGGTGAGGGGCGTGGGTGAGGTTGGGTTTATTCACACATCGATCCGTCAGAGTGTTGTTCATTTGACCTCCTGCTGCGGTACGGCGTGGTTGCGCTCTTCCTTGCGGAAGAAGGCTTCCACGTTCTGTTGTGCGGTGCGGAGTTCACGCAGTTCGATCTGCGCTTTCTTGTAGCGGGTGTAGAACCCGTTTTTCTCCGAGGAAAGGGTCTGATATTCGGCATCCAGCTTTTTGAGGTCCGGCAGTGTCCTGAGCCCGTTGGCCTTGAAATAGGCGCAAGCGGCCTCGTACACGGCAAGCTCTGCACGGTGCTGCTCCTTGAACTTGGCGGAGTTCCGCACAGTCTGGAGCTTCTGTGCAAGAGGCTTGTACTGCCGATAGACCACAAGATGCCCGCGCAGCTCCTTGAGGGAGACCATGCGGGCATCCAAGTCTTTGACCACCGCCAGTGCATCGTCGTGCTGGGTTTGCAGTTCGGCAATGCGCTGGTGCAGGGCATCTTCGCTGAGTAGCTTTTTCTCCTGCAAGAGACACAGGGTCTGCGACCAGCGTTTGAGGTTGAACTTTTTCGCCCAACGCTCATAGCCGATGCCCTTGCCCGCAGCAATGTTCGCCTGAATGTCAACCAGTTTCCTGATCTTATCCGGCTTCTTCTCGCTGCTGGGCTGGATGATGGCGGCAAGCTGGATGTTCTGGGAGAGGGCGGTCAGCACCTGTTCCTTTTCCAGCTTCTTGCTCAGTTTCTTGGCGGTGATGAACTTTGTCCGACCGGGCGGGCAGTAGCTCAACCGCCCTCGGCTCTCTTTCACGGCGATGCCGTGTTCCTGCATGAGCAATGCAGAAAATTCCTCGAAGGTGGTGGTCTTGTTCAGCACAGCGTAGATCTGCTTTCGCAGCTTGTCCAGCTCGGTCTGGTAGACGGTCTGGGTGGGCTGCTGCCCTTCGGCGGCAAGTTTGGCGTTGGCATGGTCGAGGCGGCGTTGTCCGCGCCGCTGCGCCCAATACTCGCGCTCCGAAACATGGTCGCCTTGGGCTTCCAGCAAATTGATCTGGTTCAGATCGGCTTGCTTGCACATCTCCATGACAGCGACACGGAGGTGCCGGAGCATGGCAGAGGTGCAGCGGTGCTTCTTGCCCGCTTCCCAGTCGCACGGCTTGTCCATGAAGGGTTGCCGTTCCACGGTGCGGACGCGCAAGCTGCCGATGACGATGTGGACGTGGATATTCCCGGCACTGTTGTGACCGTCCGGGTGGGTGCAGACGATGGCGGGATGACCGGGGAAGTTGTCCTTGCAGAACTGCAAGCCAAGGGCTTGTGCCTTCTCCATGGTCAGGCCGTTCTCTACTGCGTCCTTCGGGTCGAAGCTCACAATGTAGTGATGGGTCTTCACGTCCTCCCGCCCGCCGTTCTTGCCGTACTTGCGGTTGGCAATCAGGCAGGCCATAGCAAACGAGGATTCGCCGCACTCAAGGGTGTCGAGCAGGTACGAATCCCGCAGCTTGGGTCTGCCCTTCTCGTCCAGAATGGGCAGACCGGTGTACTCGTTGTGCTGAAAGGTGAGATAACTTTCGGCGGCGGCATAGTTAGAGTTCTTCGAGCTTAAATGCTTGATGGTTGCCATACAGTTCACCAACCGTTTCTTCGGCTTTCAGCCGAAAGTTCGTGAGTGCGGACAGTTCCTCCAGAATTTGCGCCCGGAGCTGCTCGGTGTCTTTGCCGCCGGAGTTGAAGTGCCGTGCAAGCTGGTTGAGGTTGCTTCCCACCTTGCTGCACTGAGCAGACAAGGCGGCAAGCGCCGCCAGTGCATCCTCGCCGCCCTGCGCCACCACAACGGTGTGCTTGACGTTTACGCCGTACAGGACACGGCGGACGAGTTCGGACTGGGTGAGGTGGAGTTCTTTGCAGGCGTATGCGATCCGCAGTTTTTCTTCTGCGGTCACTCGGACTTTGATGATGTGTGTCTTTCGTTTTCGCGGCGTGTCATTGCGGTTCTTCTTTGCGTGTACGTTCGGACTTTTCATTTCAGTCATATTCGACCTCCTGTGAAAATGATAAATGCCCACTCCGGGATGGAGAGGGCTATGTAATGCGACACGCCGCTTTCGCACCAACGGTGCGAAGCTAGAGCAGGGTTTGGGGAAGGCACTCCCCAACAAGGATGACTGAGTGGACAGCAATTTTTCAAGCATTGAAAATTTGTGGCCACAGGTCGATACTTGCTTTCGCCCTTTCCGTGCAACACTGAAAATTTCAGAAGTCGAACCGCAATGCACGTTGAAAATTTTGCAGAGCAAAACGTGTGAAAAGGCAAAGCCCCTGCTCATGGTCACCGTTCACACCGAACGCAGTTCCTACCCCTGTTTTGCAGCGGCGTTGTCCGGCTCGCCCACAGAAAGCGTGAGGTCATGGCGCAGTATCTCGTTCAGACGGCTTATGTAGGATTCAAGGTACAG
Organism: Faecalibacterium sp. I2-3-92; assembly: GCF_023347315.1. Lineage (GTDB taxonomy): Bacteria > Bacillota > Clostridia > Oscillospirales > Ruminococcaceae > Faecalibacterium > Faecalibacterium duncaniae. Next base: position 51,284 of record NZ_CP094470.1, read on the forward strand.
TATGAAGAAAGCCGGACGCAGTGCGGACACTACAACCTGCTTCTTTCAAGCACAAGAATAACACTTTACGGTTGTACAGTCAACAACCAAAAACAAATTTTGGAAGATTGAACAACTACATAAGATTTTATTTGTGAAAAAGAAAAATACCGCCCACGCAGCGCAGCGATGATTTTGTCGGGTGAAACGGCGGCAAAATAGATCGGGTGTGTTGCGGGGCGGTAAAAATCTTCATGGGGAATAAATCCTCGCCGCTCTGTACTTTTCTACAAAATTGGTGGGATTTGCGATAAAGAGTATCATGGATTGCGGAGCGCGTCAAGATGGTTTTGCAAGTTTTATTGCAGTAAAGCGGTGATAGTAGGACTTATATTTAACACACGGCAAGAAACAATTTCCGTTTCGCACATTGTAATGTTCGCAGAAAAAACTTATAATGCTTTTGAACCTGTAGGACACACAAAACGCAGAAAAGAGAGGGAATCATGAGAAAACTGTTCCTTTTGGAAGATGATCTGAGCCTGATCAGTGGGCTGACCTTTGCATTTAAGAAACAGGGCTTTGCACTGGATACAGCCCGGACGCTGGCAGAAGCCGAGGCGCTGTGGTCAGACAGAAAATATGACCTGCTGGTGCTGGATGTTTCCCTGCCGGATGGCTCTGGCTTCGATTTCTGCCAGAAGGTGCGGCGCACATCCAACGTGCCGATTCTGTTCCTGACTGCTTCGGATGAGGAAATGAATATCATCATGGGACTGGAACTGGGCGGGGATGATTACCTGACCAAGCCGTTCAAGCTGGGTGTCCTGTTGTCGCGGGTCAATGCACTGCTTCGCCGTGCAAATGCGTCCAGCGCAGGAGAACCCGTACTGGAATCGGGCAGCATCACCGTCCGGCTGTTGCAGGGGCAGGCATACAAAAACGGAATCTTGCTGGAACTGACCGGCGCAGAGTACAAGCTGCTCTGCTTCTTTATGCAGCATCCGAATGCTGTGCTATCCAAGGAACAAATTCTGGATGCACTGTGGGACTGCGATGGGGATTACATTGACAGCAGTGCCTTAACAGTGTATATCCGGCGGCTGCGGATGAAGATCGAGGACGACCCCGGCAAACCGCAGATGCTGCTGACTGTCCGCGGCATGGGCTATAAATGGAATGGGTAAAGGTGCCGTATGAAAGTATTCGCAAACCGGGAGATCCGAAATTTGTTCCAAGCCGTGCTGGCGGTCTGGGCGGTGGCATTGGCTCTCACGCAGGGCATCGTATGGCATACGACGCATGTATTTTCTTTCGCGTTACTGTTGGTTTTTCTTCTGTTGGGCGGCTGTCTCTGGGGCGTGCTTTTTCGCTATTTCCAAAGGCAGAGCGCGCTTCTGGAACAGGCAGTTCAGCAAATCCAAAGCTGTCTGGATGGCAACCCGGATGCACGACTGGACTGCGACCGGGAGGGAGAATTTTACCGTCTGTTTCACTCCGTTAATGCATTGGCGGCAGTTCTGAGCGCACACGCAGACAACGAGCAACGGGAGAAGCGTTTTTTGAAAAATACCATTGCAGATATTTCGCACCAGCTCAAAACACCGCTGGCGGCGTTGAATATCTACAACGGTCTGCTTCAGGACGAAGCTGTTTCGCCGTCGGAGGTCAAAGAGTTTGCAGACCTGTCCGAACAGGAGTTGGACCGCATCGAAACGCTGGTGCAGAATCTGCTCAAAATCACCCGGCTGGATGCCGGTTCGGTCGTCTTGGAGAAGAAAAACGAAAATGTTGCTGAAATGGTGCAGGATATCGCGCGGCAGTATCACTATCGTGCCAAGCAGGAACAGAAAAAGCTTATTCTGTCCGGCTCAGAGGCGGTTACACTTTGGTGCGACCGTGACTGGATGCAGGAAGCTGTGGACAATCTTGTAAAGAATGCCCTTGACCACACAAAGAGCGGAGATACGATTCAGGTAGAGTGGAATGCACTGCCGTCCATGGTTCAGATCAAAGTGCGCGACAACGGCAGTGGCATCCACCCGGAAGATTTGTACCATATCTTCAAACGGTTTTATCGCAGCCGCTTTTCACAGGATACACAGGGCATCGGGCTGGGTCTGCCGCTGGCAAAAGCCGTTGTGGAAGCCCATCACGGCACCATTGAAGTAGACAGCGAGCTGGGAAAGGGCACGACCTTTACTCTGAATTTTCCGATTCCTACAAAATTGTAGGCTGCGTGTAGGCTTGCAGTAAGGTTGACGTGCTATCCTTTTCTGCACAGACAGAGATCATCCGTCTGAATCGAAGGAACCTGCAAAGTGAGGGATACACTATGGAACTATTAGAAGTCAACCATCTCTGCAAGACCTACGGCAGCGGAGAAACCGCTGTCCATGCGCTGAAAGATGTTCGCTTTTCAGTGCCGAAAGGCGAATATGTGGCGGTCGTTGGCGAATCCGGCTCCGGCAAAAGCACCCTGCTCAACCTGATTGGTGGACTGGATACGCCGACTTCCGGCAAGGTGCTGATTGATGGCAAGGATGTTTTTGCCATGAAAGACCGGGAGCTGACGATCTTCCGCCGCCGCAATATCGGTTTTATCTTTCAGGCATTCAACCTCATCCCGGAACTGACCGTAGAACAGAACATCCTGTTCCCGGTGCTGCTGGACTACCAAAAGCCGGACAGGGCATATCTGGAAGAACTGCTGACCGTGCTGAATCTGAAAGACCGTCGGAAGCATCTGCCAAGTCAGCTTTCCGGTGGGCAGCAGCAACGGGTAGCCATTGGCCGCGCCCTGATGACCCGCCCTTCCCTGATTTTGGCGGATGAGCCGACCGGCAATCTGGACACCCAGAACACCAGCGAGGTCATTGCCCTGCTAAAAGAAACATCCCGGAAATACGAGCAGACCATCCTGATGATCACCCACAACCGCAGCATTGCGCAGACGGCAGACCGGGTGTTGCAGGTATCGGACGGCTGCCTGACCGATTTTGGGAGGTGCCGGGAATGAGCAGCACAGAAATGAAAAGCTATCTGAGCCTGATCCCGATTTCTGCCAAGGTACGCAGACGGCAGAACCGCATGACGATTTTGTGCATCGTCCTTGCGGTGTTTCTGGTCACGGCGGTGTTCAGTATGGCAGATATGGCGATTCGGATGGAAACCTCAAACCAGCTGAACAAAAACGGAAACTGGCATATCATGGTAAAGGATATCTCCCCTGAAACAGCCGCAGAGCTTGCCGCACAGGAGGATGTTGCTGCATTTTCGGCGTATAGCGACATCAACGCTTCCCTTACGGAAAACTACTTTGCCGGAGATAAACGTGCCGCACTGGTAGGAGCAGATGATGCAATCCTTCAAATCTTTCCGGGAATGCAGTGCAGCATTGCCCCGGCGGATGGCGAAGTGCTCGTGACAGCAAACATCCGGGATTGGCTGGATGTTACGGTCGGTACAGCGATTCCGCTGACGCTCCCGGATGGACAGACCATTTCGCTTACTGTCGCAGGTTTCAATGAGGATACCTCCGATGCGAACCAGTATGATGCTGTTGTGCTGGTGATGAACCGCAGTACATTTTCTCAGATTGCCGCACAGGTAGAAGAATCCTTTGAAACACAGTATTTCATCCAGTTCAAGCCACGTACCAATTTGCGGCAGTCCATTGTGAACATCGAAAACAAGTACGGAATTTCAGAAGAAAAAATCTCCGAAAATACTTACCTGATGGCGTTGAACGCAAGCAGCAACAACGATTATATTGTAGGCTTATATGCGGTAGCGGCTGTGTTGGCTGGCATGGTCGTCCTTGCCGGAATTTTTATGATCACAGGCAGCATCAACAGCAATGTAGCGCAGCGTACCAGCTATTATGGAATGCTGCGTTGTCTTGGGGCAGGAAAAAATCAGGTTCGGATGCTTGTCCGGCTGGAAGCTCTTTTCTGGTGTAAAACTGCTGTTCCAGCAGGATGTGTGCTGGGAATCGTTTCCACATGGGGATTGTGTTCCTTTCTGCGTAGATTTATCGGCGAGGAGTTCAGCTCTTTACCAGTGCTTGGCATCAGCCCGGTCGGTATTATCTGTGGTTCCGCGCTGGGACTTATCACGGTTTGGTTCGCGGCATCTTCTCCGGCACGGCGGGCGGCAAAAGCTTCTCCGATCACAGCAGCAACTGGGAATGCGGTGGAAAATGCAGCGGCTTCTCCGTGTCATGCTCGGTTGTTTGGAAGTCGTGCAGAGCTTTCTTTGGGCGTGAGCCATGCAATCTCATCCAAAAAGAACTTGCTTCTGATGACAGGTTCCTTTGCGTTAAGCATTCTCCTGTTTTTGAGCTTTTCGGTTTTGCTTCGATGGGTTGGATTTGCGCTGAATCCGTTGCAGTCCTACGCACCGGACTTATCGGTGGCTGAAACATCCGGGCAAAATGTCCTTGACCCGGTGCTGGTGGAGCAGCTGGAAGCTCTGCCGGAAGTCAAACACGCATTCGGGCGGATGTATTGCCCGCTCCCGGCGGAATATCAGGGAAAACAGGGGTCCATCGACCTGATTTCATACGATACGATACAGTTTGGCTGGGCGAAAAAAGACCTGATTGGCGGAACCCTTCCGCAGGAGCCGGAGGATGGCACATACCCTGTGCTGACGGTATTCGACAAAAGCAACTCCCTGACCGTGGGTGATACCATTCAGCTGGAGGATGCAAAGCTCACAGTTGTGGGTGTATTGAACGACAGCCCGTTCAGTAGTACCGATTCCCCGATTGTTATCTGCACCGAAGAAACCTTCCATCAGCTGACCGGGCAAAACCGCTATGCGGTGATCGATATTCAACTAAAAGATACCACAGCAGACGCAGCCATTGCACAAATACACACCCTGCTGAGCGACACGTTAAACAAGCAGGTTGTTTTTTCCAACCGAATCGAAGGAAATCGGATGATACAAAGCACCTACTGGGCGTTCCATCTGGTGGTCTATGCGTTTCTCATCGTGATTGCAGGAATCACCATTCTGAACATCATCAACAGCATTTCCATGAGCGTGTCGGCACGAATGAAGCAGTATGGCATCCTGCGTGCCATCGGGATGGATGATGCACAGCTGAAACGCATGATCTCTGCCGAAGCTGGCACCTATGCGGTGTCCGGTCTTGTGGTGGGCATTGCGCTGGGTCTTGTGCTGAATCGGAAGCTGTATATCCTGCTCATCACCCATTATTTCGGTGCAGCGTGGCAGATGCCGTGGGGCTGTCTTGCCGTGATTGTCGCAGTCGTGCTGGCGGCTGTGGTGCTGGCAGTATATAACCCGGTCAGGCGAATCCTCATGCAGCCCATTACTGCAACCATCAGTGAATTATAAGCCAGAACAACAGATGCCCACCAGCTTATGGCGAAAACCATAGGTCGGTGGGCATCGTGTTCTTTATAAGGGCTTAATCTTCCGGTCTGCCGTGGTCGCAGCCAAGCGACAGATAACGCTCCATCTCCCCTCTCAGCACCATCTGTGCATACTCCAAGGGCTTGTTGTAGAGCAGCCAGTCCAGCTCTGCCCGCTGTGCCGGGGTGTTGCCGTACTCATCCTCGACGGCGATGCAGTCGATGGCAAGAGTGGTGCCATCTGCGAACCGGGCTTCCACCCGGTTGGTGTCCATATTGTAGCGGCAGGAAAGCAGTTTATTCATGGTGAACCTCATTTCTATATCAAATGGTGTCTGTTCGGATGTCCTAAACCCTGCCATAGAACCGATGTGTTATGTGAGATTGTTGTCGGGACAAAACTGGAAGATTATGCGTGATAAATACCGTTGAAATCCAGCTTTTGGGGCTGTGCGAAACAGCCTGTTTTGCCGGGCTGATTTTGGCTCTGCACACTTTTGCACATTTTCTGCACATCGCAAGGATGGATAACAGGTGCAAAGACGTGCAAGCAATGCAAAGAATGCAATAGAATAACAACAGCAAAATAACGGTGATTCGATTAAAATAACGTTTTAACGTCAAATGATGAAATGGACAAAATGTGCCATTCGGTTCCTACGAATCAGTAGGCCGGGGGTTCGAGTCCCTTCCATCGCACCATGACGAATGTTCTTACAGCATTTAGCTGTCAAAGAACATTCGTCATTTTTTTATTTGCTAAATAGCGACATCACAGGGGGCGTAGTTCACAACCACGCCTTTTCTTGTATTCACCGATACATCGGGTGTCGGTAAAGGAAGTGCGCTTGGAATCTCGATGGTGCCCACGCAGTTGTAGTGAATGCGGAGCCGCTGCTCCCATACACCATTGACCTTTTCTGCATTGAACACTTCGATTTTTTCCACCAGTTCATTCAGCATCCGGGGTGTCAGCTTTTTTGCTCTGGTGTACTTGCGAACCAGACTGATGAACATATCCGTTGTCATAGTACGGCTGCTCTGCTTTTCGATTTCGGAGCGGAGCTGTTTGATTTTCTCGGTCAGCTCCTTTTGCTCGTCCTCATATCTCCGGGACATTCTGGAAAAGCGTTCGTCAGAGATTTTGCCGGAAACATTGTCCTCATAGATGCGCTCAAAGAGGCCGTCCAGTTCTTCATCACGGGCAAGAAGTGTTTTCAACTCTTTTTCTTTCAGCTTGCGGTCGGTTTCATCCGCCTGCTGGGAGTGCCCGATAACAGCTTTCAGGAAGTCGTCCTCGTAGAGGCTGGCAAACTTGGTCAGCCGCCGAATCTCGCCCAGCACCACTTCTTCCAGAAAGTCTACCCGGATGTAGTGGGTGGATTGACAGGTACCACGGTTGCCCTTGTAGTTGGAGCAGTTGAAATACTTGATTTCCGGGTTGCCCTGATTGAAGTGGAAGTGCAGATTGCAGCCGCAGTCTGCGCAGACAAGCAGGCCGGAGAACATATTGTGTTCTCCGTTGCTGGTACGGCGTTTGCGCATCTTTCCACGCTTCTGCTGTACCTGTTCAAACACGGCACGTTCAATAATGGGTTCGTGAACATCTTGGAACACTGCCCAATTTTCCGGGTCGTTATGAATCCGCTTTTTGTTCTTGTAGGACTTGGAGTAGGTTTTGAAGTTCAGAATATCCCCGCAATACTCCTGCTGATACAGAAGATGGGTAATCGTGGAGCCATTCCACTTGGTGGCGGGGCGCGTCTTGGTCTTTCCGGGACGGCCGATGCCTTTCTGAATCCAGTAGGCCTGCGGCGTCAGGATGCCTTCCTTTTCAAACTGGGTGGCAATCTGTTCTGTGCCGAAGCCCTCCAACGTCATATCAAAAATGCGCCGGACAACTTGTGCAGCTTCTTCATCAATGACCCAATGCTTGGGATTGTTCGGGTCCTTGATATATCCATAGGGAGGAAGTCCCATCGGTTCGCCGGAGTTGCCTTTGATTTTATTACTGATACGGCGTTTCTTGCTGATGTCGCGGGCATACCACTCATTGAACAGGTTTCGGATGGGTGCCAGTTCGTTTTCTCCCTCGGCCGTGTCGATGTTGTCCGAAACGGCAACAAGTCGGATGTCATGGTCCGGGAAAAATTCTTCTGTCAGCCGCCCGACCTCAATATAGTTTCGGCCCAGACGGGAAAGGTCTTTGACGAACACAGCAGAGGCTTTTCCTTGTTCAAGCTGCTGCATCATTTCAACGAAACCGGGACGGTTCATGGTCACGCCGGAAATGCCATCATCCAGAAAGTGAACTAGATTGGTGTAGCCTTTTTCCTTTGCAACTTTGGTGAGCAGTTTCTTTTGGTTGCCGATGCTGTAACTCTCGCCCTCCAAATTATCATCACGGGAAAGACGCTCATAGAGAAAAGCGGTTGCTTCACGGGATTTCTTGTTACTCGACTGTTTCATACTCGCTCCTTTCTTGGGACAGTCGAATAGCAAATTCACTTGTACACCTGTATTATAACACAATCCGCTTTCTCTGTCCGCTGCCTCCCGAAAGGTCATTATAATTTTTCGCTTTCGGATTTCATCAGCCGGAGAAGAACTTCTCCTAAGGTCTGGGAGCTTTCTTCTTTGAACACCGGCTCAACGATAAAGGAGCGATTGCCAATACGATAAGTCGAATCCAGAGTAAGCATCTCTGGATTTTTTGTTTTTTCAGGGTTTGTCTTTTTCGCTTGCATCGTAAAAATCCCCTTTCTTAAAAATCAAAAAATGAGCCAACGGATGGCTGCTGGCAGCAACCCACGGGAATCTCACCCCTGCATTCCTCATGCAGCCCTACTCATTGCCTGCGACGCTCTGAACGCTCGGACTTTGACGGTAAGGGAGTATCAGCCTGCCTGTATGTCATGGCCCGCAAGTAGCCGCGCTTGCATTGCGGCGGGGTGGTGATCGCTCCACTTTTCAAAGAAAAGCATCGTGGCGCACCCGCCGTCCGGCTCGATACAGACAGCAACGTATCCGTTTGCCCTATGATGCACCGCCATTGTCCTGCGGGCATATTTTTCAAGGTGCTGTCCCGAAACGTGGAAAGGGTTAGACCGTTTCGGCTCTGGTCACAATAGAGGAAATCAGTTTGATTTCCAGATGGCGTTTCATGTACTCGTCTATGCACACATGAGGCTGACCGTGCTTGTCATAGAGAATGCCTGTACAGAGCTTGTTGATGTAACCTCTGTAATGCTGCAAAACTTGTTCAACGGCATCGGTATCCCCGGCGCAGGCAGAGCGAATCACCGAGAGCGGTAAAAGCTCTCTGCTTGTGTGTTCATAGGAGCCCATTTACGCCTAACCTCCCTCCGGCAAGTGCGCCTTTAGCTTTTTTCGCAGCTCGTTCAGCGTTTTTGCCCGGTGCCGTTGAACAGCACTCCGGGACATTCCCATGAGGTCGCCAATCTCGCCATCGCCCAGTTCCAGAACACAAAACAGAATCAGAATGCTTTGCTCTTGCTTTGGCAGAGCGGCAAACGCATTGGCAACAAGTTCATTGTCGATGTGCAGATCACAGCCGTAGGACGAAAATACAAATTCTTCACTTGGATAATAGTCTACACTCGTGAGCTGCCCCAGTTCTTCCAACGAAAGAACGCTGAATGACTTTTCACGGTCGAGCAGGCGTTTTTTGTTTCGGTGATAGTTCCGGGCCTCATTTCGCAGCACCGCTTTGCAGAACGCATCGAATCGGTACTGTTCGCCATCGTTGCGAGGGATAGCTTCCATCTTCTCACCCCCTTTCCGTGGGGATGTCGGGTGGATTTTTCCCTTTCCGCTAATATGACACCTGAAACACCCGATTCTGCCCGCTTTTTTGAAAATTTCCAAAAATATTTTTGAAACAGGCAGCTTTTCAGGCGGCAATAGAAAAGCCCAGCAGACCGAAAACGGCCAACCGGGCATAATGGCAGCACGAAACGCGCAGTATCTACATCGTATAGTACATAGTAAAAGCCCTGCTGACCCTGTGCGGGAGCAAGGCTTTTTTTGACAGTTCAAAGCTAGGCGTTCGATAGAATATCAGGCGCATGGCGGCATCCTCCTAGTGGCCGCCATACGGACGATGAAACGCTTTGATAAGCAAAAAGAACCGGCGGCCTTGATTTTCTCAAACACCGCCGGTTCAAAATGGGCGCAAAGAGTCACCTGCTCAAACCAACGGTTTTTTCTTTCCCCGTTGGGCGGGGCAGGCTCTTATCGTATACTAAAATAAAAAAGAGCCGATAATCACAAGTGAATTTACCTTGTGCATTATCGGCTCTGCGTCTGTGCGTCTGGCTCTTGGATGATAGATAAATTTAGTTTTCTTACCGCAATCAGGGTTTCATGTTTGCATTTAGGACAATATAACGGAAAATTATCCAATATTGTATCATCGCGAATTTTCAATCGCGTTTTGCTGCCGCAAAAGGGGCATAAAATCCATTCTATCTTCATCTTATCTTCCTCTGTGCTTAGTTTTCTTCTTTTACTACCGTATAGCAAGCTGACGTTTTTTCTTCGCCTCTTTACATTTCCGAATTGGACATAACCTGTTTTTCAGCCATAGACAATTCCCGATGAAGGTGTAACGCCATAAATACAGTGATTACTACGGAAATCACATCTGCGATGGGTTGGGCATATAGGATTCCGTTCATTCCCCATACCATAGGCAGCAGCAAAATGACAGGAACAAAGCAGACACCTTGTCTACATGCTCCCAAAAAGAAACCTGCCGCACCTTTACCCAAGGCAAGGAACAAAGAGGAGTAAACCGTGTAGAAACCAAAAAGAATGAATGTGATCCCATTTGCAAACAGTGATTTTTGACCCACTAAAATCATTTGAGTATCTCCCTTAGTAAATTGAGAGATAATCTGCATAGAAAAAACAGCCATCACCAAACCTACGACTAAGCAGAAACTTGTAGACCAAATGATTGAGGTTTTGATTGCTTCGCGCAAGCGATCAAACTTCTTTGCCCCATAGCTGAATCCAGCAATAGGCTGGAACCCTTTCAGAAATCCAAAAACAACAAGAGTTCCCATAGAAGTAATTCGCGTAACCGCCCCCATACCTGCAATGACCGAATCGCCATAATTGCTGGACGCGCGGTTAATTAGCGCAATCGAAAGACTTGTCAGCAGCTGGAACACCAAAGTGGGAACTCCAATTTTTAAAATTTCCGCCATCATTTGCCTCGTAGGAGAAAACTCTTTTATGCTGAACGTAAATACGCTTTTTTTGCGAAGGACATAGGTGAGATAAACAAGCGTGGATACCATTTGCGAAATTGCTGTGGCGATTGCTGCACCTTCTACTCCCATGTCCAAAATATAAATGAAAAGAGGGTCTAATCCGATGTTCAATACGGCTCCCAATAGCAAGGCACACATGGTCGTTTTTGCTGCACCCTCGCTACTTACAATATTGTTCATTGTTACATTAAACACATTGAAAATACAGGACAGCACATAAATTCTTGCGTATGTCGAGGCATACGGCATAATTGTTTCCGTCGCTCCCACCATCACCAAAATTGGTTTAAGGAAAATCGTAGAAAGTAGAATGATAATAGCACCAATCAGAATACTGCTATACAGTGCGGTGCTTGCCACTTTATCGGCGGTATCTTTATCTCCGCGTCCTAATAGTCTTGACAGATAGGATGCGGCTCCGTTACCGAACATAAGACCTAAACCAACCACAACTTGTCCCAACGGAAATACGATAGAAATAGCACCCATTTGACTTTTTCCCAAACCAGCCACAAAATAGGCATCCACCAGATTATAGAGTGCATTGATCAACATCCCAATCATAATCGGTATGCCGAGAGCCATCAGAGCTTTGGGGATAGGCGCACTGCCCAAAAGCTCAAGTTTGTTGTTGCGTTCATTCATTGTTAAAACTCCTTTCGTCTCTTCAGGTATAATTTACAGTAGTGTAGGCCATAGTGCTACACAGTATAAATAATAGTACTATAATTTATAGTATATGTCAAGAGGTGAGGCAATTTATCTTGACAAAAAGTATAAAATACAATACTATATTTTATAGTGAATTTGACGGTGTTCTTTTATTCAGAAAACATAGCGAAAGGACGTGATTCCACATGGCAACCATAGATTTAATTGTATTGGGAATATTGAAAAAGGAGCCAATGAGTGCCTACGATATTCAAAAGTTGGTAGAATATAGAAACATATCCAAATGGGTAAAAATCAGCACTCCATCCATTTATAAAAAAGCCATTCAGTTAGAAGAAAAGGGGCTAATCCGAGGCGAAATCGTAAAAGAAGGGAAGATGCCAGAAAAAGTGATTTATTCCCTGACGGATGCCGGAGAAGCAGAATTTGAACGGCTCATGTTTGAGATTTCTGAAAAACCTATTAACATTTTTCTAGACTTCAACGCAGTTATTGTGAATTTGGATTCCTTGCCACCTGAAAAGCAAAAATCGTGTATAGCAGAAATTGAGGAAAATATTAGTACCTTAAAATCCTATCTGGAATATAATATACAGAAAAAAGAAAATGAACCCAGTATTCCCGCAACAGGTATGGCTGTTTTGCGTCAGCAGTATGTACTGGTGGAAGCAATCCAAGCATGGATTGCTTTATTAAAAGAGAATCAAATAAATCCTTTAGAATAAAGACGAAAAAAAATAGAGCAGTTTACCTAGAATTTAAGCTTTACTGTTACTCAAACAAGTGGCATTTTAACTCTCTACATATCGTTGGAATGAACTTCTGGATGCTGTATGTTATTTTGATCTTGGCAGGAAAGGAAGCGTTCGTGTTTATATTCTTGTGTTCGCTTTGACAACCACTGCAAAGGATTATGTATAATCAAGTGAATGATAGCAGTATCAAAATATGAATTATAAAATGTAGACAGAATGGACATAGCAACATTTCGCCAATCGCTCATGAACTATAAAATGTATATGGGTGATGCAGAATGGCGAAAATTGAGGACTGTCCCGGCTTTGAAACGTTCGGAGCGGATGTCAAGGCAGCTCGAAAGGCAAAACAACTTTCCCGCAGTGCGCTGGCTGACATGATACATTGTGACAGCCGGTATCTTGCGAATATCGAGAACGAAGGCACGCTGCCCAGCTTGCCGGTGGTGATTCAGCTGATAAGAATATGCGGTCTACCCGTGGAACGCTACTTCAACCCGGAACTCATGCGGGAAGAAAGTGCAGAGCGTCAGCGGGTCAGCCACAAGCTGCAGCTTTGCCCGGAAGAATACTTACCCATCGTAGAAGGTGCCATTGACGGTGCCCTGCGAATCCATGAACAGGAAAAAGAACCGGCGTGTGTCTGATTGCCACGCACGGTTATTGAGAGGATGCAAAAAGCGTCCTCTTATTTTTTTGCATTTTGCGGGCAAAACGGGGGTGTTGTGGTGTCATAGTAGTGGGGAAAGGTAACGTAGCAAGCATAGGGAGTGTAGCCACTCCCGGCAGAAATGCTTGCTGGGGAGTACCCCAGACCCCCAAGAAACGAGGTGAAACTATGACGAACCGAACCCGAAAAATTGTTCTGCGTGTTCCCGTGACGCCGGAGGAACAGGAACTTATCCGGCAGAAGATGGCTCTGCTGCACACACGGAATTTTTCTGCCTACGCCCGGAAGATGCTGATAGATGGTTATGTTGTCCACATCGACACCACTGACATCCGGGCACAGACCGCCGAATTGCAGAAGATCGGTGTCAATGTCAATCAGATTGCACGGCGGCTGAACAGCATGGGGCCGCTGTACACACAAGACGTTGCGGACATCAAGGGAGCATTGGCGCAGATATGGCAGTTACAAAGATACATCCTATCAAGTCAACGCTGAAAAAGGCATTGGACTACATCGAGAATCCGGCCAAGACGGACGAAAAAATGCTGGTGTCCTCCTTTGCCTGCTCCTACGAAACCGCCGACATCGAATTTGAACTGCTGCTGTCACAGGCCATGCAGAAAGGCAACAATCTGGCCCACCACTTGATACAGTCTTTTGCGCCGGGCGAAACCACGCCGGAGCAGGCCCACGAGATTGGTCGGCAGCTTGCAGATGAAGTCCTGCAAGGAAAATATCCCTATGTGCTGACCACCCACATTGACAAAGGGCACGTCCACAACCACATCATCTTTTGCGCCGTGGACATGGTGAACCAACGAAAGTATGTTTCCAATCGCCAGAGCTATGCCTACATCCGGCGCACCAGCGACCGTCTGTGCAAGGAACACGGCCTGTCCGTGGTAATGCCCGGCCAAGACAGGGGCAAGAGCTATGCCGAGTGGGACGCGCACCGCAAGGGCACGAGTTGGAAGGCGAAGCTGAAAGCCGACATAGATGCAGCCATCCCGCAGGCCAAGGATTTTGACGATTTTCTGCGGCTCCTGCAGGAGCAGGGCTATGAAGTCAAGCGGGGCAAGTATGTTTCGTTCCGTGCACCCGGACAGGGGCGGTTCACTCGCTGCAAAACGCTGGGCGAAGCCTACACCGAAGAAGCTATCACCGAGCGCATCAAAGGGCGGTTTGCGGAGCGGAAGCCCAAAGAAAACCGCAAAATTTCGCTGCGGATTGATTTGGAGAACAGCATCAAGGCCCAGCAGTCCGCAGGGTACGAGAAGTGGGCAAAACTCCACAATCTGAAACAGGCTGCCCGGACGCTGAACTTTCTGACGGAGCATGAAATTGATAGTTACCCGGATTTGGAAAGCCGGGTGGCCGAGATCACCGCCGCCAGCACCGAAGCTGCCGCCGCATTGAAAGCAGCAGAGCGCCGGCTTGCAGAAATGGCCGTGCTGATAAAGGATGTCACCACCTGTAAGGAACTGCACCCACTGTTGCAGGAGTATCAGCGGGCTGCTGACAAAAAGCAGTTCCGACGTAAGCATGAAGGAACCTTGATTCTCTATGAAGCAGCGGCGAAAGCTCTAAAAGAGCAGGGCTTTCAAAAGCTGCCCGACCTCTACGCCCTGAAAAACGAGTATAAGCAACTGGCCGAGCAGAAAGACCAGCTGCAACAGCAGTACACCGAAGCCAAACGCCAGATGCAGGAGTATGGCATTATCAAGCAGAATGTGGACGGCATCCTACGGACAACACCGGGAAAGGAGCAGATGCAGGAACGGTAAATCTGCACAAAATATTGTTCGGATTTTTGAACCCCAAACGCTTAGACCGGGTGGCGTTTCCACCCGAAATCATGTAAAATAGACTTAGACAACGAAAGCGAGGGACCCTCTATGGCAGAAGTGAACGATAACAGCTCTATCCAGCTTTTTGAAGATCAGAAAATTCGTACTGCATGGGATGCAGAAAAGGAAGAATGGTATTTTGCCATCGTTGATGTGATTGCTGTTCTGACTGACAGCGCAGACCCACAGAACTATTGGCGCGTTCTAAAAAAGCGTCTTAAAGACGAAGGAAATGAAACCATTACAAATTGTAATGGTTTGAAAATGACCGCTCCTGACGGCAAAAAGCGCAAAACGGATGTCGCTAACACTGAACAGCTCCTGCGCATCATCCAGTCAATCCCATCTCCGAAAGCTGAACCGTTCAAGGCATGGCTGGCAATGGTAGGCAAAGAACGCATCGAGGAAACAATCGACCCGGAGCAGGCCATTGACCGTGCGCTTGATACCTATTTGAAGAAAGGCTACTCCGAAGAATGGATTCACCAGCGGCTTTTGGCAATCCGTATCCGAAACGAACTGACAGACGAATGGAAGAAGCGCGGAGTGCAAAAGGGCAAGGAGTACGCCATCCTGACCGATGAAATCTCCCGCGCATGGTCCGGCATGACCACGGGGCAGTACAAGCGGCTGAAAGGTCTGACAAAAGAAAATCTCCGGGACAACATGACCGATTTGGAACTTGTGCTGACCATGCTGGCCGAAGCCTCCACCACGGATATTTCCAAAACTGCAAAGCCACAGACCTTTGAAGAAAACAAGCAGGTTGCCAAACGTGGCGGCAAGGTGGCCGGCATTGCACGGCAGGCTCTTGAAGCGGAAACCGGCAAGCCTGTTATCACAGAAAAGAATGCGTTTGACTTCCAGCAGCTTGTGACCGACATTGTAGAAGATGCCGCCGAACTGTCGGAAAATCCCACCGAGAAAAAAGATAAAGACTGATACATGAAAAATAGCCGGACACAGCAACCCCAAGGCCACCGTGTCCGGCTATTTCTGTGTTGACAACGACACATTACTTTGATTGAAAATAATGTGTGGTTGTCAAGCTGGCGGTATCACTCACCCGTGAAATCAAACCTCTGTCCGTCAAAGTCAGCATCGGTCATGCGCTCCAACTTGGCAATGGTCCCGTTCACCAGCCGCCGCATTTCCGTGTCCATGTCCGGCAGGGCGGCGAGCATCCGCGCCATCGTTCGACGGCGGTCAGAAGTGTGGTACATACAAATCAAATTTTCTTCTTCTACGCTGAAATTCATGCGTCAGACCTCCATTTCGTGTTGCTTGCTGCGGGCCGCTGCCTTTTTCGGGCTGGCGGCCTGTTTTGTTTCGGAAAGCTGCTTGCGAACGGAAGCACGGGGCTTACAGATGCCCTTGTCCCGGTTCTCGTTTTTGTCAACTAGCGCGTAGATGCCAAAACGGTCTTTCACGCTGGACAGGTGCAGGGACTTGTACGGCAGCATGGCAAGCAGCTGGTCCGTGTCCCGGCTGGATGCCAGCTTGGTGAAATAAGGCGATACCTCCACCATAAAATGATTCTTGTCTGGGCTGTTAGGAGCAGCCAGCCGCTTCATATTGGTTGCAATGCGCTGAGCCTCGGCCTCGATCAGCCCAGTGTGCAGTTCCGCAAGATGTTCTTTGAAATCACCGGGCCGTGCCGGTTCCCTGCTGCGCTGCTCCTGCCGGATGGCCGCTTGCAGAAGTTCCGGGTCACGGGGCTGCATTTCATACCGCACGAACTCTCCAAAATATTTGTCCGGGCGGCTGTCGAAATGCTCTTTCGGGCCAATCTCCCGCATCCCGCTTTCGTAGATCAGACGGTTGGCACCCACGGGCAGGGCGGCTTCCCGGATGTGCTGGAAATGCTGCTGATAGTCCAATTCATACAGATTGCCTTGCACGGTTCCATTGGCTGCGCCGGTCAGCTCCACCGCATAGGCAAGAATCCTGTCGTGGGTCTGCTCGCCGCAAAATTTCCATGTGTTGTAGGCTTGGGTATCTTTGAGCAGCACGTCCCGTTCCCGGAAGCAGAATGTTCCAGAAGGCCGGGACAG
Source organism: Faecalibacterium sp. I2-3-92 (assembly GCF_023347315.1). Taxonomy (GTDB): domain Bacteria; phylum Bacillota; class Clostridia; order Oscillospirales; family Ruminococcaceae; genus Faecalibacterium; species Faecalibacterium duncaniae. The sequence continues at coordinate 67,951 of NZ_CP094470.1, forward strand.
CCACAACAGCAGCTTATCTTCCGGCTGGTCGCTGCGGGCGGCCTCCCGCAGCATCTTGATGTCATAGGCAAAATCGCTCTGATAGTATGCGGTGTTCTGGTGCATAATGGCTTCCAGCGCAGCGATCACATCCATATTTTCAAATTTTTGCACGGCTTATACCTCCAATTCCTTTGTCTTTTCCCGTGGCGGTGTTTGCTTGCTCTGCTCCTTTTTTGCGGCATCCAGCTGTGCCCGGATGGATGGCTTTTTCGGCTTGGCCGTGTGGGACTTCTTGGCTTTTGGTGCCTTTTCTTCGGCCTTGACTGCGGCGGCAAGGTCCGTCAGAGAGATTTGTTCTCCGGCTTTTGCTTTGGCCTCCAATTCGCCCAGAGAGGGCGTATTGTTCAGCACGCCATCAATCATATTTTCGTTTTGTTCGGTGGAAAGTTCTGCGGTGCACAGCGGGTTTTCCCGCAAGAACTCTGGCACCTGCTGGAAGCCCACACTGTCGCAGTAGTGGGCGGTGTCCTGCCCATTCTGGTGCAGTACCACCACATCCGAAACAGACAGTGAGTGTCCCTTGAAATCTGCCGGATGGTCCACGTTGAACGTGCGGTAGAGGTCCTCCAACGTGGTGCCAGCAGCCAGCGGCGCGGCGTAAACCTCCGTATAGTTGGCCTTGTCCACGGACAAACCAGCGGCCTGCAGGCGGTCGTAGGGCTCAAAACGGTAATCGCGGGTGGAATCTTCATTGCGCAGCTGGTAGATGGAAAAGCTGTCCTGCTGCGGTGCTTCAAAGCCTGCCGCTGCGTATTCCTCTACGGTCATTCCAGCATCGGCAGCTTCCTGCGCGATCTCGGCCTGTACCTGTGCCTTATAGTCCTGCAAGGTCTGGTCAAAGTCGGCCAGCTTGGGCGGTTCCGGCAAGTCATACTGGCCTTGGTTGAGCAGCGGGCGGCAGTCCTGCACATAGGCCACAACAGCGTTGTAATAGGCCGCCTGTTCCGGCGAAATGTTCTGCCCCTCCTGCAAAGCGGTGGCGGCGGTCTGCTCCATAGCGGAAAGATTGCAATGTTGTTTGAGGTACGGGATAAACTCGGTCAGCACCATTTCCCGCTCTGCCTTGTCTTGTTCCCACGCTTCCGGGCCTTTGTTGTGCAGAACAAAATTTTTCCAGTTCTCGTCCTTGGCGTAGTATTCGTGGTAGTTCTGGATATGCTGAACCAAAGAACCCTCTCCGTCACCAAAATCTTGCCGTCCCTCGTAGTTGTCGGGCTGGCCGTTCAGGGTAAAATCAATACGGAATGCGGTCTTGTCGTACCAGCCGCCCGTGTAGCCGTCCTTTTCCCGGTCCGTGTGCTGGGCGGTGTCCAGTTTTTCAAAAACTCGGTTTGCCACGGACAGCGGCATGATTTCGCCGTCCTGCAGCTTGTCGCTTTCACTCCACAGAACCGTGACCGTAGGCTCTGCGGCGGGGTCTGGAATTTTAATGGGCGTGGGAATTTCGTTTGCCTTTTCCGCCGCCTCTTGGAACGCCGCCAGCTTGTCGCCCAACAGGACTTCCGACACTGCGGCTGTCTGCCCCAGCAGATTAAGTGCTTCCTGCCCGGCATCTGGCAGGGTCAGACCGGGCGCGTCCAGCTGCCCACCGTCCAGAGCCGTGTGGTCCGGGCCATACAGAGTGTAGTCATAGCCAGAATCACAGGTCTGGATGAACAGGGTGTTGCCACTGTCCAGCACAAATGCAGTCTCCTGTGCAGCAGAAAGGTCTGCTTCCCGCTGCTGGCGCAGCTCTGCCAGATGTTCGTCCAGTGCAGAGATCAGCTCATGGGCTGTGCTGCGGATAACTTCCAGAGAGGCTTTCAGTTCCGCCAGTTCCCGGCCCGAACTCCACCCAGCCACATAGCCAAACGAATACTCAGACGTGTCCAGCCCATAGTGCTGGCAGACAGTATAGGCCACGCTTTCGGCCTGCACCTCGCGGGTGCGGCTGTCCGGGCGGTTGGTCTGTTCCGGGTCGTTGGGGTCGATGGCGTGGAGCTTGGCATGGGCAATCTCGTGGATGGCCGTCTTGATGGTCTGTAACTGGCTCATGCCCTCTTGGATGGCAATGCGGTTGTCGAGAAGATGAAAGTAACCATGCGCCCCGCCCTCGATGTCCTCAAACCCGATGGGTACCGGGGATGCCTGCTCCAATGCCTTGAAAAAATCTTGGTAGTCCTGCACGCTGCCGGACAGTTCATTCACCGCGATAGAGGGCAGAGGTGCGCCCTCGGTCTGGCTGACATCGAACACGGACACCACCTTGAACGCCGGAATCTGTACCGTTTTTTCCTCGGTCAGCGGCTTGCCGTCCTTGTCCAGAATCGGCTTGCCCTGTTCGTCCAGCTTTTCCATCTTCTGCTTGACCTTGTACGGCGCAGGAGCCAGAATCTTGATGCCTTTTTCGCCTTTCTTTACGGTGCGGTGGAACGTGTCTTTCCACTTGTTGAAGCCCGCCACCAGCTGCCCGCCCTGCATGGCGATCAGCAAGGTGTTGTTGAAGCTGTAATTGTGGAATTTCGCCATCGTGGTGAGGTAGGCCTTGTAGCGGTCGCTGTCGAACAACTGCTGAATCCCTGTTTCCAGCCGGTCCGTAATTTCTTTCATGCGTTCCGCGCTGTCCTTTCCGTTCAGGATAATGGGAATAACTTTCTGCTCCATGATGTAAACTCCTTTATTTTGCTATCCTACGGATAGAGAGAGTCGGTTATGGCAAAATGAATGCTTCACCTTACCATAACCGGCCCTCGTTTTCTTTATCCCTTACGCTCTACCCGGTAATTGACGTACTTGCCTCCCGTATCTGCTAGAAGTACTGTTGCATCATAGGTTTTGCCTGTTTTCTCGGAGTAGAGGCCCTTGACCTTTGCCTTACCGTTTTTGAGCAGAGCGGCGGCGATCTTTGGGGTGAACGCCTTTTTGCGCTGCTCAAAGAAGCGGTCATTCTTCCACATCACGAACTGACAGCTACGATTCCCGCAGTAGAAATTCTTTTTGCCCTCATAGACGTTTTCACCACACCGGGGACACTTGCCGATGATAACCCGTTCCGACTGGAACAGGTTTTGTTTGTCCGCGCTGATGCAGGAATAGGTCTTGACCAGCTGACGCACCTGCGCTTCAATTTCGGCCATAAACTCGTCCGGGTCTGCGCTGCCTTTGGCAATCTCGGTCAGACGGTTTTCCCATTCAGCAGTCAGAGCGGGAGAGGTCAGGCTTTCCGGCAGAACCACCGCCAGATTGATGCCGTCCTTGGTGGGGACAAGCTGCTTACCCTTGCGCTGCACAAAGCCCATTTGCACCAGTTTTTCCAGAATCGCGGCACGGGTGGCCGGAGTGCCCAGCCCCTTACGTTCCGCTTCCTCCGGCATATCTTCGGCCCCGGCCCGCTCCATTGCCGACAGGAGCGTATCTTCGGTGTAGGCTTTCGGCGGGGACGTGAAGTGTTCCGAAACGTTAGCCATCACGGAAAAACTCTGTCCCTCGGCCGGTTCCGGCAGGGTGTTCAGCACTTCTTCCTCGGTATCCGCTTTCAGGTTGGAGCGGAACCGCTGGTCGATTTCTTTCCAACCGGGAACAAGCACCGTCTTTCCCTTGGCGGTGAACTCGTTCCCGGCGCAGGAGAACACAGCAGTCACCGTTTCGTACTCATGGGGCGCAGCCACGGCGCAGAGCAGCTTGGAGCAGACAAGGTTCATCAGCTTGCTCTCACTTTCCGCAAGACCAGTGAACCCCTGCTTTACAAATTCGGACGTGGGGATGATGGCGTGGTGGTCCGATACCTTTTTGCTGTTCAGAATCCGGCCCACTTCCGGGGTCAAGCCAAGCCCTTGGGCAAAGGGCAGCAGCCCCAGCAGGTCAGACACAAGATGTTGTGCTGTCTGGCCCATATCCTCGGTCAGATATTGGCTGTCGGTGCGGGGATAGGTCAGCAGTTTCTTTTCGTAAAGTTGCTGGGCATAATCAAGGGTCTGCTTTGCCGTGAAACCGAACAGGCGGTTTGCCTCCCGCTGCAAGGTGGTCAGGTCATAGAGCTTGGGCGGCTGTTCTGTCTTTTTCTCCCGTTTGACAGAAGTACAGACGGCAACTGCACTCGTGCATTTTTCTTTGAGAGAATTTGCGGTTTCTGCATCCGCAATGCACCCACTGTCTGCTTTCAGGCTGCCGGAATGGATGCCGACCGTGTAATACTTTTCTTTCTGGAAGCGCAGGATTTTTGCGTCCCGGTCCACCAACATTTTCAGTGTCGGGGTCTGCACCCGGCCTACCGTCAGGGTTTTGTGATACAGCACCGAAAACAGTCGCGTTGCATTGATGCCCACCAGCCAATCTGCTTTTGCACGGCAGAGGGCCGATTGGTACAGCGCATCATAATCCGAATCCGGGCGCAGGTTTGCAAAGCCCTCCCGGATGGCGGCATCCTCCATGCTGGAAACCCAGAGCCGCTTCACAGGTTTCGTGCAGCCGGCCATTTGGTAGACGAAACGGAAAATCAGTTCTCCCTCCCGACCTGCATCGGTCGCGGCGGTCACACTGTCCACATCCGGGCGGTTGAGCAGAGAGCGCACAATTTCAAACTGCTGTTTCTTTTCGTCCGGGACAATGAACTGCCACGGCTGGGGCAGGATGGGCAAATCTTCATACTTCCACTTGCAGTATTTTTCATCGTACTGGCCCGCTTCCGCAAAGGACACCAGATGCCCGATGCACCAGCTGACCAGATACCCGCCGCCCTGCCAATAGCCGTTTTGCTTTTCAGTGGCCCCGATCACGGCGGCGATGCTGCGGGCTACACTGGGCTTTTCGGCAATTACCAGCTGAACGCTCATGTTTCGTCCTCCTGTCCATCCTCCGAATGAATCTCGATTTCAGCAGGTTCCTCGTCTGCATCTTCGTCCTCGCCAAAATCGTATTCGTCCAGATCATCGTGCCCGGTGGTGTCGGCCTTGGGTTTGCGGAACTTGAAATAGTAGAGTGCTGCGCCGCCGCCCGCCAGAGCCAGCACCAGCAGGATTATCAGACTGCCCATGTTGGACTTGGGCTTTTCCTGCGGCGTTTCGGTGTCGGTTTTCACCGCTTCCGGGGCCGTGCAGTTGCGCAGGCTCTTTTCACACAAGGGGCAGTTTTCGTTGACGTTTCCGGCCTCACATTTCACGGTGCAGGTGCAGAACTCGGTGTCCTGCGGTTCTTCATCCAGCAGGGCCAGCAAGTCGGCATCGTCCACTTGGTTCAGGAAGTGAACGGACGTTTCCTTGTCCTCGTTGGCGCGGTCAATCAGGATGTAAAAATAATTCCCGGCCTTGGTGGTCACGGTGATAAGCTGCTTGTCGCCGTAAAAATCATCCACCAGTGTTGCGTTGCCTTTGGGCGTGATGGGCACACCCTCCGGCTCCATGCCGCCCGTGGTGGGTTCTTCTTCGATAATCTCCGGCAGAGGTTCCGGGGCAGGGTCAGAGCCGCTTGCAAAAGCGGGCATGGAAAAGGAGCAGAGGCAGAGCAGGATAGCCAGCAGCCCAGCTGCAAAACGGCGGTTCCAATCAGGTTTCATTGGCGGCATCCTCCTGTTTGTGGTACGGGGTGACAGTGGGTGCAGCGTTCAGCGCACCGCTGCGCAGGAAGGCTGCGAACTCGTCCGGCTTCATGTTCATGCTGCGCACCAGCTGAATGATCTGCAAGTTTTCCTGTTCAGTCTTTGCAGCTTCCAGTTCTTTCAACTGCTGCTGGTATTCAGAGATTTTTTCTTTGAGCCGTTCAATATCGCGCTCAATGCGGGAAAGTCTTTTTGCCATACAAAATCCTTTCTGGCGTCATGGTAAACGCCCATAGCTGTAAAAATGTTCCTGCCAATATTTTGAGTTGAGGTTTGTGTAAGAGATAGGGTCGCCGCAGTGCAGCATGATGGAATTGCCTACATAGATACCGCAATGGCTCACGCCGGGGGTATCGTAGGTTCCCTTGAAAAACACAAGGTCGCCCGGTTTGACCTGCGCCGTCGAAACAGGGGTACAGAGGTTGTAAAGGCCCTGTGCGGTCTGGCGGCCCACATTCCAGCCGGAATGATTCAGCACCCACGAAATGTAGCCGCTGCAATCAAAGCTGGTGCTGGGCGAACTGCCGCCCCACACATACGGGTAGCCAATGTACTTGGTTGCTTCCTCCATCATGGCGGCAAACCTATCATCCTTTAGTGCTTCCGGGGGAATATCGTAGTAGGTGGGCTGCTTGATGGTGGACGCATTGGGGTACTGTGCCTGCCCAAACAAATCCGGCCGGTTGCCCAGCGTGCGCATATAGAGCGAATAAGCACTGAGTTGTTCTTCGGTCAGCACTTCCACGGGCAAATGGGACAAATCCTTGTTTTTCAGCTTGACCGTGCAGATGTAGTATTCATACGGTTCTTGGTAGGTGATAACCTGCGGCACGCCATACGGACCAATAATGACCATCATTTTTGTACGGTAACGTATCTGCATGGTCACGGTCTCGGTCAGGATGTACTGCTTTTCAAAGAGCATTTCAAATTCGCCCTGCACCTCGGCCAATGTAAAAACGCCATCATGGAGCGCGGACAAAATCGAGATCAGCACATAGGGGTCATGCTCGATTTTGTCCAGATAAAAATGGTATTCATCGTAGTTGTGGGTGGCCTCGTAGGTGTCGAGATACCGTTGCAGTTTTTGTTCCAGCTTGGCGTAGGCTTTCTCTGCACCCAGCATATCCTTGTCCTTGGAAAAGTAAGAGGATGCCGTCACGCCGGTTCCAGCGGTGCCCGCCATCACCGTGCAGGACTGCAAGCCCGTTATCAAGAGCAGAGCCAGCAGACCGAACACGGCCACGATCAGAATGGTTTTCCAGTTCTGGGCAGCAAATTCGGCCACCCGTTCGCCGCCTTCGGCTGCCAGCCTTGTTACCCGGAAACCATTTTCTGCGGTAGTGGCTGCACCCTGTGCGGCGGCTTGTCCGGCCTGCCGTGCAGCTTTGGCGTACTGTTGCTTGATACGCTGTTTCTGCCACATCCGGGAAATGGGATTGCTGGCGGACTGCGCGATCTGCGGATTGTCCCGCAAAGATTTCTGGTAAAAGTATTCTGCATTGGCAGACATGAGCTGACGCTCTGCCTTTTCCACGGCCTTGTAGGGCTTCATCTTGTGGTGCCGGATGCCGCTGCGGATGGCTTTGGCGGTCTGACGCTCCACCAGTTCTTCACCTTTGTGGCCGCCCTCCACGCCCACATTTTCGTGTTCGACCTCGTGGATTTTTCCGTGAGCGAACAGCAATGCTTCCGACAGCGGGCGGCTGGCCGGGTTTGGTTTCAGGCTGGGCGGGCCTTTGTCCTGCTGCTCAAACCGCAGGGTGGATTTTGCCTTGCCGCTGGCTGCATCGTAACCTTTTTTCTTGACCGGGACACGCTTCTTCGGCAGAGCGGCGCGGGCCGCATCCAGCTTGTCGGCCTTTGCTTCCGCTTTTTGAATAAACGGCTGCAATGCCGGGTCTGTTCGTTCGTCCTCGGTCAATTCCAAACGGGCAGCGGAACGGTGCAGACCATCTTCACTTTTGGCGGTGGCCGCTGTTTCTGCTGCCTTTTTCGCTTTCTTTTTATTTTTATGCCCGTCCTTGATGTCCTCGGCCCGTTCCAGAATTTTTTCGGCCTTGCCCTCGGCATCCAGGGAATAATCCTGTTCCGCTTCCCGGCAGGAAACATTCTCCACAGTGCCGTTAGCCTGATTTTCTACCACCAGACTGTCACGGGTCATGGTCTGGGTGACTTTGGCTTTTGCCTGCAATTCTTTCAAGGTTCTTCACCTCCCATCGGACAGCGGCCCGTTTCGATGTCTGCAATGTATTTGAGAATCGGGAACACCTGCGGCGGCGAAACCGCATTGCCCAGCGTTTTCATCCGCTTGCTGCGGTTCGGCACCTCTTCGGTCAGGCGCGGGATGTCGGCGGGTTCTTCGGCCCAAAGGGAATGTCCGTCCATTTGCGCGGGAAACCCATCAGCCACTCTACCCAATCCGGGTTGAGATAGGGCTTTTCCAGCGTGGTGGGGGTCATCCGGTAGACCACATGGGAAAGCCGCGCCGTCCACGCCTTGCCATCCTTGTTCATCTTGCGGTAACTGCCATTCGCAGAGATTTGGATGTCCAGCCCCTTGCCCACATCCCCGGTGTCGCTGGCAAGGGGTGTGGGAAGCAGCGGAGCCGATGATGAATACCCGTTTCCGTTCGTGCCACGCGCCAACGGCAGCAGCAGGTAATACGAAAACCCGAACATCGTAACCTGCCTGCTCCAAGTCAATGAGCGTTTTGTCGAGCCCCATACGGAGGAAGCCAGCAACATTTTCTCCAAGCACCCAACGGGGCTGCAATTCCCGGATAACCCGCAGCATTTCGGGCCACAGGTAGCGTTCATCGTGGAAGCCGCGCTGCCGCCCTGCGGTGGAGAACGGCTGGCACGGGAAGCCGCCTGAAATGAGGGTGACGGTGCGAAGTCCTGTTTTTTCAAAGAAAGCCTCCTTTGTTACGGTGGTGATGTCCTGAAAGCGGGGCACTTCCGGCCAGTGGCTTGCCAGCACAGCGGCGGGAAATGCCGCCCACTCGCATTGACAGACAGAGGTAAACCCCGCTGCTTCCGCGGCAAGGTCGATGCCGCCGATGCCGGAAAACAAGCTGAAATGTGTTAAGCTCATAGCTCCACCACCTCGCTGAGCCGGGTGGTCATGATCTTATAGAGCTGTGTGTTTTTCGGGATGGGGTTGGAAAACGGAAGCACCACGTTTTCAAAAATCAGCAGTCCTTCGCCCGGTTCCGAATTGTCGATGTACTTCTGCTGGTCTGCGGAGAGGTTCAGCCGTTCCGAAAGGATTTTGCGGTCGCCGGATGCCTGATTCAGCAGCGTGATAAAGTCGCTGTTTTCCAGAATGTTTTCGATCTCCGGGGAAGAAAGAAGGTCCTTCACATTCTGGGTGGCGCCTGTGGGCACACCGCCCCATTTGCGGAAGCGCTTCCAGATTTCTGCGGAATAAGCAGCGGTCTGTTCTTCTTTCAAGAGCAAATGGAACTCGTCTGCAAAATACCATGTGGCCCGGCCTTGGCTGCGGTTCTGGGTGACGCGGCCCCATATCTGGTCTTGGATAATGAGCATCCCCAGTTTTTTTAACTGCTTGCCTAACTCTTTGATGTCAAAGGCCACAAGCCGGTTGTGGATGTCCACATTCGTTTTGTGATTAAACACATTCAGCGAGCCGGACACATACAAGTCCAATGCCTGCGCTACCCGGTCCGCTTCCGGCAAGTGCTGGTCGAGCAGGGCTTGGTGGAGGTCAGACAAAATTGGCATATTCTCCGGGCAGGGATTCGCCAGATAGGGGCGGTAGATGGCTTTCACGGCACGGTCTATCACGGTGCGTTCAATCGCTTCCAGACCTGTTTTGCCGCCCATGACCAGCTCACAGAACGACAGCACAAAATCCGACTTCAAGGCCAGCGGGCTGTCATCTTCGGAATAATTCAGGTTGATGTCCAGAGGATTTACATAGTCCTTGCTGGTGGGCGAAAGTTTAATGACCTGCCCATGCAGCCGCTTGACCAGCGGGTAATACTCGGCCTCTGGGTCTGAAATAAAAATATCGTCAGCGGTCGTTAAAAACACACTGACGATTTCGGACTTGCAGCTCATGGATTTGCCGCTGCCGGGCGTACCCAGCTTCAAGCCGTTGGGACACCGGGCCTGCTTGCGGTCCAGCATGATCATGTTGTGGGATTTTGCGTTGATGCCGTAGTACATGGCCGCACCGCTCTGGAAAAGCTCCTGCGTTACAAAGGGCACGAACACCGCCACGTTGGAGGTGGTAAGGCTGCGCTGAATCTTTATCTGGTTGATGCCCAGCGGCAGGCTGGACACAAGGCCCTGTTCCTGCTGGTAGTCCAGCCGGACAAGCGAGCAGTTATACTTCTGTGCCACACCTGCGGCTTGGAACACATCGTTGCCCAGCTTTTGCTTGGTGTCGGCCACATTCAGCACAAGAAAGGTCAGCATGAAAAGCCGTTCGTTCCGGGTCTGCAATTTGTTCAGCAGCTTTTTGGCGTCCTCGCCGTAAGTGGCAAGGTCGCTGGGCAGGATGTCCATGTCGTACCCGGAACGGACAGCCTTTTTCTGCTCCTGAATCTTCATGGCGTCAAGGTCTGTGATCTTCCGCTTGATGGTTTTGATGGCCTCGGTCTGGTCGATGGCCTGCACATGGAGATTGACGAGAATCCCGCTTTCCGTTTTGAGGAAGTCGGCCAGCATTTCGTCCGAAAGTTCCGGCGCAAGGATTTGTAAAAAGCTCACAGCTCCATACTTGCCGCCCAAACCAAAGGTTTTGGCCGTACCGAAGCAGAGGGAGGATGGAGCCACAAAATCTTTGGTGGACAGGCCGGAGGGTGCCAGCCAGTCCCATTCAAAGCGGAACGGTTCGCCGTCCGGGTGGAAGATGCCGTGCAGCACCTCCAAACGCGCCCGTCCGTCCATGACGTGCGCCACGCAGCCCATGGTCTTGAAATAGCCCAGCAGGTCAAGACCAATGCGGGTCAGCCGCGCCCGTGCGGTTTTTAGATTGTCTGCCTCGATGGTGAAGGTCAGGTACTTGGTTTTGACAATGCCGTTGTTTCCGCTGGCAAGCTGCTTTTGCAGGATGGCGGTGTACTCGGCGCGGATGTCGTCAAAATCATCCCCCTGCGGTGCGATCTCAAAACTTTTTGCATACTGCACCGGGTCAACCTTGCGATTGAGAAACGAAAGCTGCACATGGATGGAGGCATCCACATAGTTGTACAGGTCGCACAGGTGTTCAAAGATGGCGGTCCTCGTTTCCGGCTGGGCCAGCTGATAACTGATGTCCTCAAAGGCAATGCACTTGGAGAACGTGCGTCGGTCAATGCGGCACACACCGTCCGGGTAGATGGCCTCATACGGGATGGTGGCCTGTGCCGTGCGGGGCTTGCCGTCACCCTTGTACTTGCGGAGAACAGCATCAATTTCTTTTTTCTGGGTGCGGGTGAGCTTTTTGGGCTTTTCGGTTTCGCGGGGTATCGTTTTTCTGGACAATGGTCTTTACCTCCTGTTCCATTTTGTATTGCCGCACAAGGGCGGCGTAAGCATTGTTGGTCTGATAGGGCCTTTCCTTGGGACGGATAAAGCAGCACTGAATCATTTGCTGAATCACTACTTCAAGGGGCTGGCCGTGCCGCTCGAACAGAGCGAACAGCAGCCCCGGCAGCATGGCAAAAATCATCAGCAGGGCCGCTGCACTGTTGGAAAGATAGTTCCGGGCCAAAAAATAAAGCGGTCCGCCCGTGAGGAGCGCACCGCCGAAGCAGACCAGCTGCCGCTTGGTCAGCCCGAATAAGACTTTGGATTTTACATGGGTCAAATCTTTGGGAACAGTCACATACGCCATTCAAACGCTCCTTTCTCAATGGGCACCGAACACCGACTTGCTGATGCTGCCGGTCTTGAACAGACAAAAGCAGAGCAGCACGGTATAGCCCATGCAGCCCCAGATGGCCCCGGCAATGTCCGCTGCGCCTGAAATGTTGCGTATCAGCACCGCATAGATGCCAACGACAATCATAATCAGGAACGCTTGGAAACCCAGCGCCAGCAAAGACTTCAAGTAGTTCTGCCCGGTGCTGCGCCACTCGCTGCTGCCCATGGTCGCCAGCGGGATAGGCCCCAGTGCGGTCACAACATAAATCTCGATCATGCGGCCGTAGGTCACAAGGAAAATACAGATAGACAGGATGTTCATGGTCAGGCCCACCACAAGGGTCTGGAACCACAGGCTGAGCAGACTACCGATGGTCATGCTTTCTAGTTGAAATTCCAGTCCGGGTATCAGGCGGTCAAAGTGGATGGATGTTTCGCCGATGATCACGCCGGAACTTTGGTTAACAACGCTCTGGGTGGCATCGAACACGCCCATGACGATGTTCCATGTGTTGCTGACAATGAGGATGGCAAAAGCAGACTTGAAAATCCAGCGGAAGAACATGGAGGTGTCGAAGTCGTGCATATTGTTCTTTTCGGTAATCATCTGGATAAGCTCATGGCACATCACAAGGGCAAGGATGGCCGCTGCAATGGGCAGCACTACCGTTTCGGACAGACTGCGCAGCATATTGAAAATGCCGCTGTTCCATGCCTGCGGGGTAGAACCAACGTCCGAAGCGATTTCGCCCACCTTGGCGTTCACGTTGTCGAACAGGCCGGAGAGGTTGCCCGTGATGCCATCTATCAAAATGCCTTTTATCCATTTTTCGATGATCTCACTAATCAAGCAAAGATACCTCCTTTCTCGCGCCCTCCCATGTAAGCGGGAGAGCGCGGAGTAGGATTTTAGGTGTTAGTTGTTCGGAAAATTGTGGGCAGCGATGCAGGACTTAGCCCAGCAGCCCGGACAGCAGCGGGACAAGGGTCACGCCAATCAGGGCAACGCCGCCGCCCGCGACCAGCTGCTTCACGCCCTGGCTCTTGCTGCCGGGGTTATCCTGTCCATAGCCCTCCAACAGGTTGATGCCGCCCCAGACACACAGGGCACCGCCCAGACCGACCACGATGGTCTGCAAAGTATCGACTGCGCTGTTGAAAAATTCCATAAGGTCCTCACTTTCTGCCGCTTGTTCTGCGGCACTCAAAAATTTTTTCAAAAAATGCCGCCTCATTCGGCGGCTGCATCTTCATCCGACAGGTCGATTTCGTACAGGTCAAAACTTTCGTCCTGTGCGACTACCTGCTGCCGTTTCCGGCGCAGGGTGGATAAGAACCTGTCCACCTCAAAGGTATTCTTTTTGTCCGCGTCCGCAAGGTACTTGTAGTGCGGGTGCTTTGTAATGTCGAACTTCTCCGAGAAGAACGGCCTCACGCCCCGCAGCTGCAAAATGCACCTGCCGCCGTCCATGATTGCGATTTCGTCCTCTGACATCAACGCCTTTCCTAATTTTTGATAGTTCAGTCCGTGTGAGGTTTGAGAACCCCGGTTCTCGCTGGTGTTGAAACTGTCGATGGTCTCTTTCCCCAGCGCATCGGAGATCTCTTTGGCATTCTTACCCCGCCCACTCAAAAAGAGAACAGAATCGCAGTTGTCCGAAATGATTTCGGCCGCATCCTTGTAGATGGCTTTTAGCTGCGACTGGCTCTGCAAAATGATGGATGCCGAGATTTCCCGGCTGCGGATGGTGGCGATCAGCTTGTCGAAGTTGGGAATCTGCCCAATGTTGGCGAACTCGTCCAGAATCAGCCGTACATGGACAGGCAGTCGGCCACCGTATTTATCATCCGCACGGTCACACAGCAGGTTGATAAGCTGGCTTTGAAGCATGGCAAGAATGAAGTTGAAGGTGGTGTCCGTGTCGCTCATAATCAGGAACAATACCGTCTTTTCATCCCCGATGGTGTCCAGCTCCATTTCATCGTCCTCCATCAGTTCACGCACTTCCCGGATGTCAAACGGGGCTAAACGGGCACCGCAGCTTATCAGGATGGAGGAACGGGTCTTGCCCGCCGACAGCAAGAACTTTTTGTACTGCCGGACAGCGAAGTGGTCCGGGTCTTTCTGTTCCAGCCGCTCAAACATGAGGTCCACCGGGCTTTGAAAGTCCGGGTCATCCTCGCGGGCTTCACTGGCATTTATCATTTCCAGCAGGGTGGTGAAGTTCATTTCCTCTGCCGGGGCCTCGTACCAGATGTAGCCGATCAGAGCCGTGTAGAACAGCCGTTCCGACTTCACCCAAAAATCTTCTGCTGATTTTTCACCCTCGCCCTTGGTGTTGGCGATAAGGGTATTCACCAGCTTCAGCACGTCCTTTTCCGAGTGGATATAGACAAAGGGGTTGTACTTCATGGACTTGGAAAAGTTTATCGTGTTCAGGATTTTCACCCGGTAGCCCGCCCGCTGGAACATTTGGCCTGTTTCGAGAACCAGTGTGCCTTTTGGGTCTGTGACCACGAATGAGGTGGGATAGTCGGAAGTGGGGAAACATTGCATGAGGTTGGGCTTCACATAGAAGCGGGTCTTGCCGCTGCCGGAGCCGCCGATCACCAGCACATTTTTGTTCCGGGCCGTCTTGGGGTCTTTTGGCCGCCCGGTCATGGTCAGGCGTTCGGTCTGGGTCAGCAGGATGTTGTTTTCAAACTTGGGGTCGATATAGGGCGCAATGTCCTTGGCGGTGCCCCACCGGGCAGAGCCGTATTCTTCGCCCTTGCGGTACTTCTTGGCATTCTTGCCTTTGCTGTACACAATGAGCCGGACAGCCACCGCTCCAACAACGCCCACGCACAAATCAAACGGATGCAGGCTGGGCAGCGGGTTTGCAAAGGCGGCGGAGATGCCGCTCGTTAGGTGCAGCAGCTTGGCCGAAGCATCCGCGCCCGCCGCCAGACGGTACGTCTGCCCGCATTTGGCAAACAGGTACACGAACAGCAGATATGGCAGATTCAGCACCAGCAGTTTTTTTAGTTCAGGCTTCATCGTTCCAGCCCCCTTTGCTTGATTTTTTCTTTGGCGCGTTTCGGCTGCTGGGCCGATTTTTGCTTAGCCACTGCCAGCACTTTGCGGATGGAGGGTCGCTGCTCCTTGGAGAGCGTTTTGGCGGTGAACTCCCGGAACGCCTGTTCCAGATTGTCCGCATCCTTGGCCTTGAAGATCACGATGTAGTGGGGCGGCTGGGTGGTCTTGTCCTTGCGCAGGGTGAAGTCCACACCGTACTTCTTGGCGCAGGGCTTGAACGCCCCGATATTCGCCTCCGTGACTTCAATGTTGGTCAGGGCTGCGCCGTGGGCTTTCAGCTGTTTCAGGCTTTGCTTGCCGTGGTGCAGCTTTGGCCCCTTGGCCCGGTGCTGCAAGTATTTTTTTAGGGCAGCTTGCAACGCTTGGGCGGTGAGTTTGCCTGTTTTCATGGACAGGGCAATGGTTTTCTGGGTGACTTCTTCCTGCAATATGAATCCCTCCTTGTTGCAGAAAATTCAGAGCGGCAGCTAGGGTGGAACCACCAGCCGCCGCAGGTAAAGTGTTCTCATGGATGGGTACTCCTTTCGGTCAGGTGTTGGGCGGGCGGCCCCAATCGGGCTGCGCCATATCGTGCGCCACAAGGGACGCATAGTAGCTGTTGATGGTGCTGGGGGCGTTGAACAGCATGGCCCGCAGGTATTGCTTGATGTTGCGGACTTTGGTGGTGTTGTCCCGCAGGCAGTCCATGACGAACTCGATGTGATGGCTGTCCAGCTTCAAGAATTTCGCCTTGACCAACTCTGCCGGGTAATCGTCCCCGGCCACCCGGATGGACTTGCGGGAAGTGCAGACCGTTTCCAGCAGGATGTCCACGATTTCGTCCAGCTGTTCCCGGTCTATCCGGGGATTCTGGGTGAGGGTGTCATACTCGATGTTCTCCAAAATCAGGTCCCGGTAGATTTGATAGGCCGTTTCCTTTCGGCTTCCTGCCCGTTCCGGCGGCGGTGCCGCTGCCTCGCCCTCGTCCAAAGGCAAGGGGTTTGGGGAATGGATAGGAATGGAATCGGTATTTAATCCCTCTTTCTTTTGTTTTTCTGTAATTAGTTTATCTTTATTTAATTGCATTGGATTTTCCAACGTAGGGTTTTCCTGCGTGGGATTCTCCAACGTGGGATTTTCCAATGTAGGTAAAACCGATGCAGGAACGGGCTGCGGCAGCTCGAAAATCACATAGTCTGCACCACGCAGCCGCCCTTTCTCGTCCCGTTCTCTGGAACGCTGGATGTAGCCCGCCTGTTCCAGTTCCCGGATGGCCTGCCGTATCGCGTCGATGCTTTCCCGGTTGATATGGGCCAGCCCTTGCAGGGTGTAGTCCCAATCTTCCGGCAGGGAGAGCATTTGGGAGAGTAAGCCTTTGGCTTTCAGGGACAAGGCCCGGTTCCGCAGGTGGTGGTTTGACATGACCGTGTAGCCGCTGTTCTTTTCTACCCGAAAAACTGCCATTTCACGGATGCCTCCTTTCGTTGCAAACAAAAAAAAGCAGCGTCCATTTGCTCCCGGTGATGGGAGAAGTGAACGCTGCGCGTACTTGATAATTTTTAGGTTGTGTGGTATATAAAAGGCAACTGGATTTCAAACACAGCTACCCATCGGGGTGCGATACAAGCAAGTTGCTATCCGATGACCTCAAAAACAAATTGTACTACGATGGTTTTTGAAAAGTTCTGTATCACTACTCGCACCAGAAAATGCCGTGAAATCGAAAGATTTCATGGCTTTTTTGTTTTGTAAGCCATGGCTGCACGGTTTCTGCACGGTTTTTGCACGGTCGGTGTTTTCCATGTCCGATTATGTAGGGCGCTGTATTGCATTGCAATCAGTGCCCTTTTTTGCATCAGGTGAGCAGTGCCAGGCGGAGCTTTGCCTTCATTTCCGGGTCGGCATCCTTCAGCAATTCCAAAAGAGCCGTCATGGAGATGGTGGGTTCGCCTGCGGCGGGTACAGCCTGCGGGCTGGAGGTGTCGGGCTTGGCATAGAAGCCACTTTCGAACTTCTTGCCCAGCTCCACACGGGAGGACTGCTGGATATGGGCGTAGGTGTTCACCAACATATCCGCACTGGCGTGACCTGTGGTCCCCTGCACCGCCTTGATGTCGCCGCCGGAGATCATCAACTGGTAGGTGGCACTGGAGTGACGCAGCCCATGAAAGACGATGCGCGGAAACTCCGGGTGTGCGTTCTGCCATTTCAGGAACTTTTTGCGGATAAGCACCGGCTCCACCGCCAGACCGTTGGGGAGCCGCAGCAGCATTCCGCTGTTGCGGTACCGCTCCGGGTCGAGGGCTTCTTCCCTTTTCAGCCGTTCCAGCCACTGCTTCAGTTCCTCCCGCAAGGCAGCGGTCATAAAGATGGTGCGGCAGGAGGCTTCGGTCTTGGTGTCTTTCAGGATGAGGGAGGTCTTGCTGCCCTCCAGCTTGTCCGGGAAGATGCGGAGGATGCAGCCCTTGTCCACCTGTGCCAGCGTGTCCTTCTGCACCCGCTGCATGGAACGGTTGACGGTGAAGGTGCCCATGCCGTTGGCAGCATCAAAGTCGATGTCCTCCGGGGTCAGACCTGCCACCTCCCCTTCCCGCAGCGCACCCACCAGCGTCAGGTGCACCGCCAGATGCAGGATGGGGTCTTCCATGCTGTCCAGTGCCGCCCGCATCTCGTCCACTTCCCAGATGCTGCGCTCTTGGGTGGTCTTTTTGGGCGCTTCCACCGGGACGGGGCCTTTTGATGAGGATGCCCCACTCCACCGCCAGCAGAAAGGAATTGTGCAGAAGCTGGTGGACCTCATGGAGGGTAGTGCCGGAGAGGGTGCGCTTCTGCTGCTTGGGCGAGAGGTCTCGCCGCTTGCCGCCCACATACTGCCCGCAAGGGGTCTTGCTCAGGGTGTCGTACAGGGCTTCGATGTGGTAGGGCCGCAGCTTCTGCATCTGCATCTCCCCGATATAAGGGATGATGAGGTTCTGGATAAGGGCCAGATTGGATTGGTAGGTTTTCGGTGCCCACTTGTGCTTGCTGCACTGCTTGGGCAGCCAATCCATCAGGAACTCTGCCACCGTCACGGTGGACGGGATCAGGAAATTGCCGGTCGCCAGCTCATGCTCGATCTGCTTCTGGCGTTTCACCGCCTCCTCTTTGGTGGGAAAGCTTTCCCATTTGTCGCAGCTCTTGCCGTGCTCGTCCTGATAGGTGTAGCGGACGCTGTAAGAACTGCCGCGTTTCGTGATATATGCCATAGATTTGCCTCCTTATCAAGCTGCCCGGTAGAGCCACGCATCGAAGCTGTCTTTCGGGATGCGGATGCTTCCGCCTGCCCGCAGGACACGGAACTCGGTGGTGCTGTTGCACAGGTTGTAGGCGGCACGCTGGCTGATGGCCAGCATCTGCGCGACCTCCTTTACCGTGTACACCAGCTTTGTGGTCTCAGGGCTGTTGGTCGGAGACTTGACGGCATTGGTTCGAGTGACCACCTCCATTGTAGCCGGATCAGAGTCCGACTGCAAGGATTTTTTCGTATAATCTAAAGATTTCACATTCTCGTACATTTCATTACACATAGGCTTTTCTCCTTACTTATCGTGGCGCACCACAGGCTCCTGCGTGCGGTTCTCGTAGAATCGAATGACCTCCGGCGGGATGCTGTCCAGCGTTTTCAGGGCGGCTTCATAGTCCTGCCGCAGCTTGGCATCCTCCAGACGCTTCAAGACGCTCCCTTCCGTCGCTTTGTCCAGCGAGGCAGAGAGCGTCTTGTTCTTCTCTTTCAGCTTTTCGTTTTCGGCGGCGGTCTTGGTGAAGGCCACGTTGTACTTTCGCAGCTGGTCCTTCATCCGTGCTACGTTGGGGATATAGCTGTCAAGCACCTTGCTGATCTCCGCCGCTCGGCTCTTGCCGTTGAAGGGATTGATACCCACCAGCAGGGCATCCAACTGCTCCTTCTGCTTGGTCAGTTGGGTCATCTCTTTGAAGATGCGGGGCGGGATATGCTCCCGCCCGGTCTGGCTGGAGCTTTCGCCCCGTTCCAACTCCGGGTACTGCTTGACCATGTGCTGCCAGAACTCGTCCTGCCACTTCACAAGGTTCTTGCGGTTGCCGATGAGGTCCTTGGCACTCAGCCGTCCGTCTGCGGTCAGTGGCACAAAGCAGAGATGCAGGTGGGGTGTTTTCTCGTCCATGTGGACAACAGCAGAGAGAAAGGTATCCGGGCACTGTCTGCCCTCCAAAAATTTCAGGGCGTACGCAAAGTACGCCCTGATCTCCCGGTTAGTCTTATCCTTGAAAAACTCCGGGCTGGCGGTGACAAGAGCCTCTACCACCCGCACGCTGTCCTTGCGGACACGGCAGTGGGCGGCAGCTATCATGCGGTCGGCTTCTTCCCGGTACCTGCCCTGCGGCTGCACCAGATGGAGGTTGTAGCGGCTCCGGTTCGTGTCGATATCCGGGTTGCTGGCGTACTGCTCCTTAGTGCGCTCGTTGTGGGCTTCGATGGGGCTGATAGCAGGCCCCTTGTACTTTTTGAATCTTAAAATGCCGTATTGGGCTTTCATAGATCACGTTCCTTCGAAAACACGAGAAAGTAGAAAAGGGACAGGAATTGT
Source organism: Faecalibacterium sp. I2-3-92 (assembly GCF_023347315.1). Taxonomy (GTDB): domain Bacteria; phylum Bacillota; class Clostridia; order Oscillospirales; family Ruminococcaceae; genus Faecalibacterium; species Faecalibacterium duncaniae. The sequence continues at coordinate 87,103 of NZ_CP094470.1, forward strand.
GTAGACAAATAGAAAATAATTGTGTTACAATGACTAAAAGAACTTTGAATCGAATTTCACGACATAAACAGGCTAATGACAAAAGAAAGGAATCGCTATGTTACTGTGTTCATCAAAAATTCCTGTCAAAGAGGTTTGCACAAAGGAAGCATTTGTAGCGCTGGCAATTAACTGGGTAACAAAGAGTAGAAACTATGGATTTCCATTTTTTACATGGGATGGACAAAGTGAGATATTACGAAAGAGTTCTAATGGTGCAACATTTCAAGTTGTGCTTTTTGAAGACGGAGTGATTTGTGCGGTTCGATTGTGTTCGGTGGATGGTCGGTTGGCACAATGGACAGCAGATTTTATTTTAGACACCGAGAACAAGATTCTGGCGTTTCAGTTATATAGAGAAGCCTTGCCAGATGTGGCGCATATACGACGTGAGTTTAGCCTTCCGGTTCTAGTGCAAGATGTTATTGCTGCAGATTTTGCCAGAAAAGATGAGAATTTGGATATCACAGACAAGCCGCACCTGCTGCATACAGAAGACGCATCTTGGGTGGCAGATATAATCTTAAGAAAACAAATATATAGTTTGCCAATAGTTTATATTTCTTGTGAATATGAAGGCCACTGTGTCGTTAATCCGTATATGCTGGCTGAAAAGTTGAATGGCGTGGCTCACGTTTTATATGAAACGACAAGGGAGTTGTCATTTTCTTTGAAAAGTTTAACGGATGGAAAAAATCCGTATGCAGGAGCAATTGAGATATTTTATCCAAACGGGAAAAGGAGAATCTTGCCTAGGCAGCTCCAAGGAAGCCATTCAAAAAAAGTTTATAGTATCGTGAATACTGTGATTGAACATATGGCACAGTTACATATTGATAGTCGGTATTCATTAACGCAGTTGCAATCTAATAAACTACAAATGCAATTAAAAAACGTGGTTCGAAAGGGGGAAGCAGCCTCTGCGGAATATAAAGAGCTTGAAGCGATGTATGAAGAACTATTGAAACAAAAGCAGGATCAGATTGGTGAACTAAAGGGGCAACTGGAATCGGCTTTGGATTCAGTGAGGAAACTGGAAAATCAGTTAGAATATCAGGGATATCAACTTGAATCGATAGATGGAATCCCGATTCTATCTTATGGAACGGAGCGTGATTTATATCCTAATGAGCAACGGTCGCTTTTGATTGAAATTATTGAAAAAGAAAAAGAGCGGTCGAGAAGACCGTCTCGAAGGTATGATATATTAAAATCTGTCATCGAAGAGAACGATGAAAATCAAAATGGAATTGATGAAAAAAGAAGCGCTCTGAAGAAGTGCCTGCATGGATATACAAGGATGACGCCGGCGATAAAAAAAGAGTTGCAAGAGATAGGCTTCACAGTTATTGACGATGGAAAACATATAAAATTGATTTTTATGGATGACGACCGCTATATTGGAACACTTAGTAAAACTGGAAGTGACCATAGAGGCGGGGATAATACGGCGCATGATATGATATCGCAAATATTCTGATTGATAAATGATATAACAAAGGCTTCAAGGAAGTGTACTTTATACTACTTTGAAGCCTTTGTTGTAATGATTTTAATGTGTAGTGCATACAACGATTGGAAGTCTTGGAATTGGGCGGCAGGGCGATGGCGTTGGCGGGCGGCTTGTCCGGGTCAAGCCAGAGCTTGTCGGGGCGGGGCCCCTCCATCTTGCTGACGCAAGACCGCTCTGTCACTTGCAGTCCCCACTGGGGACTGCATTGCTTCGCAAACGCGAAGTCATTTATCAGCTTCTCGGCGGCTTGCCGGGGGTTCAGGTCGAACAGCTTGGCGGTGAGGTCGATGGCATCTCCATTGGCCCCGCAAGCGAAACAGTAATAGTAGGATTCGTTCAGCATCATACTGGGGTGGTTGTCGGAGTGGAACGGACAGCACACCATGCCATGGCGGTCTGGCTCCATGCCGTACATTTCTCCCACCTGCCGAACGGTGATGGCGGACTTGATCTTTTGATATAAGCTCAAAATCTCTCCTTTGGTCAAAGGTTTTGGCACGGATCATTTTGATCCCTGCCACGTTCAAAGCCGGTCTCCCTTGCTGCCTCCCGACAGGAAATCTTTTTGGACTCTGTGTCGGCCCCATGCAGGGCGCTCGCTCCCCCGATGGGAGGTCTTGGCGGTTCGGACGGTCATTCTGTTCTCAAGGTCCTGTTATGAAAGATATTTCAGAGGGCTTTCGCGGGAAGCCCTTAATATGTTCGCTGCGGGGGAGTTATATGTTTTCTTTCTGTCTATAGGATAGCACCGCAATGGCCGCTGTGCCGTATATCCATAATGTCGGAAAACAGGTGCAGAAATTGCAAAATTCCAAGTTTATGGACAGGAACCGCCGGAAGTGGTATACTGTGCAAAAAACATCGGAGGTGCGACCATGAACATCAAGCTGACACTGGGAGAACGGCTCAAAGACCTGCGTGTGGAGCGGAATCTGAAGCTAGAAGCTCTGGCAGAGCAGACGGGTCTGTCCAAATCGGCATTGTCGAAATACGAGAGTGACGATGTGACCGACCTCAGTATTTATGCAGTGACAACGCTGGCTGAGTTCTATGGCGTGACCACCGACTACCTGCTGGGTGTGACGGAAAACAAAAAACGCCCAGATGCAGTCCTTTCGGACTTGCATCTGAGCGATGGCGCAGTGGACGTATTAAGGAATGGAAAATTCAATCATCGGCTGCTGTGTGAGCTGATCGTGCATGAGAATTTCCAGCGGTTCATGACCGATCTGGAAATCTATGTGGATGGATATGTCAGCGCAAACATTCAAAACCTCAATGCTGGTCTGGAAGCGACCCGGCAAATGCTGAAAAAGAAGTATGCAGCAGATGAAAACGATTTGTACATGAGCACCTTGAAGCTGGGGCAGATCGATGAAGATGAGTACTTTGGCCGGGTCTTGTACGATGAGTTGGTGGCCATCCTGAAGAACATCAAGACGGAACACCGCAAGGACAAGACCACTTCGGATGGTGCAATGATCGATAACCTGATGAAGGAACTGGAGGATGCACAGAAACATGAAGGGTCTGCGGATGAAAAGAAGATCCGAACAGCATTGAAGGCAATCGGAATCAACTACGATAAGCTGACAGAGGATGAAAGAAAGCTGATAAAGAAGATCCTTTATAAAACGGCAATGCTGAAACCGGGGACACTAGCGGGAAACCGGGGCAAGCACAGACGTTGATTATTTGCCCTGCGGCTTATAGGGGAAAAACGCTGCTGCGGCAGGACGGGAGAACGTACACCATTGGTTCCTCTGAAAGCCTGCGCTGGGTGGGCAGAGACCGTCAACTGCCACGCCCATCCGCGCATCCTTCTGCCGCAGAACAGGTGCTTGCCGGAGCCGCTCGCAGCCCCTTTTCCGCATCAGCCGGAACCAAGGTGTAACACACTAGACTTTGCAAGCAAAGTCGTGTGCCAACGAGCGTTCCGCCGCTCTTTGGATTCTTCCCGGCAGGGCACTGGAAAATGGGGTGTCCTGATGAAAACGGTGGATGGTACACATTCACAAACCCCGAAAGGTGTGTTATTATAGTACCATCAATAAATGGAAGGGAGGGCAGCGGATGTTCAGCATTGCAGGAATTGACCTGTTGGAGCAGGAACTTTTGGACCATGAACGCACCCTCCTTAAGATTTTGCTTCAGGACAAAACCACCAAGAAAAACATCATCTGGGCAACCGATGATTACGCTGAACTGGGCGAACAGTACAGCTTCAAAAAAGAAATCCTGCCGGAACTGGTTACAGGCGAACAGGACAGCCTGATTCAGCCCAGAGTGGAAAAAGCACTGGAGCACCAGACCAACCGCACCCGTGACAAAGCAGAGGTATTTACCCCCAGTTGGATCTGCAACGCACAGAACAATCTGGTAGATGAGCAGTGGTTTGGCAGAAAGGATGTTTTCAACATCCAGAAGGAGATGTCGTGGAAAGCAACGGCTGACAAAATCGCCTTCCCGGACGACCGTCAGCACACATGGCAGAAATATGTGGATGCACAGCGGCTGGAAATCTCCTGCGGCGAGGCTCCCTATCTGGTAAGCCGCTACGACACCGTAACGGGCGAAACCATTCCCATTTCCCAGCGAATTGGCCTGCTGGACCGCAAGCTGCGTGTTATCAGCGAAAACACGGACACCGAAGAAGAATGGTCCACATGGACGAAGCGGGCGTTCCAAAGCGTGTACGGCTTTGAGTATCAGGGCGACAGCCTGCTGCTGGCACGGGAAAACCTGTTTGTGACCTTCGTGGAGGTTTACCGGGAACGCTTTGGCAAACTTCCCCACCTGCGGCAGATGAAGGTGATCGCCAACATCATTGCGTGGAACCTCTGGCAGATGGACGGCACAAAGTATGTGGTTCCGGGCAGCTGTAAGGAAAACAAAATTGAAATTATCAGCTGGTTCGGCAGTGAGGAACAAATTGACCTCTGCCCCGGATGCAAAAGCGGAAATATCCGGGCGCACAACGGGATTTACAGCATCATAAAAGACTGGCGTTCCAATCAGACAATGACGTTCCTTTCGATGGTGAGGGGAGGAAGTGCAAATGGCAGCGTATAAGCCAACCATGTCGTATCGGTTGATTTACATCTTTACGATTCACGATGCCCAGCACGAGGGCTACTGGAAGATCGGAAAGACAAATTTTGACAGCGTGAACAGCTACAAACAGCTTCCGCCCAACTGTGCGGAGCTGAATTGTGCTGCCCGTGACCGCATCGACCAGTATACCAAGACGGCGATGGTTGAATACGACCTGCAATATACCGAGCTGGCACGCAGAACCGTCACCTTCCCGGATGGTACGACCGATACGGAATTGTTTGATGATGACGATGTCCATAACGTGCTGTACAATTCTGGCTTTTCGGCCCGGAAGTTTTCCAATTCCAATCAGGACAGCGAATGGTTTGAGGTGCCGCTGTCCGTTGCCATTCGTGCGATTCAGGCGGTAAAAGAGGGCCGTACGGCTCTGACCGCTGCCGAAAAGAGTGAGGGGCAGATCAGCTTTCTGCCGCAGACTGTCCCTGCTGCGCCCAAAAAGAGAGCCATTACCCTGCGGGATGAGCAGATGGACTGCGTCAATCAGACGCTGCGGGTGTTCCGCAAGGAAAACTCGATGCTCTGGAACTGCAAGATGCGTTTCGGCAAAACGGTCACGGCCTATGCGCTCATCAAAAAAGCAGGCTACCAGAAGGTGATTGTGGTCACTCACCGCCCAGTGGTGGAAGATGGCTGGCGCAACGATTTTGACCTGATTTTTGGCGAAGGAGACAACCGTGCTTTCCTGAAAAAAGACCGTTTCGATACGGATTCGTCCGTTTACGATGCGGCAATGGATGCACGCAACGATGCAAACCTGACAGCCTACCAGAATTCCGGCAAGGCGTTTGTTTACTTTGCCTCCATGCAGGACCTGCGCGGCTCTCAGCGGGCAGACGGCAAGTTTGACAAGAATAACGCTGTTTTCGATATGGATTGGGATCTCGTGATTTACGATGAAGCCCACGAGGGCACCCAGACCCAGCGAGGGCAGAAGGTGCAGTCTCTGCTGGAAGCGGAAAAGAACGGCAAGGCTCCCAAGGTTCTGCAGCTGTCCGGCACACCGTACAACCTGATGCAGAAGTACGAGAACAACGTCTACACATGGGACTACGTCATGGAGCAAAAGCGCAAGCGGGAGTGGGACACCCTGCACCCCGGCGACCATAACCCCTATGCAGATCTGCCGGAACTTCGCATCCTGACCTTCGACCTTGGGAAAAGTCTGCCTACCTCCTACCGCTACGAGACCTTGGAGATGGCGTTCAACTTTACCGAGTTTTTCCGGGTGTGGACGGGAGACCCTGCACGGGATTTCCGGCCTCTGCCGGCTGGCGCACAGGTGGGTGATTTTGTCCACGAGGCCGACGTGCGCAGCTTTCTGGACCTGATTTCTTCGGAGAACCCGGAGAGCAACTACCCCTACTCCACGCCGGAGTACCGGGAGATGTTCCGGCATACCCTCTGGATGGTTCCGGGCGTGAAAGAAGCCAGTGCCCTGAGCAGGCTGCTGAAAGACCACCCTGTGTTTGGAGCCTATAAAATCGCTAACGTTGCAGGCGACGGCGATGCCGAAATGCCCTACGACAACGCCCTGACACTGGTAAAGCAGGTCATCAAGGCGAACCGCTACACCATTACCATTTCCTGCGGCAAGCTGACTACCGGCGTGACGGTGCCGGAGTGGACGGCTGTGATGATGCTAACCGGGTCGGCAAGCACGGCTGCGTCCGGCTATATGCAGACCATCTTCCGGGTGCAGTCGGCAGGGGTGCTGGACGGCAAACAGAAGGAACGCTGCTACGTCTTTGATTTTGCCCCGGACCGTGCCCTGAACGTGATTTCTGAGGTCAACCGCATTACTAAGCGGGGTCGGACCAACGAGGAGCAGAACCGGGCGGCACTGGGCGAGTTTTTGAACTTCTGCCCGGTGATTGCGGTGGACGGCACCCAGATGACTGCATACAGCGTCTCCAGAATGATGCGGCAGATCAAGCGTCTGACGGTGGATAGAGCCATCAAGAGCGGCTTTGACGATGAATCGGTCTACAAACAGGACACCGGCATCGTCATGGACGAGGACGATGTGCAGCTGTTCCATACCCTGTCGGACAAGCTCAGCGAGCAGAAAGCCGCCAAAAAGGAAACCAAAGTCCACATCAACCATCAGGGGCTGACGGGCGAGGAATACGAAAAGGCAGACAAGATTTCCAATAAGCCCAAGCGGGAGCGCACCAAAGAGGACGATGACCTGCTCAAGAAACTGCAAGAGCAGAAAAAGGAACGGGAGAAGGTCATCCGGCTGCTGCGGAATGTGTCCATCCGCCTGCCCCTGCTGATTTACGGTGCCAAGGTGGACCTGACCGAGAGCATCAAGATGGCAGACTTCATCACGCTGGTGGATGAGGAATCCTGGCAGGAGTTCATGCCCAAAACCGTGGACAAGCCCCTATTCCGCAAGCTGCTGAAATACTACGACGAGGATGTGGTCAGCGGGGCGGGTCTGCGCATCCGCCGCATGGCAAAGGCTGCGGACGAGCTGCCGCCCACCGAGCGTGTGAAGCGCATTGCCGAGATCTTCAGCCACTTCCGCAACCCCGACAAGGAAACCGTTCTGACCCCGTGGCGGGTGGTGAACCTTCATCTGAGCAACATGGTGGGCGGTTACTGCTTCCTCAACGAGCAGTTCGATTCGCAGGAGGTTCTGGAGGAGCCTCGTCTGGTGGATCAGGGGCAGGTCACTGAGGACATCTTCCTCAACCCGGAGGCACGGATTCTGGAAATGAACTCCAAATCCGGCTTGTATCCCTTGTATATGGCATACAGCCTGTACGCCATGAAGCTGCCCGGCCCGGAGGACAAGTTGCCGCTGGAGCAGACACAGGCTCTCTGGCAGGAGACCGTGGAGCAGCAGATTTTTGTTCTGTGCAAGACCCGGATGGCAGAAAGCATCACCCGGCGAACTCTGGTGGGCTATCAGGATTGGACGGTCAACACCACCTACATTCCGCACCTGCTGGAACGGATGGAAAAAGACCCGCAGCGTCTGGCAAAGAAGCTGCAGCGAACCGATACATGGGGAAAGGAGGGACAGCCCATGAAATTTGATGCAATTGTGGGCAATCCGCCGTATCAGGAGGATACAGGCGGCGGCAGCGCAGCCAATGTTGCGGCAAAGCAGGCACGCCCGGTTTATAACCTGTTTGTGGATCAGGCAAAAACCATGCAGCCCCACTATATCTCCATGATTATGCCGGCACGCTGGTATGCTGGCGGCATCGGACTGAACGATTTCCGCAATGAGATGCTGAACGATCCGCATCTGATCAGGCTGACGGATTTTGTAAACTCCAAAGACTGCTTCAGTACCGTGGATATTGCAGGCGGCATTTGCTATTTCCTGTGGGATCGGGATAAGGAGGAAGTCTGCGAGGTTACAAACGTCAGCGGTCTGGAACGCCATACCATGCGGCGCAACCTCAATGAATTTGGGGAAATCTTCATTCGGTCGAATGAATCGCTGTCCATCATCCATAAGGTTCTGAGCCGTTCGGAACACTTCCTGACCGATCGGGTGCAGCCTATTGATGCCTTTGGCTTCCCCTCTGCGGCTCGTGGTGAGAAAGAACCCTTTGATGGTTGCATTTCCCTTATTCACAGCCAAGGCACCGGCTATATTAAGAGAAGCGATGTCAAGAAAAATGCGGAGCTGATCGACAAGTACAAGGCAACGATCTCCATTCTGGTTCCCTGCAATGGTGAGGTTGGCATTGACCCGTCCAAGGGCTATAAGGCCATCACAACACCCCGGATTGAGGTTCCGGGTGAGGTGAACACCTTCTCCTATCTGGTTCTGGGTGCATTCGATACCGAAGCAGAAATCAAAAACTACAAGCAGTATCTGATGTGTAAGTTTACTCGCTTCATGCTGCGCTTGACCTACTCTTCCATGCACATTGCAAGGGCAAACTTTGTCTTTGTGCCCGATCAGGATTTTACGGAAGAATGGACGGACGAAAAGCTGTACAAGAAGTACGAGCTGACGGAAGATGAGATTGCGTTTATTGAGAGTACGATTAGAGTGATGGAGTGAGGTGAATGGGCAGCACAGGAGGTAATGGACAAGAATGATCGGCCATCCGAATTAAAAAGTAATCTTCAATTATATCACATTGAACAGTGAAAAATCCAGTACCATTTTCGTTGAAATAGGGTACTGGATTTTTCGCCAAGCACTATGATATGATGATGGCAGGAAAAATAGATTTTGGATAAAGAATCAGGAGGAACCCCAAATGACCGATTATCAAAAGTTAGAAGCGATTTATAATGAAATTGATACATTGATTGAAAAACGTGTTATGGCTGAATCCCCTGAATTTGAATCGTGGCATTCGAGAGCTGAAAGATTTTTGGTAAATCATTTTGGGCCGACCACCTACGAGGTGACAGATTTTTCCAATACGTTGTTTTCACCAACTATGTATGTGCCCGGTGCAGATTATATCCGCATAAGTACTTGTAGCAACGGATTGAAAAAGACAAAAGACGTTTTCAAAGACTATCTGATAGAAATTAAAGAAGAAATGTCAGAAAAAGACGAGAAACTGTCGGAAGATGTACATACGGATTCGAGCTATCAAAATAATAAAGTATTTGTTGTTCATGGGCATGATGAAGCACTTAAAGAAAAAGTGGCAAGACTTCTTGAAAAACAAGGGCTTGAAGCAATTATCTTGAGTGAACAGGCTAATAAGGGCAAGACAATCATCGAGAAGTTTGAAGAAAACAGCGATGTAGGTGCTGCAATTTGTCTGTTTACTGGTGATGATATTGGAAAAGAAAAAAGTGAAGCCGTAGAGAAGCAGCGCGCACGACAGAATGTCGTGTATGAAGCGGGTTATTTTATGGGAAAACTGGGGCGGGAGAGAGTTATAATGTTAGTAGATAACGGTATAGAACTTCCGTCCGATTTACAAGGGGTTGTTTACACGGATTCGGAAAGTTGGAAAACTGAGGTTTTACAAGAATTACAGAGCATCGGCTATGGAATCGACTTTAATAAACTTTTCAAAAGATGATGAATAACAGAAGGATTTCATATTTTAAGCTACATACAAGCAACTATTCATTCCAATAGATGAGCAAGGGAAGGAGGTCCCAACCATGACCGAACAAGCACTCCGCAAAATGATTGCTGCCGGGGAAAGCACCCGGCAGGAGTTTAAGTCGTGGGTGAAGTGCAAGGACTACCGGCAGCGGAAAGAGCTTGCGGTAAAAAGTGCGGTTGCGCTGGCAAACACAAAGGGCGGCGTTCTGCTGTTTGGCGTGGAAGATGACGGCACCATTACGGGCTGCCCCAAGAGCGACCCGCAGGCACTGATGGAAGCCATCTACGATATGACCCGGCCCAGCCTGTTTACCGAAATCGAGCCGGTGGAAACCTCCGACGGTGTGGTGCTGGTGGTATCGGTGGAGAAATCCAATTCTCATGTTGCCACCACCGGCGGCATCTATTACAGACGGCTGGGGAACGTGACAAAGCCCGACTACCCGGCAAACGATGTGTACTCCCCTGCCGATAACCCGGACTTTTCGGCAAAGATCGTGGAGGGCGCAACCGAAAGCGACATTGACCTGCTGGAAGTGTACCGCCTGAAAGAGAAACTGCGGATTCGGGATGCAGGCTCTGCCCTGCCGGATTTGGCAGATACCACCTTTCTGGACAACCTGAACCTGATCCGCATGGACAAGGACGAAGTGCGTGTAACGGTGGCAGGGCTGTTGTTTGTGGGCAAGGCGGCTTCCATTGCCCGGTTGCTGCCGCAGGCAGAGGTGATCTACCTCCATTACAGCGACGAGGCGCAGACGGAATACGACAACCGCATGGATATGCAGGAGCCGGTGATCTCGATTCTGGATAAGCTGACCGAGCGCATCCGCACCTATAACCGCCTGACTAATGTGCAGGTGGGGCTGTTCCGGCTGGAGGTGTACGATTTCTCCGAAGCGGTTTTTCAGGAGGCGTTGCTGAATGCACTGGCGCACCGCTCCTATGAGGATATGGCACCGGTCTACGTCAAGCACTACCCCACAAAGATCGTGATTGAGAACCCCGGCGGCTTTCCGGGGGACATCAACGAAAGCAACATCATCACCCACCAATCCATTCCCCGGAACAAGCTGATTGCCATGACCCTTCAGCACCTGAAGTATGTGCAGCGTTCCGGGCAGGGCGTGGACATCATGTTCCAGAGTATGCTCACTGAGGGCAAGCCCTACCCGGAGTACGCCAGCACGCCCAACTCCGTCCGGCTGACCCTTCGCAGCACAATGGAAAACCAGAACTTCGTGCGTTTCATCGCAGAGACGCAGGATAAGCGGTCCAAGATGTTCACGCTGTCGGAGCTGATGATTCTGCACTATCTGCGGGAGCACCAGAAAATCACCCTGAAACAGGCGGCAAAGACGATTCAGGAAACCGATGACAATGCCCACAAGGTTCTGAACAGTCTCCGGGACGAGGGGCTTCTGGAACTCAACGGCAAGACCTATATGCTGTCCCTCAAGGTCTACGAAACGGTGAAAACCGATGTGGCCTATGTGCAGGACAAGACGGTCAGCCAGATTCAGGCAAAGGATCGGATTCTTGAATATCTGAAGCATAAGCCGTGGATTACGAATCAGAAAGCACAAGAGCTGTGTGGGTTTAACAAGAATCAAACCTATTATATCCTGCACCAGATGTGCAAGGACGGCATCTTGCAGCCTGATGGCGTAGGCCGAGGAACGAAGTACAAAAGCGTGAAGTGAAAATTTACGCTGACTTTTACGCTGAAAGTTTGATTTGCGCTGAATTTACGCTGACTTTCCGGGATTTACGCTGAAAATACGCTGACTTGGCATGGTTTGCGCTGAATTTACGCTGAGAAACGCGCGCCGCGCGATTAGCGATTTTGCCGCGCGTTTTCTAAGGCTCAATCTTCCAGCCTGCCGTGGTCACACCCCAGCGACAGATAATGCTCCATCTTCCCTCTCAGCACCATCTGTGCATACTCCAAGGGTTTGTTCCACAGCAGCCAGTCCAGCTCTGCCCGCTGTGCCGGGGTGTTGCCGTACTCGTCCTCCACGGCGATGCAGTCGATGGCAACGGTAGAGCCGTCTGCGAACCGGGCTTCCACCCGGTTGGTGTCCATATTGTAGCGGCAGGAAAGCAATTTTGTCATAATAGTATCCTCCAAGACTTGATTTTTGGTGTGCGGTCACTCGAACCAATGCCGTCAAGTCGTTGTCGGATGAAGTGGTTTTTAGTTTGTCCGGGAGTAAGTGCACGGTTTCTGCACGGTTTTTGCACGGTTTCAAAACGTGCAAAGGGTGCAAATCGTTGCAAAATCGGACAAAGGGTGCAGAAACTCGAAGCTCAAAACCTGCGATGTATCGCTTGGAAATGACGATGAAACGTAACTTCCAAAAATTGAGTGAATCGCCCGGCGTGCGCTACGAATCAGTAGGCCGGGGGTTCGAGTCCCTTCCATCGCACCAAACAATGAAAATCCGAACCTTCTCTCGATAGGAGAAGGGTTCGGATTTTTTGTTTTCTTCGGAAAGCAAAATGAAGGCTCCTTCCCGATGGCTGTGTGTCCAAAACCTTATCAGAAAAAACGTGTAACGAAAGTCACAACTGTAAAGGTGCCGTAAGGCAGAAAGGACACAAACATGAAGTACGATGCAAGAGCTTGCCATTTCAACATGGATACCGGCTGTGTGGAGCTGCTGCTCCGGGATGGAAGAAAAATTTTCATCGACTGCACCGAGGTCGAGGATGCGCTGGACGTGACCATGGCGCAGAGGTCAGAACTGGATTATCTCATCTACAACGATCCGTTGGGCTATGCGGATTTGATTCTGAACGGTGACCCGGAGAAATATTTGAAGAATGTGGCTGGAAGCCATGGGCTAGAAGATTAAGGGCAAAACAAAAAACAGGGTGCGCCCCTGAATAGGACGCACCCTGCCAAAGACCACAGACGATAGCGATATGTACAACAGGGAGTTCCCCAGAGCAGAGTTCCCATAAAACAGTATTTGCAAAAGTTCCCTAAATGGGGAAGATTTGGCGTGACTTCGGTCACGCTTTTTCTTTTGCTTCCAGTTCATCCAGAGGGATGTACCCCAGCCCATCGTACTTGATATGGATGTGCTGCACCCGCTTTCCGCTGGACTTATCCGGGGCATCCACATAGATAGCCGACACCAGTTCACGGAGAGCATAGGGAGTGAGTTCTTCAATATGAACGTACTTGTGCGCTTTCTGGACGAATTTTTCAATATTCTCGATTTGCTGTTCCTGTACTTCGATTTCCTGTTGGATAGAGAGGGATTCCTCTTCCAGCTGCTTCTGTTCGGCATCGTAGCTCTGGCTCATCATGTCGAAGCGGTCATCGCTCAGCTTTCCACTGGCGTTGTCCTCGTAGATTTTCATGAACAGCCGTTTGAGGTCTACAATCCGCTTCTCATTCCGGGCAAGCTGCTTCTTCAGGACGGTCAGCTTTTCGCTGCTTTCCACACGAAGCTGCTCCTCCATGACCTTGCGGAAGTAGTTTTCATGACGGAGAATGTAGTCCGTCACCCGCTGAACATGACTCAGCACACGTCCTTCCAGAACCTTTACCCGGATGAAATGTCCCTTGCACTTGCTCCCGTTCTTCTTGTGCAGAGAGCAATCAAAGAAGTCTTGACTGAAGTCCCTGTTATTGGACGAACCATATTGCATCTTGGAACCGCAGTCAGCGCAGTAGACCATACCGGAGAAAATGCTGCTCTTGCCTGTTCGGGTCATACGGTGACGCTGGCTGCGAATCTCCTGAACCTTTTCAAACACATCATCGTCAATAATGCGCTCATGTGTATCCGGGAAGATAGCCTGATTTTCCACAGGATTCAGATGTCTCTTTTTATCCCAGATAGAGTTAGTATAGGTCTTGAAGTTGACTGTGCAGCCAGTGTACTCCCGGCGTTCCAGAATCAAACTTACTGCTCTTTTATCCCAGCGATAAGGGTCTTCCGGGGCAGGTGCGTTTGTGCTCCGGCCATGGCTCAACTTGTAGGCGGTAGGAGTCAGAACTTTATCTGCCCACAGTTGGTTCGCAATTTGGGTCGGCCCACGTCCCTCCATGCACATGGAGAAGATGCGCTTCACAATCGCAGCCGCTTCCGGGTCAACAAGCCAATGCTTCGGGTTCTCCGGGTCTTTTACATAGCCGTACGGAACATTAACCGTCAGCGGTACTCCACGCTCTCCCTTGGCCTTCTGAACGGCCCGAATCTTGCGGCTGGTATCGCGGGCGTAAAACTCGTTGAACCAGTTCTTAATGCCCGCAAAATCGTTGTTTACGCTGTTCGGGTCAATGGTGTCGTAGTTGTCGTTAATGGCGATGTAGCGAACGCCATACTGGGGAAAGGTGAAGTTGGTGTACAGACCAGTCAAGGCAGAATTGCGCCCCAGTCGGGACAAATCCTTCGTGATAACGATTCCTACACGCCCTGCTTCGATTTCGACCAGCATACTCTGAAAGCCGGGACGGTCATAGTTCGTGCCGGAGTAGCCATCATCCACAAAGAACACCGGGTTCGGGAAGTGGTTCTTTTTGGCGTATTCCAGAAGGATGACCTTCTGGTTCTCAATGGACAGGCTTTCGCCGAGCCGTGCGTCCTCTTGCGACAGTCGGCAGTAAAGTGCGGTGATTTTATTCGTTGCTCCAGACATTGTTGTGTCCTCCTTATTCTGTGGAGCAACTGTCAGTACAGGATTGGTTACCGGATCAAGTATAGCAGAATTGGACGCAGTTGTCATTCGTCTGCACCCTCATCTTCAAATTTTTGCTGGGCGTTCTTGGCAACAATGCGCTCCAGTTTCTTCAAAAAGGATTCCTTGCCCTCATAGCTGCCGGTCACGGTGTAGGTGGTGTGACCGACTTTCTCCGTGGTGGTCAGTTCTGGAATCCAGAAAGCGGACAGGTTCTTGACATGGAGGTTGCCGTTCTCGTCCACATAAGAGCTGTGTTTCTTCTGCTCTTCGGTCAAGGGCTTCCGCTTGAAATAGATTTCATTTTCGGAGATGTTCACAGTCTCGCTGGTCTGCTCTTTCGGGGCATCATCATACAGCTGTGCGAAAAATGCCAGTGCATCTTCGGGTGGTTCTTCCTCCATGAGCTGATCGAAAACTCGCTGTTCCTCTGCCGAGAGGTTATTCCATGCGGCTTCCAACTCCTGCTCGTTGGCTGCGTTGACGAAGGCTTCGATCTCTTTTTTCATGGGGCATCCTCCTTTGGCTGCGGAAAGCGTTTTTCAAAAAGTATGGGTTTTCGTGAGAGCAAGAATCGTCCCGTGGCCACAAATTTTCAATTCTTGAAAATTTCCTGTCCCCTTTAGGACAGCTTCTTGTTGGGGCGTGCCTGCCCCAAACCCTGCCAGATAAAAGCAAAGGGGCATTATCTGCCCCGATGCTTTTCCTTTCGCTTCTGCTGTTTCAGTTCAAACTGACGTTGCTTTTCTGCTTCGCGTTGTTTACGGCTAAGTGCTTTTCGCACCAGATTGTTTTCTTCTCGCTGCATTTGCAACGCCTGCTGTGACTTTGTACCGATTCCTGTGGCAACTGTTTCCTTTCGGATTTGCCGTTGTAATCGCTTTGGGTTCACAGACTCTTTCTTTACAACTGTCTCAACAGATGGACTGAAGCGCAGCCGACTGTAATTCTTGAGCAGATACTCCCAGACTTCATAGTCCTTTGGTTCTGCACCAAACACGACTTTACACACTGAAAGCTTTCTTCTCTCAATACGTTCAAATACTCCGATCCAGAATGGAGCCTCAAAAAATACAGTCAGCTTTGTAGAATCAATGTCCATAACGAAACCCTCCTGAAATAAATCCTTACAGGAACGGACAACCCGGAGGGGAAGGTTACTTACCTACACCGTGCGGTGCAGACGGCTGGGCTACCTACCAGCTCTGGCATCTCTCGGGAAGAAATGCGTTGCGTTTTTATCCTGCTTTTATTATATTACAGTTCATAAAACACCCTGTTCTTAAAATACCCTATAACGCAAGTATTCGGTAGTTTTCTAACAACACTACTAAATGCATTTCCAAGTTTAACACTAATATGTGCATCGGATCCTAATACAACCCTACGTCCTCCAAGCTGAACATATCGATCAATGATACTGTATCGAGGCAGCGGTTCGTCAGAAGCATTCATGATGGAAGACGTATTAACTTCAAGAATAATGTCTTTTTTAATCATAGCATTTAATATTTCATCCATGATAGTATCACTGACGTTCCAATTATCAAAATAACGTCTGGGAAAATCTATATGTGCCATCGCCTGGAACTCGCAGGTCTGAATTGATTTTAACATAAGATTATAGTATTCATCAATCGCTTTTGATTCCTCTATGTTTTTTGCACCTGGAAAAACAGAGCCATAGCAATGATGAATGCTTCCTAGAATATAATCAAAAGGCATAGAACTGTAATCCTCGAATTCAGTAGGGAATAGATGTGGCTCGGAGAATTCAATCCCAATCAAAATCTGAATGGAGTTATAAATACGTCTTAGCCTATTCACTTCATAGAAATATTCTGACACATCAAAATTTGTAGAAGCTTTATTAATTATTCTTCCCACATTTATTTCAGAAGAATTGAAATCTACATGATCCGTAAAACAAATAATTGGAATCCCAATCTCTATGGCTTTTATACACTGCTCTTCCATAGATGACTTTCCGTCGGGCGAAAAAGTAGTATGAATATGCATATCTGCCAGCCTCATATTATCCCTCCACATAAAATAATATGGTTATTCCTTTTATACACAAAAATAATTGCATTATATTGTCATTGTAGAGACACACCTACTGCCGTGCAAAGGAAAGACAGTACACCCACCTTTCATGTTATGGTTAGCACGGGCGCATACATAGGTGCGTCCGTGCGTCATAGTATTATGGTGAGCGCAAACGATAACCATTAAAAGAATAGTCAACAATGGTTAGAGGGATAATTCATCATTAGTTTTTCTTACGTTTCCTTTTGGCTTTATGTTTTGCAAAAGGGTGACGTTTTTCTTTTCTTATCCCTCTTGTTGTATCAGCTTTATTGTCAGAAAGCTTGTGTATCACAGGCGACATCTTTTCAGGTGAATCAGACGTAGGAGCGTCGTTCCCTTTATTATAATCACTTACTAATTGACCACAGGCAGCTTTTATTCTATTACCTCTTGATTCCCGAAGTTTTACTTCCAAGCCAGCCTCCTCTAGTCTAATCTTAAATGCAACCAATTGTTGCTTGTTAGGACGTTTGATTCTCTTACAGGCAGTTTCATTATATTGTAAAAGATTAATCAGTACATTTTTTCCTCTAAACCATTTACCAAGTTGTCTTACGTCTGAAGCCCTATCATTAATTCCAGGAGCGAGCAGATATGCAATGGTAATCTTTCTGTTATGTCGTTCAGAATAGGAAAGCGCAGCTTCGACAACACTATGAATGCTATTGGATTTCATGTGCGGCATAATCATGTTTCTAGTTGCTTGATCCGTTGCGTGAAGAGAGAGTGTAAACTGAATCTTTAAATGCTCCTCTCTCAGTCGCTTCAACTGTTCAACTGGTCCAACAGTCGATACATTTATGCCATCTGTAGGAAAATTAAGTCCATTGCGATCACGAAGTATATGAATACTTTTAATCAGATTATCATAATTAAAGAGAGGTTCTCCCATCCCCATAAAAACGATTCTGTTGACACGTTCTTTCAAAAGAACGATTTGCTGAACTATTTCAGCTGGTGAAAGATTGCGAATAAATCCATTTTTTCCTGATGCACAGAAAATACACCCCACCGGACAACCGACCATAGTGCTAACGCATACCGTATTGCCAGTCCTTCTTTTAATGCATACTGTTTCAATGCAGTAGCCATCTTGTAATTCAAAAGCATACTTTGTAGTATCTCCCCCTACATATATGTCTTTTATAGTCATAGTTTGATTTTTAGGACTTACGCCATTTTTATACAAGGTTTTGAATAAAGACTTAGCTCGTTCTTCTCCCATACATTTGGCTACTTCATCAAAAGTATAATTGTACGGATTGCCCTGAATCATTTCTAATGTAGGAGGGCCCATTTTCTCTTTATTTGCCATGATAATTCCTTTCCTCGCATTGTATTTAAGTAATATTTTACACAAGCCAACTTGTGTGGATTATAACTTGAAAACATCAAAAGGGTACACAAACCCCATTATATATTATACATCTTTTTTTCTTTCTGTCAAGATAGAAATTGCATCCCAATAATGTGAATTATATCATTTTTCACTTATTGGGATGCATACTTACTTAGAATAATCTTATAGTTGCTTATTCAATTCCTTGCTTCTTGCTCCTGCCCTTTGTCTGGTCCTTCGGCGTTTTTGGCTTTTTGCCGAGCCTTGCGGCATCACGCTTCATCTTCGCCCTCTCAAAGTAGCAAGTCTTTTCACGCTTCGGAGCGTTCTTCTTTGCTTCGATAGCCGCCTGATTCAGCTCATCAGTTACGACTTTCAGCCTTTGCTCCTTAGTATCAAGCTCCTCCTGCTGGGGGAACGGCTCTGCTACGATCTTCTGCGCTTCTGCGTGGTCAAGCCTGAGCTTTGCGAGGTTATCCTGCGTTCTCTCGATTCTGCCGTCGATGTTGTAGAGGGCAGCTTCAAGACGATTCAAGTTGTGGGCAAAACTCTCGATCAGCTTCGTGGTATGTGAAGTGGCACCTTGCAGGCCAGCCGACATACCGCCGCCTATCATGTTGCTGTTTACTGTAACGCTCAGGTCAAAGCCCTGGAACGAGCCGACTTTCACGGGAGTATCGGCATATTTGATAGCCAACACAGCATCTTCAAGAGCCTTATGATTGTCCATTTCCATTCCTCCCTCAGCTTATCTGCCGTACACAAATTCCATGTTCGCTATGTACAGCTTATTTACCGCATAAACACAGCCATACGGCTTATCCACTTTCAGGAGAAACTTTCTGCCGTTCAGCTCAGATACAGCATTTTTGATCTCATCACGGGTGAACTTCGACAGCTCATCGTGGTCACACAGTTCATCGACAGTGGAATAATCCTTTTCGACCTTGTTGAGCATTACGGTAAGAACCGGAACACAAGCCTTAGCATCGAAGTTGTAGTTTACCCTCGGTAAGCTGATTCTTGTAGGGTTTGGCATAGAAAAACCTCCTTGACATAGTTCATCTGAAATAAAAAATCGCTCCTCATTGCTGAGAAGCGATGTACGGTATTCAATTTTGGGCATAAAAATAGCGGACAGCGCTTCTGTTATGAAACACCGTCCGCTTTTGTCCATTATCCAGTTTGATTTGTCAACAGGCTTTCTACCGTTTTAAGGCTGTTTTCGGCTTCTACCAAGTTTCTACCAACTTTTATCCAGTTGGTTTTCTACCGAGTTTCTACCAGAATTCTTCAAAATGCTTGTATTTTCAGAACAGCGCTGTTACACTGTTTTTGGGCTTTCTACCACCAAAAAGCCCCATGGAATCGGAGTTTTAGTGTGACTCAGTGTGACACGGTGGTACTCAGTGTGAAATTGGTTTGGTAATACCATATAAAGCACATCCCTGTGCATTATATCTACCTTAATTGGTTTTCCAAGTGAAGTATACCACACTCGTGGTCAAATGACCACCCATATATACGAGAATTTGGCCGTTTTACTGCGTACGTGCGTACCAACCTTCCGTACGCACGTACGCAGCGATTCGCCCGAAACGCCCCTATATAACCGTTTCCCCTCGGAGAGCCCACTACACTTTGCAGGCCGCAGGGCTGAAAGTGTCATAGTGGGTTATTACACTTCCGCAGAAGTGCATTTCCCTCGCCGCAGACAGCCCGGTGCACCTTTGTGAGAGCTTTCTGTGCGGCGAATCCTCATCGCCCACAGGCGATATGAGCAGGGATTCCAAAGGGGCGCAGCACCCTTGGCACACGACTTTGGTACAAAGTCTAGTGTGTTACACCTTTCCAGAGATGTACACGTTCCTGAAATGCAAAAAGCCCCATACCCAACACCTTGACGGTGCGGCCATGGGACTTGATGCTTCCTCGGCCTAGCCGGGTACTCGTAACCAATCCTGACAGGCAGTTGCCGTGTCATTTCTCGAAAACTGTTTTACGAATACCCAGCAAGTGGGAACTTCCTGTTTTTCGTTGTTTGCATGATGAGCTTGTTCTGCCTGCCACGCGGCAAACTCCCGCTGGCCTTCCTCGCTGTTCCAGCAGGCAAGGATGGCCGGGTAGAATGCCCGTGCCAGACGGTCAATGACTTCATCGGGATAGGGGGAAGTGTTTGTGGACTTTTTCTTTTTGTTCAAACGCACGCTCCTTTGATCGTCCCACCGTGGCAAAGCCGGGCGAGAAAATCAAAGTTCCATTTTTATCAGGCGCAAGGGCGCGGATGTTTTCCGCCCTGCACTTGCGGCTGGGGGCTCGTTGATGGTTTACAGGTGTCTGCTGTTATGCGGTCTTTTCTTCTTCAAGGGCTTCTGCAAGAGCCTTTTCCAGATAGGTTTCGATTTCAGTCAGGTAGTTAGCAGGTCGCTGCATTGCGAAGCGGAGAACCTTCTGCTTTTCTGGGTCAGTGAAATAGCTGGGATTGTTTTTGAGCGTTTTCTTCCATGAGTTTTTCATCATTTCGGTCGCACGGCTCAAAGATTTGTAAACCTTCATAAACTCGTCCGGTACATGATAGCACCGAAATTCTTCTGTTTGTGGTGTGGGCATGGGAACGGGTTCCGCTTTTTCAGGTTCAAATTCTGCGCTGGCAGATTCCAACACTTCCAATGCCTCTGGATGCAGGATTTGAGCAAGGACATCTGCACGATGCTCGACACTTGCCTGCACAAGCTTGGACATTTCATCGTTGGTGAATTTCACCTCACCGGAAAAGACCTTTTTCTTAATGCCGGGAGAAAGAGTATCGGCAATGTCAACGCCCTTGGTGTAGTGCCGTGCGCGAAGAACCGATGCACGACTGACGCCGTTTTCCTCTGCGATACGGTCGCAGGTTTTCTTGCCGGAGTGGTGGGTATCATCGTGAGACCCACCACTTTTCTTTGCTAAAGTGTACTGGTTGCCGTGAAAGATCTTCTCGGCTTTCTTTTCGGATTCGTACTGCTTCCCCAGCAGGTAACGTTTCTGTTCGGGGGAAAGATTGCGCCGCCCCAGCTGATTCTTGCAAATCCAAGCGAGGGCTTCCTCACGGTTCGCAAAGCGGAGCGGCATGGTAGAAAAGCAGATTTCGGGGTGCTTCTGAAGAATCGCATAACGGTTGTGACCATCAACAAGGGTGTTGTTCCACACGATCAAAGGAGAGATCAGCTTGCCTTCTTTCAAGATGTTTTCTTCAAGCTGCTTAAATTCATCATCAGTCAACGGCGGAATCTGGGACTGGAACTCAGGGTCGATTTTCAGATTGATCATGCGCACACTCCTTTATCTCTCCTGCTGCGCCGGTTCTTCCTCCCGGAAAAAGGACGCAACATTCTGCTTTGCGTTTTTTAGTTTGAGCAGTTCCTCTTTAGCTTCCTTGTACTGCTCGTAGAACTTTGCCTTTTCGGATGCAAGCTGCGCATACTCGGCTTCCAGCTTTTTCGGGCTGGGCAGCTTGGTGAGGTTGTTTGCCTTGAAATAGGCTGCTGCCGCCCGGTACGCTGTCAGCTCTGCACGATGCTGCTCCTCAAAAGCTGCGGGTCGTTTGGCAGTCTTTAACTGCTGTGCGATGTTCTTGGTGCTGGCATAGGCTGCGACATGATAGCGCAGCTCTTTGTTGAATTTCATGCGACCTTCGAGGTCTTTCACCACCGCCAGTGCATCGTGATACTTGGTTTCCAGTTCGGCGATGCGCTGGTTCAGATCATCCTCGTTGAGCAAATCTTTCTCCTGCAAGAGGATCAGAGTTTGCGACATGGCTTTGAGGTTGAACTTCTTTGCCCAACATTCGTAGCCAATGCCCTTGCCTTCGGTCAGCTTTGCCTGAATATCGATCAGCCTTGCAAGGTTGGTCGGTTTGGACTGTACCTTGGGTTTGCGCTCGGTGTTTGCCTGCAACGTGGCAAGCACTGCTGCCTTATCGAACTTGTCACCGAGATGTTTCGCTCGGATGAACTTTGTTCTTCCGGCAGGCAGATAACTTAGGCATCCGCGACTTTCCTTGACGGCAATGCCGTACTGCTGCAAGAGCCTGTCGGAAAAATCTTCAAAGCTCGTGGCACGGTACAATACAGACGAAATCTGTCTCCGTAAAGTATCCTTCACAGTTTCAAACTTCTTCTGCCGGGGCTGCTGTCCAGCTGCGGTGAGGGCTGCGTTCTCACGGTCAAGTTTCAACTGACCACGCCTACGCGCCCAATACTCAGCTTCGCTCACGCGCTCTTTCGAGCCGTTGAGCAGGTCAATCTGGTACAGTCCGGCACTTTCGCACAGCTCCATGACCTCGACACGGAGGTGCCGCATGGTCTGGGCGGTGCTGGAGTGCTTCATGCCCTCTAGCCAGTCGCGGGGCTTCTGCATATAGGGCTTGCGCTCCACCTCTCGTGTTCGGACGCTGCCGATCACGATGTGGACATGGATGTTTCCCGAATGGTTGTGCCCATCCGGGTGGGTGCAGACGATGGCAGGATGACCGGGGAAGTTTTCTTCGCAGAATTTCAGGCCAAGTGCCTGTGCTTTTTCCATGGTCAAGCTGTTGTCGGCTGCATCTCTGGGGTCGAAGCTGATGATATACTGATGGCTCTTAATATCATCGCGTTGGGTGTTCTTGCCATACTTGCGGTTTGCCAGCAGACAGGCCGTTGCGAACGAGAAATCGCCGCACTCAAGGGTGTCGAGCAGGTACGAATCCCGCAGCTTCGGCTTGCCGTGCTCATCCAGAAGTTGCTTTCCGGTGAACGCGTCGTGCTGGTAAACGAGGTACGCTTCGATGGCGGTGTAGTCCGAATTCTTAGAGGCGATATGCTTGAGCGTTGTCATACAGTTCACCCAGAACTTTCTCGGCGCTGAGCCGGAATGCGGTCAGGTCTGCAAGTTCGTCAAGGATTTTCGCCCGGATCTGCTCGGTGTCCGCACCGCCGGAATTGAAGTGCCTTGCAAGCTGGTTGAGATTGCTGCCCACCTTGCTGCACTGGGCAAGCAAAGTGGAAACAGCGGTCAGGGTTTCTTCTCCGCCGCCGGCAACGATGATTATTTTCTCGATCTTGACGTTGTGGATGGCACGGCGGATAAAAGTGGAGAGGGAGAGATTTAGGAGTTTGCAAGTGAGTTCCAGTGACGTTTTTTCCTCCGCTGTCACACGGAACTTGATGACGTGCGTTTTGTTGTTCGGCGTGTCGTGGTGCTGGGAATTGCTAGGAATCGGTTGAACATTCGTTTCGGTCATTGTACCTCCTGTCTGTTCGATAACTCCTCGGTGAAGTTATGTAAGCACGACACGCCGTTTGTTCGCGCCATCAGGCGCGAACTATGAGCAGGGTTTGGGGCAGGCACGCCCCAACAAGATCACATCGGAAATGCAGACGCATTGAAGAAGTGAAGTCCCGGTGGAACACAACATTTTCAAGAATTGAAAATTTGTGGCCACGGGACGGTTCTTGCTCTCCACTGCTGCGCTCAAAACGTATTTCCGAAAGTTGTTTCCGAATTGTTAAGACGCAAAAATAAGTAGAGAGTTCCACTGCTCATATATGTGAATCGCCGTTTGCCCCGAACGAAGTTCCTGCCCCTGTTTTGCAGCGGCGTTGACTGGAGAGCCGGTATCACGTTCGGTCGGCTCATGAAATTTTCAAGGTGCAATCTTCCCCGGAAAAGAAAAATACCGCCCACGCAGTACAGGCGAAGGATTTTGTCGGGTGAAACAGACGGCAAAATGATCGGGTGTGTTGCGGGGCGGTAAATCTTCGCAGGAAATAAAACCGCACAGAATCGTTTCTTTACAGAAATCTCTGTGGATTTGTTGGGAATGATAACATAAGTACGAATGCGTGTCAACACTTCAGGATAATGAATACATCAGATGAACGAAACACACAAAGTACAAGCGAAAGCAAGGCTGCGTTTTAGAAGAATGTTTTAATTTTCGCAGTTCAGGCGGACTTGGACGGTAAACACACCGTCCTTCTTCTTTGTGTAGAAGTCGCCATGGTTCTCTTGAACGATACGATTTATGTTCTTTAGTCCGTAACCGTGATACTCTCCGATGCGGATGCTGCGAACGGTATCGCTGTATGGATTCTCAAGCCGGTAAAAGAGACTGCGATACTGCTTGCGCAGCTGTAGATGAATGATTCGCTGTTCTGCTGGCAAGTCGCAGCAGGCTTCAATGGCATTGTCAAATGTGTTTCCGATGATGATGCTCAAAGACAACGATGAGATCGTCAGAACTTCAGGAATCGTCACATCCAGTTTGACTTTGATGTTATTCCTTTCCGCAATTCGTAAGTAATAATTCAAAAGAGCATCAACAACAGGATTTCCGACAGCAGAAATATTTGTGGAACGCTCGAAAACATTCGTGACGGCCTGTGCGATCTTGTGAAGTTCTTCGGTATCACCGTGTTCTGCAACTGCCTGCATCGCCAGAATGTATTTCTTCACATCATGCTGTAGAGAACGGACTTCTTCCTGACGTTCTTTGAGCTGCTGGTAGTATTCCATTTGAAGGTTGTACTGCTGCTCATTGAACTTGACTTTGAATTTTTCTAGCTCATTTTCCCGGAGAGCTTCCACATAGAACACGATCAGGATGTTTATAAGGAGAAGTACAGCCATAAGGCCGACCATATAATCAGGGAAATAATCATCCGCAGCATGATACTGTGCCACATAACAGACCGCGATACTTGCGATTTGAATCGCAATGATCGGCAACAGCCATAGGATGCGCAGAGCATTTCCCTTTCGGCTGAAAAAATGTGAAATCAGAACTACGAGTGGAATTTGAATCAGGTTTGAAAAAACAATATAGACCAACCGTGCTGCCCCAGCCTGCATCAGAATGTCGGTATCCGGGATACGCAGCCCAATCAGAAGCATTGCAAGCACTTCCACCAAAGCAATCAGTGTGAAGAAAGCTCCGCTTGCAAAAACCGCCTGCCACGGTCGAACCTCATAGAACAGCAATGCAAGGAAAAATCCGCCAACTAAAAGATAGATCGTGCGCTGCGTCACCCAATCCGGGAATAAACTCAAAGCACACTGCCCAGCAATCAAGAGTGCAACATAGGCATAGAACCACCTTGAGACGGGCTCCTTTTTGGGAAACAGCCGACCGATAAAAAGCAGCAACAGGGCAATGTTGGCAAAGCTCCCTGCAAACTCAACGAAATAATAAAGCATCATCTTCCCAAATAAGCGTTGAAGATCTGATTGAACTCCTGACGCTTCCTCCTGCTGATCGGCAGCTGATGTCCGCTGGAAAGAAAAACAGCGGTTCCCGTAGCGTAAACAATGTGTTCCATGTTGACGAGATAACTTTTGTGTGGTGACACAAAGCACCGTTTGGGAAGCTGCTCCAAGGCTTCAGGAATGCTCATTCGCAATGTAAGGTCTTGCTCCTTGCAGTGAATCAGAACTTTATGTCCGTGGCTTTCCAGAAAGTAAATGTCCGATGTTTCCAAGGACATGGTAACACCATCGTATTCGATCGTGAAATGTTTGGAGTTCAGTTCCTGAAGGACGGCATCCATTGCCGCAGCGAACAGCGTCTGATCCAAAGGTTTGACAAGGTAGCGGAATGCAATGCCATATCCCTGCACAGCGTACTCATGCCGCTTCGTGACAAATACCACCAAAGGATGCTTCTCCATCTGAATCAAAGACTGCGCCAGCTGAAAACCGTTGGATGGCATCTCGATATCGAGAAGAAGCAGATCAAAGGATTTCTTCTGCATTTGCAATTCGCTCAGAAGTTCGTTTCCATCCATGTAAGTTTCAATGTCAAAGCAGCCTTGCACATCGTACTGCTGGACGCTTTGAACAATGCCATCAAGGTCTGATTTCTCATCATCGCAGACTGCAACGTGGTACTTCAGCATTTCGACAACCTCCACAAAATAATGTCCTGCTACTATTATAGACTGTGCAAAGGCTCCTTACAAGTAGCCTGACCTACCACTTTTGTCACCAGAACGACCAGTTTTGCCAAACCTCTTGATTTTGCTGAAATTTATGATACAGTGAAGCAAAAATCAGAAGATAAGGTGGCGCAACTGCAATGTGGGAACGCACGCTGTCTCAAAAATCAGTCCGTCTTTTCTGCGAGCAAAAAGTGATAGATGAAGCAAAGGCGGATGCGTATGTCTATGGGTACGAGTTGCTCATATCATCTGTTGTGAGCGTTCTGCTTGTTGTTTTAATCGCTGTTGTGTGTGGTGATGTGCGGTACGCACTTTCATTTTTGATTGGGTTTATCCCACAGCGAATCTACATTGGCGGATACCATGCAACATCGCACACCAGATGCTATTTGGCATTCTCCGGACTGGCACTTATCTGCATTTTGCTAAGTAAGGCAATCGCAGCAAATCACCTTTTCCGTATCCTGACAACAGTAGCTCTTTTGGGCATCTCTATCTTTCTCTCACCTATCGAAGCAAAGAATAAGCCTTTAAGTGAAAAGAAGCGGTCAAGTTACAAGATGGTCGCATCTGTTCTTTCGTCAATAGATTTCCTGCTTGCCATTTTTAATGTGCTTCCGTATACACGTCATGTAGTTTGCTACTATCTCTCCAAATGGGTATTGATTGTATTCTCAACAATTCCTTTGGTTCAACAAAAATTTAATGCCAACTTTTGTAGATAGGGAGGTGATAACATGAAAAAAAACAAATGGGTGCTGCTTCTTATCGCTTTTGTTGCATTTTTGGTATTGGTTTATTTTATTGGTGCTTGCCTTAATGCAACGGCAGAGGCATTGACAATTATTTCGCTCTGCATCGGCATACTGGTCATTTATTTAGTCGTAAAAGCAATCAAATCAAAATAAGGAAAGGAAAATGTGATCATGAGTACAAGAAAATTCATCAAAAAACTTACGGCGAGTCTGCTTTTTATTGCGGTTGTAATGTCGTTTGGCGTTCAGTCTGCCTTCGCTGAATCGAATTCACCGAAGGCTACCGTTAAGAACAATGTTGTTACTTTTAGCAATCTCGATCAACTGAAGGCAAACGAGAAGCTCGCAATTGCGGTAGTTGACAGTAATGGTGATCCAGCAACTATTACTATCGAGTCAGTGGACAATTCAATTTCTCGTGTAGCGAAATCGTCGAATTCTTGGAAGGTTTCGTATAAGGGAGTGGTGATTCATGCATATTTTTATATGACAGTGACGAATAACAAAGTCACAAATGCATGGGACTATTCGATTACAACTTTGGGTTCCACATATAGTGATGCAAGTTTGACGTATAACTCCAGTTCGGCAAAACTCACCTTTACCAGTAACGCTTATAATGGTATTGCTTCTCATACTTGCTGGCTGAAGGGAACTCCTCGCGGAACAAACAATGAAGTCGATGTAACGTATTCTATGTAATGTGGAGGACAATATGAAACAGAATTCACAAAAACTGATTTTTTTCCTGAGTAAAATTACATGTGCTTTTGCAATGGCGATTGCAGTCTTAAGTGTGAATAGCACCTGCTGCTTTACAGCGTATCAGCCGGATGTCCCTGAATCGCTTGATCGCAACTAAACTCATATGATAGACATTATATCAAAAACGATGTGAGGTGATAGAATATGAAAGATGTATCTCGAAGAGAATTCTTGAAAACTTTATGTTTAGGCATAACAGTAGCCGCTTTACAAAATTTGCCAATGACAACGGCTTTTGCAGACAGTGCAATCAGTAAAACAAAAATTATTTCTAAAAGCGACCGTGAAAATTTGGTGGCTACTGTTGCAAGAACTGTGCAAGTGTCCTACAAAATAGATAAAAATACGATCATTGAAGTAACTCGCTTTACTGATATTGATGGACAAAATGTTACCTTGAACCGGAGCGTTAAAGAAGATGGTACAGGTGAACTTGTCTATACGAAAGCCCAAAAAACGAAAAAAAGCAAATTGACCAATCAAAGCTATGATGTCTTTTTGAAATTAGCAACTTCAAAATCTATGCCTCAAACAAGGGGAGCCACTGTTGGAAGTGATGTTACAGGATCACAGTATAAGCATATATTTGTATCAAATCTCAGCTATACAATTGACAATACGGCGATTGCGCAAATTGAGATTGGTGGAGTTGAAACTGCAGCAAGCCTTTTAATTACTGGGTTGCACTTGCCGGGAAGCACTGCTGTTACGGTTGGATCCTTTTTGGTTAGTGTGGTTCTAGCTACTTCTCCATCGAAAGTTGTTATAAATCAATCGCTGTATGAAGTCCATTTCGCATATGATAATAGCTACTATACCCATTGCTATCATGATATTTTGTATTCGTATGATTCCGGTGGACACCTTATGGATACTACAAAATCGTACCATCAAGCTGTGGGAGGCTAAGAATGAAAAAAGGCAAAAGCAACTTTTTTCTTATTGCTCCTTTTGCCCTTTGGGGCTGCATTTCAGTATGGACTAGTAATCTTGTCCGATTGACAGATAAAAGCGCAGTACCTTATGCTTGGGCTTCTTTGTTTTTCTCATATGGAATCGTAGCAGTGCATTATATCCAAGTGGCAGTATCCTCCAAAGGCTGTAACAATGCCGAAAACGAAAAAATTGCATGGGTTCAGCTTGGGCTTTCAACTTTGTTCTTGATAGTAGCTGTTGTTCTAGCTATTCAATGAAGGAAAGCAAAGTAATCACCCAAAGCAGTGTAAGGTCACAATATTTTCTATTCCAGCAGTATTCTAGTAGTTTCAGCATTTGTATGGTTCACATTTATTTGCCGAGGAGTATACACCTGAAGGGGAAAATTTAATGAAGGTGATTCCAATGGAGCTTTAGTGTATTGAGTGAAGAAAAAAAATAAATTAGGAGGCAGTATACTATGACTAACAAAATCAAACGGCTGATTTCCATTCTATTGGTCACGGTTTTATTTCTCCTGACCATTCAGCCAGCATTTGCAACTGGAAATAAGAGAAAGATCGATGATTATTCGATAGAAGAACTTCTCAATCTTTCTGTGCAAGAACAAGAGAATCTCGGATTTTATGTTTTGGCCGAGGTTCCAATGCGCATTCCTGTTTCTAATACAGACGGCTCAAGAGTTGTATCGTATATTGATGGAACATGGAGAGTTCTTTATACAAAGGCCAATGGATTGGGCTTTTATATGAGTGGAACTACCGTCGGTATTGGCCCGGATTTAATAAAAAATGTTTCAGGAACGGATTACTACACGAGCTATTCCGATAACATCGAACGAAGCTGCCCATTTTCAACGACAGCACTAGTTCCAGAACAAAGTATATATAATACAACCTATACATATGACTTCTATGATGTTGGAACTTATCTTGATTGCAGCGTTGGGTGTTATTTTGGAGTGGTTGGCTCAAGCAAACCAATCTATTGGAGTGCAACTACACAAGTTACCATCCCGAAATTATGATTTTGACCAGCTATGGATGAAATTGTTTTTGAACCCAGTGATGTCAATATGTTAGCAGCTTTAGGCATCGTCGAAAGTGTAAAGTTGTTTCCGTTTATGTTATCAATGGGAGAACTTCAATATGCTTGCGATTCAGAATATCGTTGCAAACAATTCGTGAATTGCCTTTCAGAATATTATCCTGACAGCCAAATTGAAGCTAGACAACTGTGGTCGAAATATCATGGTACAGCGAATGCGGTTCAATGTGATATGATAAATCATAAGCCACTGCGTGTTTGGGTCAGGAGTTCTGCCGATTGTTGGTGCGGCATTTATTATATTTGTTACTATGCAGCAAAGTATGGTACAAATAGAATTTTGCTTGCATCCAGAGAAGGTCTGAAAGAATTTATGGAAGGGAAAACCGATAAGATCTCACAAAAGTATTTGACGGAAGAAACTATTACTGAGTATGCCAAAAGATGGGGAAAGCTATTAAACGAAAACACCTCCATGCGTATTTGGCATGCGAACGATGTTAAAAGCGTTAACATAGATTATTTCGACCAGAGAATTATTAGTTTAGTATCGAGAATTCCTATTTCGGTTGGTGAACTTACCGCAGACGTATTAAAAGCGATTTCTGCTCCGGTAAGTGACTGGTATGTCATGAAACGCATAGAAGCACTTTTGAAAAAGGGTGTTCTTCAAGTCGTTATTCCAAACAAAATCTTTTATAATACCATCGTCCAGCTAAACGAAGAATAAAGGAATCCGAGCAAGTCGGCCCAACAGTCACCTCATTTCAACGAGAGGGGTGGCTGTTGGGCCAATTGTTCAAAAAGAAAAACTGAAGATAATAAAAAGTCTTGATTTCTCCATCAAAACATGGTATATACATTATACGAAACAATGCTTTGAAAGAACGCTCCACCGTTCAATGACGTGTAAAGAGAGGTGCTTGCCATGACCGCTGTGATCTACGCCCGCTATTCCAGTGATAACCAGCGCGAAGAATCCATCGAAGGCCAGATTCGTGAATGCACGGCCTATGCCGAAAAGAATGACATCACTATCGTCAAGCACTACATTGACCGCGCCATCTCTGCCAAGACGGATAATCGCCCTCAATTCCAACAGATGATAAAGGACAGCGACAAGAAGCTGTTTGATATTGTTCTGGTCTGGAAACTTGACCGCTTTGCCCGGAATCGCTACGACAGTGCCCGGTATAAGACCCAGCTGAAGAAGAACGGTGTCAAGCTCATGTCGGCTACGGAGATCATCTCCGAGGGGCCAGAGGGTATCATTCTGGAATCGGTTCTGGAGGGCTATGCAGAATACTACTCTGCCGACCTTGCCGAAAAGGTTGTCCGTGGACAGACAGAGAACATCCTGAAAGGCCGCTGCAACGGTGGTCGTGGAACGTTTGGATATACGCTGGATTCCGAGCGGAAATTTCACATCGACCCGCTTGCCTCCCCTTTCGTGCTGGAATCGTTCACGAAGTATCGGGATGGCCTCACGATGAAAGAGATTCGGGACTGGCTGAATGAAAACGGCATCAAGAACCCGGTCGGAGGCGAATTTACTTACAACAGCGTGGAGCACATGCTCAAAAACCGGCGTTATATCGGAGAACTGAAATTCCGGGATGTGGTCGTGCCGGATGCGATTCCGCCCATCGTGCCGCTGGAACTGTTCGATGATGTGCAGGAAAAGATTGCCAAAAACAAGAAAGCCCCTGCCCGAAGAAAGGCAGAGGACGATTACCTGCTGACAACCAAGCTGCACTGTGGTTGCTGCGGTGCGCTGATGTTTGGCGAAAGCGGCACAAGCCGGACGGGAGAAGTCCACCGCTACTATAAATGTGCCACGGCCAAAAAGAAGAAGGGCTGCAAGAAGAAAACTGTCCGCAAACAGTGGCTGGAAGATCTGGTGGTGAACCAGACCATGCAGCTTGTCCGGGACGATGCCGCCATGGAATCCATTATCGCCAAGGTCATGGAGCTGCAAGACCGAGAGAACACCAACCTTCCTCTCTATGAGAAACAGCTCCGGGATGCAGAATCGGGTATCCAGAATATGCTCAACGCAATTCAAGCCGGAATCCTCACCAGTTCCACCAAGGAACGGTTGGAACAGCTCGAAGAAACCAAGCGTGAGCTTGAAGCCCGCATTGCGGAAGAAAAGCTGGCAAAGCCAAAAATCAAAGAGGAATTTATCCGTTTCTGGCTGATGCGCTTCCGTAAACTGGACATGAGCCTGAAAGACCAGAGGCAAGCGTTGGTGGATACGTTCATCAATTCGATTTATCTGTACGATGATAAGGTTTTGATAACCTTTAACTATAAAGAAGGTACACAGACCATCACGTTTGAGGAAGCGGCCCAAGCCGCATCAAAGGAAAATGGTTCGGATTTGGATTGCTTTACTGCACCAGAAAATGCCGTGAAATCGAAAGATTTCATGGCTTTTTTGTTTTGTAAGCCATGGGTGCACGGTTTTTGCACGGTCGGTGTTTTCCATGTCCGATGATGTAGGGCGCTGTATTGCATTGCAATCAGTGCCCTTTTTTGCATCAGGTGAGCAGTGCCAAGCGGAGCTTTGCCTTCATTTCCGGGTCGGCATCCTTCAGCAACTCCAAAAGAGCCGTCATGGAGATGGTAGGTTCGCCTGCGGCGGGTACAGCCTGCGGGCTGGAGGTGTCGGGCTTGGCATAGAAGCCGCTTTCAAACTTCTTGCCCAGCTCCACACGGGAGGACTGCTGGATATGAGCGTAGGTGTTCACCAGCATATCCGCACTGGCGTGTCCTGTGGTCCCCTGCACCGCCAGATGCAGGATGGGGTCCTCCATGCTGTCCAGTGCTGCCCGCATCTCGTCCACCTCCCAGATGCTGCGCTCTTGGGTGGGAAAGCTCTCCCATTTGTCGCAGCTCTTGCCGTGCTCATCCTGATAGGTGTACTATTTTTCAATTTCCTCTTGCAATTTTCGATTGCAGTTGTTATGATACGGGCAGGAATAAAATGTGCAAAAAGTATTCTGCACAAGGCAGCAATGCGATTTTTACATGGAGGAGGCAGGCATATCATGTATGTGGATTGGGAGTATTACAAGATCTTCTATTATGTGGCGAAGTATCAAAACTTTACCAAGGCCGCGCGGGTTCTGGGCAACAATCAGCCCAATATCACCCACTCGATGAACCGGCTGGAAAGCCAGCTGAACTGCGTGCTGTTCATCCGCTCCAACCGGGGTGTGACCCTGACACCGGAAGGCGAGATGCTCTACTCCCGCATTGCTTCGGCGGCGGTGCAGATCCAGGATGCCGAAGAGGAGCTGAGCGCCAGTGCCACGCTGGAGCACGGAACCATCAGCATCAGCGCCACCGAGACGGCGCTCAACATTTATCTTTCCAAAAAGCTGCGGGATTTCCATACCGAATATCCCGGCATTCGGCTGCGCATCTCGAACCACTCCACCCCGCAGGCGGTGCAGGCCGTGAAGAACGGCGAGGTGGATTTTGCCATTGTGAGCACCCCGGCGGAGATCGAGTCGGGGCTGAAAATGGTGGAGCTGAAGCCGTTTTACGAGGTGCTGGTGGGTGGCAGGACCTTCACCGCACTGGCAAGTCAGAGCCTGACCCTGAAGGAGCTGCGCAGCTATCCCCTCATCTCCCTCAGCGACGAGAGCGTGACCCGCAGCCTGTACCGGCAGTTCTTCCTGGATCACGGCGCGGTCCTCAAGCCGGATACGGAAGCCGCCACCACCGACCAGATGCTCACGCTGGTCAAAAGCGAGCTGGGCCTTGCCTTTGTGCCGGAACCCATGGCGAGGGATGGCCTGGAGCGTGGCGAGCTGGTGCAGCTCCATCTGCAGGAGATCATCCCGACCCGTTCGATCTGCCTTGTTTACGACCGCCACCGTCCGCTGAACACGGCGGCGCGGAAATTCCAGCAGATGCTGACCAAGGCAGACCCGCCCCGCCCGGCCGACTCGAAGCAGACCGAGAGCGTCTCTTTTGTGTCCCAATAAAATGCTGTCAAGATGAGGCCGAGCGCTCACGGCACTGCCCTGGCTTCTGCCGGTTCTTCTAAGGCATAAAATAACCCCGGAACGTTTGCGGTGATGCATCGCTCCGGGGTTTGTGATGTTACGGGTTACTGGCCGCAGGAGTGCCCGCCGCAATGATGCTCACCGCAATGGTGGCCCTCGCCGTGGTCGTGGTGGTCGCAATGGGCGTTGGGGTCAAAGCGGAGCTTTCCGGCCAGATAATCTGCTACTGCCGCGTCTGCCGGGCCGCTGATCCCGCCGAACAGCTGGATGCCTGCCTGTGCAAGGGCATTCTGTGCCCCGGGGCCGATGCCGCCGCAGAACACCGCATTGGCATTGTGCTGGGCCAGAAAGCCCACCAGTGCGCCGTGGCCCTGCCCGTTGGTGGAAACGACCTCGCTGGCCGTCACCTGTCCGTTTTCGACCTCGTAGAACTTGAACTCTGCCGTGTGGCCGAAGTGCTGGAATACCATACCGTTTTCATAAGGAATTGCGATCTTCATGGGGGATGTCTCCTTTTTTCTTTTCTTTTATTGTAACATAACACGGGAGACAATAAAACCCCGGAACACGGGGCGATTTTGCGGAGCTTTCCCTCAATTACAGTTCTCCCGTTTTCAGCTTGGCCAGCACCTCGTTCAGGCTGGTGCATTCCATGGTATACAGGCCGCGCATCTCATCGTCGGCGGGGAGCAGATCGGGCACCATGACGGTGACAAAGCCCCCGGCGGCACCGGCGCGGACACCGTTGTAGCTGTCCTCCAGCACCAGCGTGTGGGCGGGATCGGTGCCCAGCTTTTCCGCCGCCAGCAGGAAGATCTCCGGGTCGGGCTTGGAGTGCTTGACCTGCTGGCCGGATACCAGCGCCTTGAAGTAGTGGGTCAGACCCCAGTTGTTCAGGTTGCCCTCGATGACATGGACACGGCTGGAGGAGGCCACTGCCATGGGGATGTGGTTGGCATCCAACCAGGCCAGCAGCTCGTCCAGCCCCGGCTTTTTGGGCACCGGTTTCTGGAACTCCTCATCGGCCACCCGGTGCAGGCTGTCGATGATGGCGTTGGCATCGCAGTCCTCTCCGTAGAACTGCCGCACGATGTTACGGGAAGTTTCGCCTGCAGTGCCGCGTTCAGCCTCGGCAAGGCCTTCCTTGTACTCCAGACCCAGCGCCGCCAGCGCCGGTTCCCAGAAAGTGGCCCACATCCGCTCGGTGTCGAACATCAGGCCGTCCATATCAAAAATCACGCCGTTGATCATGGTAGAACTCCTTTTATTATAACCCTCTCCGTCATTGCTTCGCAATGCCACCTCTCCCGAAGGGAGAGGCTGTTCTGCCTCTTGGGAAAGGTTTTCGCAAAACCAAAATCTAAAAGCCGCAATGGGCTCCCCCTTTGGGGGAGCTGGCAACGCCATCGGCGTTGACTGAGAGGGCTTATATTTTCATTTTATCACAATTTGCGACAACTTACAGCCCCCAAACATGAAAGATTTTGCGTTTCCTTGCAAATCCGGCTCATGCTACTATAATAGAAAACAACATTCGGCATTTCAGGTGCGGGCGCGTGCCGCGCAAAATCTGCTGTGTGAGATCAGAAAAGAGGGAAATATATCATGTTGGATATTAAGATCACTCGTACCACTTCTCCCAAGGAGAAGCCTCAGGACGAGACCAAGCTGGGCTTCGGCAAGAAATTTACCGACCACATGTTTGTGATGGATTATACCGAGGGCGAGGGCTGGCACGATGCCCGCATCGTCCCCTATGCACCCTTCCCGCTGGACCCGGCCACGGTGGTGTTCCACTATGCGCAGGAGATCTTTGAGGGCATGAAGGCTTACCGCACCGCGGATGACACCATTCAGCTGTTCCGCCCTGATTGCAACGCAAAGCGTTTCCAGGATTCTGCTGACCGTCTGTGCATCCCCAAGATCCCGGAAGAGGATTTTGTGCAGGCTGTTGAGGCTCTGGTGGATGTGGAGCGCGACTGGGTGCCCCATACCGATGGCGCTTCCCTGTACATCCGTCCCTTCATTTTTGCAAACGATGTGGGTCTGGGCGTGCACGCTTCCAAGCACTATATCTTCTGCATCATCTGTGCTCCCTCCGGCGCTTACTACGCCGAGGGCATCAATCCCGTCCGCATCTACGTTGAGGATGAATACATCCGTGCCGCTCCCGGCCTGACCGGCTTCACCAAGTGCGGCGGCAACTACGCTGCTTCCATCAAGGCCGGTGAGCTGGCCGAGGAGCAGGGCTACGCACAGGTGCTGTGGCTGGACGGCGTGGAGAAGAAGTACGTTGAGGAAGTCGGCAGCATGAACATCATGTTCAAGATCGACGGCAAGGTCTACACCGCTGCAACCGTCGGCACCGTTCTGCCCGGCGTTACCCGCCGCAGCTGCATCGAGCTGCTGAAGGATTGGGGCTATGATGTCATCGAGGGCAAGCTGGCCATTGCGGACATCATGCAGGCCGCCCGTGAGGGCAAGCTGGAGGAGGTCTTCGGCACTGGTACCGCCGCAGTCGTCTCCCCTGTCAAGGAGCTGGTCTGGAAGGGCGAGCACGCCTATATTGGCGATGGCAAGATCGGCCCTGTGACCCAGAAGCTGTACGACACCATGACCGGGATGCAGTGGGGCAAGATCCCCGATACCAAGGGCTGGATCGTTCCGGTTGAGAAAAAGTATTGATCCTTCCCGCGCTTCTCTCTGTTCAGAATTTTTGCAAACGCCGCCGGGTGGAAATGCCGGGCGGCGTTTGCCGTATCATAGAACCTCTCAGCCGCCTACGGCGGTAGCTCCCCTAGTCAGGGGAGCCAAGTTTACGATACCGTTTTCTTGCCTCTCCTGCTAGGAGAGGTGGCAATGCGAAGCATTGACGGAGAGGTTTTGTCTCCCGATTGCTTTTCCGCCTGCACAGTGCTAGACTATGTGCAGAAAAACAGAAACGAGAGGGAACTGGAATATGGTCAAAAAATGGAGCGTCAGCTATCCTGCGGTGAACGGCGTGGAGCAGCGCCGGGTGTATGTCTACCTGCCCACCATGTACGAAGCCGACCCGGAGCGCCGGTATCCGGTGCTGTATATGTTCGACGGCCAGAATGTGTTCTTTGATGCGGATGCCACCTACGGCAAGAGCTGGGGTGTGGCGGATTATCTGGACTACACCGATACCCCGCTCATCGTGGCGGCAGTGGAGTGCAATGCAGGCCCCAACAACGAGCGCCTTGTGGAGTATTCGCCCTACCGCTTCGATGACCCGACCTATGGCCACTTTGACGGCAAGGGGCAGGCGACCATGAGCTGGTTCATCCACCGGTTCAAGCCCTTCATTGACCACAATTTCCGCACCCTGCCGGACCGGGAGCACACGTTCATCGGCGGCAGCTCCATGGGCGGCCTGATGAGCCTGTACGCCCTGCTGCAGCATAACGATACCTTCAGCCGCGCGGCAGCCCTGTCGCCGTCGATCTGGGTGTCTCCTGAAAAGCTCAGCGGTCTGGTGGGCCGCGCAAAGCTGGAGCCCGGCACGGTGCTCTACATGGACTACGGTTCCCAGGAGATGGGCAGCCACGAGGGAATGCGCAGGGAATTTGCCGAGATGTGCAGCAAGATCATGGTCCGGGGCATCCACCTGACCGGCCGCCTGGTGCCCGGCGGCACCCACAGCGAAGCCAGCTGGGAAAAGCAGCTGCCGTTCGTGTTCCATACTTTGATGTACGAGTTGGACTGAACCGCTCCGTTATTCCTTCGGGATGCCACCTCTCCTGGTAGGAGAGGCGCGGAGCGCCTGAGAGGTTTTTTATAGAGGAGGGAACTACATGGAAACACAATACTTCAAGGATTACAGCCCCGCACTGGGCCGGGAGATGGAGTGCAAGGTCTACGGCCACGCAGGCCGCCCCATGCTCTTTATCCCCTGTCAGGATGGCCGTTTCTTCGACTTTGAGGACTTCCACATGGCCGGTACGCTGGCTCCGTGGATCGAATCCGGGCAGATCATGGTCATCTCCATCGACACCATCGATCAGGAGACCTGGTCCGACACCAACGGCGACCCCTACTGGCGGATCCGCCGCTATGAGCAGTGGATCCGCTACATCGTGGAGGAAGTTGTGCCCAAGATCCAATATATCGCCAAGGAGCGCAACGGCTGGGACAGCCTCCCCGGCGTGATCGCCTTTGGCTGCAGCCTGGGCGCGACCCATGCCGTCAACCTCTACCTGCGGTTCCCCTATCTTTTCGATGGTTGTCTGGCCCTCAGCGGCATCTACACCGCAAAATACGGCTTTGGCGATTACATGGACGAGGTGGTCTACCAGAACTCCCCCGTGGATTACATGGCCAACTTCCCCACCGATCACCCCTATATGGACCTCTACCGCAGCAGGAAGGCGGTCATCTGCTGCGGTCAGGGCGCTTGGGAGCAGCCCGATACCACCCGGCAGCTCAAGCAGATCTTTGAGCAGAAAGGCATCCCTATCTGGGTGGACCTGTGGGGCTATGATGTCAAGCACGACTGGGATTGGTGGTATCAGCAGGTCGTGTATTATATGCCTTATATTCTAGGATAAGGCGGCTCACCCTCTCAGTCAAAGCCTTGCGGCTTTGCCAGCTCTCCCAAAGGGCGAGCCTTTGGCAAAACCGTGAACTTTGCAGGGACTGCCAAGGCCTCCCACTTTGGGGGAGGTGGCATTGCGAAGCAATGACGGAGAGGGCGAGGACGTGAACAAGAAAGAGGAATCAAAAACCATGAGCAACTTTATCTTTATCTCCCCCAATTTCCCCACCAACTACTGGCAGTTCTGCCGGGAGCTGAAAAACGACGGCATGAATGTGCTGGGCATCGGTGACCAGCCCTATGATGAGCTGAAGCCGGAGCTGAAAGACAGCCTGAACGAATACTATAAGGTCGGCAGTCTGGAGAATTATGACGAGGTCTACCGTGCGGTGGCGTTCTTCGCCTTCAAGTATGGCCGCATCGACTGGCTGGAATCCAACAACGAATACTGGCTGGAGCGGGATGCGGCCCTGCGCACGGACTTCAACATCAAGTCCGGCTTCCAGACCGAGGATATGCCCCGCATCAAGTACAAGAGCAAGATGAAGGAGTATTACCAGAAGGCCGGCATCGCCACCGCACGTTACCACATGGTGGACGACCTGGAGGGCTGCAGGAAGTTCATCAACGAGGTGGGCTATCCGGTGGTGGTCAAGCCGGACAACGGTGTGGGAGCCTCCGATACCCATAAGCTGTCCAGCGATGAGGAGCTGAAGCGCTTCCTGCTCTACAAGAGCACTTATCACCCCGACCTCGCCTACATCATGGAGGAGTTCGTCCATGCCGAGGTCAACAGCTACGATGCCATCATCGACGGCAGCGGCAACCCCATCTTTGAGGCGGGCAACGTCAGCCCGGTGTCCATCATGGACATCGTCAACGACAACGATAACTCCATCTACTATATCATCAAGGATCTGCCCGAGGATACCCGCGCCGCCGGACGTGCCGCCGTCAAGAGCTTTGGCGTGAAGAGCCGATTCGTCCACTTTGAGTTCTTCCGCATGACCGAGGATCAGGCCAGCATGGGCAAAAAGGGCCAGCTCGTGGCGCTGGAGGTCAATATGCGCCCCTGCGGCGGCTTTACCCCGGATATGATCAACTTTGCCCGCTCCACCAACGTGTACAAGATCTGGGCAGATATGATCGCCTTCGGCGGCACGGATATGCCGGTGGGCGAGCACTACTACTGCCCCTTTGCGGGCCGCCGCGATGGCAAAAACTTTGTGTACAGCCATGAGCAGATCATGCAGAAGTACCAGAAGAATATGCGGATGGTGGACCGCATCCCCGAGGCTCTGTCCGGTGCCATGGGCAACCAGATGTACGTTGCAACCTTCTCCACCCGCGAAGAGATGGAGCAGTTCTACTCCGATGTGCTGGCCGTGAACGACCCTGTCAACGCCAAGGTGCAGAAGGAGCTGGCCGAGGTGCTGGCACTGGGCGAGCCCACCACCACCGCCCTCACCGAAAAGCCGAACCTCTCCCCCGCCGTGAAGCCCACCACGGCTGTGACCAAGACCCCCACCCGTGCCGTTACAAAGACAGCACGGAAGAGAAAGTGACCAGAAGTTAGAGAACAGCCCCGGGACAAGGAAGAAAGCTCCATGTTCCGGGGTTTTATTGTCCCCTGCTTCAGAATGTGATATACTGATTTCATAAGATTCAAAACGCCCCACAAGGTAAGGGAGGTTCTTTGCATGGATGCTAAAACGCTGAAAACGGTTTTTGAAATTGGAGAAACCATTGCTGTGGAATTCAAACGCTGTGGGAACGGAATTGAAAATGATGTTTATGAGACGGTATGTTCTTTTCTGAACCGCTTTGGTGGGGATCTCTTTATGGGGGTGCTGGATGACGGCACAGTCTTGGGAATCCCGGAAAGAGCGGCATCTGATATGGTGAAGAACTTTATCAGCAGTATCAGTAACCCGGCACTTTTGACACCGACCGTTTACCTTGCGCCGGAAATTCTGAAATATAGAGGAAAAACGATTATTCACGTTCATGTTCCGCCCAGTGCTGAGGTGCATAGCTATAAACGTGTGATCTATGACCGTGTAGATGATGCGGACGTTAAAGTGACGGCAACTGCTCAAATTGCGCAAATGTATATCAGAAAGCAGGAAATCTTCACGGAACGGAAAATTTATCCCTATGTGCAGGCGGAAGATCTGCGTTTGGACCTGCTTCCAAGACTGCGGAGAATGGCAGAGAACAACAGTGGTCAAAATCATCCGTGGAATGGGATGACGGATGAAGAACTATTGAGGAGTGCACATCTTTATGGTAAAGATCGTATGACAGGACAGCAGGGGTTCAATTTGGCCGCAGTAATGTTGCTTGGAAAAGATGATCTCATTATGGATGTTGTGCCTGCTTATGTGACAGATGCACTTTTGAAACGGGAAAATGTAGACCGCTACGATGACAGAGAGATCATAAAAACAAATTTGGTGGAAAGTTATGAACGATTGATGGAATTTGGACGAAAACATCTGCCGGATAAATTCTTTTTAGAAGGAGACCAGCGCAAAAGTCTGCGGAGTATTATAACACGTGAGATGATTGCCAATACCTTGATCCACAGGGAGTATACCAGCACCTATCAAGCAAAATTCGTGATAGAACGAGAGTGCATGTACGTTGAAAATGCAAATCGTGCAACACAGACAGCGGTGATCACATTGGATAACCTGGAACCAAATCCTAAAAATCCTATTATTGCATCTTTCTTTCGGAATATTGGCTATGCAGATCAATTGGGATCTGGCGTAAGAAATTTGTTTAAATATAGTCGGTACTATTCCGGCAGAGAACCGGAGTTTGTCGAAGGAGATATTTTTCGTATCCTGGTTCCGCTGGGGGGTGAAACAGAAGAAATAGGCTTCACCACCCAATCCGCCACCCAATCCGCCACCCAATCTACCACCCAATCCGCCACCCAATCGGATCAGTGGGAACAGATCAAAGCTGTCATGGCTGTTATTCGGCAGAATCCGGAATTTTCACAGAGACAAGTTGCAGAGCAGTTAGGATTAAATCCGAATACGGTAAAATATTATTTCCGAAAGCTGCAGGAACAAGGGCAGTTGAAACGGATGGGGAGCTCCCGCAAGGGAAAATGGATTCTGGAAGAATAACTTTGAATTTTCCCGGGACAAGGAAGAAAGCTCCATGTTCCGGGGTTTTATTGTCCCCTGCTTCAGAATGTGATATACTGTTCCCAAAGAAAGAGAACGAGGTATTGCTGTTATGAAAATTCCTGCAAACGGATTTACCCACGCCGGCAAGTTCCATGCGGACGACGTATTTGCAACGGCGCTGCTGCAGATCATCCGGCCGGACATCAGGATCACCCGCGGCTTTGTGGTGCCGGACGATTTCGACGGCATCGTGTATGATATCGGCTTTGGCATGTTCGATCACCATCAGGAACCCCGCGAGTACCGCGCCAACGGCATCCCCTATGCGGCCTTCGGCCTGCTGTGGCGGGTGCTGGGCCCGGGGCTGGTGGGGGAGCGTCAGGCCCGGCTCATCGATGAAAACTTTATCCAGCCCCTTGACCTGAACGATAACACCGGCGAGCAGAACAGCCTGTGCGATGCCATCGGCTTCTTCAACCCGGTGTGGGATTCCAAGGAGGATCAGGACACCTGCTTCTTCAAGGCGGTGGCTGTGGCAAAGCAGATCCTGGAAAACCAGATCGAGAGCGCGAACGCCGTGAACCGCGCCGACGAAAAAGTGCAGCAGGCCTATAAGAATTCCCGGGACGGCATCGTGATCCTGCCCTGCTACCTGCCCTGGAAGAATGGCCTGTACAAGACCGATGCCCTTTTCGTCATCTACCCCAGCCAGCGCGGCGGGTGGAGTGCCCAGTGCGTGACCGACCACAAGACCAAAAAGCCGAAGCTGCCTTTCCCCCAGAGCTGGGCGGGTCAGCCGCAGGAGATCATTGAGCAGAAGAGCGGCATCGAGGGCATCAGCTTCTGCCACGCCAGCCGCTTCCTCATCACCGCAAAGGACAAGGAGACGGCGCTGGCCGCCTGCCGTCAGGTGCTGAAAAACAACGGGAGACTGTGATATGAGCGGGGAAGCGGAGAAGACGGAGCGGGCCTATGTCTATATGGTGCGCTGCGCAGGCGGCCAGCTCTACACGGGCTGGACAAATGACCCGGCCAGCCGCCTGCACGCCCACAAGAGCGGGAAGGGAGCCAAGTGCACCCGTGCGCTGGGGGCACAGCGGTTCGCGTATCTGGAACGGTGCACAGACAAATCCGCCGCCCTGCGCCGGGAAGCAGCCCTGAAAAAGCTGACCAAGGCGCAGAAGGAGGCCCTGTGCGCCGAATGGGCTGAGAAGAACCTGCCCCGGCTCTCGCTGGCCACCCGGGCCGATGCGGCGGAGATCCTGGACATTTACAACTGGTATGTCCTGCACCACACGGCAACCTTTCAGGTAACGCCCTCTTCCCTGCCGGAGTATGAGGACTGGGTGGACAGCACCCGTGCGCTGATCCCTCTGCTGCTGGCCCGGGATGGGGATGGTAAGCTGCTGGGCTACGCCTGCGCCCACCGCTACCACCCCCGGGAGGCCTACGACTGGGCTGTGGAGAGCACCATCTACTGTGCCCCCGATGCCCGGGGCTTTGGTGTGGGGGATACCCTCTACCGTGCCCTGCTGGATATTCTGGACGGGATGGGTTACTGGAATGTCTACGCCCTTGTGGCAGACCCCAACCCCGCCAGTGAGCGTATCCATGCCCGCCTGGGCTTCACCTGCGTGGGCCGTGAGCCCCACACTGCCTATAAGTTCGGCTGGCTGGGCCTGTCCACCTGGTGGCTGCCCCTGCGCAGGGGCAATGAAAAGCCGGAGCCCACCCACCCGCTGACACAGGAACAGGTGGAGGAGATCCTGGGAAGATACCAGGCATAAAGAAAGCGTCCTTCGGGGCGCTTTTTTGCATTTCATATATACATTTTAACTGCATAAAACTTGAATATAAACAAATAATATTGCATAAACATACAAAGTGTAACAAATCCTGCCGCAAATGCGCGGCATGTTTGGCAGTTTTCAGCATTGACGGAAAAGCCGCGTGGCGTATAATAAAAGCATCAACTGCGAATCAAAGACAGAGGATGCGAAGGGAAAGTGCGCATCAGGGTACAAAAGTGTATTTTTATTAAAAGGAGCGCGTTTATTATGAAAAAGGAAAACATCAAAAAAGTCGTTCTGGCCTACTCCGGTGGTCTGGATACCTCCATCATCATTCCCTGGCTGAAGGAAAACTACAACAACTGCGAAGTCGTCGCCGTTTCCGGTGACGTGGGTCAGGGCACTGAGCTGGACGGCCTGGAGGAAAAGGCCAAGGCTACCGGCGCTTCCAAGCTGTACGTTCTGGATCTGAAGAAGGACTTTGTGGAGAACTACATCTTCCCCACCCTGAAGTTCGGTGCAAAGTACGAGGACTACCTGCTGGGCACCAGCTTTGCACGCCCCTGCATTGCAAAGGCTCTGGCCGATATCGCCATCAAGGAAGGCGCAGATGCCATCTGCCACGGCTGCACCGGCAAGGGCAACGATCAGGTGCGTTTTGAGCTGACTCTCAAGGCCCTGTGCCCGGATATGGCCATCATTGCTCCCTGGCGTGAGTGGGACATCAAGAGCCGTGACGAAGAGATCGACTACGCCGAGGCTCACCACATCCCCCTGAAGA
This sequence comes from Faecalibacterium sp. I2-3-92, assembly GCF_023347315.1. Classification (GTDB taxonomy): domain Bacteria; phylum Bacillota; class Clostridia; order Oscillospirales; family Ruminococcaceae; genus Faecalibacterium; species Faecalibacterium duncaniae. Next base: position 130,696 of record NZ_CP094470.1, read on the forward strand.
TCAACCGTGAGACCAACTACTCCAAGGACAAGAACCTGTGGCATCTGAGCCACGAGGGTCTGGATCTGGAGAGCCCCGCCAACGAGCCCCAGTACAACCACCCCGGTTTCCTGGAGCTGGGTGTCAGCCCTGAGCAGGCTCCCGACACCCCGACCTATGTGACCATCCACTTTGAAAAGGGCGTTCCCACTGCCGTTGACGGCAAGGAAATGGGCGCTGTAGAGCTGGTGGAGTATCTGAACAAGCTGGGCGGCAAGAACGGCATCGGTCTGCTGGATATCGTGGAGAACCGTCTGGTGGGCATGAAGAGCCGCGGCGTGTACGAGACCCCCGGCGGTGCCATCCTGTACAAGGCCATCAATGTTCTGGAGACCATCACCCTGGACAAGGAAAGCGCACACCTCAAGGAGCAGCTGGCTCAGAAGTACGCCGACATCGTCTACAACGGCCAGTGGTTCACCCCGCTGCGTGAGGCTCTGGATGCTTTTGCCAACAGCCTGGCAAAGACCGTGACCGGCGATGTGAAGCTGAAGCTGTACAAGGGCAACATGATCAACGCCGGTGTCACCTCTCCGTTCACCCTGTACGATGAGCAGACTGCTTCCTTTGGTGAGGACGAGGATTACAACCAGGCAGACGCAGCAGGCTTCATCAACCTGTTCGGCCTGTCCATCAAGGAGCGCGCAAAGCTGTCCAAGAGCTGGCCGAAGATCGAGGACTAAGCGGCTGATCCACCGGGATCACACAAAGCCAACTTTCTCTCCGGTGTGTTTTCTACACTTTCACAACGGAGTTCCAAAACCGGCATAGTTGCCGGCGGCACCGCCGCAGGAGCGTTTTCCCCTGCGGCGGCTTTGCCGTTTATAAAGGAAATGTATGCTTGTGGTCAGGCCCGTCTCTGTACAACCTCTCAGCCTTCGCTGGCGCTTGGCAGCTCCCCTAGTAGGGGAGCCCTTGGCAGAAGATTTATTTTTCGCAATAATCACTGACGCTCCAAAGCCAATGCCTGCCGCAGGGCAAACAGGAGCGAAGCGCCAACCCCCGAAAACGCGATGGTATGCCAAGGCCTCTCCTACTAGGAGAGGTGGCATCGAGCAAAGCGAAGATGACGGAGAGGTTGTACGGAGGAAAAGCTTTCCGTAAGATAAAGATACTTTACGAGATAGAGGGACAATAACGATGGCAGAACAACTCTGGAAGGGCCGCTTCTCCAAGGCGGTCGATTCGCGCGTCAATGATTTTAACTCCTCCATCCGCTTTGACCAGCGGATGATCGCGCAGGATATGCGCGGCAGCGGGGTCCACGCCGCCATGCTGGCCAAGCAGGGCATCATCTCCGAAAAGGACTGCGAGGATATCCTCAGCGGGCTGGCCTCCATTGCCGACGATCTGGCAAGCGGTGCGCTGGAGATCGACCCCAACGCCGAGGATGTGCATACCTTCGTGGAGCAGACCCTGACCGCCCGCATCGGCGATGCAGGCAAGCGCCTGCACACCGGCCGCAGCCGCAACGATCAGGTGGCGCTGGATATCCGCCTGACCCTGCGGGACTACAGCCACACCCTGCAGGCTTACATCGTGGAGCTCATCAAGGTCATCTGCAGGAAGGCCGCGGAGAATACCACCGCTGTCATGCCTGGCTACACCCACCTGCAGCGCGCCCAGCCCATCACCTTTGGCCATGCGCTGATGGCCTACGCCTCCATGCTTCTGCGCGACCTGCAGCGCTTTGAGGATGCCACTGCCCGCATGGATGCCCAGTGCCCGCTGGGCTCCGGCGCTCTGGCCGGTACCACCTACCCGCTGGATCGTCAGTTCACCGCCGAAAAGCTGGGCTTTGCCGCACCCTGCGCCAACAGTCTGGACGGCGTTTCTGACCGTGACTTCTGCATCGAGCTGGCCAACGCCATCTCCATCTGCATGATGCATCTGTCCCGTCTTTCCGAGGAGATCATCCTCTGGTGCAGCTGGGAGTTCAAGTTCATCGAGCTGGACGATGCCTTTACCACCGGCTCCTCCATCATGCCCCAGAAGAAGAACCCCGATGTTACCGAGCTGATCCGCGGCAAGACCGGCCGCGTCTACGGCGACCTGAACACCCTGCTGGTGATGATGAAGGGCATTCCGCTGGCTTACAACAAGGATATGCAGGAGGACAAGGAAGCCATCTTTGATGCGGTGGATACGCTGGAGCTGTGCCTCAAGACCGTCACCCCCATGCTGGACACCATGAAGACCCTGCCCGCCAACATGCGCCGCGCTGCCGCCAAGGGCTTTATCAACGCCACCGACTGCGCCGACTACCTGACCAAGAAGGGGATGCCCTTCCGGGATGCCTACAAGCTGACCGGCTGCATGGTCTCCGACTGCATCGCAAAGGATAAGACCCTGGAGGAACTGACCCTTGACGAATTCAAGGGCTACAGCGCCCTGTTCGAGAACGATATCTATGATGCCATCGACCTCATCAAGTGCTGTGAGGGCCGCACCAGCTACGGCGGCCCCAGCGAGGCAAGCGTCAACAACCAGATCCGGCTGGCCATGGACCAGCTGGCCGCATGGGAGGCGAACAACGCATGAGCGTAAAGGTCTTTATCGACGGCTCCGCAGGCACCACGGGTCTGCGCATTGCCGACCGTCTGGCCGCCCGACCCGAAATTGAACTGCTCTCCATCTCCGAGGAGGGCCGCAAGGACGTGAACGAGCGGGCAAAGGTCATCAATTCGGCTGACCTCGCCTTCCTCTGCCTGCCGGATGCCGCCTCCAGAGAGGTCATGCCCCTGCTCCGTCCGGATGTCAAGGTGCTGGATACTTCTACGGCTTTCCGCACGGATCCCAACTGGGTCTACGGCTTCCCGGAACTCAGGGGCCAGAAGGAAAAGATCAAAAACGCCTGCCGCGTGGCGGTGCCCGGCTGCTATGCCAGCGGGTTTATCAGCATCATGCGGCCTCTGGTGGAGCTGGGCCTTGCCGGAGCGGGTGATTTTTACAGCTGCACCGGTATTTCCGGCTATTCCGGCGGCGGCAAAAAGATGATCGCCGATTACGAAAGCCCCGACCGTCCGGCCCACAGCAAGCTGGATGCACCCAAGAGCTACGGTCTGAGCCTTGCCCATAAGCATCTGCCCGAGATGCAGAAGATCAGCGGGCTGGCAAACCCGCCCGCCTTTGTGCCTGTGGTCTGCGATTATTACAGCGGGATGCAGGTGCTGGTGCCCTTCCAGCCGGTCTGGGGCGGTGCCGAAAAGGTGGCCGCAGGGCTGGCGGAGTATTACAGGGATGCCGCCACCATCAAGGTGCACGCCCTGAACGAGCCGCTGCCCGAGAACGGCCTGTATTCCAACGCTATGGCCGGTACCGACCGCATGGAGCTGTACAGCACCGTGAACGCCGCCGGGGATCAGATGATGCTGGTCTCCCTGTTTGATAATCTGGGCAAGGGCTCTTCCGGTGCGGCAGTCCAGTGTATGAATCTGATGCTCGGTTTTGAAGAGACGGAGGGTCTGGAATGAAATGGCTCACCCGCTCAGGCCGCTTCGCGCCCAGCTCTCCCGAAGGGAGAGCTTTTGACAAAACCGCAAACTCTGCGGGGAATGCCAAGGCCTCCCACTTTGGGGGAGGTGGCAGCGCGTTAGCGCTGACGGAGAGGGTGAGGATGCTGAAGGGAGAAAGTAGTATGTATCAAGAAGTTGCGGGCGGCATCTGTGCCCCCAAGGGCTTTGCAGCGGCTGGCGTGCATTGCGGCATCCGCGCAAATCATAATGAAAAATACGATCTGGCACTCATCAAGGCGGAGGTGCGCTGTGCCGCCGCCGGTGTCTATACCACCAATAAGGTCTGCGGCGCACCCATCAAGGTGGACCGTGCCCACCTGAAGGACGGCTATGCACAGGCTATCCTTGTGAACAGCGGCAACGCCAATACCTGCGCCGCCAACGGCATGGCTCTGGCCGAGGAGTGCTGTGCGCTGGTGAGCGAGGCACTGCACATCCCCGCAGAGGATGTGCTGCCCGCCTCCACCGGTGTCATTGGCCAGCCCATGGTCATTGACCCCTTTGCCCGGGGAATCCCTGCCGCTGCCGCAAAGCTGGCGGCCACTGCGCAGGGCAGCACCGATGCGGCCACGGCCATTATGACCACCGATACCCACAAAAAGGAGTACGCCATCCAGTTTGAGCTGGGCGGCAAGACCTGCACCGTGGGTGCCATTGGCAAGGGCAGCGGCATGATCGCCCCCAACATGGCCACCATGCTGGCCTTCTACACCACCGATGCCGCCGTTTCCCCCGCTCTGCTGGAAAAGGCCCTCAAGACCGTGGTGCCCGGCACCTACAACCAGATGAGTGTGGACCTGGATACCTCCACCAACGATACCCTGATCATCATGGCCTCCGGTCTGGCCGGAAACCCCGAGATTTGCGAAGAGAACGCCGACTACGATGCCTTTGTGGCGGCCCTGACCGCCATTGCTGAGCACATGTGCGCTGAGCACGCCGGTGACGGCGAGGGTGCCACCCACCTCATCACCTGCGAGGTGACCCACGCCCCCGACCTGAAAACGGCCCGAGCCGTCAGCCGCAGCGTGGTCTGCTCCAACCTGTTCAAGGCTGCTGTCTTTGGCCGCGATGCCAACTGGGGCCGCATCCTCTGCGCCATCGGCTACACCCCCGGCGATTTCTCCATCGACAAGGTCTGTGTCTGGCTGAGCAGTGCCGCAGGTGAGGTCTATGTCTGCGAGAACGCCGCCTACCACCCCTACAGCGAGGACGAGGCTGCCAAAGTTCTGGCGGAGCATGATATCCTTGTCAAGGTGGATATGGGTACCGGCGATGCCAGCGCCAAGGCATGGGGCTGTGATCTGACTTATGATTATGTGAAGATCAACGGGGATTATCGGACCTGATAAAACTCCCCCAGTCGCCTGCGGCGACAGCCCCCTCAAGGAAGGGGCCTGAAAGCCTCCCTCTTTGAGGGAGGTGGCATCGCGCAGCGATGACGGAAGGAGTTTGTCTGGTAGAAAATGAATGCCGGAGCAAGTGTGCTGGCGGCAAGGAGAGTATATGAAGAACGAAGAAATGGCCCTCCTGTTTTCGGAGGCGACCCCTTACATCCAGAAATACCATGGCAAGACCATGGTCATCAAATACGGCGGCAACGCCATGATCAACGAGACGCTGAAAAACGCCGTGATGAACGACCTTGTCACCCTGACCCTGCTGGGGGTGCGGGTGGTGCTGGTGCACGGCGGCGGCCCGGCCATCAACGAGATGCTGAAAAAAGTCGGCGTGGAGAGCCATTTCAACAACGGTCTGCGTGTGACCGATGACGCTACCATGGAGATCGTTCAGCAGGTGCTGGCCGGTAAGGTGAACAAGGACCTTGTGGCAAAGCTGCGCGGCCGCGGCGTGGGCCTGTGCGGCATGGACGGCCAGATGCTCCGCTGCACCGAGCTGGACCCAGCGCTGGGCCATGTGGGCGAGATCATCCATGTGGACCCCACCCTGATCTCTACCCTGCTGGACGGCGGCTATATCCCCGTGATCGCAACGGTGGGCATGGACGATCTGGGTCAGGCCTATAATGTCAACGCCGACACCGCCGCCGCACAGATCGCCATTGCCCTCAAGGCCGAGAAGCTGGTTTCCATGACCGATATCGCCGGCCTGCTGCGGGATAAGGACGATGAGACCACCCTCATTCCCGAGGTGGAGGTCAGCGAGATCGAGGGCTACAAGGCTGCCGGCATCATTGCGGGCGGCATGATCCCCAAGATCGGCGGCATGGCCGATGCCATCTATCAGGGAGTCCACGAGGCGGTCATCATCGATGGCCGCGTGCCCCACTCCATTCTGCTGGAGCTGTTCTCCAACCGCGGTTCCGGCACCCGGTTCTACCGCCGCAGCCATCAGGAATAAGGCTTGCTGAAAATTATATCGGGCGATATAATAAAGATGAATAGGCTCCCCCTTTGGGGGCAACGACGACGACCGCCGCCAGTGGCGGATTGAGGGAGGAGTTGTTGGGGCAGTGGCCAGCAAGGTGCGAGTGCAATTGCACGAAGCAGCTGCTGGGAGCCACAACCTGGGCTGGCGAGCGAATGCGAGACTGAGAGGGCGAGGACGCTAACCAAGGAGGGTATATCTATGGATTCCGAAAAAGTCATCAAGCGGGACAACGAATATGTCCTGCACACCTATAACCGCAACCCCATTGCACTGGAAAAGGGCCACGGCCTGTATGCCGAGGGCCCCGAGGGCCAGAAGTACCTGGATTTCACCAGCGGCATCGGCGTGAACAGCCTGGGCTACTGCGACCTGACCTGGGCCGAGGCTGTCTCCGAGCAGGCCCACAAGCTGCAGCACACCTCCAACCTTTACTATACTGCCCCCTGCGGCAAGCTGGCCAAAAAGCTGTGCAAGCGCACCGGCATGAACAAGGTGTTCTTTGGAAATTCCGGTGCCGAGGCCAACGAGGGTGCCATCAAGGCTGCCCGCAAGTACAGCTTTGATCACTACGGCAAGGGCCGCGATGTTGTGATCACGCTGGTCAACAGCTTCCATGGCCGCACCATTGCCACCCTGACCGCCACCGGTCAGGAGGTGTTCCACAACTACTTCGGCCCCTTCAACGAGGGTTTTGTCTATACCACCGCCGGTGACATCGAAGGCCTCCGGGAACTGGTGGACCGCCATACCTGCGCCATTATGCTGGAGCTGATCCAGGGCGAGGGCGGCGTGATGGCGCTGGACCCTGAGTATGTGCAGGCCGTGCGCGCCCTCTGTGATGAAAAGGACCTTGTCCTCATCGTGGACGAGGTGCAGACCGGCGTGGGCCGCACCGGCACCTTCCTGTGCTGTGAGCACTACAACCTCAAGCCCGATATCGTCACGCTGGCCAAGGGCCTGGGCGGCGGCCTGCCCATCGGTGCCGTTCTGCTGAACGAAAAGACCGCCGAGGGCATGGGCCCCGGCAGTCACGGTTCCACCTTTGGCGGCAACCCGGTGGTCTGCGCCGGTGCCAACGTGGTGGTGGATCGGATGGATCAGAGCTTCCTGGCCAATGTCAGTGAGCGGGCCGTCCAGCTGCGTGCTGGTCTGGCCAAGCTGCCCATGGTCAAGAACCTTTCCGGCATTGGCCTGATGGTGGGCATCGAGTTCTTTGGCGGCATCCAGGCCGCGGACGTGCTGGCCGCCTGCCGCGAAAAGGGCCTGCTGGTGCTCACGGCCAAGAGCCGCCTGCGCCTGCTGCCCCCGCTGACCCTGACCGCCCACGATGTGGAAAAGGCTCTGGGCATCCTGAACGAGGTGCTGACCGAGATGGAGCAGAAGGCTCCAAAGGAGCAGGCATGAAACATCTGCTGAAAATGAGCGACCTCTCCCCCGCTGAGCTCCACCACATCCTTGATGTGGCGGAGGAGCTCAAGGCAGAGCAGAAGGCCGGGACGACCCCGGCGCTGCTCAAGGGCAGGAGCGTGGCGCTGGTGTTCTCCAAAAATTCCACCCGCACCCGCACCAGCTTTGAGGTGGGTGTCTACCAGCTGGGCGGTCTGGGCAATTACATGAACGCCGCCACCGAGCTGCAGTCCGGCCGGGGCGAGCCCCTCAAGGATACCGCCCGGGTGCTGGGCCGCTACTACGACTGCGTGGTCTGGCGCACTTACCGTCAGCGCGATCTGGAAGAGTTTGCCGAGCTGGCCGGTGTGCCCGTGATCAACGGCCTGACCGACTACGCCCATCCCTGCCAGGTGCTGGCCGACCTGATGACCATCCGGGAACGCCGGGGCACGCTGGAGGGCCAGAAGCTCTGCTTCATCGGCGATGGCTGCAGCATGGCAAACAGCCTCATCGTAGGCGGCCTGCTGGCAGGGATGCGTGTGACCTGTGTCTGCCCCGAGGGCTACCGCCCTGCCGCCGACGTGCTGATGTTCGCCCACAAGTATGGCGAAAAGTTTCACCTGCTCACCGACCCCGCCAAGGGTGTGAAGGATGCCGATGTGGTGGTGACCGCCGCATGGAACACGGCCCCCGGCACCCCCGAGAGTGAGCGCCGCCTGCGGGACTTCGCGGGTTTCCAGGTGACTGGCAGGCTGATGGAGGGCGCAAAGCCCGATGCCATGCTCCTCCACTGCCTGCCTGCGCACCGGGGCGAGGAGATCTCCACCGCTGTCTTTGAAGAGCACGCCGACGAGATCTTTGACGAGGCCGAGAACCGTCTCCATGTGCAGAAAGCCGTGCTGGCCATCCTGCTGGCCGGTCTGTAAAAAACGAGAAAGAGCCCTGGGGCTGCAGAAAATTGCAGCCCCAGGGCTCTTATTGTTTCTCTCAGGGTCTGCGGCTCAGGCCGGGGCCCTCATCAGACACCAGAGTAGGCGGAGAAGCCGCCGTCAATGGGCAGGCAGATACCGGTGATGAAGCCGGCAGCCTCGTTGTTCAGCAGGAACAGCAGGGCACCCACCAGATCCTTTTCGCTGTCGCCGAAGCGGCCCATGGGGGTGGCAGCCAGGATCTTTTCGGTGCGGGCGGTGGGGGTGCCGTCCTCGTTGTAGAGGAGCCGTGCGTTCTGCTCGCTGGCAAAGAAGCCCGGGGCAATGGCGTTGACCCGGATGCCCACCTTGCTGAAGTGCACTGCCAGCCACTGGGTGAAGTTGGTGACGGCAGCCTTGGAGCCGGAGTAGGCCGGGATCTTGGTCAGGGGCAGGTAGGCGTTCATGCTGGAGATGTTCATAATGTTGCAGCCGGGGCGGCCCACCATCTGCCGGGCAAAGGCCTGCGTGGGCAGCAGGGTGCCGATGAAGTTCAGGTTGAACACCATCTCCACGCCGCTCTCGTCCAGATCGAAGAAGGTCACGGTGTCATCGTCCAGATCCGCCATCTCGAAGAATTCCTTGTCGGTGTTGGCCCGGGGGTTGTTGCCGCCGGCACCGTTCACCAGAATGTCGCAGGGACCCAGATCCGCCATCACCTCCTCTGCCACCTGCAGGCAGTTGGCCTTGTTCATAACATTGCAGGTGTAGCCCTTGGCCACGCCGCCTTCTGCCTCGATCGCATTGGCCAGCTCCTTCAGCTTCTCCATGTTGCGGCCCAGCAGAGCCACTTTGGCTCCTGCCCGGGCCAGAGCCTTGGCGAAAATGGAACAAAGGGTGCCGCTGGCACCGGTGACCACGGCAACCTTGCCGGACAGGTCGGTGTTCAGAACATTCTTTTCCACGAGGATACTCCTTTTTTGATCAGATGGTTGTGGTGATACGGATGATTATTTTCGGGCGGACAAGGCATCAGACCCTGCCAGCGCCCTTGTCCAGGATCTTATTGAACTGGAGGAAGAAGGTGGTGGCGGTCACGGTAGCGGCGATGATGTCACTGACGGGCTCGGCAAGGAACACGCCGAACACGGGGTTCGCGACCACATGGGGCAGGATGAAGATGAGCGGGATGAGCAGGATGAGCTTGCGCAGGCAGGCCAGCAGCAGGCTGACCTTGGCCTGACCCAGCGCCATAAAGCTCTGCTGGCAGGCGATCTGGACACCGGTGGAGAAGATGCCAGCCATATAGATGCGCATGGCCCAGGTGGTGTAATCGATCAGGGAGGCATCCGAGGTGAAGATGCCAGCCACTGCACCGGGAACCAGCATCATCAGCAGCCAGAAGATGGTGGTGTAGCTCAGGCAGAGGGTCAGCTGGAAGCGGAATGCCTGCTTGACGCGGTCTTTCTTGCCTGCGCCGAAGTTAAAGCTCATCACCGGCTGGCCGCCCTGGCAGATGCCCGAGATGGGCATGGTGCACAGCTGGGAGGCGCTGGTGATCACGGTCATGGCACCCACGGCCACGTCACCGCCGTAGCGGGCCAGGCTGGAGCTGAAGCTGATGGACAGCAGGCTCTCGGTGGAGAGCATGACGAAGGTGGAAATGCCCAGTGCCAGCACGGGCATGATGATCTTCCCTTCCAGCTTCATGTCCTCTTTGCGGATCTTGAGGATGGTCTTGGGGCCGGTGAGGAAGCGGATGACCCAGATGGCACCCACTGCCTGGCTCAGCACGGTGGCAATGGCAGCGCCCTTTACGCCCATGCCCAGCCCAAAGATGAGGATGGGGTCCAGCACGATGTTGATGACCGCGCCGATAACGGTGGTCAGCATACTGATCTTGGCAAAGCCCTGCGCAGTGATAAAGGTGTTCATGCCAAGCACGATCAGCACGCAGATGGTGCCCAGAATGTAGATGCGGCTGTAAGCCAGAGCGTAGGGCAGGGTGGTGTCACTGGCACCAAACAGCCGCAGCAGGGTGGGTGCGGCGGCGTAAAAGACGATAGTCAGGACGACCGAGAAGAGCAGCAGCATGGTAAAGCTGTTGCTGACGATCTTTTCTGCCTGCTTCTTGTCGCCCTGGCCCATGGCGATGGCGGTGCGGGGCGCGCCGCCGGAGCCGATGAGCATGGCAAAGGCGTTCAGGAGCATCAGGATGGGGGTGAACAGGCCCACGCCGGTCAGAGCCGCCGCGCCGATCCCCGAGATGTGGCCGATGTAGATGCGGTCCACGATGTTGTACAGCAGGTTGACCACCTGCGCCACAACGGCGGGGATCATCAGCTGGAGCAGGAGCTTTTTCACGTCACCCGTGCCCATATCCTGCTGTTTTTTCTGCGTTTGTGCCATGGAAAGTGTCTCCTTTGGTTTGAGCGAGACGGAGAGGGCTGCCCTCAGAACGTCAGGCCGAAGTTCATCTCGTAGTAGTTGCCTGCGGCATCACGGTAGGCGTAAGCCTTGCCGTTCTCGTCCTTCATGCTGTCGGGCATGTAGGCATCCTTTGCAAAGCCGGGCACGTCGTTGGGGCTGATGCAGACACCGTCCGCGTTCACAGCCAGCACCTCGTCGCCCTTGGGCAGGGTCAGGGGCAGTTTGCCAACGGGAGCAAAGCGGCCGAACATCACATCCAGCGTTGCGGAGGGGTAGGTGTCAAAGCCAACGGTCAGAGCGTCGGAGACCTTCTCCACATTGCCGACCTCCCAGGCCAGCGGGCAGTTGATGTTAGAAACGACCTTGCCGCCGTGTGCGTGGACCGCAGCAGCGATACCGGCCAGACGGTTTGCGCCCACCAGAGTGGTCTCCTTGTGGGTCTCGGTGGTGGGCTTGCCGCTCTCGTCCACGTTGCAGACCGTCTTGTCCTCGCAGATGTCCAGCTCCAGGTAGCCCGGGGTGGCGTTGAAGTATGCACCGGACTGGGGGCTGACCATCAGCAGGGCCACCTGGGCCTCATCGGGGGTGTCCACCAGAGTGACATTGCCCAGCATCTCGCGCAGGGCCTTGGTGGCGGCCTCACCGGCCTCGGCGCTCTTGCCAAAGGCCTCAGCGTAGACCTTGGTGCCGTCCTTCAGGGGCAGGGTGCCGTCGTTCTTCAGCAGGACAACGGACTCGCGGTGCACGCGGGAAGCTTCCTCCCAGTCGGCCTTGGTGGCAACGACCTCGGCGGCCTTCCTGGGGTCGGCGTAGGTGTCCTCGAACATACCCTGACGGAACAGCTCGGTCAGGGTGCGGCTGACAGCGCGGTTCAGGCTGGCATCGGTCAGCACCAGATCTTCCTTCTTGAAGCCGGCGGGCACCGCGTGGGTGTCGTAGTAGTCGTTGGTGCCGCGGGCGTAGCTCTCCTCGCCCAGCTCGTTGTCCAGCAGGCCGGAGATCAGGTCCACGCCGCTCTGGGTGACAGCATAGCCGATGCGCTCGGGCTCGTCCAGCATGTCAACGCCCCAGCACATATTGTGAACAATGCCGGTGTCGGAGTTGATGTAGCCCTTGAAGCCCATCTGGCCGCGCAGCAGGCCGTCGATGAACACCTTGTTGTAGGCAAAGCCGTAGGGCTGGAGCTCGATGGGGTTGCCGTTGAAGTCCTCCTGCGGAGCGCTCTTCTCGGCGCTGGGCTTGGAGTAGTAGGGCATGATGGACTCGGCATTGTGGCGGATGGCGGCGCGGAATGCCGGGATGTGGTACTTCTGCAGGGAGCCGGGGGTGGCGTAGATGTTCCACTGGCCTGCTGCATAGTGGGGGTCAAAGCCGTTCTCACGGGCACCGCCGCCGGGGAAGTGCTTCACGGTCATGGAAACACCCTCGGGGGTAACGCCGTTGCTGCCGCCCTGGATGCCGGGGATCAGGTGGTCGAAGATCTCCTCAATCAGTGCGGGGTCCTCGCCAAAGGTGCCGAAGGTGCGCTGCCAACGGGGGTCGGTGACGCAGTCGGCCATGTACATGTAGCCCTTCTTCAGGCCGCAGGCGTTCCACTCGCGGCGGATGGTGTCGGCGAACTTGTCGATGATGTCGATGCGTGCAGTGCCCTTGACAGCAGCAGCAATGCCCAGGGTGCCGGGATAGGTGGCAAACACGCCGGTGGCATCGTTCATGCCGAACACGACCTCGCCGTTCTCGTTGCGGCTGTTGGACATGACCTGCATGGGAACAAAGTGATCACAGGTCTCGGTCAGATACTGCAGCTGGTTCAGGTAATCTGCCAGATCCTCGGGCGTGGGGCTCTCGCGCAGGATGACGTGGCGGTTGAAGCTCTTCTTGACCATGTCAGAGGTGCTGGGCAGGGACTGGGAGCCGAAGATGCTGTCGGAGACGTTCACGGGTGCCTCGTCCAGCAGGCCGCTTTCGTCCGCCACGGGCTTGTGGCCGTTGGCTGCCAGACGGGGGGAAGGATACTTGGGGCCCATGCGCCAGTCGGAGGTGAAGATCTGGCCGATCTTCTCGCTGGTGGTCAGAACCTTGACATAGGCCTCGGCGCGCTCAGCCGGGGTCAAGCGCCAGTCGTTGACTGCGCTGACGGTGCCGGTGCCGTCGATGTCCTTGAAATACAGGCCGTCCTGCTCGATGACCTTGCGCTCCACGGTGCTGATGGTGGGGCCGTTGGGGTTCTGGTAGCGCTTTACACGCTCGGATGCTTTCACTGCCATAGTGTTTTCTCCTTTTCTTTTGAACGCAGCGGCCCATGCCACAGAGCCGCAGATGCTATACCTATTATAATAGGCCGCCGCGCGGAACAACTAGAAAATTTTTTGGATATTTCCGCACTTTCCTTGTATTCTTTTTTTGTGCGCGGTTAGAATACAAGCCCGTTTTGTGGAATGTGCTGTACTAGTATCTTACAATCATGTGCAAAATGACGAACGCTGTTTTTTAAAACTGTTGATTTCGCCCAAGGAGAGTAAAATTGTCCTGTTTTCCCACAAAATTTTACTAACAGAAATTTGATGGATAGTTCATAATGTATACATAAAAATCCCCCGGTTCGCGATGTGGCAGCCGCAGCCCACGGGGGACCGAATGAAAGGCCGGAGTGAGTGGCAGCACACCGGCCGCAGAATTGAAAGGAGAGCTTCTCTATGGCAAAGGTCAAACAGCCGCTTGAAGAAAACGGCATCCACAGAGCGAAAATGTGGGAGATCATGATGTACGCTCTGAACAACACCTCCACCAACACCTACATGATGGTGGTCGGTTACATCAGCTACTTCCTGATCGGTATCGTCGGTCTGGCATCCGTGCTGGCCGGTTCCATTGTTACCATCATGCGCATCTGGGACGGTGTCACCGACCCGTTCGTTGGTATGATGGTCGATAAGACCAACGGCAAGTTCGGCAAAAACCGTCCGTTCATTGTCATCGGCCAGATCATCATGTTCGCCACCACCTTCGTGATGTTCAACTTCATCCCCAAGATGGGCACTGGTGTCCGCTTTGTTGCGTTCATCATCATCTACATGATCTACATCATTGGCTATACCTGCCAGTGCGTTGTCACCAAGTCTGCTCAGACCTGCCTGACCAACGATCCCAAGCAGCGCCCCATCTTCGCAATGTGCGATACCGTGTACAACATCATCCTGATGAACATCGTCATCCCTGTCATCGTTACCGACAGCCTGGTTCCCAAGTTCACCCTGACTGCCGAGGCCAACGCTGCAGAGATCACTTCTCTGGTGGCACAGAACCCCGCTCTGGCAGGCATCGTGGAGAAGTCTGGCGGCAACCTGTCCGCTTTCTACAACCCCGGCCTGTTCACCACCATGCAGCTGATGTTCGGCGGCCTGTCTGCAGTGTTTGCAGTCTGCGCCATCATTGCTCTGTGGCGTAAGGACCGTCCCAAGTACTTCGGCCTGGGCACCACCCAGAAGGTCGGCGTTAAGGATTACGTTGACACCCTGGCTCACAACCGCGCCATCCAGATGCTGGTGGTCTCCGCATCTACCGATAAGCTGTTCATGTCTACCATGAGCAACTCCACCGTTATGATCTGCCTGTTCGGCATCATCTTCGGCAACTATGCCGCATTCTCCAGCTACTCTCAGATCACCTCTATCCCCATCGCTCTGATCTCCATCCTGCTGATGAACAAGATCGCTCGTCAGATGGGCCAGAAGGCATCCATGATGACCGGCACCTATGGCGGTATCATCGGTTCTATCATCATCACCCTGTTCCTGGTCTTTGTGAACCCCAGGGGCGATGCTTCCAAGTTTGCGATCCCCGCATTCCGTATCATCCGTCCCGACACCTGGGGCACCCTGTTCACCGGCTGGAGTGCAGTGGGCCTGATCTTCATCCTGCTGGTCATCGCATGGCGCGGTGTGCAGGCTCTGTCCTCCTCTATCGTTATCACCATGACCGCTGACTGCGCCGACTACGAGGTTTATCGTACCGGCAAGTACGTCCCCGGCCTGATGGGCACCCTGTTCAGCTTTGTGGATAAGCTGGTCTCCTCTCTGGCAACCACTCTGGTGGCCCTGTTCTACTCCATGGTCGGCTTCAAGGACGCTCTGCCCGATACCCTGACTCCGTACTCTGACGGCATCTTCTGGGCAACCATCGGCTGCTTTGTCCTGCTGCCCATCGTTGGCTGGCTGTGCAACGTTGTTGCCATGCACTTCTATCCCCTGACCAAGGAGAAGATGGAAGAGATCCAGGCTGAGATCGGCCGCATCAAGGCTGAGGCTGCTGCAAAGCAGGCTTAAGGCCAACCATCTCCCTGCGGAAATTTTGAATCCGGGACAGCGCCGCTGTCCTGCATCGTAACCGGAAATGTCCTGCGGCGGGCCATCCTCTGCCGCAGGACTTTCTGATACCCTGAGACCCGGAAGGAATACCACTATGGCAGAAGAAAACAAGCTGAACCAGACCCCTGAGATCACCCCGGCCCCCTCCGCTGAGGCCCCGGAAAAGGCCCCCACCACCGGCGAGCTGCTGGGCGATGTGGAGCACTACGACGAGGAAAAGGACGATTGGAGCACCGGTTATTACGGCACCGGCAGCCGCCAGCAGGTAACGGACGATGTGTTCCACAAGCTGGAGACCGGCGAAGAGTTCACACGGGATGACTTTATCAAGGCGGAGCTGGCGCTGCAGGATGCCAAGCTGGAAGCCGGCATCGATCTCGAAAAGGAGAAGAGCCCGGGCCTCATTGGTAAGTATCACGATTGGAAAAAGAACCGCGTAAGGCACAAGGTGAACAAAAAGAAGTACCTTCTGCTCTGCCTGTTTCTGGGCTGGTGCGGCGGCCACCGCTACTATGAAAAGCGGTATGCGCTGGCGGCCTTCTACACCCTGTTCTTCTGGAGCGTGGTGCCCTTCTTCCTCTGCGTGACCGACCTTCTCATTGCACTGCCCATGCAGGCCGATGAGAACGGCGACATCCTGATCTGACATCTTCCTCTATTCATTCATTTACCTCCTAGCGCCAGAAAGGGCCTGCGGCATTTGCCGTGGGCCCTTTCCGGCGTTTGCAGGCCCGTTCTCCGGCGCAGAGCATAGTGGCAGCTAACTGGCGTTGTGCTATACTAGTATATCAATTGATTGTGCAATAAGCACAATAGAATTTTTCACATTAGTGAAACTTTTCCCATAATCGTAAAATTGACCTGTTTCACCTTAAAATATTACTAACAGATATATCAAAAAGCGTTCATAATATAGACATAAAGTTCCGGACGGGCTGGTACGCAGTGGCAGCTGTAAGCCCCATGGAGCAAACGGAGAATGTTCCTGTGTGAACAAAGGAGAGAATGAAATGGCAAAAACCAGAAGTCTGCCGGATAAGTTCTATGATAAGGACTATGAGCACAACGGCATCCACCGCGTTCCCCTGTGGCGTATCGCAGGCTACGCGCTGAACAACACCGCAACCAACGTTTATCTGATGATGATGAACTACGCTACCTACTACCTGATGGGCTGGGTCGGCGTTGGCATGATGGTCGCTTCTTCCCTGACCATGATGATGCGTATCTGGGACGGTGTCACTGACCCGTTCGTCGGCTTCATGGTCGATAAGACCAACGGCAAGTTCGGCAAGAACCGCCCGTTCATCGTGATCGGTCAGATCATCCTGTGCGTGACCAGCTACATCGCTTTCCATGTCACCCACAAGCTGCCTCAGGGCGTGCGCTTCCCCTTCTATGTGGTCGTTCTGATGGTCTACTACCTGGGCTACACCTGCCAGTGTGTTGTTACCAAGTCTGCACAGAGCTGCATGACCAATGACCCCAAGCAGCGCCCCATGTTCGCTTCCTTCGACGGCGTGTTCAACACCCTGCTGTTCGCCATTCTGGGCATCATCATCCCTCGTATTGCTGATGGCTACACCGATGTGGGCGGCTACGCTTCCACCCAGTTCATGCACACCCTGTGGCTGATGACCGCTATCATGTCCGCCTGCTTCACCACCATCGCTGTGATCTCCATTACCCCCAAGGATCGTCCTGAGTTCTTCGGCACCGGCAAGCCCGTCAAGGTCGGTATCAAGGATTACTGGGATACCCTGAAGAACAACCGTGCCATTCAGATGCTGGTCCTGTCCGCATCTACCGATAAACTGGGCTCCTCTGCAAAGTCCAGCGCCGTCATGGTCGCCATGTTCGCCTGCATCGCCGGTTCCAACCTGCTGCAGAGTAACGTTACCGGTCTGGTCACCATCCCCAGCACCATCGTGTGCTTCCTGTTCATCAGCTTCTTTGCTACCAGACTGGGTCAGCGCAAGGCTATGCTGATCGGCTCTGTGGGTGGTCTGGTCATCAACGGCGCACTGGCAGCCCTGTGGCTGCTGGGCGATCCCACCACCATGACCTCTAACCCCGCTACCGGTGCTCTGAACTGGGGCTACTTCCTGATCCTGTACCTCGTTCTGACCATCGTCGCCGCTGGTTTCCAGGGCATTTCCGGCAACATCGTTATCCCCATGACCGCTGACTGCGCCGACTACGAAGTCTACCGTACCGGCAAGTACGTCCCCGGCCTGATGGGCACCCTGTTCAGCTTCGTGGATAAGCTGGTCTCCTCTTTCGCACCCATGGTCGCCGGTGTCATGTTCAGCATGTGCGGCTACACCGACCACAACCCCGTTATGGGTGACCCTGTTACCCCGGGCCTGCGCGGCGGCGTTGTCTTCTGCGCATACGGCATGATCATGATCGGCCTGGTCTGCAACCTGATTGCTATGAAGTTCTATCCCCTGACCAAGGAGAAGATGGAAGAGATCCAGGATGAGGTCGCTCAGATCAAGATGAAGGCCATGGCTGAGAACGCCTAATTGGTACTTGCAATTTTCTGCGGAAACCTGTAAAATCAAATAGGAAAACCGCTCGCCCTTGCGGCGGGCGGTTTTCTGCTTTTGGAACAAAATTCAAACAAGAGGTACATCGTAAATGGAAGAAAAGACACAGTGGGTAAAGGACCCGAATCATGGGTTCATCTGGAACACCATCGACCACCTGTTATACTGGAGAGAACACCGTGAAAAGCACTGTGTCAGCCGTAAGAAGTATATGCGCCTGTGCATTCTGGGTGCGTTTGGTGCGCACCAGTTCTATGCCAAGCGCCCGGTGCTGGGCCTGCTGTATCTGGCAACCTTCTGGAGTGGTTTCTCTGCCGCTATGACCATCGTGGACTTCATCATTGCCGTGCCCATGAAACCGGACGAGAACGGCAACATCTGGCTGTAAAAAGCCCTCTGGCGGCCTGCTGGGCCGGAAAGGAAAACACCCTATGGATAATGTCATGCAGTTTCTGTTCAACACCAACCACGAGCAGCCCAGCATCCTGGTCTGGGTCCTGCTGATCGTGATCGCGGTCGTGATTCCCAATTACGTCAGATATCGGATGGAGCAGAAGCGCTCCAATGATTCTGTTCCCACCCAGAACCCTGCCCGTTCTGCCCCGCGCAAGAAGAAGCGCAGCAAAAAGCGCTGAGCCGCAGGCTGGGGCAGCATGGTAAAGATGTTTTGATATTTCATGATCTCCCATAACCGAAAGGGCCCTGCAAATGCCGCAGGGCCCTTTTGGCTTGCAAGAGAGTGTGGGAGATGAGAAAACAGATTGACGACTGATAGCAAATGTGCTATCATAAGGCTGAGGGATAAGCCGCACATAGAAGAGGAACATGAATGTATACAGTCGAATTTTACGAGAACGACAGAGGCGTTTCCGAACTGTGGGACTTTTTGGAAGAGCTGCGGATAAAAAGCGCATCCAATAAGGATGCGCGAATACAGTATAAACAGATCGTGTTGTATATCCAGCTGCTGCAGGACAACGGAACACGGCTTTCCGAGAATGTGACGAAGCATCTGATGGATGGCATCTGGGAGCTGCGTCCGGGAAATAACCGGGTATTCTACTTCTGTTGGCGGGGTGACCGGTTTGTGCTGCTGCACCAGTTTCGGAAGAAATCGCAAAAAACACCGCAGCGTGAAATTGAACGAGCAAAAGCGGAACGTGATGATTGGCTTGCAAGAAAGGGTGAATGAATATGAGGACCTGGAACGATTATAAGGAGCATGTGGCAGCTGTTGACCCGGACATTGCAAAGGATATCCGGGAAGCGGAAGCGATGTCTGCAATCGTGAAAGCAATGGTAGAGCAGCGCAATGCGATGGGATTGAGCCAGCGGGAACTGGCAGCGAGGTGCGGCATTCCGCAATCCTCGGTGGCACGGATCGAATCCTTTAAAACGATGCCCAATCTGGATACCCTGCTGAAAATCTTCCAGCAGCTGGGTTTGAAATTGACCATCTCAGCGGCCTGATTCATCTTGCCATTTGCCGCATACAAAAACCGCCCCGGCAGGGCTGCTTTGTGCAGTGCCGGGGCGGTTCGTTCGTTTTTGGTGTTCAGATGCAGGAAGTGCTTACTTCTTGATCTTGATCAGCTGTGCGTTTAGGCTCTCGATAAAGCCGTCGGGCATGTTGATCATCTTAGCCATAGCCTCAGGGGTCATGCGCTTCATCATATCCCACATGCCAACGCCGGGCTTGACGTCAAAGTTGGTGGCCAGCTTGACAGCCTTGGTGGCGAGAGCCATAGCCTCTTCGTTCTTGGAGAGATCCTCCATGCTGTCCTTGATGCTGTAATAGCCCTCGGGGAACTCCATCGGAGCCTTCAGATCCAGGCTGCCGACCTGCTTGAACCAGTTGGCAACGCCCTCCTGACGCTCGTTGAACTCAGGCAGAGTGTAGCAATCAGGCTCCTTCTCGACCTTTTCCAGCGTGATGGAATCCTTCACGTCACCGGCAACGGCCAGGATGGTGTTGAAGCCCTCTTCCAGAGCAACGTTGAACTTGAACACGCGGTGTGCAGTCTGCTGGCCGACTTCCTTGCCGTTGACGTACAGCACAACGGTGTCCTGGTTGGAGTAGACCTTGATCTCGGTGGTCTCGCCTGCGCGCTGTGCATGGCGGCGGCCAGCGATGTGGACCATGGGCAGCTTGGACCAGTATGCCTGGTAGACAAAGTAGCTGTCCTTCTTGGTCTTGCGGTCAATGGTCATCAGGCCCTTGTTGTTGCGGCCTGCAACGCCGCCCTCGTGGCGGGCAGCACAGCCAAAGTCGAACATGTTCCAGCAGTGGGTAGCCCACACCCAGGGACGATCCTCGAACACCTGAGCCAGATGCTCGTGGTACAGTGCCTGATACTCCTCGGTGTAGTCCTTGCACTGGGGATCGTTGCTGTGCCAGTTGATGATGCCCTCGGTGCCGTACTCGGAGATGCCGATGCAGATGTCGGGGTGCTCGGCGTGGAACTTGTCCAGCCAGGGGCCGTTCTGCTCCATCTTGCCGCCGTACCAGCCGAAGTAGTGGTTGTAGCTCTCTACATCGGTAATGTGATGCATGGGGCCGTCAACAGGGGTGTTGGAGACGTGGGCAATGGTGGTGAGACGGGTGGGATCCAGCTCACGCACCAGCTTCTGCAGGTCGTGGTGGTTGTCCACCAGCTCCTGGCAGATGCCGCCGATGAGGATCTCGTTGGACAGGCCCCAGAACATGATGGAGGGGTGGTTGTAGTTCTGGATGATCAGCTCGGTCATCTGGTGACGGCAGTTCTGGTGAGCGGAGGGGTCCTTCTTAAAGACGCTGATGAAGGGGATCTCAGCCCAGACGGCGAAGCCCAGCTCGTCACATGCGTCGTAGAAGTCCTGGCTGTGCTGATAGTGGGCCAGACGGATGGTGTTGGCACCCAGCTCCTTGATGAGCATGGCATCCTCGTAGTGATCCTCAGCGGTCAGGGCGTTGCCCTTGTACAGACGATCCTGATGGCGAGCCACGCCGCGCAGCGGGGTGGGCACGCCGTTGATGGAGAAGCCGTCGTTCGGGGTCACAGTATAGCTGCGGACACCCACGTTGGCGTAGATCTCGTCAAAGGTCTCATTGTTCTTCTGCAGGCGGGCGGTCACGGTGTACAGGTTGGGCTCGTCCATGCTCCACAGCTGGGCATCGGGAACGTACAGGGTGACCTTGGTGCTGTCGCAGGGGCGCACGCCGGAAGCAACTTCGTTGCCGTAGCAGTCCTCGATGCTGTACATCACGGTATAGGCCTCTTCGCCGTTGGTGACCCAGCTCTCGATCTCAAAGGTGGCACCGCCATCCTCGGTGGGCTTGGGGGTGACCTTGATGCCGGGGCCGCCGAAGTAGTCCAGGTCAAAGTGGGTGCCGGGCACGCTGATCAGGTTCACGCCGCGGTACAGGCCGCCGTAGAAGGTGAAGTCGGCGGAAGCGGGGTACATGGAGGGGGTGTCCTCGTTGGAGACCTCGATGGTCAGCTCGTTGTCGCCCTCGTGGCACAGGTCGGTGACATCGGCACGGAAGATGGAGAAGCCGCCCTCGTGGGTGGTTGCCACCTGGCCGTTGACCTTCACGGTTGCGGCCAGAGCAGCTGCCAGCACCTCAACGTAGGTGCGGCCGCCAGCCAGAGGCTGCTTGGGCTGGGTAAAGGTGCGGGTGTAGACACCGGTGGTGCGCAGATAGCTGCCGTTGCCGTCCATGCCGTCCACAGCGTTCCAGGTGTGGGGCAGGGTGACCTGCTCGGTGGGACGCTCGCCCTTGGGGAAGGACAGGGTCCAGTTTTCGTTCAAGGAAATGATCTCTCTCATCGATACTGCTCCTTCTGGTTTTCTTCTTTGTTTCGGCGGCCTGTATGGCAGAAGAAATGCCGGAAACAGGCCGGTTGTTGATTTTAGTATAGCACATCAGAGGGGGGTAGGGTTTGTACAATCTTTGGGCAAAATAGTAATATTTTGTGAAAATCCAGACGATGATTCCACAATTTTACAATCTTGCCCTTGAAAATGACAGTACAGCATGAGAAAGATGCCCTGAAGCAGAGAGGAAAAGGAGGTTGTACCTCTCCGCAGAGGGCGGCAGCGGCTTCCGCTCATCCCTGACCAGAAGGCCTCTTTGGCGCTGTGGGTCCCTCCGGCAGAAAGTGTTGACGGAACGGCGGCTTTTTGCTATAATTATATAGCTATGAATATGGAGATGTATCGAAGTGGTCGTAACGAGAACGACTCGAAATCGTTTTGTCCTTAATCGGGCACGTGGGTTCGAATCCCACCATCTCCGCCAACAAAAGGCACCGGCTCAGGCTGGTGCCTTTTTTTGCGGCAAAGATGGTGCGGATGAGAACAGGGCGGCGGCCCGCAGGCCGCAAGCAATCAGCCCTGCGGGCTGTTGCTTAGCCCGCGGGAGAATACCCACCATCTCCGCCAATAAAAGGCACCGGCTCAGGCTGGTGCCTTTTTTGCGGCAAAGATGGTGTGGATGAGAACAGGGCGGCGATTTTCGATGTGCAGCACAAATCCATCAGCTTCCCAAAAGTGCCCATCCAACAGAACTTCGCCCTGAAATGTAATCCGGCGGAGCTTCTGTGCGGCGTCGGTCACCTCAACGGTGCAAAAGCGCTGCAAGTAGCTGCAAATAGCGGCGGCGTGGGAGACGACAAGGGCGTTCTGCTCCTCCGGGAGCGAATCCAGCAGTTCGTGGATGCAGTCTGCCATCCGGGCGCTGACCTCACGGAAGGACTCGCCGTCCGGATTTTTGAAGTCCGGGTCTTCGTATTGGCGTTTCCAGAACGAAGCGTCCTGCCCGGTCGTGTCGCCGGTGCGGCGCTCGGCAAGGCGGGTGTCCTGCCGGACGGGAAGCCCCAGCAGCTGTGCGGTCTGGAGCGCACGCAGCGAAGGGGACGACCAGACGAGCGAGACCGTGCGGAAAGCGTCATTTTGAAAGACTGCGGCGGCCCGCTGAAGACCTTCGGCAGAAAGGCCGGGGTCGGGGCTGGAACCGCCGCGCTCCGGGATGGAATGGCGCAGGAGAAGAAGGGTTGTCATGAAAGCCTCCGATTAAAAAAGTGACTTCAGTATAGCAGATTCGGGAAAGCAGATGCAAGAAAACGAGCCGAAAGAACGACGGGGCCGATTCACTCCCTCTCAAAACGCAACCAAATTGCAAAAAATGTTACAATTTTCTCATGAAAAAAGAAGACTGGATTTCTCCAGCCTTCCAAAAGTATGTATCAATGGTTGTAATTCAAGATCTTCTCAAGCGTGTCCGCAAACCTGACATCCTGCTCCTTCGTCCGCTTTGGGCTCCCCTTGGGGTGCTTTCCGGCACGGAGGAGCTTTTTGTTTTCGTACCGCCGCAGCATGAGAGCGTCTATGTTGTCGGCGGTGTATTCCAGACCATTCTGGTTCAGCACTCGTGCGCACTTGGCAAGGCACATACTCGCCAGCCCGTAGTCCTGTGTTACGACCACATCCCCCGGCTTTACCCGGTTCACCAGCGCGAAGTCTACGCTGTCAGCCCCTTTATCGAATACCAATGTCTGCGCACCTTCTCGTTCGATTTGGTGAGAGGTGTCGCACAGGATGATGACTGGAGCGCCCAACCGCTTTGCAATCTGCAAAGTCAGATCGACGACCGGGCAGCCGTCTGCATCGATCAAAATATTCATCGGCTTTCCTCCATCACCCACTGAAATGCTTTTGCCGTGCGCAGGTCAGCGTCTTTGAAATGTCCACCGCTGTTCCATTCAAGGGTGCAGTCTGCGCCACGCTCTGTAAGCCGACTGTGCAGCGTGCGGATATGATCCCCTACCGCAGCCATGATGGTGTTTTTCGTGCGCTCTTCCTTGTCGCCAAGGCTTAGATAAACGTGCTGTGCCTGTATCGGGTGCTGCTGTTCAAACTCCATCCAGCCCGGAAACCACACAGAGGGAGAAGCGGCGGCGACACCGTAGAACAAATCGGTCTGGGTGGATGCCCACAAAGCGAACAGCCCGGCCAGCGAGTAGCCGCCCAGAATGATTTTGACGTTTTCCGGGAGAGGAAACTGCTGCTCCAGTGTGGGAATGACCTGCTCCGTCAGAAAGCGCAGGGTCTCCCCAGCTTTGCCGCCGAAGCCTTGCTTTCCCCACACGGCAGGGGCTTTCCACGGAGAAAGTGCATCGTTCCAGCTTCCCACCGGGATAGCCGCGAGCAGAAAATTCCGGCTGCTTTGTGCGATCGCCGCCACTTCATAATCCATACTTTGCAGCTCATGCTCACCTGTCATTTGGAGCAGCAGGTATTCTGCATTAGCCCCGCCGTAAATGCGGCAAGGTCTGTTCCCGATTTGCATTGTCTGTGCTGTCACTGTAGCAGCCTCCCGAAAAAAATTTGATAAGCCCAGTATAGCAACTAAAAAATCGTTTTGCAATTCATAAGGCTTGCCAAAGTTATATCATAGAGTTTTTGATAGTCTCCAAAATGGTCTGATCCGCCGGAAGCCACGGAACAGAATCAAGCTCCTCTTTAGTCAGCCAGCGTGCAGCCTCGGCTTCTTTCAGCACCAGTTCGCCGGAAACTACTTCGCACCAGAAACAGTCCATGGAAAGATGGAAGGTGGGATAATCGTATTCAATGGTGTCGATAAGGTCGCCTACCGCGATCTCGGTATCCAGTTCTTCCCGGATCTCTCGTTTCAGCGCCTGCTGCGGGGTTTCACCCGGCTCGATTTTGCCGCCCGGAAATTCCCATCCGCCCTTATACTCACCGTAGCCGCGGGCGGTGGCATAAATTTTATGTTTCGTCTGAATATCGTCGCAGATCACAGCTGCAACAACGCGAACAACCTTCATGATATTCTCCTTTTAACCGACCACCAGCTTGTTGGTCTTTTTGAGGAACTTTGCAGGGATCGGGCGGTCCAGCTTCCATGTGATGTTCATGGGGCGGGAGCCCTCGTGCTTCACATAGTTCACCGTGCCCAGATAGGTATACGCTCCTGCCCCGCCAAAACGGGCATCTGCCTTGAACTCACGCACGAATAACAGCACGCGGCTTCCTTTTTCCCGGTGATGGATGTAGCGCTGCCCGGTGGCAGAGTTTTCGGCGGTGGTGCTCTGGCTCTGCCAGTGGAACAGGCTTTCGTTAATGGAATAATCCTTGTACATGGTGCTGGGAGAGTAATCTTTGTCCGCTTTGTTCAGGGTCACAAAGAATACGTCCAGCTGCTTTTCCGGCAGCCACTTCACGCCTTCACGGACAGTAGCAGGCTTCAAAAAGTCCAGCGCCACCAGCAGCTGGTCGCGGGTATAGGTGCAGTGCAGGTCCAGCGGACAATCAAAGCCCACATCCACCGGCTCGTCAATAAAATCAATGCGGTCATATTGATACTGCAAAAGTGCCTGCAGTTCCCCCAGCAAAACGGGACTGTCTGAGAGCGCATACAGGTTATCGAGAACTTCTTCATCCTCCCAGCTTTCTGCAGTTTTGCCCCAGAGGGTTACATAGAACATTTGCAGCATCCGCTGCTCTACCGGCGGCAGGGCTGCAAAGTCGGTGTTATCCAATTTCGGCAGGAGCCCCAGCAAAAAACGAATCCACCTGCGGGAATCCACGACTGCAAAGCGTGCAAGGGCTTTGATCATGGTCTCTTCCAAAGGCTCTGCAAAATCGGATGTCGCCCCTGCGCGGACGCACAGCCTGCTGAAGCAGACCTTTTTGCTGTAGATGGCCCGGGGGTCAAGATGGTAGTAGTCGAGGAAGTTCCCAAGTGTCAGGGGCAGACCAGTATCCTCTGTGAAGGCAGCCGCCCGCGCCACAAGCCCGGAGGTGCGGTCATAGGAGGCGCTGATATTATCCAGCACATACTTTACGGCAATTTTTTCCAGCTGAATATAGCAGCCTTTGGGTGCAGAGACAAAGCCCTCTTTAAGTTCCCGACTGACGCTGCGGGTGGTGTTCGAGAGCAGTGCTGCGAATTTCTCCTCAAAATTATACTTTTTGTTGGCCTGCCCGATGAAATCCAAAACGGTCAGGCAATCCTTGTTTTCTGCCAGACGCAGACCACGCCCCAGTTGCTGCAAAAACACGGTCAGCGACTCGGTAGGGCGCAGGAACAGCACAGTGTTCACCTCGGGGATATCCACACCCTCGTTGTAAATGTCCACCACAAAGAGGAATCGGAGCTCCCCGGAAACCAGCCGCTGTTTGGCGGCGTTGCGCTCCTCGTCAGGAGAATCGCCGGTCAGTGCCATAGACGGGATGCCGTGGGTATTAAAGTAGCGCGCCATAAATTGGGCATGAGCAATGGAAACGCAGAAGCCCAAACCCTTCACATCGTCGATATCGGTGACATATTTCAGGATGGAGTTCACCACAAGGTCAGCGCGGCGCTCCGCCACCATGCCGCTGAGGGTGTACAGGTTGGACAGCTCGTTTTTATCGTAGCCGCCGGTACGCCATTTCAGGCTGCTCAGATCTGCGGTGTCGGTGACGCCGAAATATTGGAAGGGACAGAGCAGTTTCCGGTCAATCGCTTCCGGCAGACGGATCTCGGCGGCAATGCGTCCGCCGAAATAGTCCAGAACGCTTTTGCCGTCCATACGTTCCGGGGTAGCAGTCAGCCCCAGAAGGATCTTCGGCTGATAATATTCCAGCAGCTTCTGATAAGTGGGTGCAGCTGCATGGTGGAACTCGTCCACAACGATGTAATCGTAAAAATCTGCTGCCGTTTTGGCGGCAAGCTCCTGAGAATTGAAGGTCTGGATGGAAACAAACAGATGATCAATGCTGTCGGCTCTGTGACTGCCCACATACAGTTCACCGAAATTGGCATCCTTCAGCACCGCCCGGAAGGTGTACAGACTCTGCTTCAGAATCTCCTCCCGGTGTGCCACAAACAGCAGACGGCAGGGTTGCCCCGGATGCTGTTTGCAGAAGCGCTTGTAATCCAGTGCAGAAATCACAGTTTTGCCGGTGCCGGTGGCGGCGACCACCAAGTTGCGGTTATACCCCCGAACGGTGCGCTCGGCATCCAGTCGGTCCAGAATTTCCTGCTGGTAGGAATAGGGCAGAATATCCAGGGTGTAGATTCCGCTGTGGTCGGTCTCGCTGTATTTTTCAGCCTTCAGGGCGCGGGTCAGCCGTTCCCGTTGCCCTTCATCGTAATATTCAAACTCGCTGGAGTTCCAGTAGCTTTCAAAGGTGGCTGCGATCTTTTCAATGGTCTCCGGCAGGTCCTTTCGGGTCACCTTGACGTTCCATTCCAGACCGCTGGAAATTGCCGCATTGGACAGGTTGGAGGAGCCTACATACGCCGTAGTAAAACCGGTGTCCCGGTAAAACACATAGGTCTTTGCGTGGAGCCGGGTACGCTTGGTGTCGTAGCTGACCTTGATCTTCGTATTGGACAGTGCGCGCAGCTCCTCAATGGCTTTTACGTCCGTAGCGCCCATATAAGAGGTGGTGATGATGCGCAGCTCACCGCCGCTTTGCGCAAACTGCTGCAGCTCGTCCATGATGAGGCGCAAGCCGCTCCACTTGATAAAGGAGACCAGCATATCAATGCGGTCGGCGGAAACGATCTCCTTTTTCAGCTCCGTGTACATCTGCGGCTCATGGATAGCGCCGGTAAACAGGGAACTTTGCGCAATGGAGGTCTCCGGGCGGTCAAGGTCTTTTGCGCTTTTCCCTGTAGCAAGGCGCGGGTCGTTCTGCTGCAAAAGCGCAAGAAGCTGCTCTGCCCGCTGGTCAACACCAAGCGCGGCAAAGTCAGCTTCCTCTGTAGTAGTCTGGATGGTATTTATGATCTGGTTTGCCAGCTGGATCTGCGCCTCGATGCCGCCGCCGTTATCCTGTACGTTCTCAAGACCCTTCTGCACCACATCGGCCAAATACTGCGCCAGCACTTTGGCAGCCTCCGCCGTGTCGATGGGCGCAGTAGACTTGCGGGCTTCCGGGATCTCTGCAAGCTCGCGGTTCAGTGCGTTATTGATGACCTGTTCGTACAGACCGGGGTAGAGCATAGGTGCACTTCCTTACCGTTTTCTTTTATTATAGCGCTAGCTGAGCGGACATTCAATGACAGGGATCTTCCATCAGGCAGACGTTGGTGCGTTTAACGATTTCCCACGCATTGCAATCGGGCAGGTCCATCAATTTCAGATAGGCCATTTTATCACCCCATGGCGGCTTTCAGATAGTGCAGACGGTATTTCAGGTATTGGCGGATCGCAGACGCTCGTTTTTCACGCAACAGTGCGAGGGTTTTGCTGGTGGTCCAGTCTGCCCATCTCCGCCTGCATACAAGCCGGTCTGGATGGCGGTAGCGATACTTCCTGATCGAGCAGGATGACACCTATGGTCGTGACCCCTATGAAAGCCTGAAGATCAGCCATGACAATCTGGTCCGCATGGGCTACGCCGACTGGTTTTGACTGACAGCGAGCCTCCTCGTTTGTTTCAGATTACGGCTGGAGCCGCCTGCGGACTGGACAAATGCTACAGGTGGCAAAATCTCGATTACAACAAAAATGAGATAGACACCCTTTCGGGGGAGTCTATCTCATTTTTCGTTTGGACTATTTTGCAACAGCCCCATATCATGTTCGTGCAATCGTAAATTTAAGCGTCACATTGGTACCACAATTCTGCCATACCCAAGCGTGCAACATCGCCCTTGCGGAACCCGGTCTCCTCGTACTTTCCGGTAATGCTGCCATCCAGAAGCCCCGCAGACAGATCCCGGTAATCCCGAACGATCTGCTTATCCAAGGTCACTGCATCATGTCCCACGGCCAGCCGTTCAAAAGAACTTTCCTGATTCCAGAGCTTTGTCATCGTGTGATTGCAGATATCCACCAGCCGCATATCGTTTTCAGGCTGCCGCTCCAGAATGATTGAGATATTCGCACAATCTCCGCTGAAAAGGATATGATTTTCTGCATCCAGGAAGCAGGTACTGCCGGGGGTGTGGCCAGGCGTGAGAATCGCTTTGATGGTTCGACCGCCCAGATCGATCACATCTCCGTCATTAACAGGATGCCAAGGATAGCTGCCCTCAGTGGGATGATTGGGCACCAATTTCAGCAGTTCTTCCTGATCCAGATCCGGGCAGCGAATAGGCCCACGAGACTGAATATAGAAACTGCGCATCTTGTTGTAATCTGTGGTGCCCATGAATTTTTCCATATTCTTGTGATCTTCTTCGGCACGCTCCCCATCCAGCGGATTCACATAGACTGGAACGCCGGGAAACTCAAAGACACCGCCGTCATGGTCAAAGTGTGTATGCGTCAGCAGAATGATCAGAGGCTTATCCGTCAGTGCACGCACTTCCCCAGCGAGGTCGCCGATACCGCAGCCGGTATCCACCAGCGCGGCTTTCTCTTCACCCTCGATGAGGAAAGCGTTCACCAGACGAAATTCACTCAGGCACCATGTATGGGGCGCGATTTCGGTGATCTCATGTCGATACATAGACAAAACAGACTCCTTTCGTGTATGTGTTGATTCAGCCCTTGACTGCACCGGCCGTCAATCCGGCAATGAACTGGCGGTTTGCGGCCAGATAAACCAGAAGGATAGGCAGCAGTGCAATGGAAGCGCCCGCTGTCATGATATGCCACTCAGCAGCAGCGTTGGCGGAGTAGCGCAGATTTGCAACAGCAACGCTCAGGGTCTTGAGGCCGGGGTTGGCCATGGTGAACACCTGTGCCGTAACAAACTCATTCCAGGCCTGGCGGAAGGCAAACAGCGCGATCACTCCCAAAATGGGTTTGATGGCCGGAACGATGATCTGCCAGAAGATGCGGAAGGGGCCAGCGCCATCGATCGTGGCAGCCTCGTCCAGATCTTTGGGCACTCCATTGATGAAGCCGGAGATCATAAAAATGTTAGCCGCTTGGCCGCCGGTAAGCATCAGTGCCAGACCCACCATATTCTTGGTCAGTCCCAGCCGACTCATGAGAGTATACAGAGGATACAGCGCCACCGAACCAACCGAGATGAACATACTGAGCAGATATGCCGTAGAGATCAGCTTTTTGCCCACAAAATCTCGGCGGCTGATCACATAGGCCGCCATGGAAGAGGTGATCAGTGTAAAAACCACCGTCAGCAGTGCCAGTACCACGCTGTTCAGGAAATACTTGCCGAAGTCCAACTTCTGGAAAGCATAAACATAGTTGTTGAACTGCCAGTTCTCCGGCAGGAAATTTCCGCCCAATGTCAATTCTGCGTTGGTCTTGAAGGAGCCCAGCAGAGTGTAGACCACCGGATAAAGGGTAAAGATACACATGGAACCTACAAACAGCCATTTCAGGATCTGGCCGATCAGGTAAATCACATGATCTCTTTTTTCCGAGGGGCGCATATCCGACCATTTTAATTTTTTCCGTGCCATTTTCCGTTCCTCCTTATTCACCGGTCACTGCGTCCAGCCGCTTGGCGAGAATCAGATACAGGCCAGTGACACCACCGATGATCAACGCTGCCACCAAACTGCAGGCTGCGCCATAGCCAAACTCCTGCACCACAGAGGAACCTGCGGTGATGGGGAAGAACAGCTGATAGATATACAAGAACATCACGTTGGTCTGATTCATGGGTCCGCCTTCAGTCAGAACCATGATACTCTGATAATCCATAAAGGAGATCACCAGCGCCAACATCAGGATCATCTTCATGACGGGGGCCAGCAGAGGGATGGTAATGCGGAACAGGATCTGGGCTGCATTCGCACCATCCAGTTTTGCACTCTCATATACCTCTGTAGAAATACCGGTGAGGCCTGCAATGAAATAAACCATGTAGTTGCCGATACCGCCCCATGCAGCAATGATGATACAAGTCAGCATGGCGTACTTTACACCGAGCCAGTTGACATTTTCATCGATAATACCCAGCCACGTCAGGAAGCGGTTGATCTCGCCGTTGTAAGTGTTGAACAGCAGGTAGAAGATCAACGCCATAACAGCGCTGGACATAATGGTCGGGGTAAAGATAATGGATTGTCCGGTGGCGTTGAGCCGGGTGTTTTTGCTCAGCAGGAACGCCAGCATAAATGCAATGGGCAGCGTCAGCAGCAGTTTGCCTCCCACATAAACGAAGGTGTTCACGATGGCTGTCTTGAACACAGTGTCCCGGGCAATGCGGGCAAAATTTGCAAAGCCTACAAATTTTGGGGTGCCGTAGCCCTTGTAGTCAAACATACAGTACCGTATTGTCCACAGGATGGGGTAGATGGTGAAAACAACAAACATGATCAGGTTGGGCAGAAGCATCAAATAGGATGTCTTCTCCTCCCGGATCCTTCTCCCAAGGCTTTTTTTCCTCGTTTCCATAGTGTTTCCTCCTAACGGATTATCTGAAGGCATTTCTGATTATAAGTATACGGGGATTTTTTTGAAACGTAGAGAAATGGATACCCGATTATGTTGAAAAAATTCCGATTCTTGTATCTGCTTCTGCATATTTCCGCTCAGCCGCTTTCCTGCAGGGTGCGGCGATAATCAGTGGGGGTAATATGCCAGTATTTTTTGTAACAGACGGAGAAATACCGGGAATCCGCATAGCCGGTGCGCTCTGCTACCTCATAGATCTTCAGGCTTTCGTCGTCCAAAAGCCGTTGTGCCTCCTTCATTCGCATTTCGGTCAGGTGTTCGGTGAAGGTCTGCCCGGAAGCCTGCTTGAACAGCTGCCGCAGGTAATTGGGGCTGATGTACAATTCCGCTGCTACATCATCCAGCGAAAACTGCAGATCGCTCAGATGTTCTCCCATGATCTCATCGATCCGGGACACCAGTTCCTGTCCAGGATTCTTTTTCTCTTCTGCAGCACGGCACAGGAGAAGAAGATTTTTAAAGCATTCCTGCAATTCCTCCAGGGTTCCGGCCTCCATGATCTCCTGATGGCAGGCCTTATATTCCACGTAGGTGATGGGGTTTTGTCCCCGGCGCTTCTTCAATACGGAAAGGCACATGTCCAGAACTGCCATTTTGATGTATGCTGCATCCACTACTCCATGGGGGTAGAACCAACTCAGAACTCCGTCTACTGCCCCTGCAATGGCCTCCGCATCTCCTCCGGCCACCGTCAGTGCCACTTGCTCTGTCAGATGGGGGTCGATCTCAAGGCAGGCTGTTACCCGCGTCAGCAGCACGTCAGAGATGGTGCGCACCGGCGGAGCCATTTCATAGAAAGAATACTCCGCTGCTTCTTTTGCCTCGTGACCGGATTTTTCCAACTTGTAGATATTGTCCTTGATCCCTCCCAGAAAAAAGTGGACCGTTTGATTCCATTTGCGCCGGATCGCCACCACCACAGCCGTCAGTTCACGGGTCAGCAAAAGCGCCGCCGCGGCATTGGTCACTTCCTGGTGGATGGAGAACACAATGAAAGACATTCCTTCCACAGAATGGTTCAGAACATAAGCATCCAGCTTTTTTTCAAAGCGCTGGTTCAACAGTGCGGGCAGTTCCTGCCGTATCTCGGGGCCGCCCTGAAACAGTGCGACCAGATAACGGTCGCTTCCGATGCAGAACTGTTGTAACTCTTTCATTTCTTCTGAAGCAAGCTCCCCTGCACTGGCTCGCCACATAAGTTCCCGGATCTTCTGTTCCTGGTGCAGCCGTTGCTGCATCTGCTGCACCCGATCCTGCCACTGTTGTTGACGCTGGGTCAACTCTGCTGCAAAGGCATCCAGCCGTTGGATCAGAAGTTCTGTGTCCAGCGGCTTTAACAAATAATCTGATACCCCCAGCCGCATTCCCTGCACGGCGTATTCAAAATCATCGTAGCCGCTCAGGATCAGGAGTTTTGCATCCGGAAGTTCCTCCTTGATCTTTTCCAGAAACTCCAATCCGTTTACATGAGGCATGGTGATGTCGGTCATAATGCAGTCCGGTAGAAATCGTTCTGCCATTGCCAAGGCTTCTTTGCCGTCGCGAGCCGCCCCTACCACCTGCCACTCCGGGCAGCGTCTGGTAATAAACTGCCTTACCCCCTCCCGGATATTCGGTTCATCATCTGCGATCAAAATCTGAAACATCCCACTCCGTCCTTTCCGGAATATACTTTGGCAGATGAATGACTGCCTCTGTCCATTCTCCTGTACAACTCCTGAGCTCCAAACCATAGTCGCGGCCAAAATAGAGCCTGATCCGCTCGTTGACATTGAAGATGCCGTAACCACCATCGCTGACCGTTACGCCCCGCTTCAGATCTGCATTCAGGATCGTCAGTGTCTCTTGCGAGATTCCCAGCCCGTCATCACGGACACAGAGATAGACCCCCCCTGGTTCTTCGCCTGCTGTAATAAGAATGGTGCCTTTCCGGTCCGATTCCTTGATCCCGTGATAAATAGAATTCTCCGCCAGAGGCTGTATCAGCAATTTGACCGTGTAGAGCTTTTTCAGTTCCTCCGGGATCCGGATCTGATAATCCAATCGATCGCCATACCGCATCTTCTGGATGTCTAGATAACTGCGCACATGGCAGATCTCTTGCTCCAGCGGAATGATCTCCCGCCCCCGGCTGAGGCCGATGCGGAAAAAATTTGCCAGATCACGCACCAGCTGGCTGATGTCCTCCGCTCCTGCGGCCTCTGCCTTCCACCGGATGGAGTCCAGCGTGTTATACAAAAAATGCGGGTTGATCTGGGCCTGCAAAGCCTGCAGTTCCGCTCGGCGTTTCAGCCGTTGCTCCAGTTCAATGGCATCATTCTTTTCCTCGAGCTGGTGGCTGTATTGCTTCTCCCTGTCCAGCATCTCATTGCTGCTCCGGAGCATCTGGTTGTAGCTTTTTGTCAGCAATGCGATCTCATCGTTGCCTTCATAGCAGAACTCCTGCCTCACATTCTGGCAATTGATCAACTCCCGCAAGGGGGCTGTGAACCAATGGAGCATCAGCAGGCACACTATCCCTGTTACCATGATCAGTGTCCCGCCTTCCACAAGCAGCAGCTGCAGATAGGATCGGGATTCTTCCCGTGCTGTGGTAGATGCCTGCAGACACACGATGGTCCACGGTGTTACCGATACCTTGCGGGCGACACCGTAATACCTTTTTCCGTCTAATCTAACATCCAAAACTGTATTTTTTGCGGCGGTCAGCCGACTCAACAGCTCCGGTTCCCTCATCAACTCTTCCGCTGCGGCATTCACACAGGTCACGGGGTTGCCTTCCTGATCCAGCACAAGGATCGCCGATTCCGCTTCGGGAACGATTTTTCGGATCAGTGCCTGAATCTCCTTACAGTCCAGATTTACCACTAAAATGCATTTCCGGGTGGCAGAATACACCTGCGCTGAGGAGATACTGAATCGATAGAGCACTGGTACCACCCATTTCCGGGAGCGGAAGATCTCGTCATTGCGGACGGTGCAGAACTCCAGAAATGAATTTCCTTCCCGGATCTCGGACCACAGCGCAACTTTTTCCAGTGAAAACCCCGGAGTCAACAGGGTGCTGCCGTCCGTAAATGCACCATAATCCGTGTAGAGATACAGATCGCTGATCAGACTGTCGGACACCTTTTTTGTGGATAGGGGTGCAGCGAGATTGGACATTGCCACGCTGTAGGCTGCCGCATTGGGGTTTGCAAAGTAATTTGCCAAAATGCTGTCCAGCCCCGATTCAGCCTTAAAATAAAGCAGCCGCTCGATGCTCCCGCTAACGCGGGTGGACAGATAGTTCTCTGTCTGTTCCGCTGTTCGCAGAACGGTCTCTTCCATATTCTCCTCGATCGTGTCGTTGATATGGCGGTTCAGGATGATCTGATTCAGGGTGATGGCAACCAGAAAGATCACGGTGATGGTGGCAGTGACCTTCAGAACGATCGAACCATTGTGATGATGCGTGTGATTGTTCATACAGCTTCTTTCTTCTCAGAAGCACCAATAGAGGGACCCGAAGCCGGGTTCCTCTATTGGTGCTTCACATATATGGATCAAATGGGAGCGGAGTTCAGTTTAAGTTCCGATGCACGCGGGCATCTGTTATCAAACGGAAGTGTCCTGATTCTTTGCGGTAAAGTTGGGATAAACGATACGCTTTGCCCCATCGGCAACCGACTTATCATAGGCGTTGTTGTACCGATCGTTCAGCTCGCTGATGGCCTGATCAATGTCCTTTAGACCAAAAATGCACTGAACCGCCACGGTGGAGTAATCCTCGCCCTCGATGGAAATGGCGGGGCGGATCGGCCAGTTCTGATCATTTGCCCCAATGGCCAGATCCGGCATGGTCTCAATGGAGGCCGGCGGTTCTGCACCTTCCACGGCGCTCTTGATCATGACAGTGCCGAGACCGGCGGTATAATAGGGCCCCATGACCTCATCGCTGTGGAGGAATTCCATGACTTTCCATGCTTCATCCGGGTGCTTTGTGGAGGCATTGATCGCCTTATCGGAGCCGCCAAACCACAGGTTCTGCACACCGTCCGTATTTCCGGACAGGCTGGGGATCTGGCAGCAGTTCCAGTTGATATCCGTGGGAAACTGGCTCTGGTAAACGCCGGGCTCTGCATGGCTCAAGGAGAAATAGAAGGCAATGTTGCCTGCTGCAAACTGGGTGCGCAGGGGGTCAATGTCCAGAGACTCGCTGCCGGGGAATGCCACACCGGTGGAGTACATTTCACGGAACAGCTGCAGGACTTCTCTGTAGCTGCTGAAATCGTACTTGCCGTTCTTGAAGTCAAAGCCATAGCAGGTGCCGCCGCTGACCTGAACCACCGGATCGATGGAACGCATCACTGCGCTCATTGCGGATTTATAGTTGCCGGCAATGCCGTAGATCCCTTCGCCGCTCAGCTGCTTGGTTACCAGCGTAGCATCATCCACCAGCTCCTTCAGGGTCTTGGGAGGAGCAGAAATGCCCACCCGATCCAGCAGATCCTGGTTGTAAAACAGGCGACAGGCAGATGCGGTAAAGGGCAGGGAGTAGATCCCGTCGCCCCAGGAGTTGATGCCCTGCACAAAAGCGCCATCCCAGAAACGTGCCTTGTACTCCTCCGTCATATACGGAGAGAGATCCAGCAGCATCTTCTTTTCGTCCACCTGTACCTCCAGCGGGTCCGTTCCACTGAGCTTGAACACATCCGGTGCAGTGTCGGTGCTGAAGGCGAGATCCAGCATCTGAGAATAGTTGTCGGCATAGACCTGGTAGTCGATATAAATGTTGTCCGAATTGGTCTTGTTGTATTCTTCGATCAGCGGAGTCAGATACGCCTGATCGTGACGGTCCGTGGTCCAGTAAGAGATGGTGATCACGCCGTCATCGCCGCCAGCGGTAGAACTGGCAGCCGCGCTGCTGGAACCGGAGTCCCCACAGGCGGCCAGAGATGCCGTCATGCCAACAACACCCATGACTTTAAGAAAATCGCGCCGGTTGATCTTTTTCTTCATAATATTTCCTCCTCTTTTGAGAACAGAACCTTCTTCTACTGAGAGCATACCAAATCTGCCGGATTTCAGGGAGTAAAATATTCAGTTTTTATGTTCAAAAAATTACTTCAGCCATTGTGAAAATCCAAAAAACGCAGAAACATTGCCCAATCCCATCGGGTAATATCGTGGCCGCCGGTGCGGCGGTGGTATCCAATTCGCCCGGTCAGGTATCCCGAGTCATTGGCAGGCGGCTGGCTGGGCAGAGGAGCATCCCCGAAGAGCTCCCAGGCACAACTGGCGCTCTTTGCACCATTCCACTCTGCATCAGGGTCGCTCCACCGATCCTCAGAGCCGCTGGTTATGTAACACAGCCGTGGTGCCACACAGGCCACCAGCTGGTGCTGATCGAAGGGAAGGGTCTCCTCTTTCCATGCATACTTCTGATAATTTTTGCAGAACCAATGGGGAAATGCTGCCGTGATGGAACCCACCGTCTCACCATGCTTGCCACGGGACACGGCAGCACCAGAGCAGCCGGAATCATTGACGAGGACCCCGCAGACCCTTTCATCCTGTGCCGCACACCAAAGCGCCGCCTTGCCGCCGCGCGAGAAACCACCCACCGAGATTCGGGCCGGGTCGATGCCCGGGTGTTTTACCAGCAGGTCTACCACACAGCTCATCCCAAAGGCCCAGATGTCCAGGGTCCCCCATGCATCGGCAGGTAGTGCATCTGTACTGAGCCCAAAAAGCTTTGCCAGTGGGCCGGGATACTGCGCAGCATCGTCGGGCTGCAATGCACTTGCATAGAAGGTCACGGCTGCCCGGCCCGATTGTACAATCTGTTCAGCAGGCCAGTATTCCTGCTCCGTTTCCTGTTCGATATCAATGAGCGACGGCCCGCCGCTTCCGGCTGGCATATTCCGGAAAAAATTCATGGCCTCTTTGCGCCACGCTTCCGGGGCATTGGCCAGCAGTTTTTCCATCTGATCAGGCCCCATTTTCGGCCCGGGAGAGGCTGTCTTTTCGTGATTGCAAAGGAACAGGACTGCCGGGACCTTCTGCGTTCCCTCCGGACGCACCAGCACCACGGGGAATTCCAGACTTCCCTGCTTCGTTTTCAGACAGATATCCCAGATCTGCCGTATGGCTTTGCATTTTGGCAGATACTCTTCTGACCGCAGGCGTTCGGTCTGTTCATAGGGAACTTCCGGCCGGATGCCGTACTCCTGCGAGCGGAACAACGCGAGCAACGCTTCCCGCCGTGCATTCCAATTCTGCGGAGTCGTATTCTTTTCCAATACCAACGGCAAATTCATCTGATATTCCTCCTAACCGGGGACGGATCATGCCCCTTTTCATCATATCATCCGCAGCAGCATGGCGGGTTGAAAAAATTCAGGAGATGCTTCAAAATACACCGAACCTGATACAGTGATGTCGCTCCGGCCAGCCGAATGACTTATAATGTTTTATATAAACAGATGCCAACGCGGTATCAGGGTACTTTAGTGAGGAATGAACATGAAGCATTTTGAGATCTACAAAAAAGACCCCGCCACCGGCGCTTTGTACCCGGAAGGACAGCGGCGAAAAAAAGGGCTAGCCCGTATCCTGGAGATCGTTGTGCGGGACTTTTGGCAGTTGCTGGGTTCCGGCTTGATCGCCACGGCGGCGGCTCTGCCCTACGGACTCTGTATCATGCTGTTCCTGCCATCCAGTGCTCTGGGACCGCTGATCCTTTCCTGTGTTGTCACCGGCGCTCTGGCCTCTGTCTTCGGGATGAACCTGCTGGATACCATTTTGCGCTGTCTGCGGGATGAGGCCGGTTTTTGGTCTTTCCAATACAAAAAGTCTCTGAAGAACAACACCCTGCCGGCCGCTTTGTTCGGGGCGGTATTCGGCCCGTTATTTGCTGTGGATCTGGCAGGGTTAAGTCTGGCGGTACGCCGCGGCCAAAGCGTGTTTCAGGTCGAGTTTCTGGTGATATCCATAATCTTCCTGCTGGGCTTTGCGCTGAACCTTGCCATCCAGATCCCTCTGATACAGCTCCCTGTATCAGCACTGCTCAAAAATGCCTTTCTGCTGTTTCGGGGCAACCTTGGGTGCTCGCTGATGGCTGTTGCCGCATTGATCGGTTATGCTGCACTGTTTGTTCTGCTGCCAGCCACTTTGTCATTCCTGCTCATCGTCTCCAACCTGTGGCTGCCGATGCTGACAGCAGCATTTCTGCTCTATGGCTGTGTTGAAAGAAATTTTAGCATAGAATCACGGATCCTGCAAGGAAACGACCCGAATCCTTTTCTGTAACCAAACAGGCCTGCTTCGCATCACTGTGGGGTAGGCCTGTCTTTTGTTTATGAGACCACCCGGTTTTGGGATCCCAGCCCAAAAAAGAATGTCGGTTCGTACATTCCCCTCTGCTCTCTGGTAAATTACAGCACGGATGTGATATAATGGAGAAAAACCACCGGGGAACGGCACAAAAGAAGGAGGCTGGCATGATGGGGCAGAGGCAGCGAGAACAGGTTCAAAGAGGCTGTGCGGTGGGCACTGTGGTGCTGCTGGCATGGCTGTGCCGGGTGCTCCCGCTGGAGGGCCTGCCCTCCGGCCTGCAGGAAGCCTGCGGCATCCTCCGGAGCCTGCTGTATCTGAGCCTGTTCGCAGGGTGGGGAATCTCCCTGTATAACCGCACGGTGCATCCGCAGGTGCGGCGGCTGCTGCTGAACGTGGATCTGTTGATGCTGTTCTGGATCATTGTGCGCACCCTGCGGTTCCAGCTGAACACTTCCCCGGGGATGGATCGGATGCTGTGGTACCTCTACTATGCCCCCATGCTGGGAATACCGGTGCTTTCCGTTCAGCTGGTCCTGACGGTGGACAGATCCGAGCGCTACCGCCTGTCCGCCTGGGCCAGAATGCTGTGGCTGCCCTCGGCGGTGCTGCTGGAGCTGGTGCTGACCAACGACCTGCACCAGCAGGTGTTCCGACTGCAGCAGCCCTGGAACGAAAAATACCAGTACGGCTGGCTTTTCGGTCTGGTGGTGGGGTGGATCGTGATCTGCATCCTGCTGGCCTTTGGGATCATCGCCCACAAGAGCCGGAACCCCCGGATCCTCCGGCGGCTGCCCCTGCCTGCCATTCCGATGGTGCTGCTGGGGGTGTACGCGGTGCTTTACAGCCTCCATATCCCCCTGATCAGGCAGTTTCTGGGGGATATGACCATCGTTCACTGCCTGATGACGGCGGCTTCGCTGGAAGGGGGCCTGCGCTGCGGCCTGATCCAGTCCAACACCGGCTATGTGGAGCTGCTGCGCGTCACCTCTCTTGCGGTGCAGCTGGTGGACCGGCAGGGCAACGTGTACTGCTGCTCCGAGAATGGCCGCATGGTGGACCGCCGGGAGCTGCAGGCCGCCATGCATGGCACGGTGCAGCTGGACGAGCACACCCTGCTGCGCAGCGCACCGGTGCAGGGCGGCTATGTGATGTGGCAGACAGACATCACCGAGCTGGTGGAAAACATGGAGCGCCTGAAGGAAAACCGCACGGAGCTGGCAGAGCGCAACTATCTGGAACAGCAGAACTACGAGGTGGAGCGCAAGATCAACGCCCTGCGGGAGAAAAACCGCCTGTACGATCTGCTGCAGCGCCAGCTGGCCCCCCAGATCATCCGGATGGATCAGCTTCTGACTCGATACCGCGCGGCCCCGGAGGCGGATAAGCGGCAGCTGCTGGGGCAGGTGGCAGTGCTGGGCGCTTACCTGAAACGGGGTGCCAACCTGATGTTTCTGGCCCAGCAGCACCGGTATGTGCCATCGGCGGAGCTGCGGTACGCGCTGGAGGAATCCATCAGCAGCCTGGAGCTGGCCGGGGTGGAGTGCGCCATGGAGGTGACCCACGGGGTCCGGCTTCCGGCAGAGGCGGCAGCGGCCTGTTACAGCCGGTTCGAGTCGGTGGTGGAGGGGGCGCTGGGGCAGCTGGATGCCCTGTTCGTGCGGGCCATCTGGAAGGATCAGCGGCTGAACCTTTATCTTTCGGTGGAGACCGGGGCAGACCTGAAAGCCGCCTGCCCCGCCGCCGTGCAGGAGGCCCCGGGCAGCTGGGTGCTGAACGATCACTTTGAAGGAGGTGCCCCGGAATGTGGAACAAACTGAAGCAGTGGCTGCACCCGGACCACATCACCCGCAGCTCCATCAAGGAGGGCTTTGACGACCTGCCTGCGGCGGTGTGCTACTTTACCCCGGACGGCATCATCCGGCTGTGTAACCGGCAGATGTTCCGGGTCTACCGTGCCCTCTCCGGCCGGGATCTGCAATCGCTGGAGGAGCTGCACCAGCAGGTGTGGGCCCCCACCCATGGCCGAAGGGTGGACGGCAAAAATCCGTCCTTTGTGCTGCCGGACGGCACCTGCTGGCTCTACTCGGAGCAGACCGTGTTCGGGGAGGGGGTCCGCCCCCATGTGGAGTGCATCTTTTCGGAGGTGACAGACCTGCAGCGCCAGCGGCAGGAGCTGCTGCGGCAGAATCAGGAGCTGCTGCGGATGAACCGGGAGCTGCGCCGGCTGTCGGAGAATGTGCAGGAGATGACCCGGGAAAAAGAGATCCTGGAGTTCAAGACCCGGCTCCACGATGAAATGGGCTACGGCCTTACGGCGGTGCGGCAGTGCCTGCTGCAGCGGAAGGACCCGGCGGAGCTGGAAGCCTCCCTTGAACAGATGAACAAGGCGGTGCAGCTGTTTCGGAAGGACAGTGAGACCCCGCCGGAGGAAAACGAGTGGGATGTGTTCGTGGAGGACGCGGCCCAGCTGGGGGTCACGGTGGCCCTGCAGGGGCCCATGCCCCGGCAGCGCCAGCAGCTGCTGCTGACCATTGCCCGGGAGTGCATCACCAACGCGGTGCGCTACGCCGGGGCCAACCGGCTGGAGATCACCATCACCCCGCAGGGCGGGGGCCAGCGCTGGCAGTTTGAAAACGATGGCCCGCCCCCCGCAGACCCCACCATTACGCCGGGCGGAGGGCTTACCGCCATCCAGCGCCGGGTGATGCAGGCGGGCGGCACCATGGAGGTGCAGGCCCGGCCCCGCTACCGGCTGTGTGTGAACCTGCCAAAGGAGGAAACGATATGACCAGCGTTTTGATCGTGGAAGACCAGCGGATGCCCCGGGAGAACATGGAGCACCTTGTGGAGGACAGCGGCCGCTACCGCCGGGTGGCCTCCCTGAGCACAGCGGAAATGGCACTGGCCCAGTGCGCTCGGCACACCGTGGATCTGGTGCTGATGGATGTGTGCACCAAGGGCAGCCGGGACGGCATTGACGTGGCGGCAGAGATCAAGGCCCGGCACCCGGAGACCAAAGTCATCATCATTACTTCCATGGTGGAGGAAAGCTACCTGAAACGGGCAAAGGCCGCCGGGGCCGAGAGCTTCTGGTATAAGGATGTGTCCCCGGAGAGCCTGCTGGAGGTGATGGACCGCACCATGGCGGGGGAAAGCCTCTACCCGGACCGCACCCCGGAGACCCGCCTGGGGCAGGTCAGCAGCACCCAGCTCACCCCCCGGGAGATCGAGGTGCTGCGGCTGGTGTGCGAGGGGCTGGAATATGAGGAGATCGCCGCAGAGCTGGGCATCTCCTCCCGCACCGTGAAGCGCTTTGTCTCTTCCCTGCTGGAAAAAACCGGCTACTCCAACCGCACCCGCCTGGCCATTGCTGTCACCAAGAAAAACTTCATCCTCCCCCATCTGGAGGAGGAGTGAGAAACCTCTCCCCCCTGCAAAGGGGGGCTTTTTTTATGCGCATTTTGCTCCCAAAAGTGCCAAATTGTGGAACGCGCCGGAAATACTGGAAAAACTTTGGGCAGAACACCGAAAAATTTTCACAGTTTTGTCCCTTATGGCCCATGCGGAGCCGCGGGGCGGTGTGGTATCCTTGATACAGTAAAACGTTCTGCATCCATGTGGCGAGACACTGCCCGGAAAGGAGGCCGTGGACATGAAATGTGTCGTAGTCGATATGCGCAACAGGCTCTTTGGCGATGCGATATCGGGTTCCCTGCAGCACTTTGACGCAGGGTTCCGGGTCTACCAGACCGAAGGAACCGCTGCGGAGGATCTGTGTGCGGACACCCATGCCGATGTTCTTGTTGCAGAGGTCACGGCCTACCCGCCGTGGCGGCTGGAACAGCGGCTGGACCTGTGCCGGAGGCTGCGGCAGGGGCTGCCCGGCTGCCGGGTGGCGCTGGTGGTAGATGAGGTGTGCGAGCCTCAACTGGCGGACCAGGTGCGGCGGGCGAAAAAGGACGGTCTGATCGACGGGTTCTTTTACAGCTCTGTCTCCTCCGACTATCTCTCTGCTATGATCGATGCCCTGTGAACCCTTGAAACAAACAGCATGATTCTGGAAAGGAGCAACTACCATGACGAACAAGAAACTGAAGATGGCGGCAATGTCCGTGGCCCTGACCGCCTGTGTGGCCGCAAGCCCTCTGGCAGCAAACGCAGATGCTCCGGAAGCAGCTCCGGGAGAACCGAAAACGGAGCCTGTGGCGGAGGAAACCGAAACCAAGAAAGAGGAAAACACCGCAGAACCTCAGGTCAATCTGGAAGCGAAAACGCTCAGGAGACCCTGAAGGATGCGGAAGTCAAATACAATAAAGACAACTCCACGACCAACCCTGACGGCTTCCAGAAGCTGGATGGCGTGATCGTGACCAACCCCGAGGGCGGCGGTGAGACCGGCGGTGAAACC
The DNA here is from genome assembly GCF_023347315.1 of Faecalibacterium sp. I2-3-92. Taxonomy (GTDB): domain Bacteria; phylum Bacillota; class Clostridia; order Oscillospirales; family Ruminococcaceae; genus Faecalibacterium; species Faecalibacterium duncaniae. The sequence continues at coordinate 173,394 of NZ_CP094470.1, forward strand.
GGCGGTGAGACCGGCAGCGAGACCGGTGGTGAGACCGGCAGCGAGACCGGTGGCGAGACCGGCGGTGAGACCGGCTCCGGTGAGACCGGCTCCGGCGAGACTAACCCCAACCCAAACCCCAACCCCAACCCTAACCCCGGCAGCGGCGAGACTGACCCCAACCCCAACCCCGACAGCGGCGAGACCAAGCCCGGCGGCGAAACCGGCGGCGAAACTGGCGGCGAAACTGGCGGCGAAACTGGCGGCGAAACCGACACCAAGCCCGGCAGCGGCGAGACTGACCCCAACCCCAACCCCGGCTCCGGCGAGACTGGCTCCGGTGAGACCGGCGGCACGACTGAACCCGAGCAGAAAAAGCCCGAGGAAGTGGTGATCGGCACCGCTGAAAAGACCGAGAAGTCCGAGACCAACGTGGAGACGAAGCCCAACCCCGGCGCAGAGCCCATTGTGGACACCACCACTCCTCCCACCGTGGAGAAGAACCCGGACGGCTCCACCACCATCACCCAGCCCACCGTGACCCCCGGCAAGGAGACCACCACCACCACCGGCAGCGGCACGGCCACGGGCAATCTGAACGAGAAAGAGGAAGAAGTCAAAGAAATCGATCTTGACAAGGAGCTGGGCGAGAACCCGGACATCAGCTGGGATATCAAGCAGGGTGATAAGGCAGTTGAGGGCAAGGACTACACGGTGCAGGAAGTCAAGAACGATGGCAACAAGCAGACTCTGGTGCTCCGCAAGGAAGATACCAAGACCGCTGAGATGACCGCTGAAGACATCGCCAAGCTGGTGGATGCCGACAAGCTCACCATGAATGAGAATGGCACCTATACCCTCACCCGGACCGAGACCATTCTGGACGCAGAGGGCAACCCCCAGACCCGCACCACCTACATCACCATTCGGGACAACAAGGTCACCACCAAGACCACCACCGAGCTGACCATCACCCGGAAAAAGGCAGAGCAGGATGGCAGTGAGCGGGTTGATTTTGAGGTGAAATACCCCGAGATCACTGTTACCAATAAAGAGAACTCTGAGGAGAAGCAGACCATCTCCCGTGAGCTTCTGGATACCATCCTCAGCCAGAACCCGAAGGAAGACGGCAGCTATGAGTACACAGATAAAGACGGCCAGAAGTATGAGGTCAAGGTCGATGGGACTGCCGAGAAACTGAACAATGAAGAGATCGTTGCAAGACTGCAAAAAGACGGCCACACAGAGTATACTTTGGGTGCGGACGGCGAGATCTACTACACCACCCCGCACAAGGAGAAAGTTAAGCTGGACGTAACACAGAACGAGCTTCTCCGCCGGAGCCTCACTTATAAAGTGACTCTGAAGACCACGGAGAAGGGCGACCCGGGAACCGCCGGTGAGCAGGATGCTACGGAAAACGCCCGGAGAGATGCCACCCGGGATGCCCTGACCAAGGCAGTGGACGCTTTGGGCGTTGATGAGGCTACCGCCAGCCAGCTGAAGGCAAAAATCAGCGGCCTGCCCATTACAAAGGAGCAGCTGGACAACGGCGACACCTTTGAGGTGACATTGGAAGACGGCAAAAAATACACCCTGACCTACAGCGCCGCTGAGGCAAAGGTTACGAGCACCCCCACAGAGGACAAAACCAACACCGGCAAGAACCCCGAGGACATCGACGATGTGTACAACAACACCGTTACCGGCACGGCGTATGTGACAGGCTCCAAGATCACCTATCAGGCAGGTGCAGAGTATAAAACCACCGGTATGGACACACTGGGGATTGGTGCTGATTTCACCACGGCTCCGGAGGGCGCAACTGCTGTTGAGCGGGATGGTCTTGACCGGATCACCAGCTATAAGGATAAACAGGGCAATACCCATAGCTTTGAGTATGATGATAATGTTGACCTGGAACACCTGTCTCCCGAAGAAAGAGCAGAACTGGATAAGGCTGCAACAAAGAACGGCTGGACTACGAAAGACCTGACCGCAAACCTGACCCGGGTGCGCTGGACGGTCAAATCCCCCGATACCACGGAAACCAAGACCGAGAACATTAATAGGCCGCCGGTTGACCTGTCAGAAGAGAAGAAGTGGAGCAGCAGCCAGAACAGTAGCGATGGAACGTTTAACTTTACTGATCTTAAACCCAACGGAACGACCTATACAGGGATGAAGCTGGATAGCACGGATGATGAAGCTGGAACCAAAACCTACAAAAAGACCGAAGCCAATGGCACTGTGACCATCATCACCGTTACCACCCGGCAGTTGGGCAAGGAAGAGATCAAGGCTAAGTTTGGAAGCAACTTTATCAGCTTGAACCTTGAAGATAAGACCGTTACCTACAAGGGAGAAGATGGCAAGACCTACACGGCAAGCTACGTTGCTCAGGAAGAAAAACTGACTGTGGAAGTCCAGAAGCCGGACGTGGTTGCAGCCACCGGCAGCACGGACGAAGAAGCCCAGAAAGCGTTCCTCGAGAAGCTGGAAGAAGCCCGTAAAGAAGCTGAGAAGAACCATGAGACCCTTGTCATCGAGTACACTAAGAACGGCAAGATCGAGACCCTGAAAGTTGACCACACAATGGAATGGGAAGAAGTTTCCATGGTAGTGGGACATGTGGTCAACTATAATGCCATGACCGATGCCGAGCTGACTACGTACCTGAATGAGCTGAAAAACACCGCCCAGGAGGACGGCAAATACTACACCGGCTCCACCGATTGGGATGGAACGCCTTACTACTGGGATGATGCCAGTGGTAAGATGCAGCGTGTTCCTCCGGAGAAGAAGATTGATCAGAGGTGGTACGGAGACTATGTAATAATCGACGGTGAAGAGCATAGAGTCCACTATAACAGGAACGACATCGACCACCTTGATCTGGCAACGGATTCCCATCTGACCCTGTCGGAGAAGGAGAAAGACGGAAAGGCGAAGACCGATGACTGCGTCCTGCTGAACCCCACGCTGAAATGGAGCGAGAGTGCAGAAACGCTTGTAAAGGGAGGAGGCACACAGGCGAACTTTGTGGATCGCATCACCTACGACCACGAGAATGACAACAATCCAAGCACCGGCCACTACGAGTATCCCCGTGCCAGCTGGGATGAGAAAACGTCCGCAAAAGATGACAACGCCCCCACAAAGAGCGTTTTCTACAAGGTCGAGGGCAAGGTGGCTTACGGCAAACTGGGCGATGCCTATGAGAAAGCGCCTGGCGAGCGGGGTTATGCGGCCGCTAAACAGAGAGCAGAGGCTGACCTGAAAAAATATATAGCAGATCATCCGGAGCTGGACCTGAGCAAGGCACAGGTCGTTGAGATCTACAAGGACCAGACAAAGGGCGGCGGCAAACGCTACTACCAGATCTACCTGTACCAGTCGGACCTGACGGCCTACGGCTATATGTCCGATGACAACAACACCTGCGGCAATGCACTTTTCGAACCGGGCAGTAAGAGTAAGTTCAGCTACATTGGCGGTTACGACCTGACCCTTGGAGACCTGACCCAGACCGATGAGAAGCACGTGGTGGCCATGGGCAAGAACACGACCGCCCTCTCCGCAACCTTTAAGCGCAGGAAGCTGGAAAACCTGACCAACAGAGAACTGCGCTACACCCCCATCTCCGAAACGGTAACCGTTGTCACCCCGGGCGAAGAAACTACGGGCAGTGAACTTTCCGGCAGCTACAGTGCCGACTACAGCAAAACAGCAGATTACAGGGACGAACAGCAGCAAGGTGGCATTGAAGGCACCGGCACCGGCTCCTACAAGAGCTTTACCAACCTGCTCCACAACGTCTTTAACGGTAATGGTACCGGCACCGTGGAAGGCGGCTTTATCAAGTACGTGTACCACTCCGAGAAGGACAAGGAAGGCAACCCCGTGCCGTTTGAGGCAGAGCAGATGGTGGTGACCACCAAGCAGGATGCGGAAGTGCACTACACCTTTACCTCTCAGGAGAGCCGGGATGTGTGGATCAAGGGCTACACCCAGACCGTGGTGCCGCCCGTGAACCCCGGCCCCGATTCCCCCGAACTGCCGCCGGTGGAGGACGCAAAGCCCGCCCCCGCCCCGGCTCCCGCCCCCGAGGCTCCGGTGCTGCCCGTGGTGCAGGATGCAAGACCTGACCCCGCTCCCGCCCCGGCCCCCGCTCCCGCTCCTGAGACCCCGGTGCTCCCGGCGGTGCAGGATGCCAAGCTGATCCAGACCGGCACCAGCGGCTGGCTGGCAGACCTGATGCTGGGCGCAGGCATGGTGCTGTCTGCAGCGGGATATTGGATGGAGCGCAAGCGCAAGGCCATGTTCTACAAGTCCCAGCACTGAACCCCAACCCCCAAAGGCCCCAGGCAGCCACCCCGCTGACCCTTTGGGCCATGCATCACATTCCTTAACGATTCCCCCAAAAAGTTACTTTCCAGAATCTCCTGCCAATCGCTATTCCCTGAGGCAGCGGGCCCGCACGCCGCTGCCTCGCCCCGGAGGGTCCCGCAAGCCCTCCGGGGCTTTTTTTGTTGGCCGCATGGCCCGTTCCGGCAGAAAAAAACAGGGCTGCTCCACATCTCTGTGGGGCAGCCCTGTCTGGCTGTGCGGGGTCGGCGCACGGGCTTCCGGGGTTTCCGGAAGGGTGCGGCTCAGCGCGCGGTTTTCTTTTCCTCCGGAGCCTCCGGGTTGTTTTCCAGGTTCAGCTCGGGCATCAGCTCGTTGCTGATGATGGTCAGCATCTGTTCCAGCTTCTTCACGTCCTCTTTGGGGAAGCGCTTGTTCACCCGCTGGACCACCGTGCTCAGGTAGGAGTAGCTGATGTTGTAGTAGTCGATATACTTCTGGGTGGGCCGCAGGTGATACTCCCGGCGGTCGGTGGTGGACTGGATCTTTTCCACATAGCCCTTGCGCACCAGCGAGCCGATCTTATACGCCGCGTTGGGGGTGGAGATCTGCATCATCCGGGAAAACTCCGCAATGGTGGGCTCCCCCATGGCCATAATGCCCTCCATGCAAAAGGATTCCACCGTGGTCAGGGTCGCCTCACGGGTGGCAAAGCGCTGGAACACGTTCTGGTAGAAATGGAGCTTGAACTTGGTATAGACATCGTTGAATGCTTTTTCCAGCATGGTACGGTCTCCCTTCGAACACTCAATTTCCTTTAGTATATCACGCTTTGGTCTTTTTGCCCAGCTTTACGCGCAGAATGTTCAGCACCACCAGCTCCAGCACAATGGCAACGCCCAGCAGGATCAGCGAGGTCCACAGGCTGGCGCTGCTGCCCAGGAACATCTGGGTCAGGCCGGTGATCACATAGCACGCGGCAGAGCAGGAAGCGGCGGTAATGGCGTAGGGCAGCTGGGTGGAAACATGGTTCACATGGCTGCAATGCGCACCGGCAGAGGCCATGATGGTGGTGTCGGAAATGGGAGAGCAGTGGTCGCCGCACACAGCGCCGGACAGGCAGGCCGCAATGGAGACCACCAGCATCTCGCCCTGGGGGAAAGCGTGGCAGACAATGGGGATCAGGATGGAGAAGGTGCCCCAGGAGGTGCCGGTGGCAAAGGCCAGGAACACCGCCACCAGGAAGATGATGACCGGCAGCAGGTACTGCAGGGCGGCAGCGGAGCCGCCCAGCAGGTTGGCAACGTAATATTTTGCACCCAGCAGGTTGGTCATGCCGGAAAGCGTCCAGGCCAGGGTCAGGATCAGCATGGGGCTGACCATGGCCTTGAAGCCCTCGGGGATGCAGGCGGCAAAATCCTGGAACGTCATCACGCTGCGGACACGGTAGAACACAAAGGTGAACATCAGGGCAATGCTGCTGCCCAGCACCAGACCGGCGGAGGCGTTGCAGTCGGAGAAGGCGGTGATGAAGTCCACGCCCTCAAAGAAGCCGCCGGTGTAGATCAGGCCAAAGATGCAGGCCGCGATCAGCACCAGCACCGGGGCCACCAGATCAATGACATGGCCGTGGGCATCGTCCTCGGCATCCACATCGTCGCCGTAGGGGCGGTCGGCCGTGGTGAAAAGGTCACCGGCCCGGGCGTTGTCCTCGTGCTGCTTCATGGAGCAGTAGTCCGTGCCCGTGAAGATGAGGAACAGGCTCATCACAATGGTCAGCAGGGCGTAATAGTTATAGGGGATGGTGCGCAGGAACATGGTAAAACCGTTGATGCCGGAGCCCTCGGGCACGCTGGAAGTAACGGCGGCGGCCCAGCTGGACACCGGCGCAATGATGCAGATGGGCGCGGCGGTGGAATCAATGAGGTAGGCCAGCTTTGCGCGGGAGACCTTCTGCCGGTCGGTCACGGGGCGCATCACAGAGCCAACGGTCAGGCAGTTGAAGTAGTCGTCCACAAAAATGAGCATACCCAGAATCAGGGTGGCAAACTGCGCCCCGGCCCGGGTGTGGATGTGGGTGGAAGCCCAGCGGCCAAAGGCGGCGCTGCCGCCGGCCTTGTTCATCAGGGCCACCAGAATGCCCAGCATCACCAGAAAAACCAGAATGCCCACGTTGCTGCTGTCAGAGAGCTTGGCAACCATGCCGCCGTCCTCGTTGAAAAACAGGGTGTTGAGCGCCAGCTCCAGGTTGCCGTTGGCAAAGAGCAGCGCGCCGGTGGCAATGCCCACCAGCAGGGAGGTGTAGACCTCCTTGGTGTTCAGGGCCAGCACAATGGCCACCACCGGCGGCAGCAGGGAAAGCATGGAGCTGTACACCGCGGGGGCGTAGCTGGCCGGGTCGGCAATGGTGCCGGGGGTGGCTGCGGTGCACCACAGCAGCAGGGCAAACACCAGCAGTGCCCCCACCCAGGAGAGATTTGTCTTTTTCATAAATGATTCCTCACTTGATTTTTTGTCCCGGCCCGGGGCAGACTATCCCTATTGCAAACGGAAAGGGGGCCGCCGCCACGCCGGATTATAAAGCGCTGTATTTTGAGCTGTTCCGCGCCAACGAACAGGCCATCCGCCTGCTGACCGCCGCCCAGCAAAAGGCGGAAGCGCAGGTGATGGAAGAGGACAGAGTGCCGCTGTATCTGCACGGTCAGCCTGCCCACAATGCCAAAGGCTCCCCCTTTGGGGGAGCTGGCAGCGCCAACGGCGCTGACTGAGAGGGCGAGGCCGTTACCCCTTTTTGCTCTCTGCCTTTGCGGCAAACTTGGCGTTGTTGATGATGAACCGCTCGTGCACGCCGCCGCCCACAGGGCCTTTCTCGTCGTGCAGGGAGACCTTGAACACCAGCTTGCGGCCCTCCACGGCGGTCAGCTCACTCTCGCAGGTCACGGTCATGCCCACAGGGGTGGGGGCGCTGTGCTCCAGCTCCAGCCGGGTGCCCACGGTGCCGCAGCCCTCGTCCAGCGCGGCGGCAACGCTCATCCAGCAGGTCTTTTCGGCCAGTGCCACCAGCGCGGGGGTGGCAAACACGTCCAGCGTGCCGCTGCCCATGGTCTTTGCGGTGTTCTCGGAAGTAACGGCGACACTCTGCTCGCCGCGGATTCCAGCTTCCAACATAAAAATACATCCTTTCCAGATGCCCGAAGGCGAAAATTTAGAAATACATTGTTAGAATACCACACTTTTGGCACAGATGCACCTGTTTGGGCGTTTTTTTCTGCAAATCTCTTTCTGTTTGGCGCAATTTGCGGTATCATTGGCCCGAAAGGGATGGAAAAAAAACATGAACGACTTCTGGAAATCCTACGATATCACCCATGCGGAGCTTGGCCCGAACTTCCGGTGTTACCCGCTGTACGGTAAAATCCATTTGATCGAGCTTGCCCTCTCGTTGGTGTTCATTGTGGGGATGGCCCTGTGGTACCGCCGCAGCTCGGCCTCTGCCCGGCGGCGCATCCTCGTGGGCGTTACCATTGCCCTGCTGGCCGATGAAGCTGCCCTGCTGCTGGGCATGGCTCTGACCGGTCAGTGGAACTGGAGCTATCTGCCTCTCCATCTGTGCAGCATCAATGTGTTCGTCTGTCTGTACAATACCCTCACCGATCAGAACTGGTGCAAGGAGGAACTCTATGCCCTCTGCATCCCCGGTGCGGCGCTGGCTCTGCTCTGCCCCAGCTGGCTGGACGTGCCCTCCTGGTGGACGCTCATCAATCTGCACTCGATCAGCATCCATGCCCTGCTGGTGCTCTACCCGGTTCTGCTTGTGGTGAGAGGCTACCGCCCCAGCGCCCGCCGTGCCCCGCAAGTGCTGGCTTTTTTGTTTGGCTCTGCCCTGCCTATTTACTTCTTGAATAAACCACTGAATACCAATTTCTACTTTCTGAACAATCCCTACGGCAATGTCATCACCAGTGCGTTTACCCGCCTGCTGGGTGAAAAATACTATATTCTGGGCTTTCTGCCCGCCATTGCGGTGGCGCTGTGTCTGATGTATCTGCCGTGGGTGGTAGCGGATGCCCGGCACAAAAAGAGAAAATAAGTGCTTTCTGCAAGCTGCCTTGTCCCCACCGGGCAGGGCGGCTTTTTGTTTGCCCAAAACGCCTGCTGTTTGCAAATTAAAACTGCAAATTTCTTGCGTTTTGCGGTTTGTTTTAACTATTTTGAAAAGTGGACAGAAATCTTTGCAAAACCCCTTGACAGAAGCTCTTCTGCATGATAACATGAACACATGAACAGACGTTCATGTAAAACGCGGCAAAAGGAGAACGGACATGATCGGATTGGAGCAGATGACCCCGGCGGGGCAGGAAAACACGGAACCGGTGGTGATGCCGGATGACGAGGTGCTGTATGAGCTGGCCGACCTGTTCCGGGTGTTTGGCGACTCCACCCGCATCAAGATCTTATATGCGCTGCATGACAATGAGCTCTGCGTGCAGGACATTGCCAATGCGGTGCAGCTGAGCCAGTCGGCAGTGAGCCACCAGCTCCGGGTGCTCAAGGACACCAAGCTCGTGCGCTTCCGCCGGGATGGCAAAACCGTTTACTATGCACTGGATGATGACCATGTGAGGAGCATCCTCTCGATGGGCATGGACCACATTGAGGAGTAAACGGAAAACGCAGTACAAAGCCTCCGGGCGCACAAGGCGCGCCTGAGAGGCCCATATAAAATAAAGAGAGGTACCTATGATGAAGAAGACCTACAAGATCGAAGTTGACTGCGCAAACTGCGCCCAGAAGATGGAGGATGCCGCCAACACCGTTGCAGGTGTGGCACAGGCTACCGTCAGCTTTATGACCCAGAAGATGAAGGTTGAGTTTGCTGAGGGTGCAGACCCCCACGATACCATGGTGAACGTTCTGACTGCCTGCAAAAAGGTCGAGGACGACTGTGAGATCTTTGATATCTGAGGAAACAGGGGTTTGTAACTCCGGTGCGGCTCCCCTGCGGGGGAGCTTTTTGTGACGCATTTTTCGGGCAGAGCGGCCCCAAAGCCGGTGTGGGAAACTGTGGAAAAGAAAACGGGTTTTCAACAGTTTCCACCGGGTTTTCAACAGCCTCCGCGAAAAAGTGCAAAAAGAAACGCGAAAAAGTAGGTTTTCTCCGGGAAAAGTCCGTGGAAAACTCAGGGGAAAACGTGGAAAAGTCTACCCCGTGGGGAAAACCTGTTGAATCCACCCCGCCCGCCGCGGCGCATTGCGGCCCAGAACCCAGAAAAAAGGAGAGTACAGATATGAATAAAAAGCAGAAGAAGAACCTGTACCGGATCATTGCTGCTCTGGTGCTGGTGCTCATCCTCAAATTGCTGCCCCAGTTCCCCACGCCGGTGGAGCTGCTGCTCTACTGCATCCCCTATCTGGTGGTCGGCTGGGATGTGCTCCGCAAGGCACTGCTGGGCATCAAGAACCGCCAGCCCTTTGACGAGTGCTTCCTGATGGCCGTTGCCACCGTGGGCGCGTTTGCGCTGGGCGATTATGTGGAGGGCTGCGCCGTTATCATCTTCTATCAGATCGGCGAGCTGTTCCAGAGTGTGGCCGTGGGCAAGAGCCGCCAGAGCATTTCCAGCCTGATGGATATCCGCCCCGATTACGCCAACGTTGAGGACGAGGACGGCAAACTGGAGCAGGTGGACCCCGATGATGTGGAGGTGGGCACCGTGATCGTGGTCCAGCCCGGCGAGCGGGTGCCCATTGATGGCATCATCGTGGAGGGAACCTCTGCCCTGAACACTGCCGCCCTGACCGGCGAGAGCCTGCCCCGGGATGTCCGCTCCGGCGATGAGGTCATCAGCGGCTGCGTGAACATGACCGGCCTGCTGAAGGTCCGGACCACCAAGGAGTTCGGCGAATCCACCGTTTCCAAGATCCTCGACCTTGTGGAAAATTCCAGCATGAAGAAGGCCCGCACCGAGAACTTCATCACCCGCTTTGCCCGGGTCTACACCCCCGCTGTCTGCTACGGCGCACTGGCGCTGGCCTTTGTTCCCCCCATCGTTCTGCTGCTGATGGGCCAGCCCACCCGCTTCGGTGACTGGGTCTACCGCGCCCTGACCTTCCTGGTCATCAGCTGCCCCTGCGCTCTGGTCATCTCCATCCCGCTGAGCTTCTTCGGCGGCATCGGCGGCGCGTCTGCCTGCGGCATCCTGGTCAAGGGTTCCACCTATCTGGAGGAGCTGGCCCGCACCGGCATCGTGGTGTTTGATAAGACCGGCACCCTGACCCAGGGCACCTTCAAGGTGGTGGGCATCCACCCCGAAAACGGCGTGACCGGGGATGCCCTTGTGGAAGCCGCCGCTCTGGCCGAGAGCTGGTCCAAGCACCCCATCTCCCTGAGCATCAAGAACGCTTACGGTAAGGACATTGACCCCAGCCGTGTGACCGATGTGCAGGAGCTGGGCGGCCACGGTGTGACCGCAAAGGTGGACGGCAAAACCGTCGCCGCCGGCAACGCCCGCCTGATGGCAAAGCTGGGCCTGACGGTTCCCGAGATCACTGAGCCGGGCACCATCGTCCATGTTGCCATGGAGGGCAGATACGCAGGCTATCTGCTCATCGCCGATGTGGTCAAACCCCACAGTGCCGCTGCCATCAAGGGCCTGAAACAGGCTGGTGTCCGCAAGACGGTCATGCTGACCGGCGACGCAGAGCCTGTGGCAAAGGCCGTTTCCGCCGAGCTGGGGCTGGATGAATACCATGCAGGCCTGCTGCCCGGCGACAAGGTGGACCAGATCGAAACGCTCCTCGCCGCAAAGCAGCCCAAAGAAAACCTCGCTTTTGTGGGCGACGGCATCAACGATGCCCCGGTTTTGTCCCGTGCGGATGTGGGCATCGCCATGGGTGCTCTGGGCTCCGATGCTGCCATCGAGGCCGCTGATGTTGTCCTGATGGACGATGACCCGGCCAAGATCGCGCTGGCCATGCGCATTGCCCGCCGCACCCTGCGCATCGTGTATCAGAACATCGTGTTTGCTCTGGCAATCAAGTTCGCCTGCCTGGTGCTGGGTGCGCTGGGTCTGGCCAGCATGTGGACCGCCATCTTCGCCGATGTGGGCGTGATGGTGCTGGCTGTGCTGAACGCCACCCGTGCCCTGTACACCAAAGATCTTGCAAAAAAGAATGTGCAGTGACCGTGCTTTCTGCCCCCGCCTGAGCGCTGATGCCCCGGCGGGGGCTTTTCGCTGCCGGTGAATTGCATTCTGCCCGGAGTGATGGTACAATAGGACACAGTGACCCCCGCCGCCGGACGTTTTTCCGGCAGATAGATGGAAGAAAGAAGGCTTTTTATTATGAGCATGAACACGGTTCCTGAGCGTCTGGCCGCCCTGCGGGCTGCCATGAAGGCCAACGGCGTGGACGTTTATCTGATCCCGGTGGGTGACCCGCATTCCAGCGAGTACCTGCCCGACCATTACACCTCCCTGACCTATTTCTCCGGCTTCCACGGCGAGAACTCCAACTTCGTCGTCACCCCCACCGAGAGCGCTGTCTGGGCAGACGGCCGCTACTTTGTGCAGGCCGAAAAGGAGATCGCCGGTACCGAGATCCAGCTGATGCGGATGGGTGAGCCGGGCGTGCCCACCGTGGAGGAATACTGCGGCAAGGTGCTGCCTGAGAACGGCGTGCTGGGCCTGTGCGGCCTGACCGCTTCCTGCGGGCTGGTGCGCGGCGTGCAGAAGGAGCTGGATGCCAAGAAGGGCACCATCAAGACCCTGAACCTTGAGGATGAGCTGTGGACCGAGGGCCGCCCCGCCCGGCCTGCCACCCCGGCATGGATCCTGCCCAAGGAGTATGCAGGCTTCTCCCCTGCCGAAAAGCTGGAGCGCCTGCGCGGCAAGCTCAAGGAGCTGGGCTGCACCGCACAGCTGGTGGGCAAGCTGGATAATCTGGCCTGGCTGCTGAACCTGCGCGCCATGGATATCCAGTGCACCCCCTATGCCATGTCCTACTGCTATGTGACCCCGGAGCGCGCGGTGCTCTTCATCAACACCGCACGTCTGGGCGAGGAAGCTGCCGCAGAGCTCAAGGCCAACGGCGTGGAGATCCAGGAGTACGATGATGTGCTCAAGTTCCTGGCCGCTGAGACCGAGCCCCAGACCGTGCTGGCTGACCCTGCATCCGTGAACTTTGCCGTTTACGAGACCCTGCAGAACAACGCCGCCCTGACCGTGAAGGATGAGGCCGACCCCCTGCTGCCCATGAAGGGCGTGAAGAATGAGGTCGAGCTGGCTCACGACCGCGAAGCCCATCTGCGGGATGCGGTTGCCATGGTGCGGTTCCAGAAGGAGCTGGAAGAGCGTCTGGCTGCCGGGGAAGAGCTGACCGAGCTGACTGTGGACGAGATCCTCCACAAGTACCGCTCCGCACAGGACAAATTCATCGTGGAGAGCTTTGGCACCATTGCCGCCTACGGTGGAAACGCTGCTATGATGCACTACCACGCCACCGAGGAGGACCATGCCAAGCTGGAGCGCAAGGGCTTCCTGCTGGTGGACAGCGGTGCCACCTATCTGGACGGCACCACCGATATCACCCGCACCTACCCGCTGGGTGAGCTGACCGAGGACGAAAAGCTGTTCTACACCTGGACCCTGCAGTGCCACATCGACATTGCAAAGGCTGTCTGGCTGAACTACTGCGACGGCCACATGCTGGATACCATCGCCCGTGAGCCGCTGTGGCAGCACCTCATCAACTACCGCTGCGGCACCGGCCACAGCGTCAGCTTTGTGGGCAACGTCCACGAGGGTCCCCACTCCCTGAACGGCCGCAACACCACGGTGTTCCAGCCGGGCATGATCATCACCGATGAGCCGGGCGTGTACGAGGCCGGTCAGGTGGGCATCCGCATTGAGAACGAGCTGGAGTGCTACCACAAGGCCGACAACCAGTACGGCACCTTCCTGGCCTTCCGTCCGCTGACCTTTGTGCCCATTGCCACCTCTCCTGTGGTGCCCGGTGTCCTGACCCGGGACGAGCTGGACTGGCTGAACGCCTACCACCGCGAAGTGTTCGAGAAGCTGGCTCCCCGCCTGAATGAAGAAGAGCGGGATTGGCTGGCAAAGAAGTGCGCTGCCATCGGAGCATAACCACAAAAAAGGGAGACCCCGCAGGGGGTCTCCCGATTTTGGTTTATTCTTTCCGGTTTTTCCAATATTCCTTGGCTTCCTCAATGATCTTTTTGAAGGGGCCGGAGGGGTAGGTGCTCTCGGCGATATCCACCAGGAACTTGTACAGCTGGGGCCGCACCTCCTCGTACATTCCAAGGCGGGTGTAGAGATCTTTATAATACCGGAACGTCTGGACCTTGTTTTGCACGATGGAGGCCGGGTTGATCTGGGTGTGGCAGATGCTCTGGGGATTCTGGACGTAGTAGTAACCGGCTTTGTCAATGGAGACAAAGGTCTCGGCATACTGGATATACTGCATGTTGAACACCAGATCCTCGGCCCATTTCAGCTCGCTGGTGAACTGGATGTCATTGCCGGTGAGCAGGATGCGGCGGTAGAGCTTGTTCCAGAGCACACTGTAAAAGTAGGAGGCAGGCTTGTCCATCAGCCGCAGGGCAAAGGTGTCCTTGTCGTAGACCCCGGCGGGCAGGAAACCGTATTCCCGCACCTCAGGGGGCCGGGCAACACTCATCACGCCCAGATTGTCCTCCAGCTTTTCCAGCACCTGCTCGGGCTTTGTGGCCCCGGCGGGGATCACCATCTTGTAGGGCGCAATCACAAGGTCTGCGTGGTGCGTCTCGGCGGCTTCCACCAGATGCTGGGTGAAGTCCGGGTCGATGTAGTCATCGCTGTCCACGAACTGGACATACTCGCCCCCGGCCAGCTTCAGGCCCAGGTTGCGGGTGTCGGACACGCCGGAGTTCTCCTTGTCCACCAGCACGATGCGGCTGTCCTTGGCGCGGAACTCCTCACACACGGGCAGGCTGTGATCCTTGGAGCCATCGTTCAGGATAATGAGTTCAATGTTTTTATAGGTCTGGTTCAGGATGCTGCCGATGCAGCGGGCCAGATGATTCTGAGCGTTGTATACGGGCAGGATGATGCTGACGAGCGGCTGATCCATGGCGGTGTCCCTCATTTCTTTTTTCGTCCATAATACTCCCTCATGGCGCAAAAATCAAGCGCTGTGCAGAGAGAAAGGAGGAGCGGATATGATCTTTCACATTGCGGTGTGCAGCCCGGACCCTGTGTTGCGGGGCCGGGTGCAACGCCACTGCATGGAATATTATGCCCGCCGGGCCGATGCCTGCATCGTGGAGCAGCTGGAAAGCACAGCGGCCCTGCTGCAGCAGGAGGAAGCGGGCTCCCGGTACGAGCTCTACCTCATTGAGCTGCCCGCCACTAACCCATGCTGCGGCCTGCAGGCGGCTGCAGAGCTGCGCCGCCGGGGTGTGCGGGCCCCGCTGGCCTTTCTGGCCCACACCACGGCCTATGCCTACGAAGCGTTCCGGGTGGACGCGATGCAGTACCTGCATATCCCGTTCCGTCCGGAGCAGCTGACAGCCCTGCTGGACCGGGCCACCGAGCCGGAATACGGCCCGGTCATCCCGGTTGCCACGGCCATGGGCCTGCGGGCTCTGCCCTTTGCGGACATCGAGTATCTGGAGTGTACCCACCATGTGGTGCACTACCACCTTGCCAGCGGCGAGGACGTGGCCTCCCTCTCCCTGCGGGTGCCCTTTTCCGAGGTGGCAAAGCCCCTGCTGGCCGATGCCCGTTTTCTGCAGCCCCACCGCTCCTATGTGGTCAACCTTGCCGCCGCCGCCCAGCTCTCTTCCGGGGAGCTCTGGATGCGCAGCGGGGCACGGGTGCCCATCCCCCGGGGGCGTGAGCCCGCTGTAAGGGCGGCGTTCCGGGCGTTTCTGGAAGGGTAAGGTGTCTTACAGGAGCAGCTCGTTTTCTTTGCGGCCGGAACAGCGGGCTCTCAGAAAATCGGTCACCTGTGCGACAATGGCGGCATCCACAGACCGGGCGTGAACCGGACAGCGGGAAACACAACGCATACAGGTAATGCACTTGGACGGATCGGTAACGGTGAAGTTATCGTAGGAGATGGCTCCCACAGGGCATTCCCGTGCGCAAAGCCCGCAGGAAGTGCAATTGGCATTGACAGTGGGAATCAGCCCGGCCCGCTTCGCTTTGCAGTTGTGCTCTCCGGGAATTGGCGGGCAGGTATCGGAGCCGGAAGTGAATTTTTCGAGGATCTGCTTGCCGAAAACGGCCAGCTGCTGGCAATCGGCATCGTCCGGACGGCCGGCGGCAAATTCAGGCAGCAGACTGTGTGCCGCAACGGCAGAAACTGTGGCGATGGGCTGGAACCCGGCGTTCCGGGCATAGTCTTCCATCTGGGCAAGGGTGTTATCAACGGCACGGTTGCCGTAGACCGCTGCCAGGGCGCAGCGGGCACCATTGCCCTGTAAGAGCGCCAGACGGTCCAGAGCGGGCTGAGGTGCCATGGCTTCAAAAGCTGGCATCGCAATCAGAACGAGGTCAGCTGCGCTGAATGGAATGGCAGGTGCTGTAAAGTTCTGTGCGGACAAGTCGATGGTCTGCACCTCCGGCCAGGTCTGAGTGATCGCTTTTGCAACACGTTCCGTGCCGCCGGTGGGGCTGAAAATGAGTTGGAAGCAGTTCATAAGAAAATCCTCCTTGATGTAAAAAATAAAACTACATCTTAAAATGGAGTATACCACTGAAAAGATGTAGTGTCAATATTTACACCAAAAGGAAAATGCGATAAAATAAGAGAGGGAGGGCTGCGCCTATGCACATCAGCAATAAATGTTCCATTGCGGTTCACTGTCTGATTTTTCTTTCAGAGTACGGTGAAAGGGAAAAAGTGACCAGTGAACTGCTTTCATGCTCGACAGGGTGCAACCCAGTCACCATTCGGAATATCCTCAGTGCCCTGAAAAAAGACGAGATCATCACGGTAAAGCCCGGCACGGGTGGTGCGGCGCTTGCTCTGCCGCCGGAGAAGATCGATCTGTATCGGATCTGTTCCGTCGTAGACCCGGAGGCAATTGATAAAATGATCGGGATCCATGGTTCTCCTTCGCCCTTTTGTCCGGTGGGCCGGAACATCGGCAATGTGCTGGGCAAAACCTACGATACGTTGAAAAATAATTTGATCGCCAGTATGAAAACCATCACGCTGGAACAGATCCTTGCCGATTATCACGAGGTTCTGAAAAGAGAGAAAAACTAAAAAGAACTGAAAATATAAAACCCCGCCTTTTTGGCGGGGTTTTATTGCTGTATCCTTATACCTTATTCCAGTCCAGCTCCGTCCAGTCGGTCAGGAACTGGTCGCTGACCTCCCGCAGGGCGGGCTCATCGGACTTGCTGGCGGCATCGGCGATGCCGATGACGTGGAAGCCTGCGTCGTGGGCGGTGCGGGCGGCGTAGAGGGAATCCTCACAGACAACACACCGGTCGGGGTCAGTGCCGCCCAGGCGTGTAAGGGTCTGGAAAAATACATCCGGCCTGCTCTTGTGGAGCGCCCCCTGTGCCTCCACATAGAAGTCGAAATATTCATCGATGCCCAAACGGGTGAGCACGGTGCGGCACTGGGCGCTCCAGGTGTTGGAGCAGATGCACATGCGGGCACCCTCGGCCTTCAGGCGGGCCAGCAGCTCCCGCACGCCGGGCTTGAGCTCCACGGTCTCGTAGAGCTTGGTGATAACATCCCACATCACATCGTTGTAGTCCTCCATTTTCAGGGGCAGGTCATACTCCCGGATGAGGTAGGCCGCGCCATCGGCCATGCCCATGGTCAGGAGCGTTTTGTGGAGGTCGGATTTTGGGGTGCGGCCATAGCGGGCCAGCAGGGCATCGGGCGCACCCTCCCATACCACGGTCATGCTGTCGGTCAGGGTGCCGTCCATATCAAAGATCCAGTTGTTGCAGTGCATTGTTTTACCTCCACCATCGTTTCACACAAGTTAACAAAATTATACCATGGATTTTGTTCCAAAAACAGGGAGAATTTTTCCGGAAGATATGGTATACTTTTGACAGATTTCCAAAGAATGACTAGGAGGCGTTCCAGATGGCACAGAATGATACCCCGGTCAAGGCACTGGTGCTGGCAGGCGGCGGTGCGCGCGGCAGCTATCAGGTGGGTGTGTGGCGTGCCCTGACCGAGCTGGGCTGGCGGCCCCAGATCATCACCGGCACCAGTGTGGGCAGCCTGAACGGTGCCATGTTTGCACTGGACCTGTACGAAACGGCCCGGGATATGTGGATGAGCATCCGCAGCCAGGACGTGATGGAGCTGCCGGAGGAAAACGCCGACCTCTCTGAGCTGCACGCTTTCCTGCGGGAAGTGGTGCGGGACGGCGGTATGGACGTGACCCCGTTGGAAGAGATCGTGGAGCGGGTGCTGGATGAGGATGCCCTGCGGGCTTCGCCCATCCGGTTCGGCCTTGTCACCGTGGAAAAGCGGGGGCTGAAGCCCCGGGAGCTGACGCTGGAGGATATCCCGGCGGGCAAGGTGAAGGATTATCTGCTGGCCTCTGCCGCCTGTTTCCCCGCCCTGCGGGCAAAGCAGATCGACGGGGTGCAGTTCCTGGATGGCGGCTACCGGGACAATATGCCCACCGCGCTGGCCCAGAAGATGGGCGCGGAGGAACTGGTCTGTGTTGATCTGGAAGGGGTGGGCATCACCCTGCCCAACCGCACCGGCCTGCCCACCACCATGATCCGCAGCTACTGGGAGCTGGGGGACATTCTCCACTTTGACCCCGATACCGCCAGACGGAACATGGAGCTGGGCTACTACGATACCCGCCGCGCCATGGGATATCTGCGGGGCTGCGCCTATGCCGTTTCCACCAGCGCCGAGAGCTGTGAGGATGCCGCCGCCTTTGCGTGGAAATTCCAGCAGGTGCAGAAGGCGGTGCGGGAAAAATACCCCGTGACCCTGACAGCGGATGCGGCCCTGCTGCTGGCCAACATGAAGGATGCCCAGCTGGCCCCGCTGGAAGCTGCCGCCGAGGATGCGGGCGTGGACCCCACCGTGTTCTATACCACCCGGACACTGGCGGAAGCCTTTTTGGAAAAATGCGACCGGGAGCGCATCGAGAGCTTTGCGCCCCTGTTTGAGGGCAGCGGCAATGCGGCACAGGCCGCGCGGGCCGCTCTGCTGCCCAATACGTTCTTACAGGCATTGGTCTGCCGTGCCCTTACCGGGCCGGTACTGCCGGAGGTGATCGAGGAATGAAGGTCTATCAGGGACACAGCGCCTCGCCGGGCCTTGTGATGGGACAGGTGAGCCGGTTGGAGCGCTGGCACGAAAACTTTGCCACCGGGCCGTTCAACGCGGAACGGGAACAGCGCCTGCTGGAAAACGCTGTCCGGACAGCCCAGCGTGAGCTGGACGGCATGGCAGACCGCAGCGGCCCCACGGAGCAGGCCATTTTCCTGTTCCAGAGCATGATGCTGGAAGACGAAGGCTTTATGAACGAGGTCAAATTCCAGATCAAGGCGGGCATCAGCGCTGCCGAAGCCATGTACCGTGCGGGCAACCGCTATGCAGAGCAGCTTGCGGCCATGGAGGACAACGCCTACATGCAGCTGCGCAGTGCAGATATTCTGGATGCCGCCCGCCGCGTGGTGAACGTGCTGACCAACCGTCGCCGGGTCTGGCTGGCACTGGATCACCCGGTGATCCTGGCGGCAGAGATGCTGATGCCCAGCGATCTGTTCAGCGTTCCGGCGGGGATGATCCTGGGCATCATCACTTCGGAGGGCAATAAGCAGAGCCACGCGGCGATCATTGCGCGGGCCATGCACATTCCCTGCGTGGTGCAGGTGGGACGGGAATTTCTGAACGACTGCGACGGCCGCACCGTGGTGCTGGATGCCAACAACGGCGAGTGCATCCTGGATCCGGATGCCAACACCCGCCAGCAGGCGGTCAGCCGCATCTGCGAGCTGCAGTGGGAGAGCGAGGAAGCCGCCCGCATCAGCGTCCTGCCCAACCGGACAAAGGATGATGTGCCGTTTGAGCTTCTGGCCAACTGCTACGGGCAGGAGGATATTGAATCGGCGCTGCAGGCAGGCGCTTCCGGCGTGGGCCTGCTGCGCAGCGGCTATATGATGCTGCCGGGCCGCCCGGTGGACGAGCAGGAGCAGTTCGTGTTCTATCAATCCTGCATTGCCGCCGCAAAGGGCGGTGTGGTAACGGTGCGCACCTTTGATTTTGGTGTGGACCGCGCCATGGCCGATATCCATAGGGGGCTGGAATCCTCCAAGCTGGGCCTGCGGGGCATCCGCAGCAGCCTGCGCCAGACCAATCAGTTTGAGACGCAGATCTGCGCCCTGCTCCGGGCGGCGGCCCACGGCCCCCTGCGGGTCATGTTCCCCATGGTGACCAACCTCGAAGATTGGGATGAGGCCATGCGGCTGGTAGCGCACTGCCGCCAATTGCTGCGGGAGCGCGGAGATGAGTTTGACCCGGATACGCCCTTTGGTGTGATGTTCGGGGTGCCCTCGGCCTGCCTGACGGCAGAGGAATTCGTGGAGCACGGGTGCAATTTCTTTGTCATCGAGACAAACGATCTGACCCAGTACACCCACGCGGTGGATCGGGATATCTCCATTGCCGAGCGCTACTACCGCCCGGCCAGCCACGCAATGAAAAAGCTCATCCGCATGGTGGTGGAGGCTGCCCGGGAGGGCGGGATCCCCGTGACCATCTGCGGCAGCGCGGTGGGCAATCCGGCCAACACCCTGCAATATCTGCAGCTGGGCCTGCGGAGCTTCTCGGTCAGCCCGCAAAACCTCATTGAGGTGAAAAAAGCGCTGATGAACGCGAAAATAAAGTAAACAAAAAGGACGGCATGCGCCGTCCTTTTTGTATATGTGAAAATAAAAATTACTCCAAGTTGCCCGTTAGGGTCATCACGGCAGAGAGCACCGCCAGCGGGGCGGTCTCGCACCGGAGGATGCGGGGGCCGAGGCCGACCGTTTTCACACCGGCATTGGCGGCCATTTCAGCCTCTTCCACGGCAAAGCCGCCCTCGGCACCGGTGATGAGGGCGATCTTCAGCCGCTGGCCGTCGGCAGGCTGTGCGTCTGCCAGCAGCTGGCGCAGGGGCGCGCCGCCCAGCTCGTAGCAGAAGAGCACGAGATCGTACCCTTCCAGGCTGCGGCAGAGGGCCCCGAAATTGGGCAGGGGCAGGGCGACATCCGGCAGCACGCCCCGGCCGCACTGCTTGGCGGCTTCAAAGGCGATGCGGTTGTAGCGCTCGTTTTTCTGCTCCTCCTTTTTGGGGGCGGCCACGCAGTACCGGCTGAAGAAGGGCACAAAGTGGGTGCAGCCCAGCTCCACGCCGTGGCGGATGACCTGTTCCAGCTTGTCCTGCTTGGGGTAACCCACGAACAGGGTCACTTCCACGCTGGGTTCGGCGGCGCTGGGATAGCCCGGCTCCACGCTGAACTCCACCGTCTCCGGCCCGAAGCCGGTGATGGTGGCGGTGTATTCCACGGCGTTGCCGTCACATAAGATGACAGTGTCCCCCAGCTTGCCCCGCATCACGCGGGAAAGATGATGGGCATCGGCCCCCCGCAGGGTGGCGGTGCCATTGGAGATTTCGGTTGTAAAATAACGGTGAGGCATAGTGGTTCTCCTTAAACGTCCTCGCCCTCTCAGTCTTTGCTTCGCAAATCCAGCTCCCCCAAAGTGGGAGCCCTTGGCAGTCCACGCAAACTTCATCTTTTTGCCAAGGCCTCTCCCTTTGGGAGAGGTGGCACCGAAGGTGACGGAGAGGGCAAGCCAGCTGAAAGAAATCATGAAAGCTTCTGCAATTACGCTTTTTTGCAGACGATACACTCCCAGCCGCGCTTCTCCTTCACTTCCTGCACGGTCAGGCTAGCGGCTTCCAGAGCGGCGATCACCTCGTCCTTGCGGCTGTCGATGATGCCGCTGGCAATAAAGGTGGCATTTTCGGCCATCAGGCCGGGCACGGCGGGGGCAAGGCTGATGATGGCGTTTGCCACGATGTTGGCGGTGATGATGTCGTACCTGCCGCTGGCCTTGTCGGACAGGTCGCCCACCAGAACGGTCAGCTTGTCGGCCACGCCGTTCAGGGCGGCATTCTCGCCTGCGGTGCGCACGGCCACGGGGTCGATGTCCACACCCTCGGCACTGTCTGCGCCCAGCTTGAGGGCGGCAATGGCAAGGATGCCGCTGCCGGTGCCGATGTCCAGCACCCGCTCACCGCCCCTGACCCGCTCGTCCAGCGCTTCCAGGCAGAGGCTGGTGGTCTCGTGGCCGCCGGTGCCAAAAGCAAGGCCGGGGTCAAGGATCAGCTTGACGCGGTCGGTATCATACTCCTGCCAGGAGGGCACGATGGCCAGCCGTTTGCCAATGTCCATGGGGTGGTAGTATTTGCGCCAGCCGTTCTGCCAGTCCTCCTGCTCCACGCCCTCGGTCTCCACGGTGTAGGCGATGCCTGCCGCTTCCATCCGGGCCTGAATGAGGGCCAGCGTCTCCACGGGGGAAGCGCCCGGCTCCAGATACATGTGGATGATCACAGTGTCGCGGGGCTTATCCAGCAGCTCCTGCTCGATCAGATCCACATGGGCGATCTCGGCCACCTGCTGCTCGATGTCGCTGTAATCCTCGATATAGATGCCGCCTTCGGCGATCATGGTGGCAACGGCCTCGGCGTTGTCGGCATCGGCCTTGGCCACGGTCAGGCGGATATCAGTCCATTCCATAAAAAGAACCTCCCTGGGTCTTGTGTTTTCTATTTATAAGTATAGTACCCGATTCCGGCGCGGGATGCAAGCGGTTTGGGAAGAAAGGGCAAAAGAAAAGTTTTTTCAAAATCCTGCTCCGAAATGCGCAATAATTCCAAAAAGTTTTTCACGAAAGATGCAAATTCAAGGATTTTTGGTGCAAAATTGCGAAAACGGGCGTGAACCCTATTTCTTTTTTTCGGAGGATGTGTTAAAATATTGTTACGCAATTATGGACAGCCTGCAACCAGAGGCCTCCATAACAACAACATTCTTTAAGGAGGAATGTGTCTTATGATGAAGTATCTCCAGAAACTGGGCAAAGCTCTGATGCTTCCCGTCGCTGTGCTGCCGATCTGCGGCATCCTGATGGGTCTCGGCTATGCTCTGGCCCCGGGTGTCATGGGTGTCCCCGGTGCTGCAACTTCCGGTGCAGCTTACACCGTTGGCTTCCTGCTGGTCAAGGCAGGCGGCGCTCTGATCGATAACATGGCATGGCTGTTCGCCATCGGTGCAGCCGTTGGCCTGGCTGATGACCACGACGGTACCGCTGGTCTGGCTGGCCTGGTCAGCTACCTGATGATGCAGCAGCTGCTGAGCCCCGGCGTGGTCAGCATGGTGCGCACCCTGGAAGAGGGCACCGCTACCTACATCGCTTTCCAGAAGGTGGCCGGCAACTCTTTCATCGGCATCCTGGCCGCTGTGGTGGGTGCAGCCTGCTACAACAAGTTCAAGAGCACTCAGATGCCTGACTGGCTGGCATTCTTCTCCGGCAAGCGCTTTGTTGCAATCGCCACCGGCCTGATCTCCATCGTTGTTTCTGTCGCTCTGCTGTTCGTCTGGCCCGTCATCTTCGATGCACTGGTCGCCATTGGCAGAGGCATCGCAGGCATGGACGGCATCGGTGCTGGCATCTACGCTTTCCTGAACCGTCTGCTGATCCCCACCGGCCTGCACCACGCTCTGAACAATGTGTTCTGGTTCGACACCATCGGCCTGGGCGACCTGTCCCACTTCTGGGCAGGTGAGACCTCTGCTGATGTGGGCTGGAGCCTGGGTATGTACATGTCCGGTTTCTTCCCCTGCATGATGTTCGGTATCGCCGGTGCTGCACTGGCTATGGTCCGTACCGCCAAGAACAAGAAGGCTGCCATCGGTCTGGTTCTGTCCGCTGCCATCTGCGCCTTCGTCTGCGGCGTTACCGAGCCCTTCGAGTTCGGCTTCATGTTCCTGTGCTTCCCGCTGTACGTTGTGTACTCCGCTCTGTACGGTATCTTCACCATCATCACCTACTACTCCGGTTTCCGTGCTGGCTTCTGCTTCTCCGCAGGTGCTACCGACCTGGTGTTCTCCGCTTCTCTGCCTGCAGCTGCTAAGACCTGGATGATCATTCCTCTGGGCATCGCTGCATTCGTGGTGTTCTACTTCGTGTTCTACTTCGCCATCACCAAGTTCGACCTGAAGACCCCCGGCCGTGAGGACGAGGATGCCGAAGAAGCTGAGAAGAAGGTCGTTCTGGCCAACAACAACTACACTGAGGTTGCTGCTGGCGTGCTGAAGGCCATCGGCGGCAAGGAGAACGTCTCCAGCGTGGACTACTGCGCTACCCGCCTGCGCTTCACCATTAAAGACTACACCGCTGTGGATGAGAAGGCTGTGAAGGCTGCCGGTGCTGCCGGTGTCATCCGCCCCGACAAGACCACTTGCCAGGTCATCATCGGCACCAAGGTGCAGTTCGTGTATGATGAGCTGAAGAAGATGCTGTAAGCATCCTTCTGAGCACGTTTCCGTGCGGAAGGCTGGTTGCTTCCGCATCCATTCCCAAACTGTAAAAATGCCGCTGAGGGCGGGCGTTTACGCCCCGCTTTCGGCGGCATTTTGTTTTGTTCACAAACCGGCTACCCTTTTGGCCGGAAAATATGCTATACTGAAAACAACAAAGCAAAATAACAGGAGGTTCCCCATTATGAAGATCATTCGTGCAAAAGATTACAAGGACATGTCCCGCAAGGCTGCCAACATCATCTCCGCACAGGTCATTATGAAGCCCAACTGCGTGCTGGGTCTGGCGACCGGCGGCACCCCTGTTGGCGCATACGCTCAGCTGGTGGACTGGTACAACAAGGGTGACCTGGATTTCTCTGAGGTCACCACCGTCAATCTGGACGAGTACCGCGGTCTGCCCAAGGAGCACCCCGAAAGCTATTGGAGCTTTATGCACAAGAACCTGTTTGACAAGGTCAACATCCGCCCCGAGGCCATCCATCTGCCTGATGGCACCAACCCCGATGCTGCGGATGCCTGCAAAAAGTACAACGAGATCATCCACAGCGTGGGCGGCATCGACCTGCAGCTGCTGGGCCTTGGCCCCAACGGCCACATCGGTTTCAACGAGCCGGGCGAGGCCTTTGAGCTGGAGACCCACTGCGTGAATCTGACCCCTGCCACCATCGAGGCCAACAAGCGCTTCTTCGACGGCAACGAGGATCTGGTGCCCAAGCAGGCCTACACCATGGGCATCAAGACCATCATGCAGGCCCGCAAGGTTTTGGTGGTGGCCAACGGTCTGGCAAAGGCCAAGGCAGTCAAGGCGGTCGTCTCCGGCCCTGTGACCCCCGAGTGCCCGGGCTCCATCCTGCAGATGCACCCCGACTGCATCCTTGTGGCCGATGAGGAAGCACTGAGCCTGCTGTAATTAAACCTCTCCGTCATTGCTGCGCAATGCCACCTCCCCTAATGAGGGGAGGCCTTGGCAGCCGATTTCAGTGAATCTTTTTGCCAAAGGCTCCCCTACAAGGGGAGCTGGCGGGCGCAAGCCCGACTGAGAGGTTGCACGAAGGAAAGCGTGAGAATAAGAATATGATCATCAAAAATGCTCTGATTTATACCCCCCGCCACACCTTTGAGGAGGGGAGCCTGACCATCCGGGAGGGGCGCATCGTGCCCTTTGCACAGCCGGAGGAAGGCGAAGAGATCGTGGATGCCAAGGGCGCTTACGCTCTGCCGGGCCTGGTGGATATCCACTTCCACGGTGCTATGGGCAAGGATTTCTGTGACGGCAATGAAGAAGCCATCCAGACCCTGGCCGATTTTGAGGCCGGTAAGGGCGTGCTGGCCATCTGCCCTGCTACCATGACTTTCTCAGAAGAGATCCTGAACGGTGTGATGGATGCTGCCGCCGCCCATCAAAACGGCAGAGGCGCAGACCTTGTGGGCATCAACATGGAGGGACCCTTCATCAGCCCCAACAAGGTGGGTGCCCAGAACCCGGAGTATCTCCACAAGGCGGATGTTGCAATGTTCCGCCGCCTGCAGAAGCGGGCAAACGGCCTGATCAAGCTGGTGGATATCGCCCCGGAGGAGCCGGGTGCGCTGGAGTTCATTGCCGCCTGCCATGACGAGGTGCGCATCTCCATTGCCCACACCTGCACCAGCTACGACACCGCCAACGCTGCCTTTGACGCAGGCGCGACCCACATGACCCACCTGTACAACGCCATGCCCGGCATCACCCACCGGGAGCCCGGCCCCATCATTGCGGCGCTGGAACGGGGCGCGGAGGTGGAGCTCATCACCGACAACGTTCACATCCACCCGGCCATGGTGCGGTTCACCTTCAACACCTTCGGGGATGACCATGTCATCCTGATCGCCGACAGCATGATGGCCTGCGGCCTGCCCGATGGCCAGTACAGCCTGGGCGGTCAGGCGGTCACGGTCAGCGGCCCCCGCGCCACCCTGACCGAGCACCCCGGTACCATTGCGGGCAGTGCCACCTGCCTGTACGACTGCATGAAGCGTGCCGTGCTGGAGATGAATGTTCCGCTGGAAAGTGCCGTCCGCGCCGCCAGCGAAAACCCCGCCAAGAGCATTGGCATCGACAATGATTACGGCAGTCTGGCTGCAGGCCGTTACGGCAATGTGATCCTGGCAGACAAGGAACTGAATATTCAGGCTGTCTACCAGAAAGGAACCCGTATCGTATGAACCCCGAGAACCTGACCTGGCGGCTGCTGACCGCCGAAGAGCTGACGAACGTTTACCTGAACGAGATGCGCCGGGATTTTCCTGCCGGAGAGCTGAAGCCCCTGAGCATGATCCTGAACAGCGAGGCCGCCGGTACCGCCCACACCTGGGGCGTGTATGAGGACGACGTGCTGGTGGCGTATCTGTTGATGGTGCGGCCCGTGGGCTGTGAGGTGAGCCAGCTGGATTACTTTGCCGTTCTGCCCCAGTATCGGGCCGGCGGCATCGGAGCCGTTCTGCTGGCCGCCCTGCCTGACCACGAGAAGGGCGCGCAGGCCATCCTCATTGAAGCGGAGTGCCCTGAAAAAGCGGAGGACGAGGCCATGGCTGTGCGCCGCTTGGGCTTTTACGCCCGGTGCGGGGCCAAGGACACCGGTTGGACAGAGCATCTCTTTGATGCCTGGTTCCGGGTGCTGGTGCTCCCCTGCTGCGGCGGAAAGGTGCGCAGCCCCGAGGAAGCCGTGCGGCAGCTGGCAGACTGCTACCGCCGCACCATGGGCGAGCCCCAGTGGCGCAGGAACGTCACCTTCTACCGCCCCGATGGCGTGGAGGTCGAGCTTTAACGACGGTGCTTTGTCCATCCGTGCAGACTTTCCCGATATGCCAAGGGCTCCCCTATGAGGGGAGCTGGCGAGCGTAGCGAGACTGAGGGGTTGAATTCTGTCCCTTGACAGTCTGGGTAAATATGGTACTATGGTGATAGGAACAAACCAGATCTGAAATGGGAGGAATTTCTGATGCGCAATGTTTTTTCCCGCCGTGAGTTTCTGAAAGCATCTGCCGCCGCTGTGCTGGCCGCTTCTGCCGCTGGTGTCCTCACCGGCTGCGATGGGGGCGGCAGCGAGATCCCGTCCGCGACCATCGGGCTGGGTGAGTTTGAAGTGACGGTAGCCGCGGATATGGTGTTGACCGGCGACGAAGTGGTTGGCGATGAAAACGCCAAAAGTTATCTCTGCAAACCCAATGTGCGCATCAAGTACAATGGCAGCGGCCTTGTAGGAGATGCGTTCATAAAAGTGTTCCACGCCAAGATCGACAAGAACGAGCTGGAGCTCCAGAACAAGACAGACGTTCTGGTGAAAACCGCCGGTGCGTTCAGCAAAACCGTCGTGCCGCAGTTCAAGGCATCGGTCAGCGACTACGAGACCTTTAAGAAGGGCACGCCGTTCAAGCTGTATGTGACCTTGCAGGGCAAGAATGCTGAGTTTGCTCTGACGAGTGACGGCAAAGTGACAGTCTCCGCTGTCGATAAAGTCTAATATCCCCCAAGAGCCCGAGGTGCACCCGCACCCCGGGCTCTTTTACGCCCAAATTTTACATTGGGGCAAAAACGTGTCCAAACAATTTACCTCGATTTTTCCCGCTTGTGGTCGAAGCGGTTCTCCGACTGGGATACAATAGTGCCGTACCCAAG
Source organism: Faecalibacterium sp. I2-3-92 (assembly GCF_023347315.1). Lineage (GTDB taxonomy): Bacteria > Bacillota > Clostridia > Oscillospirales > Ruminococcaceae > Faecalibacterium > Faecalibacterium duncaniae. The sequence goes on from NZ_CP094470.1 coordinate 200,970, forward strand.
GAAAACACGAAAACAAGAGCCGGGAACGGAAAGCCCGGATGTTTGGAGGACAAATATTATGAAAAAGATCACGCGTCGTTCGTTTCTCACTGTCTGCGGTGCAGTTGCTGCCGCTGCTGCTCTGACCGCCTGCGGCGGTTCTGCTTCCTCTGCTGCAGCTTCTTCTACCTCTGCCGCTGCAGGCTCCACTGCTTCTTCCACCGCTGCTGCCCTGTCCGGCAACGTTGCTACCGGTGGTTCCACCTCCATGAAGAACGTTATCGCTGCCCTGACCGAAGGCTTTGCCGAGGTTGAGCCGGGTGTTACCGTCAGCTACGACCCCACCGGTTCCGGCGCAGGCATCACCGGTGCTACCGATAAGACCCTGGACATCGGCCTGTCCTCTCGTGCCCTGAAGGACGACGAGAAGGCTGACGTGGATGGCACCACCATCGCTCTGGATGGCATCGCCATCATCGTCAACAATGCAAGCAAGGTGGAGGATCTGACCGTTGACCAGCTCAAGCAGATGTTCACCGGCGAGATCACCAACTGGTCTGAGGTCGGCGGCGACGACGGCGAGATCGTTCTGATCGGCCGTGAGGCTGGCTCCGGCACCCGTGATGGCTTTGAGAGCATCGTGGATGTCAAGGACAGCTGCAAGTACGCGCAGGAGCTGACCGCTACCGGCGCTGTCATCAGCGCTGTGGAGGCCAACCCTCTGGCCATCGGCTACGCTTCCCTGTCCGCTGTGGGCGACACCGTGAAGATGGTCACCGTTGGCGGCGTGGAGTGCAGCGAGGAGACCGTCAAGGACGGCAGCTACGAGGTGCAGCGTCCCTTCGTGTTCGTCACCAACAAGTCTGTCACCCTGTCTGAGCAGGCACAGGCTTTCTTCGACTTTGCCACCAGTGCCGATGCTGCTGACCTGATCCGCACTGCCGGTGCTGTTCCTGTGAATGAGTAATTGCGGAAAGCAATGATGCTATGAACAACAAAAAGATTTCTCTCCCCAGAACCCCTGCTGAGTGGCTGGAAACGGTGATGAACTTCATCTTCTTCCTCTGCGGCATCCTGGCGGTGGGCTGTGTGCTCCTGATCTCGGTGTACATGGTCCTCTCCGGTGTGCCTGCCATCCAGAAGATCGGGCTGTTCCGGTTCCTGTTCGGCACCCGGTGGGCTTCCACCGCTGCCGACCCGGCCTACGGCATCCTGCCCTTCATCCTGTCCAGCGTTTACGGCACGCTGGGTGCCACCGTGATCGGTGTGCCCATTGGCCTGCTGACGGCGGTGTTCCTCTCCAAGGCCGCAGGCCCGAAGGTGCGCACCGTGGTCGTGACCGCCATTGAGCTGCTGAGCGGCATCCCCAGCGTGGTGTTCGGCCTGCTGGGTATGCAGGTGCTGGTGCCCGCCGTGGCCAAGACCTTTGGCAAGGCCTCCGGTGCCTGCCTGCTGAGCGCCATCGTGGTGCTGGCGGTGATGATCCTGCCCAGCATCGTGTCGGTGTCGGTCACAGCGCTCAACGCTGTGCCGCCGGAGTATGAGCAGGGCAGCCTGGCTCTGGGCGCAACGGATGTCGAGACCTGGTTCAAGGTCAGCGTCCCCGCTGCCAGGAGCGGCATTGCAGCCGGTATCGTGCTGGGCATCGGCCGCGCCATCGGCGAGGCCATGGCCGTGATGATGGTGGCTGGCAACAGCCCCAACATGCCGGACAGCCTGTTCCGCAGCGTCACCTTCCTGACCACCGCCATTGCCAAGGAGATGAGCTACGCCAGCGGCCTGCAGAAACAGGCGCTGTTCAGCATTGCGCTGGTGCTGTTCGTCTTTATCATGGGCATCAATATCCTGCTCAATGTGGTGCTGAAGGGAGGAAAGCGCGATGAATAACAGTGCTTCTGCCTCCCGCCGCACCTGGAACCGCGTGATGAACGCTCTGGTCTGGGCCTCGGCTGTGCTGGTCATCGTACTGGTGGCGGGCATTCTGGGCATGGTGCTGGTGCGCGGCATCCCTCACATCAGCTGGAAATTCCTGACCACCACCGCCAGTGTGCTGAAGGGCACGGACGGCATCCTGCCTGCGATCCTCAACACGCTGTATGTCATCCTGCTGACGCTTTTGATCGTACTGCCGCTGGGTGTGGGCGCGGCCGTTTACCTGACCGAGTACGCCCAGAACCGCAAGGTCATCTCGGTGATCGAGTTCACCAACGAGACGCTGGCGGGCATCCCCAGTATCATTTACGGTCTGGTGGGCATGCTGGTGTTCGCCCAGACCCTGGGCTTCCAGACCTGCCTGCTCTCCGGCAGCCTGACGCTGGTGATCATGAATCTGCCCACCATCATCCGCACCACCCAGGAATCCCTGAAAACGGTGCCCCAGGGCTACCGTGAGGGTGCGCTGGGTCTGGGCGCGGGCAAGTGGCACATCATCCGCACCATCGTGCTGCCCTGCAGCATCGATGGCATCGTGACCGGCTGCATCCTGGCTGTGGGCCGCATCGTGGGCGAGAGCGCCGCGCTGCTCTTCACTGCCGGTGCCGCCGAGGTCATTGCCAACGGTGTGCTCAAGGCCTACACCTCCAACGGTGCCACCCTGTCGGTGCTGCTCTACCTCCGTGCCTTTGAGGACGGCGATTTTGACTCCGCCTGGGCCATTGGTGCAGTGCTGCTGGTGCTGGTGCTTGCCATCAATCTGGCAGCCCGGCTGGCCAAAACCAAACTGAAACAGAAGCAGTAAATAAACCCCACCGTCAATGCTCCGCATTGCCACCGCCCCTAGTAGGGGCGGCCTTGGCAAAACGGTTAAGCTTTACGAAATGCCAAGGGCCCCACTATTAGGGGGGCTGTCGAGCGTATGCGAGACTGAGGGGTTTAATACACGAGGAAATCTCGAGGAAAACTATGGAAAACGTATCACCCATTATCACAGCCAAAAACCTGAACCTCTGGTACGGGGATTTCAAGGCGCTGAAAGATATTTCGCTGGACATGGGAGAGCGGGAGATCACGGCCCTTATCGGCCCCTCCGGCTGCGGCAAGTCCACCTTCCTGAAGACCCTGAACCGGATGAACGACCTTGTGCCCGGGATCCGCATCGAGGGCGATGTCCGCCTGAAAGGGCAGGATATTTTTGCCCGCGAGATGCAGCCCACCGAGCTGCGCCGCCGGGTGGGCATGGTGTTCCAGAAGGCCAACCCCTTCCCCATGAGCATCTACGATAACATCACCTACGGCCCCAGGCTGCACGGTGTGCACAACAAGGCAGAGTTGGACGAGCTGGTGGAAAGCTCCCTGAAGGGTGCCGCCCTCTGGAACGAGGTCAAGGACCGCCTGAAAAAGAGCGCTCTGGGCCTTTCCGGCGGCCAGCAGCAGCGCCTGTGCATTGCCCGCGCTCTGGCTGTCAAGCCCGAAGTCCTGCTGATGGATGAACCCACCAGCGCCCTGGACCCCGGCTCCACCATGAAGGTGGAGGAGCTGATGAGCGAGCTGAAAAAGAACTACACTGTGGTCATTGTGACCCATAACATGCAGCAGGCAGCCCGTATCAGCGACCGCACCGCCTTCTTCCTGCTGGGCGAGCTGGTGGAAGCCGGCCCCACGGCGCAGATCTTCAGCACCCCGCAGGATAAGCGCACCGAGGATTACATTTCGGGCCGGTTCGGCTAAGGAGAAAAACGCAATGAGCAACCGTACACAATACGAAAACGACCTTGCTGCCCTGAAAACGGCCCTGACCGAGATGGGTCAGAGCGCTGCCGATGCCGTGGAAGCTGCAATGGAGGCCCTCTGCACCGCCGATGCCGAGGCTGCCGCCGCCGTGGTGCAGGGCGATGGCCGCATCAACAACATGGAGCGGGACATTGAGCACCGCTGCATGACCCTGCTGCTCCGCCAGCAGCCGGTGGCAGGCGACCTGCGCCGCATCTCCACCGCCATGAAGGTGGTCACGGATGTGGAGCGCATCGGCGACCATGCCTCCGATATCGCGGAGATCATCCCCCATCTGGTCACTGTCCGCAAGGAGGGCGACCCTGCTGTGAGCCAGGCCATCAGGATGGGCCAGAAGGCGCACAAGATGATCCTGGATGCTCTGAATGCCCTGACCTCTGAGGACGAGCAGGCCGCCCTCAGGGTCATTGCCGCCGACGATGAGGTGGACTACGATTTCAACGCCATCAAACATACGCTGGCGCAGGAGATCGCCGCCGACCCCGGCAAGGTGGATGCCGCCCTGGATCTGCTCATGGTCATCAAATATCTGGAGCGCATCGGCGACCACGCCGTGAACCTGGCCGAGTGGGTGGAGTTCGTCTGCAGCGGGCGTTATCATAACGAAAATATGTTCTGATCTTTGGTTTCTGTAAAAATTTGAGCTTCCTGCAATTATTTCTGTGACCCGCCCGTATTATAGGCAGAAAGGCTTCCCCAGAAAGCCTGATGAACTGGCTGCGGCGGGTGTCCGGCATCCCCCTGTCCCCGCCCGCCGCTGCCGCAACGGAGGGTTTTAACGCTATGGTACAGACCAAGAATTTCCCGCTGGAAACGCGCGGCGAGGCGGTCAGCCGCGAAGCGCTGGTCCAGGCGGCATTACAGGAGATCACCCAGAATTACCGCGAAGCAAGCCTTTCCAATGTGGCCCGCAGCTACGGCGTTTCGCTGGCGTATGTCAGCGAGTGCGTCCGGGCCCAGACCGGAAAGACCTATAAGGAGCTGCTGCAGAAGCACCGGATGGAGACCGCCGCCCGCCTGCTGCGCCGCAGCGACCTGAACATCCAGCAGATCATCACCCAGGTGGGCTACGAGAACACCAGCTACTTCTACCGCCTGTTCCATGAGCGGTATGGCCAGAGCCCCCGGGAGTACCGCCGGGCACGCAGCCAGCGCACATAAGTGCATCAGTGAACGACCCTCTCCGCCTTTGCAGCAGGCTTTGACGGAGAGGGCCGTTTTGTGTTATATTAAGGCAGAACGATCAGGGCGGGCAGCGGCCTGCCGGAAGAGAGGTTGGATGAAGATGTTTCGTGGAGCAAGACGTGCAGATCTGGATGCGATCCTGAAAATTTATGCCCGCGCCCGGCAGGCGATGGCGGATTCCGGCAACCCCACCCAGTGGGGAGACCATTTCCCGCCGCAGGAGCTGCTGGAAGAGGACATTGATTCCAACCGGCTGTTCCTCTACCTTGTCAACGGCGAGCTGGAGGGCGTGTTTGCCTTTATCCTTGGCCCGGACCCCACCTATGCCCGGATCGAGGATGGCAAGTGGCTGAACGATACCCTGCCCTACGGCACCATCCACCGGCTGGCTTCGGCGGGCAGGCACCCCGGCGTTGCCGCCGCTGTGATCACCTGGTGTCTGGAGCACTGCGAGAGCCTGCGGGCCGACACCCACGCCGACAACAAGATCATGCAGCACCTGCTGGAAGAAAACGGCTTTACCAGGTGCGGCATCATCCATGTGGAGGATGGCACGCCCCGCATTGCCTACCAGAAAATGTCCCTTACCCTGCCTTTGCGCCGGGATTGAACCGCAAAAATGCGCCGCCCCACCGGAAACGATGGAGCGGCGCTGTTTTTATGCAGTTCTGTCAGGCGTGGAAGGGAACGGGTGCGCCTGCGTTCAGGAAGCGGCAGCTGCTGCCGGAGCTTCCGGGGCGGGCTGCTCTGCCGCAGTTTCTTCCGGCGTGGGCTGGAAATACTTCTCGTACAGCTCCATGCCGATGCGGTAGCCCTGCCACACGATGACCGCCGTGCCTGCACCGGCCACGCCGATGATGGCGGCAGTGCCCAGAATGCTGGGCTCGCTCTCGATGGTGGCATCCCGGTACTGGGCTTCCACGGTCACGGTGCTGCCCTTGGCCACGCTGCCCGCCGGGATGGTAAAGCTCTCCTCGTTGTAGGCGACCGCCGGGTTGCCCAGCAGGCTGGCTTCATCCATGGCCCACAGGTCGAACACCATGCCCTCGGGCACGGCGCTCTGGTTCAGCGTCACCTTGACCTCGGCATCCACCGGCACGCTGGCGCTGGTCATGGCTTCGCCGCCGTTGTAGGTGAACGTGCCGCCTTTTACCGTCAGGGTGTAGGTGGGGGCTTCGGGTTCGGGCTCGGGTTTGGGTTCGGGCTTCGGGTCGGGAATCTTTTCCCAGTTGGCGTAAAGGGTGAACTTGCCGGTAGGAGCAACAGTGAAATCATAAGGCTTGCCATCTTTGGTGCGCCAGCCCTTGAACTCGTAGCCGGAAACGGTGGGAATTGTGGTGGGAGCTGTCAATGTTTCGCCCGTTTTGACGGATACTGTTATCATCCGCTTTGCTTCAGGCACTTTGTCGCCATAGTCGAAGGTGACGAGAGTGGGGACATAGCCAGAAAGAGCAGAAATAACGCTTTCACTTGTGCCAGAGTAGCGGATGTCATTCAGGCTAGTACAACCATCGAAAACATACGGGCCAATTGAAGTTACGCTGCCGGGAATCGTGATACTAGTCAGGCTAGAACAATTCTTGAAAGCCTCGAGGTCAATAGTTGTCACACTATCAGGAATCGTGATACTGGTGAGCTTAGTGCAGTTACAAAAAGCAGCCAAGCCAATTGAAGTTACACTGCCGGGAATCGTGATACTGGTGAGGTTGGTGCAATCTTCAAAAGCGCTGCTACCAATGGAAGTTATATTATTTGAAAGTGTGATGCTGCTTAAGTTTGTGCAATGGAAAAAAGCCAAGGGTCCGATATATGTGACACTTTGCGGAATTGTAATGTTAGTAAGGCTGGAGCAATAATAAAAAGCATCCCAGCCAATGGATATTACACTATCTGCAATGTCAACATGAGTTAGCTTAGCAAACCGGCTAAAAGCGCATTGTCCAATCGAAGTTACGCCGGGAGAAACGACAACAGAGGTGATTTGATCCCGGAAACTGCGCCATGGTTGATGACCGCTCATTAGATAATCTTCCATTGCACCACTGCCGCGAATCGTCAACGTATAAGTACTCGGGTTATCCGTGTTTTCGGTCAGCTGCCAAGTGACACCAGACCCATCTCCAGCTGCGCCGCCGGTCAGCTTGGCACCGGATTCAACCACCAACTGGACATCCGGGTTCAGGGGGCGCAGTGCGTTTTCCTCACCGGAGAAATCATAACTGCCGTTTGTCAGCGTCAGCGTGTTATTGCTCGCATCAAAATTCCAGCCGTTGCCGCTGTATTTTTTGTTGCTGCCCATAGGGCCAACGGGGTAGCCGTTTTCGTCAATTACCAGCCGGGTCAGCATGCTCAGGGTAACGGTGTCTGTACCAGTGGATGGTGCGGTGAAAGTGACAAAAAAACTATCAGAGGGTGCATGGTCAGTAGAATAGCTTGCACTTGGTGCCCAATCTTTTAACAAACAAGGTGTGCCGTTTGTGTCTCCGAATGTAACATCAATAGGAAATAATATTGGTTGACTGATAGGGGAAAAAGTATATTCGATGGTGACACTGGTATCATGGTCGGAATTGGGAATAATATAACAGCCACCGTTGAGACCATTGATTGTTGCGCGGCTAATCTTATAGATACCAGTGTTCTGGAGGTTCACATTCAAGGTATAGCCTTTAGCAACATGGCCACCCTCTGGCTTTTTACGAAAAATGCCGCCATTTATGGTGCCATTGTTGGTAACGGATATAAACGTGCCATTTTCAATCGTGCCACTGGATTCATTGGATATGGCATGGAGAAATTTTCCACCAGTGATAGAACCATGATTTATGAGGGAAGAGGAAGAAGAAAAAAAATAACCGCCACTGATTTTTCCGTTATTTATCACAGCGTTGTCGAAATTTCCCCTAACAATGGTTGCATTTCCTCCAATCGTGAGTTTACATTTGGTGACATTTCCATAGCCGGAAATAATTGAAAAAAAATCATATTCTGTCGAGCTGGCAGGATGCAGGTCAAGCGTTTGTGTAGAACCGTCATAGCTCCAGCCATCACCAGAACAATCTTCATCATGGTTTTTACCGGAACCGACAGGATAGCCATCTACAATTTTTAATTGGCCGCCTCCCTCCGCCCACGCTGTAAGTGCCGACACAGGCAGGAGCGTTACCGCCATGCACAGCGCCACCAGAAGGCTGATAAGTCGTTTCTTCATAGGGGGTCCCTCACTTTCTTTGGGCCGGAAGTGGAGCTCCGGCAAAAATGGATGCTCTTACTTCCTTAAATACACGCCGCGCGAAATCCTTTCACCCTTTTTCAAAAAAAAAAAAAATTAAAAAAAAAAAAAAAGAAAAAACAGACGGCAGTTTGACAGTGGTGGATATCCCTTGACAAATCGTTTAAAATTGACTATACTACAAATAGAAAAGGTGCTGACGAGCAATGTTTGGTCAGCTTCCCGTTTCTAGTGGATCAAAAAAGATTGACCGTTCGGTTTGGGGAAACAGAGGCGGTCAATCTTCTTTGTTTTTATCGCTCTTCTCGTGAGAAATCTTCCAGCCAGCATCAAATGCGGCTTTCGCAACGGTGACAAGCAGAGCCAGCAAACTGATCACTACCGTCAACAGAGCACAAACTTCTGTCAGAGACATTCGACATCCCTCCCTTCGCCTGAAAGGCTCCGGGAAAGGGTACAAAATCAAAAAAGTTCCGTTTCCCGGAGCAACGTTGCCGCTTGCGCGGCGTTGTAAGCACACCAGGAGCGAGAAGCATGACCACCTGCATTGCAGACAGCACCTTTTTTCCTGCTGTTACCAGCATTAAAAACAGTATATCATAGGATTTGACAATTTTCAATTGAAACCGAGCGCTCCCGGATACTTCTGATGAAGTATGCGGGGGCGCTTTTTCGTGGAACTGGGGGCTTGTGGAGCGGGGGCAATCGTTCTATAATACAAGCTGTGAAATGAATCACAAAAGGGGTGGAACGTATGGACAAAAAACTGAACGAGGCCGTGGCGGCGCTGCGGCCCCAGATGGTGGCGGCGCTCCAGCGGCTGGTGCGCAGGCGCAGTGTGGAGGCCGACCCGCTGCCGGGCAAGCCCTTTGGCGAGGAGGTGGATGCCTGCTTTGCCGAGGCGCTGACCCTCTGCCGTGAGCTGGGCTTTGAGACCACCGACATGGATCGGTACATCGGCTGGTGCGAGATCGGCACCGGGGACGAGATGGTGGCGGTGCTGGGGCATCTGGACGTGGTGCCCGAGGGCGAGGGCTGGCATCACCCGCCCTACGCCGCCGAGATCGAGGGCGGCAGGCTGTATGGCCGGGGTTCCATTGATGACAAAGGCCCGGTGGTGGCCAGCCTGTTCGCGCTGAAGGCCATCCGGGATCTGGGCATTCCGCTCAACCGCCGTGTCCGGCTGCTGTTCGGCCTGAACGAGGAGACCAACGACCGGGACGTGCTGTACTACAAGGCCCACGGCGGGGAGATCCCGGTGCTGGGCTTCACCCCGGACGGCGAGTATCCGCTCATCAACGGCGAAAAGGGCATTCTGAACGAGAGCTATGCTGTGCAGCTGCACCAGACCGGTGCCTGGCAGCTGAGCAGGGTGCAGGGCGGCGTGGCCGGCAATGTGGTGCCGGACTACGCCTGCGCTGTGCTGACCGCCCCGGCGGGGGCCTCCCTGCCGGATGCGGAGCACATCACCGTGACAGCCATCCCCGGCGGCTATCAGGTGGAAGCGGTGGGCGTTTCGGCCCACGGCAGCCACCCGGAGCAGGGCGAAAACGCCATCGGGCGGCTGGTGTGCTACCTCGACCGGCTGCCGCTGGAGGGGGATGCCAAACAGGCCGTGCACTTTCTGGCTGAGAAGCTGGGCACCGACCCCTACGGCGAGCGCCTGCTGGGCCATCGGCTGGAGGATGCGCTCTCCGGCCCCATGAGCTGCAACTGGGGGCTGATCGAGGGCGACGCGCAGCATCTGTGGGTCAAGCTGAACTACCGCTATCCTGTGACCATGGAACGGGCAGACTGCCAGCCCGCTGTGCAGGCCGCCTTTGAGGCCGCAGGCTGGGCGCTGGATGGGCAGGTGCACAAGGAAAAGCTTTACTACCCTGCCGAGACCCCGCTGGTCAGCGCCCTGCTGGAGGTTTACCGGGATGCCACCGGTGACAATGCCCCGCCCAAGTGCATCGGCGGCGGCACCTACGCCAAGATGCTGCCCAATGTGGTGGCTTTTGGCCCCCTGTTCGCGGGGGACCCGGTCACAGAGCATCAGCCCGATGAATGCATCGATCTGGAACGTCTGGTGCAGAACGCCCAGATCATTGCAAACGCCATTGTCAAGCTGGCAAACCTGCCGCTGGAATAAGAAGGAGGACGGGACTATGAAGATCACACAGGTGCGGCTGGGCCGCATTTCCACCCCGCTGCGGGTGCCGTTCAAAACGGCACTGCGCACTGTGAACAGCGTTGAGGATGTTATCGTGGAGCTCCACACCGATACCGGTGCGGTGGGCTACGGCGAAGCACCCCCGACCGGTGTCATCACCGGCGACACCACCGGGGCCATCCTCGGTGCCATTCAGGATCATATCGCCCCTGCCCTGCTGGGCCGCGACCTCGATGAATTTGAGGATCTGACCGCCGCTGTGCAGAAGGCGCTTGTCCACAACACCAGCGCCAAGGCCGCTGTGGACATGGCCCTGTGGGATCTGCTGGGCCAGAAGTACAGCGCCCCTGTTTACCGGATGCTGGGCGGTGCCCGCAGAAACATCGTGACCGATATCACCATCAGCGTCAACCCGCCGGAGGAGATGGCCCGGGATGCCCGCACCGCCGTCCAGCGCGGCTACGACTGCCTGAAGGTCAAGGTTGGTATCGACCCTGAACTGGATGTGGCCCGCCTTGCCGCGGTGCGGCAGGCTGTGGGCCGGGACATCAAGCTCCGCATCGATGCCAATCAGGCCTGGAACGCCAAGCAGGCGGTCCGCATCCTGAACCAGATGCAGGAGAAGGGGCTGGACATTGAGTTCGTGGAGCAGCCCGTGCCCGCCGCAGACCTTGAGGGGATGCAGTATGTCACCCGCCATGCCGATGTGCCCGTACTGGCCGACGAGAGCGTGTTCAGCCCGGCAGATGCCATGCGGATCATGCAGACCGGCGCGGCCGACCTGGTGAACATCAAGCTGATGAAGTGCGGCGGCATCACCAATGCCCTGCGCATTGCCGCCGCCGCTGAGGTGTACGGCGTGGAGTGCATGATCGGCTGTATGCTGGAAGCAAAGATCTCGGTCAACGCCGCTGTGGAGCTGGCCTGCGCCAAGAAGATCATCACCAAGATCGACCTTGACGGCCCGGTGCTCTGCAGCGAGGACCACATCCTCGGCGGTGCCGTGTTCGACGAAAAGAACATCACCGTCTCCGACGCGCCCGGCATGGGCATTCAGGGCTTTGTACCCGGCAAGGTGTCCTATCTCGACTAAAACAGGAACAGACCGCATCCCGAAACACACGGGGTGCGGTCTCTTTTTGTGAATCTGTATTTCATATACGGACAGTGAAAAAAGCTCGTGTCTGTATATGTTGAAATGAAAAACAAAAAAAGCGGGCAAAATCTTTGACTTTTTGGCCTGCGAGGCGTATAATCGTACTTGTTCCGTGTAGAGGAATGGGAAAACTGTGCGCAATAGGCGCACAATCTGGATAGGGGAGTAGAAAAGTTATGAAAACGTTGAAAGCGGTTGCGGCAAGGTACAACGCCACCAGCCTGATCCTGCGCATCGTCATCGGCCTTGTGGTCGGTGCGGTGCTGGCACTGGCGGTGCCCGGTGCGGGCTGGGTGGAAGAGTTCGGCAGCCTGTTCGTGGGTGCCCTGAAGGGCATTGCCCCGGTGCTGGTGTTCGTTATCGTGGCCAGTGCGCTGGCGCAGGGCACGTCCAGGCTGGACCGGCGCTTTGGCACGGTCATCTGGCTGTACATGCTCACCACCTTCCTGGCCGCCGCCATTGCGGTGGTGACCAGCTTCCTGTTCCCTCAGACCGTCGTTCTGGCTGAGGCGGCAGAATCCGAGGTGGTGCCCCAGGGTCTGGGCGAGGTGATGAACACCCTGCTCACCAACTTCGTGGCAAACCCCGTCAGTGCCCTGCTGAACGGCAATTACATCGGCATCCTGTTCTGGGCCTGCCTGTTCGGTCTGGCCCTGAAGAAGTACGGCGCGGACAGCACCAAGCTGTTCCTGGCGAACACAGCGGATGCAGTCTCCCAGATCGTCCGCTGGATCATCAATCTGGCACCCTTCGGCATCATGGGCCTTGTGTACACCAACGTGTCCAGCAACGGCCTGTCCATCTTTACCCAGTACGGCAGGCTGCTGCTCCTGCTGGTGGGCACCATGCTCTTTATGGCACTGGTCGTCTCGCCCTTCATCATCTTTGTGTACCTGCACTGCAACCCGTATCCGCTGGTGCTCCGCTGCCTGCGTGAATCTGGCCTGACCGCCTTCTTCACCCGCAGCTCTGCCGCCAACATCCCGGTCAATATGGATCTGTGCGAAAAGCTGGGGCTGGATAAGGATATGTATTCCGTCTCCATCCCGCTGGGCGCTACCATCAATATGGATGGTGCCGCCATCACCATTACCATTATGACGCTGGCTGCGGCCAATACGCTGGGCATTCAGGTGTCCCTGCCTGCCGCCATCCTTCTTTCCGTGATGAGCGCTCTGGGTGCCTGCGGTGCTTCCGGCGTGGCTGGCGGCTCCCTGCTGCTGATCCCCATGGCCTGCTCCCTGTTCGGCATCTCCAATGATATCGCCATGCAGGTGGTCGGTGTCGGCTTTATCATCGGCGTGGTGCAGGATTCCGTGGAAACTGCCCTGAACTCCGCCGGTGACGTGGAATTTGCCGCCACTGCAGAATATCACCAGTGGCGCAAGGAGGGCAAGCCCCTGCCGGCGTTCCTGTGCAAGTGATGCAAAACTGAAATGGCTTTTCAAAGGCTGCTGTGCTGCTGGCACGGCGGCCTTTTTGTTTGGAACTTTTTTCTGGGCATTTTGCACAGGAAAGCCCTCGTCCTGTTTGAAATTGACGGATTCTGACGGATTTTGCATGAGAGTATCCCCTTTTGCAGAAGAAATTCTGGGCAAAACGGAGAGAAAATCTGAAAAAACTTTCCAAACAAGGTTTCAATCGTCCATGTATACAAGAACTTTATTTTTCATAAAAAACGTTTTGTGCTAGTTGCGCAAAGAACGAAAGAACGTTAAAAATGTATCACTAAATTCATGGTTTGTTCATAGAATTTATAAAACGATTTCATAATTGAGTGGCATAATATGGCCATCCTCAGAGAGGGGAACAAAAGAACGAAGGGTTCTGAAAGGTTCCGCTTTGAGGATGCAGGGAGATAGAGGCCCTGCCAAAAAACACAATGACATTTACCGATATACGGAGGATATTTATTATGATGAACAAGAACACTGCTATTCTGGACAACACTATGATGGACGCTTACCTGACTGTCACCGAGGGCGTGTCCGATAACTGCGGCATTGGCCTGGCTTTTGCAAGCCTGCTCGAGAGCGCAAAGAAGAACTTTGTCAACCAGAGCAACCGCCGCGCTGTCAATGCAAGCTTTGCCGGCTGATCTTCTCCAATTTGCCGGTTGAAGATTCTCCTTCTTTTTTGTTACAGCTGCTGCCACACTGTAATATGAACTGAAAAGCCCGGAACCACCTGCCGCCATAGCAGGTACGGTTCCGGGCTTTTTTGCTGTGTGGGTTCGGTCAGCGCAGGGATTTTAAGCCGTCAGCTTTGCTTTCTGCAGCGCGGCCACGATCAGCGGAATGAGGATGAGCTGCGCCACGATGCCGGGCACGGCAGTGAGCACCGCACCGGACAGGAACGCGCTGAACGGGAAGCTGGAGCCGGACAGACCGGCCAGCACAAAGCGCACCACACCCCAGACAAGGCGGCCTGCCACCATCGAGGTGACAAGAGTGGCATAGATCATGGGCAGGGTGTGCTGCACCTTGCGGTACATGAAACCGGCCACAGCGCCGTATGTGGCCAGCTCAAAGGCCATGGCGATGGCAATGGGGTACATCGGGGGCATCCCGAACAGCACCGAGCGGAGCAGCGGGGCGGCAAAGCCCAGTGCCAGGCCCCAGGGGCCGCCCAGCACAAAGCCTGCCAGCAGCACCGGGAAGTGCATGGGGCAGAGCATATTGCCGATCTGAGGCACATGGCCGGTGATCATGGGCAGCACAAAGGCCAGTGCCAGAAACAGTGCGGCCAGCACCAGATCACGGGTCGCGGAACGGGTCTTGGTATTCATCAATGATTCCTCCTGAAAATGCGCAGACAAAAAGGGCCTGCCGCCAGCACGCGCGCCAGCGGCAGACCCCTTCATGGTGTCTGTTTCAAAATAATGTTTGCGGGGAGAAACACGGGCTTCGGCCCGCAAAGCCCCGGCTTCAGCCGGGAATTGTGCAAAAAGTATAGCAGATGCAAAGCCGCCTTGTCAAGCTCAGCGGATGAGGATGGTTACGGGGCGGTGTTTGCGGATTTTTGAAATTTGTAGATGTAATAAAAGGAATCTTCACCGGGGCCTTCTGCAAATGTACTGTTACAGACATTGGTGTGAGAATAACCATTGTCGGAGGCTGCATTCAATTCGGCATCAGAAAGCAAGCCGGTCAAAAGCTGCAAAAATGTTTTGCGGGGGCAAAATGGACCTGCATTTTCAACAAAAACGGGAACATTTACAAGCGATTTTGCCAAGGGATGTACATTTTGACGAAAGAACCTTGACGTTTTTGCATAGAATAGATAATATAGACTTGAGAAATAGCGCATCAGGGCGTACGGCCCGGGTGCGTACCATAATCCGATGCAAACACTGAGGTTCATACGGGAGGACCAAAGATGACAAATGCAGAAAAGCTTACCCTGGCAAAACACGCCTGCCACATCCGCATGGGCGTGATCGAGGGCACTCACAGCGCCAAGTGCGGCCATCCGGGCGGCAGCCTGGATATCGCCGAGGTGCTGGCGTACCTCTATTTCGTAGAGATGAAGGTGGATCCGAAGGATCCCAAGAACCCTGACCGCGACCGTCTGGTGCTCTCCAAGGGCCATGCGGCCCCGGCGCTGTACGCCGCGCTGGCTGAGCGTGGGTTCTTCCCGGTGGAGGACCTCAAGACCCTGCGCAAGATCGGCAGCTACCTGCAGGGCCACCCCAACATGAACAGTGTGCCGGGCGTGGATATGTCCACCGGCAGTCTGGGTCAGGGCGTGAGCGCCGCCTGCGGCATGGCACTGGGTGCCAAGCACGCCGGT
Source organism: Faecalibacterium sp. I2-3-92 (assembly GCF_023347315.1). GTDB lineage: Bacteria > Bacillota > Clostridia > Oscillospirales > Ruminococcaceae > Faecalibacterium > Faecalibacterium duncaniae. Next base: position 216,198 of record NZ_CP094470.1, read on the forward strand.
AAGCCCATCAATGTTTACACCATCCTGGGTGACGGCGAGGTGGAAGAGGGCGAGTGCTGGGAAGCCTTTATGTTTGCTTCTCACTACGGCCTGTCCAACCTCTGCGTTATGCTGGACCGCAACCATCTGCAGATCGATGGCACCACCGAGACCGTGATGAACAGCGCCCCGCTGGAGGAGAAGCTGAAGGCCTTCAACTTCAACGTGCTGACCATCAACGGCCACGATTTGGATGCCATTGAGAGCGCCATCGCCGCTTTCCACGGTGAGAACGAAAAGCCCACCTGCATCATTCTGGATACCCTCAAGGGCAAGGGCGTTTCCTTTATGGAGAACTCCGTTGACTGGCACGGCAAGGGCCCCAACGATGAGGAATACGCACAGGCCATGCAGGAGCTGAATGCAGCTTACGCCGCGCTGGAAGAGGAGGACAAGTAAGATGGCAGAAGTGAAGAAGATCGCTACCCGTGACAGCTACGGCAACACCCTGAAGGAGCTGGCCGCTGAGGGCCACGACGACCTGGTGGTGCTGGACGCTGACCTGGCTGCCGCCACCAAGACCGGTATGTTCCGCAAGGCGCACCCGGACCGTCACTTCGACTGCGGCATTGCCGAGGGCAACATGATGGGCGTGGCCGCAGGTCTGGCCACTATGGGTTATGTTCCCTTTGTTTCCAGCTTTGCCATGTTTGCCGCAGGCCGTGCCTTTGAGCAGATCCGCAACTCGATCGCCTACCCCCGCCTGAACGTCAAGATCGGTGCCACCCACGGCGGCATCTCTGTGGGCGAGGACGGTGCTTCCCACCAGTGCTGCGAGGACTTTGCCCTGATGCGCAGCCTGCCCGGCATGACCGTGATCTGCCCCGCAGACGATGTGGAGGCCCGTGCCGCTGTGCGTGCCGCTTACGCCATGCAGGGCCCTGTTTACCTGCGCTTCGGCCGTCTGGCTGTGCCTGTGTTCCACGATGAGGCTACCTACCACTTTGAGCTGGGCAAGGGCGAGCAGATCACCGAGGGCAGCGACATTGCCATCATCGCCACCGGTCTGATGGTCAACGAGGCCCGCCTGGCTGCCGAGCAGCTGGCTGCCGAGGGCATCCACGCCCGGGTCATCAACATCCACACCATCAAGCCTCTGGACGAGGAGATCGTCCTCAAGGCCGCCAAGGAGTGCGGCAAGGTCATCACCGCCGAGGAGCACAGCGTCATCGGCGGCCTGGGCGAGGCTGTCTGCGCCGTCCTGAGCGAGAAGCTGCCTACCCCTGTCCGCCGCGTGGGCGTGCAGGACAAGTTCGGCTGCTCCGGCCCTGCATGGGACCTGCTCAAGCTGTACGGTCTGGATGCAGCGACCATCTGCAAGACCGCTCACGAGATGCTGGGCTGATCCGGAAAGTCAATACCAATAAAAGCCGGTCGGCGGATGCCGACCGGCTTTTTGCGTGCAATTACCGTAAAAATTCGTGATTTTTCCGCACGATATCCGGGGAAACGTGCTGGCTGCTTGCACCCGGCGGCAAAGTGTGTTAAAGTGGGGCCAGATAAAAATTTTGAGAGAAGGAGCACCGCTATGAAATACGATTTCACTTCCATCATGGACCGCCACGGCAAGGATGCCATTGCAGTGGATGGCCTTGGCACCGGCTTTGCCCCCGCCGCCCCCAAGGAGGGCTTTGACGCCATCCCCATGTGGGTGGCCGATATGAACTTCCCCACCGTGCCCACCATCCAGGAAGCCATCATCGAGCGCACCAACCACCCCGCGTTTGGCTACTTCAACCCCACCGATGAATACTTCGATTCCATCATCCGGTGGCAGGCAAAGCGCAACGGCGTGCAGGGCCTGACCAAGGAGTGCATCGGCTACGAGAACGGCGTGCTGGGCGGCGTGATCAGCGCCCTGAACTGCGTCTGCTCCAAGGGCGACAAGATCCTGATCCACAGCCCCACCTACATCGGCTTCACCATGAGCCTGAAGAACAACGGCTACGAGGCTGTCCACAGCCCGCTGGTCAAGGATGAGAACGGTGTGTGGCGGATGGACTTTGAGGACATGGAAAAGCACCTGAAAGAGGAAAAGATCCATGCCGCCATCATGTGCAACCCCCACAACCCCTGCGGCCGTGTGTGGGAGCGCTGGGAGCTGGAAAAGGCCATGGAGCTGTACAAGAAGTATGATGTGTATGTGGTCTCCGATGAGATCTGGTCGGACATCATCCTGAGCGGAAACAAGCACATCCCCACCCAGTCTGTGAGCGAGGATGCCCGCCAGCGCACCGCCGCTTTCTATGCCCCCTCCAAGACCTTCAATCTGGCCGGTCTGGTGGGCAGCTACCATATCGTTTACAACAGCTGGTGGCGTGACCGCATGGAAAAAGAGTCCAGCCTGAGCCACTACAACATGATGAACGTTCTCTCCATGCACGCCCTGATCGGTGCTTACAAGCCCGAGGGCTACGAGTGGACCGACGAGCTCTGCGAGGTGCTGACCGGCAACATCGACTTTGCCTGCGATTACATCGAGAAGCATTTCGAGGGCGTGACCGTCTCCAAGCCGCAGGGTACCTACATGCTGTTCGTGGACTGCACCGACTGGTGCAAGGCCCACGGCAAGACCATTGAGGATGTGGAGCACGCCTGCTGGGATGTGGGCGTTGCCATCCAGGACGGCACCATGTTCTTTGGCCCCTGCCACCTGCGCATGAATCTGGCTTCTCCCCGTTCCCGCATCGAGGAGGCGTTCCACCGCATGGACAAGTACGTTTTTAACGCATGATCGCTTAAACACAGCAAAAAGTCCCGACCAGAACGGCCGGGACTTTTTTGCGCTTAATTCAGATCGAAATTGCCCACCAGCAGGTAGTAGAGCACCTCCACCACCAGCGCTGCCGAAAGCTGGGAAGGCAGCATATCGCTGGCAATGCGCTGGATACGGTTGGAGGCCAGCAGGGTATAGCTGGCGTGGCCTGCCAGCGCCGAGCGCTTGTCGCAGGTGATGAGGATGACCGGTGTGCCGTTCTTCTTGGCGGCACGGGCGGCCGTCTCCAACGCCTCGCAGCGGCCTGCGCTGGAAATGAGCAGCAGGGCATCTTTTGGGGTCAGTGCCGAAGCGAAAGACCGTGCCTTTTCTGGCACCGGGCTGATCATGCAGCGCTTGCCCAGACTGCCCAGCTTGAGCGAAGCATCCATGGCAACGGGCAGGCTGCTGCCGTTGGCTTCGATCTCAATGATCTCTGCCGCCCGCAGAATGGAAAGCACCTTTCTCAGCTGGACAAGGTTCAAGGCCTGAATGGTGGCCTGAACCTCCTCCTGACGGTTGTTCTGAAGATCGAGCAGGGCCTGATGCAGCGGGTCATTGGGGGGCCTTTTGCGGGCCTCCGTTTCCTGCTGCTCCAGCACATCCCGTGCAAGCTCCAGTTGGAATTTGCGGTAATTTGCGTAGCCGAGCTTGTGGCACAGCCGGGTGACCGTGGCTTCGGACGAGTGGCTGGCCTTTGCAAGCTCTGCAGAGGTGGCGACCGAGGCCCACTTTACATCTGCAAGAATGCAGTCCGCAATGCGCCGTTCGGCGCTGTAAAGCTGGAGCCCGGAGCACAGCTGGGTGACGACGCTTCCCGGGGAATCGTGCATAGCAATACCTCCCTGTGCGCGCTGTGCATTGGGCACAACGCACAGTACTCTGGGAATAGTATACCGATTTTTTGGTGAAAAATCAATTGAATCTGGCAAGAAAATGCATATCGTTCCAAAATAAACCGGGATCCCGCCAGAACTTCTTTGCCCGCCGCTATGACTGGCAGACTTTGCTCTGCCGTGAGGGCGGTGCCATGCGGAACAACGCTGCGCACACCATATCGAAATCTTCAACGAGGTGGAGCGCCAGAACCCGCTGCCCGTCAAATTCTCCAAACCGGAATAAGCTGCGCTGAAATTACAAAAGGACTGCTCCGTCGGAGCAGTCCTTTTTGCGTTTTGAGGGGCAGGAAGGTGCGATCAGCACCCTTCCTTTTCGGCCAGCTTCCGGCCCATGAGCACGCCCATGACGGAGGCCATCATCAGGCCGCGGGTCCAGCCGGAGGAGTCACCCAGGCAGTGCAGGCCCCGGATGTTGGTGTCGAGGTTCTCGTCCATCTTGACCTTGTTGGAGTAGAACTTCAGCTCGGGGCTGTAAAGCAGGGTCTCGTTGGCGGCAAAGCCGGGCACGACCATATCCAGCATCTTGATGAACTCGATGATGTTGGTCATGGCGCGGTAAGGCATGGCGGCGGTGATATCACCGGCCACGGCATCCTTCAGGGTGGGCTTGACGTTGGATTGTGCCAGCTCCTTGGGCCAGGTGCGCTTGCCGTCCAGAATGTCGCCGTAGCGCTGGACCAGAATGTGGCCCGCGCCCAGCATGTTGGTCAGCTCACCCACCTTCTGAGCGTAGGCGATGGGCTGGTTGAAGGGTTCGGTGAAGTTGTGGGAGACGAGGATGGCCAGGTTGGTGTTCTCGCTCTTCTTCTCCTTGAAGCTGTGGCCATTGACCACGGCCAGGTCGTTGTCGTAGTTCTCCTGAGCCACAAAGCCGCCGGGGTTCTGGCAGAAGGTGCGCACCTTGTTCTTCCAGGGCTTGGGGTAGCCGATGAGTTTGGACTCGTACAGCACCTTATTCACCTTTTCCATGACCTCGTTGCGGCACTCCACGCGCACGCCGATGTCAACGGTGCCGGGCTTGTGGGCGATGTGGTGCTCGGCGCAGATCTTCTCCAGCCAGTCGGCACCGCGGCGGCCCGTGCCGATGACCACAGTATCGGCATAAACAGCATGGGCTTCCTCGTCCTTGGGTCCCTTGATGAACACGCCCTTGCACTCCTCGTTCTCCAGGATGATGTTCTCGCACTCGGTGCTGAACAGCATCTCCACGCCGTTGTCGGCCAGATAGTTCTGGATGGCCAGATACAGCTGCTGGGCCTTCTCAGTGCCCAGATGACGGATGGGGCAGTCCACCAGCTTCAGGCCGGCGTGGATGGCGTTCTTGCGGATCTCCTTGATGTCCTCGCCGGTGTAGATGCCCTCCACATGGGGGTCGGCACCGAACTCGAGGTAGATCTTATCGGTGTAATGGATGAGCTCCTGTGCGAACTCCTCGCCGATCAGGCTGGGCAGGTCGCCGCCCACCTCATAGGAGAGGCTCAGCTTGCCGTCCGAGAACGCGCCTGCACCGGAGAAGCCGGTGGTGATGGCGCAGGTGGGGCGGCAGTTGACGCAGTGGCCCAGCTCGGCCTTGGGGCAGTGGCGCTTTTCCACCGGCTTGCCCTTTTCCACCAGCAGGATCTTTTTCTTGCTGCCGTGGCGCAGCAGCTCTACAGCGGTGAAGATGCCGGCCGGACCGGCACCCACAATGATCAGATCGTATTTTTCCATCTCTAGTTTTATCCTTTACTATTAGTTACAAACTCCCTCAGTCGCCTGTCGGCGACAGCTCCCTCGGAGAGGGAGCCTTTTCTCGGAGGGAAGCTTTATGGGGGTGGCCAAAGCCTCCCTCATGGAGGGAGGTGGCATCGCGCAGCGATGACGGAGGGAGTTTAATCCTCTTCCTGCTCCACTTCCGCGCTCTCATCCACATGATCCAGCTCCACGGCGGAGGCTTCCACGTCGGCAGGGGCGATGTCCGGGGCAATCACGCCGTCACCGTTCAGATCCTGACCGGTCAGGGATTCCAGCATGGACTGGGTCTCGGGGTGGAGCTTGGCAAAGCGGCGGATGGCCAGCACGGTGTACAGGGCACTGAGCAGGTTGATGGCACCCTCGATGATGAGGATGATGCCAATGGCCATGACCAGCGTCTCCATGGTGCCGAAGGGGTTCAGGATCATCACCACGCCCAGCACCACGCTGAGCACCGGCAGCAGCAGGAAGCCCTTCCAGCTGGGGTACTCACAGCGGCGCAGGTCCAGAGCGTTCTGGATGCGGCCCAGACTGTCGAAGATGACGAACAGGCCGAACACGATGGGCAGGATGCGCACCACGATGTCACTGCGGAGGATCAGGAACGCGCCCAGGCCCAGGCAGATGATGCCCGAGATGAGGGTGAGCTGGCTCTGGAAGATGCCGCGCTCCACGGCAAAGTAGCGCACCAGCTGAACGGCGGCGCACACCAGCACCACGCCACCCAGGGCGTAGCAGACCACGTTGAGGGCGGTGGAGGGCCGCATGAGCAGGAAGATGCCCAGCCCCAGGTAAAGCACGCTCATCAGGATCAGATTCCATTTCAACTTCTTTGCCATAAAAGGTCACGTTCCTTTCTTGTGCCGGACAGGTTCTGAAACGGTTTACTGTGCAGCGGCAGCGTTGTCGTACATGGGCTCGATGATCTTTTTGTCCAGGCGGGCAAAGAACACAAAGCTCAGGGTCACACTGACCAGCTCTGCAATGACGAAGGACCACCACACCATATTCACATTGCCGGTCTTACTCAGCAGCCAGGCGGCGGGCAGCAGGACCACCAGCTGGCGGCAGACCGAGATGATCAGGCTGAACATGCCGTTGCCCAGCGCCTGGAAGGTGGAGGACAGGATGATGCTCATGCCGGCCAGCAGGAAGTGGAAGCAGATGATGCGCAGGGCAGGCTTGCCGATGGCCAGCATGGCCTCGCTGGCGGAGAACAGGCCCAGCAGCTTGTCGGGCAGGAACTGGAACAGCAGGAAGCCGACCAGCATGATGGCCTCAGCATAGAACATGGCGCACTTGATGGTCTTTTTGACGCGGTCGGGCTTGCGGGCACCGTAGTTGTAGCCGATGATGGGCACCATGCCGTTGTTCATGCCGAAGATGGGCATGAACACGAAGCTCTGCAGCTTGAAGTAAACGCCGAACACGGCCACGGCGGTGGCGGTAAAGGCCATCAGGATCTGGTTCATCAGGAAGGTCATCACGCTGCCCACGCACTGCATGGCGATGCTGGGCAGGCCGACAACGTAGATCCGCTTGATGGCTTCGGCGCTGGGGCGGAAGCCCTTGAAATCCAGCCGGATATCGGGGTTCTTGCGGAGGTTGAGGTAGAAGGAGACCCCTGCGCCGCAGAACTGGCCGATGACGGTGGCCAAAGCTGCACCGGTGGTGCCGGACAGAGCCTCGCCGCAGTAGCCAAAGATGAAGATGGGGTCAAGGATGATGTTGACGATGGCACCCACCAGCTGGCTGATCATGCTCAGGGTGGTGCGGCTGGTAGCGGCCAGCAGTTTCTCGTTCATCACCTGCATGAACATGCCCAGGCTGAGCACGCAGCAGATGGTCAGGTAGCGGATGCCCTGCTCGGCGATGTCGGCATCGGCGGTCTGGGCGTAGAAGTAGGGGCGCACAACGGTCAGGCCCAGCACCAGAAAGACCAGGTAGCTGCACAGTGCCAGGAACAGGCCGTTCTCGGCGGTCTTGTTGGCGCGGGACTGGTTCTTTTCGCCCAGGCTCTTGGAGAGCAGGGCGTTGACACCCACGCCGGTGCCGATGCCCACGGCGAACATCATGTTCTGCAGCGAAAAGGCCAGAGAGACGGCGGTCAGGGCGTTCTCACTGACACGGGCGACAAAGATCGAGTCCACCACGTTGTACAGTGCCTGCACCAGCATGGAGATCATCATCGGGATGCTGAGCTTGATCAGCAGCGGGTTGACATCCATGGTGCCCATGATATTTTCGGGTTCGGAAAGATTGAGCTGTTTGTTTTCCACGATTTCTCCTTTTGACGTTGAATGATAGACGAGGGTTTATGCTTGAACAGGAGGGAGGTGTCCCGCCCCTCCTGTGGTGTCCAGCGATCGCTTCGTGCTGTAAACAGCACCCGCGTTTCGCTGACCGCCGCGCCAACGGCTCCTCCCTTCATCCGCCACTGGCGGTGGTCGTTGCCGTTGCCCAAAACGTGGGCAGAGCACAAAAGCACCCTACCCACGAAGCAGCATTGTTTTTTGGGCCGTCCGGCCCGGCGGGGATCACTCGGCCATGGTCTTTTCCTTGGCGGCGACAGCGTCCAGGATCATCTTGACGCAGGTCTCGCGGCCCAGGGCGGCGTTGATGGCCAGATCATAGTTGTGGGCATCGCCCCAGCGGTTCTGGGTGTAGTAGTTGTAGTAGGCAGCACGGTTGCGGTCGGTCTTTTCGATCTCTTCCTTGATGCCCTTCTCGTCGTGTGCTTTGACCAACGGGTCGGTCTTGGCCAGCTCACGCCGCCATTCCACCGGTGCGTAGATGAACACGCGCAGCACATCCTTGCGCTCCCGCAGCACATAGTCACCGCAGCGGCCCAGAATGACGCAGGGGCCTTCCTCGGCCAGCTGTTTGATGATGCGGCTCTGCAGGATGAACACCTGATCGCCCAGCGGGAGCTCGTTGCCCATGGTATACAGGCTGTACAGCAGGCTGTGGGTGCGGCGTTTTTCGCTGGCGGCTACGGCTTCCTCCGAGAGGCCGGAGTGCTTTGCGGCCATGGTGATCAGCTCCTTGTCGTAGAGCTTGATGCCCAGTGCGTTTGCAACATCCTCTGCGATGTAGTTGCCGCCGGTGCAGTACTCACGTCCAATGGTGATGATCGTTTTTGCCATAATGTGTTCCTCCCTATGTTGTGGTTTCTATCCCGAAAAGCGCTTTGCGCTGCCGGCTCAGAGGCCGGGCTGCACGGTGCTTGGGTCCTGTTGGGGTGCGGCAGGCTCTGCCGCGGGCTTGGGGGGCGCGGGGAGACGGACTTCCGCCACCCGCATCCGCCCGGTCTGGTCCACCGCGTACACGCTGCAGCGGCCGCCTGCGGCCAGCTGTTCGGGCGGGAAGAGCAGCCCGCCCTCGGGCGTGCGCTCCATCCGGCGAAAGGTGCGGTGGGCTGTGGTGGCGTGGGCCACGCCATCGTGGACGGCATAAGCCGCCCAGCCGGAAAAATCCTCCGGCAGCGGGTCCTGCTGGCCCCGCTGCTCAAAGAAATAGCTGCCATCCTCGGCGCGGGTCAGGTCGCACCGCACCCGGTTGGGCAGGTCGGCGGCCACTTCCCGCTGCTTGGGCCGCAGGGCAATGGCCCGGCCCGTGAAGTATCGCATAAAATCCGACAGCGCCATGGTGCAGTTCACGGCACCGTCGCTGTCGGCAGTGGGGTCGTTCAGCAGCACGAAATCCGCCAGAACGGCATCATCGTGCCCAAAGCCCCGCAGGCCCATCCAGACCCCCACGGGGTCCCGCTGGCCCCGGACGCGGCGCTCCACCCGGACTGCGATGGAGCAGTCATCGTGGATCTGGGCGCGCAGGTCGGCCAGATCCATCCAGGCCTGCCAGCAGGGGTAGCCGCAGCAGCCCGCCGCAGCAGCCGCAAAGGCGGCATTGCCGGTGGAGCTGGTGGCTTTGTCCTCCATGGCGTAGGCAATTTCCTCGGGCAGGATATCCTCGCCGTAGCGGTTCATCAGGGCCGCCATCACAAGGGGCAGGTCCATCTCCCGGCCAAAGCTGGGGTCGTGGGCGCTCAGACAATATTCCGGCAGGTAGAGCCGCCGGTTCAGCGGGTGGCCGTTGTGCTTCTCCCAGGCAAGGGGGCGTGCGGCGGCGGCCAGCAGCCGGACAGCCGGGGTCGCCTTGTCATCGTTGGTGGAAAGGTTCACCTGCAGCTGGATGCCGGTGCCGCCGCCCGGTGTGGCAACGGTGACGGTGTCCCCCATCAGGAACACCAGCCCGTCCTCGCTCTGGGCTTTGACGCTGCAGCGGGGGTAATCCGGTGCCCACTTGCCAAAGCTGAGCCAGCCGGTCCAGGTGTTCCCGGCATAGACTCGGCAGCGCACCTCGACCATGGTGTTGTGGGGGGCGCTGGCGTTCCAGCTGACATTCAGGTTGCAGAAGGCCGGCATGGCGAACTCCGGGGTGGTATAGCTGCCGTAGGGCAGGTAGCGGCCGGCGGAGGAATCCAGCACCACCGCGCCGCTTTCCAGCGCCACATTGTCCAGTGCGCCCCGGGAGAAGGTCTCGGTGCCGTGCAGCACCAGATTGTTCCGTTGTTCCATCCGCACTTCTCTCCTTTGCGCGCTGTGAACGGCGCAGTGTTATTCTTCGGGGGTGTCCTCGCCGCGCTCGGCGCGCAGCTCCTTTTCCAGCTGGGCATCGTGGAGCTTCTGGATGCTCTCCTCAATGTGGAACACCCGGTTCAGGTCGCCGTAGACGATCTGGCAGCAGATCTCGCACTGGAACCAGAAGCCGAACACCAGCATCAGCAGCAGGCCCAGCGGCATGCACAGGATCACCAGGCCCCAGAACAGGATGGTGACCAGCGCTGCGGCCAGCGCGTGGGGCAGGAACGCGATCATGCAGTTCAGGCTGTTTTTCAGCGTCAGGCGCAGGGGCTGATCCAGCAGCACGATCTGGGGCCACATGTAGGAAAACAGCATGTGGAACAGCACAAGGTTCAGCACCGTGGCCACCCACATGGGAACGCCCACGTTGGTGCCGTGGTACAGCATGTTGAAGCAGAAATAGACCAGGAAGATCTGCACCGTGACGACCACGCAGTACAGGATGCCGGGCAGGATGCTGGCCTTGAAGTTCTGCCGGAAGGCCCGGCGGTAGGTTGTCCACCAGTAACCGGCCTCGTCACGCAGGGCGCGCAGCACCGTGTCGTACATGCCGGCCAGCGCGGGGCCTGCAAGGATGCCGCCCGCAATGGCGCTGACGATCATTACGGTCAGGTTGTTCATCAGGAAGCCGATGTACACCAGGCAGATCACCGGCAGAAAGCCGATGCAGGTGAGCAGGTTTGCAAGGAACATGCCGCTCATATCGCGGCCCACCAGCTCAAAAAAGCGGCCTACGCCCGTTTTGCGGGGCGTGTCCTTTTCAACGCCCGGCCCGTCCTTGAAATCTTTAGAAGAAGGAAATAAACCCATTTGTTCCGGAATACCTCTCTTTTGTAATGGGCAGCAATGCCATTGTGCTACCTTTCTGCTTATAAATATACCCGGATTTTGTGGATTTTGCAAGCTAAAAAGCACGTATTTGTAAAAAAAGTGTGTTCTCTCCCATTTTGTCCCAAAGTATGTTACAATGATACTGGCCTTTTTGGCCGGAAGGAGGAAAGGAATTTGAGCATTTTACGCACCATTGCGTTATTCGTTTATCTGTTTGGCTATATGATCGTGCACTATGCCACCCTGCGCCGGGCCGAGCGTGCCCTGGCTGCCGGGGATCTGGACACGGTGGAGCAGATCGTCAAGGCCAACATCCCCCGCTGGAGCCGGGGCATCCTGCGTGTTACGGGGGCCCGGATGACGGTGGAAGGGCAGCAGAATATCCCGGCGGGGCCCTGCGTGTTTGTGGGCAACCACCGCAGCTACTATGATATCCCCATCCTGCTGACCGCGCTGGACGCGCCCCACGGCATTCTGGCAAAGGAGGAGCTGGAAAAGATCCCCCTGCTCAACCGCTGGATGAAGCTGCTGGGCTGTGTGTTCGTCAAGCGGGATGACATCCGCGCTTCCGTCAAGGCCCTGAACGATGCCACTGCCATCGTGGAGAGCGGCCGGAGCTTCGTCATCTTCCCTGAGGGCACCCGCTACAAGGGCGAAGAGGGCGGCGCGGGCGAGTTCAAGGCCGGTGCCTTCCGCATTGCCATCAAGACGGGGGTGCCCGTGGTGCCGGTGGCCATCTCCGGTGCGCGGGGCCTGTTTGAGGGCCACGGCCTGCGGGCCACACCCGGCGATATCCGGGTGCGCATCCTGCCCGCCATCCAGACCGCAGGCATGAGCAAGGCTGAACAGAAGCAGCTGCCCGATGCCGTGCGCCAGACCATTCTGGCCCAACTGTAAGGAGAACTATGGCAAGCTATCGTTACGAGCGGGATATCGACCCCGCAGATCTTGCCCCGCGGGCGGAAAAACAGTATACCCGCAAAGAGCGCTGGGCCAACTGGTGGGATTATAACCTTAAGTGGGTCCTCCTGATCGGCATTGCAGCGGCCTTTGTGGCTTACAGCTTCATCGGGCAGTATTTCTTTACCACCAAGCCCGATTATAATGTGGCGGTGGTGGCCCCCTACTACCTGCCGGATGACACCGTGACCGCCCTGCAGGAGCAGCTGGCCCGGTACGGCGGGGACCTGAACGGTGACGGCAAGACGGTCGTGACCCTGAATGTCTACACGCTGGATTATTCTTCCGGGGATACCCAGACCGAGAGCGATGCCTACCTGACCATGGCGGGCACCACCAAGCTGGCCACGGATGTGGCAGGCGGCCTGAGCTCGGTGTTCCTGCTGTATGACCCGGCGGGCTTTCAGGAGAGCACCGGCTCCCTGCGGTATCTGGACGGCACCCTGCCCGAGGCCGGAAGCGACAGCGATTGGTGGAACATGGTCTACCGCTGGACGGACTGCCCGGTGCTGACTGGGCTGGACCTGGGCGAGTACCGTGCCGACACCACCCACGCCCAGGGCGGCGACAGCCAGACCTATCTCGCGGATTTCTATGTCGGGATGCGCGGGGCCTGGAACACCGGCACTGAGGAGAACCTTGCGGGCGGCGAGGAGCTCTGGCAGGCACTGACCGCCGGGGCAGTTTCCACCGTGGAAGCGGAGAGGTGAGCCGATGCGGTTCCGTATCCTGCGCCGGGAAAAAGGCGCGCCACGCCGCCCGGCCCCCGCGCCGGAACCGCCTGCCGCGGCTGTTCCGCCCCGTGCCGCTGAGCTGGAAAACCCCTATGGGAGATACTATGGAACGGCGCGGAGCCGGGAAGATCTGAAACGCTGAAGAGGTGCTGCCACGGGCGGCACCTCTTCAATTCTATTCGCTTCTTGCAGGTGCTAGTTGAAAAGTTGTCCACCCTGAAACCGTGCGCCCTTTGTTGTTTCCGTGTCCGAGTTATGGTATACTAATCCAGTATCACGAAATGCAAAGGATGTGGAATGATGGACGCACTGGAACAGGCCCGCCGGGAGATCGACACGGTGGATGCCCAGCTGGCTGCCCTGTTTGAGCGGCGGATGAAGGCGGTGCTCAGCGTGGCGGAATACAAAAAGGCCCACGGCCTGCCCATCTTTGATGCCGCCCGCGAAAAGGTGGTGCTGGACAAGGCCGAAGCGCGGATCGGGGACCCGGCCCTGCGCCCCTATTACCGGGATCATGTGCAGAACATGATGGACGTGGCCAAGCAGTACGAGGCCGAGGTGCTGGGCCGCAACCGCGCCGCCTATCAGGGCGTGGAAGGTGCCTTTGCCCACATCGCGCTCCGGGCGCTCTTTCCCCATGCCGAGGCCGTGAGCTGCCCCACCTGGGATGAGGTGTTCGATGCCGTGGAAAAGGGCGATGCCGCCCATGGCGTGGTGCCCTTTGAAAACAGCCACGCGGGGGATGTGTCGGCGGTGCTGGACCTGTGTTACAACCACCCCGGGCTGTGGGTGGTGGATGTCTACGACCTGCCCATCTCCCAGAACCTGCTGGTGCTGCCCGGCACCCAGCTTTCCGACCTGACCCGTGTGTACAGCCACCAGCAGGCCATTGCCCAGAGCGAGACCTTCCTGAAGCAGTTCGGCCTGCCTGCCACGGCCATGCCCAACACGGCCATGGCGGCAAAGTTCGTGGCAGAGAGCGGCGACCGGACCAAGGCGGCCATTGCCAGCGTGGAAACGGCGGCGCTATACGGGCTGGAGGTGCTGGTGCCGCGCATCAACACCGACGGCGACAACACCACCCGCTTTATCGTGCTCAGCCGCGAAAAGCCCACGGCGGGCAACCGGTTCTCCCTGCTGTTCACGGTGGACAACAAGCCCGGCAAGCTGGCCGAGGTCATTCAGGTCATCGGTGCCAGCGGCTTCAATATGGAGTCCATCAAGAGCCGCCCGCTGCCCCACGTCCCCTTTGATTATTATTTTTATGTCGAGCTGGTGGGAGACCCCGCCGCCGAAAAGACCGCCGCGCTGCTGCGCGAGCTGAATCATGTCTGCCGCACGGTACGGCTGTTAGGAGTGTATACGAAATGAGCGATTTCATCGGGACAAAGCTCACCATGAATCTGGGCGAGCGCAGTTATGATATCATCCTGAAAAACGGTGCACTGGAAAACCTGTACCAGTTTGCCCGGCTGGACCGCAAGGTGGCCGTTGTCACCGACAGCGGCGTGCCTGCCGAGTATGCCCAGCGCGTGGCCGACCAGTGCCGGGAATCCACCATCATCACGGTGCCGCAGGGTGAGGCCAGCAAGAGCTTCAAGATCCTGGAAACGGTGCTCCGGCAGATGCTGGAGTTCAACATGGGCCGCGGCGACCTGGTGGTGGCCGTGGGCGGCGGCGTGGTCGGGGATCTGGCCGGATTTGCCGCTGCCATCTACATGCGGGGCATCGATTTTATCAACTGCCCCACCACCACCCTTTCCATGATCGATTCCTCCATCGGCGGCAAGACCGCTGTGGATCTGGGCGATACCAAAAACATCGTGGGCGCGTTCTGGCAGCCCAAGCTGGTCATCGTGGACCCGGCCACCCTTTCCACCCTGCCCCGCCGCCACTACATCAACGGCCTGGCGGAGGCGGTCAAGGCGGGCCTGCTGGCGGACCCCGAGCTGTTCGCCATCTTTGAAAAGGGCGATATCGACACCCAGATCAGCGAGATCATCTACCGCAGCCTGCGGTTCAAGAAGAACGTTGTGGAGCAGGATGAGACCGAGCGCGGGATGCGCAAGGCCCTGAACTTCGGCCACACCATCGGCCACGGCATCGAGGCTGTCAAGGGCATCAAGGGCCGCCGCACCGTGGGCCTGTTCCACGGCGAGTGCGTGGCGCTGGGGATGCTGCCCATGATCGAATCCAAGGCGCTGCAGAAGCGGGTGCGGGCGGTCTACCGCCGCATTGGCCTGCCCACCCGCACCACCTATAACAAGGAAAAGGTGCTGGCCGAGATGCTGCACGATAAAAAGGCCCAGGGCGGCCAGATCACGGTGATCAAGGTGCCGGGTCTGGGCTGCTGGCGGGCCGAGACCATCCCCGTGGAGGGCCTGCGTCCCCTGCTGGGTGTGGAGGAGTAAGCCATGAAAAACACCTTTGGCAGCGACCTTTCGCTGACCATTTTTGGCGAGAGCCACGGCAGGGCCATCGGCGCGGTGCTGGACGGCATGGCGGCGGGCGTGCCTGTGGAGGAAGCCTTTCTTGCTGCCTGCATGGACAAGCGCCGTGCCCGGGGCGACGGCCTTTCCACCCCCCGTGTGGAGGGGGATGCGGTGCAGTTTTTGTCCGGCGTGGTCAACAGCCGCACCACCGGCACTGCCATTGCTCTGATGATCGAAAACCAGAACACCCGCAGCGGCGACTATGCCAAAACGGCTGACCTGCTGCGGCCCGGCCACGCGGATTACACTGCCTACGCCAAGTACCACGGCTATCAGGATGCCCGGGGCGGCGGTCACTTTTCGGGCCGCGTCACCGCCGCGCTGGTGGCGGGCGGCGCTTTGGTGCTGGGCGCTCTGAACCGGGCCGGGATCGAGATCGTGACTCACATCGGGCGGTGTGCCGGGATCAGCGATGCCCCCTTTGCGCTGGACGATCCCGCCGCGCTGGCGGCGCAGGCCGAGGCACTGCTGAACAAGTCCGAGGGCTTTGCCCTGCTGGACGGCAGTGTGGAGGAATCCATGAAGGCTGCCATCCGTGCCGCCGGCGCCGAGGGCGACAGCGTGGGCGGCGTGCTGGAGACCGCCATTCTGGGCCTGCCCGCAGGCGTGGGTGAACCCTATTTCGACAGCGTGGAGAGCAAGCTCGCTCACCTGGCCTTCTCCATCCCGGCGGTCAAGGGCATCGAGTTCGGTTCCGGCTTCGGCTTTGCGGACCAGAAGGGCTCGGAGGCCAACGATGCCTTCCGGATGCAGGGGGAGCGCATCGTCACCGCCACCAACCACAATGCGGGCCTGAACGGCGGCATCTCCAACGGAATGCCCGTGGTGTTCCGCACGGCGGTCAAGCCTACCCCCAGCATCTACAAAACGCAGGACACGGTGGATTATATCGCAAAGAAGGATGCGGAGCTGTCCATTCAGGGCCGCCACGACCCCTGCATCGTGCCCCGGGCCGCCATTGTGCAGACCTGCGCCGCCGCGCTGGCCGTGGGCGACCTGCTCACCGCAAAATACGGCATGGCCTGGATGGAGGACCCCACCGGCTACCGCAAGGAGGTGCTGTAAATGGAATACGGACTCATCGGCGGGCGGCTGGGCCACTCCTACTCCAAGGTCATCCACGAGATGCTCTGCGGCTACCGGTACGACCTGTGCCCCCTGCCCACGGAAGAGGAAGTCCGGGCCTTTATGACCCGGCGGCAGTTCAGGGCCATCAATGTCACCATCCCCTATAAGCTGGTGGTCATGGAGTACTGCTCCTACATCGACCCCCACGCCAAGGCCATCAACGCCGTGAACACCATCGTCAACAGGAACGGCCTGCTCTACGGCTACAACACCGATTACCCCGGCTTCTCCTACCTGTGCGATGCACACGGGGTGGAGTTCAAGGACAGGACCGTGCTCATTCTGGGCACCGGCGGTACCCACAACACCACCTGGGCCGTGGCCCATGACCGGGGTGCGAAACAGATCTATACCGTCAGCCGCCATCCCGACCCCGAAAAGGGAGAGCTGACTTATGCTCAGGCCCTGACCACCGGGGCGCAGATCATCATCAACACCACGCCGGTGGGCATGTACCCCAATGTGGGCGTGAGCGCCCTGGATATCACCTCCATGCCCGGGCTGGAAGCCGTGATCGATGTTATCTATAATCCCGATAAGACCGAGCTCATCCTCCGGGCCGAGGAGCTGGGCGTGCCCGTTGCCGTCGGCGGTCTGGAAATGCTGGTGGCGCAGGCAGTGTACGCGGCAGAATTTTTCCTCGACCGCAAGTTTGAGGATGCCGGTGCCGAGATCGCCCGTGTGACCAGCGAGCTGCGGCGGGAACAGCTGAACATTGCCCTCATCGGGATGCCCTCCTCGGGCAAATCCACCCTGGGCCGCGCTCTGGCGGAACGGCTGGGCAAGCGGTTCGTGGATCTGGACGAGGAGATCGTCAAGGCCGACGGCCGGAGCATCCCGGACATCTTTGCCGCTGAGGGGGAGGCAGGCTTCCGGAAGCTGGAGGCCGTGCAGACCGCCCGCTTTGCCAGGGAGAACCGGCAGGTCATCTCCTGCGGCGGCGGCGTGGTCAAAGACCCGGCAAACCTCCGGGCGCTCCACGCCAACGGCATCGTGCTCTTTATCGACCGGCCGCTGGAAGATCTGCTGGTGGGCGGCGGAAGGCCCCTTTCCACCAGCCCTGAGGCCCTGAAAACCATGGAAGCCCAGCGCCGCCCGCTCTATCTGGCGGCAGCGGATGCTGTGATCCCCAACAAGACCACCCCTGCGGATGCCGTGACGGCGGCAATGGAGGCGCTGGATGAAATTTTTAGTCATTAACGGTCCCAACCTCAACCTGACCCAGTTCACGGAGCCGGGCATGGAGGGGCAGATCGATTTCAATACACTGCTGGATTATATTGAGGCGGGCTGTGCCCAGATGGATGTTCAGGTGGACTTTTTTCAGTCCAACCACGAGGGTGACCTCATCGATGAGATCCAGTCGGCGGCAGGCCGGGCCGATGGCATCATCCTCAACCCGGGCGGCTACGCCTATTACAGCGTGGCCATTCTGGAAGCGCTGCAGGTGTGCGGCGTGCCCGCCGTGGAAGTGATGCTGGCCGACCCCAGCGGCAAGGAGCCCTTCCGCAGCGTGGATGTGGTCTCCTTTGGCTGTCAGGGCCGCTTTGCAGGCGAGGGGGTCAGCGGATATCTCCATGCCTGCGCCTACCTTGTGCAGCTGCTCCGGCTGGATGGCGGCGCGCAGACGCACCTGGTGCAGTAACAACCCTCTCAGTCTCGCATTCGCTCGCCAGCTCCCCCGAAGGGGGAGCCCTTGGCAAGTAGGGCAGGCTGTGCAGCAAAACTGAAAGCATAGAGACAAAACAGAAGGGAAAAGAAACAAGATGATCATTTCGACCAAAAAAGGCACCCCCAAGGAAGAGCTGGAAAAGATCGTAGACAAATTCGAGAAACAGGGCCTGGATGTGACCCTGATCACCGGCAAGGATTACAATGTGTTCGGTCTGGTGGGCGATACCACCAAGATCGATGAGCGCGACGTGCTGGCCAACCCCTGGATCGACAACGTCACCCGCGTGTCCGCCCCCTATAAGCGGGCCAACCGCCTGTTCCACCCCGCCGATTCCATCATCGACTGCGGCGGCGTGAAGATCGGCAGGGGCGAGAAGATCGCCGTGATGGCAGGCCCCTGCAGCATCGAGGGTGAGGAGCAGGCACTGCGCATTGCCAACGGCGTAAAGGCGGGCGGTGCAAGCCTGTTCCGCGGCGGCGCTTATAAGCCCCGCACCTCTCCCTACTCCTTCCAGGGTCTGGAGACCGAGGGCATCCTCGATATGGTCAAGGCCCGGGAGGCCACCGGAATGCCCATCGTCTCCGAGCTGATGAGCGAGGACCGGATCCCGGAGTTTGAGGAATATGTGGACGTGGTACAGATCGGTGCCCGCAACATGCAGAATTTCCAGCTGCTCAAGGCCGTGGGTAAGATGCACAAGCCTGTTCTGCTCAAGCGCGGCCTTTGCAACACCATCGAGGAGTGGATCATGTCCGCAGAGTATATCATGGCCGGCGGCAACGAGCAGGTCATTCTCTGCGAGCGGGGCATCCGCACCTTTGAGAAGTACACCCGCAACACCCTCGACCTCTCTGCTGTGCCCATCATCCACGAAAAGACCCATCTGCCCATCATCGTGGACCCCAGCCACGCCACCGGCAAGGCCAATCTGGTTGAGCCGATGATGATCGCCGCTGTGGCCGCCGGTGCCGACGGCCTGGAGGTGGAAGTCCACTATGATCCCCGCCACGCATGGAGCGATGGCGCACAGTGTCTGACCCCGGATGCCTTTGCACAGGCCATGGCAAAGTGCCGTCAGGTCGCATGGGCCATTGGCCGGGATATGTAAGATGGATGTGGTGGTAAAACGCGCCCGCCCAGTGGCGGGCAGGATCGCCGCGCCGCCCAGCAAAAGCATGGCCCACCGGGCGGTGCTCTGTGCGGCGCTGGCAAAGGGAACCTCCCATCTCCATCATCTTGCTTTCAGCAAGGATATCTCCGCCACGCTGGGCGCGGCGGGCCGACTGTGCGCCCGTGTCACCACCGGTGAAAACGACGCGGTGGTGGAGGGGCTGGGCCGCTTTCTGTCGGTTGATGCCCCCGTGGACTGCTGTGAGAGCGGCAGTACCCTGCGCTTCCTCATCCCACTGGCCAGCCTGACTGGGCAGGAAGTGACTTTTACAGGCCGTGGGCGGCTGATGGAGCGGCCCCAGTCGGTCTACAAAACGCTGTATCAGCAGCAGGGCCTGCGTTTTGAGCAGGGCGCGGACCGCCTGACTGTGGAAGGTGCCCTGACCCCGGGCGAGTACGAGCTGGCGGGCAATGTGTCCAGCCAGTTCATCAGCGGGCTGCTGTTTGCCCTGCCCCTGCTGGGCGGCACCAGCACCCTGCACCTCATCCCGCCTGTGGAGAGCCGGAGCTACATCGATATGACCCGCGCGGTGCAGCACGCCTTTGGCGTGGAGAGCCGCTGGCTGGATGAAAACACGCTGGAAATTCCCGGCGGGCAGCACTATCTTCCCGGTGATTACACCGTGGAGGGCGATTACAGCCAGGCGGCTTTTCCTGCCGTGCTGGGCGCTGTGACCGGCGGTGTGGCCATCACCGGCCTGTCTGAGGAGACCTTGCAGGGCGATGCCGCCATTCTGGAGATCCTCCGGCGGTGCGGCGCAAGATTCACCCGCACCGGGCAGGGCGTGGTGTTTGAAAAGGCCCCGCTCCACGGAACGGACATCGACCTTGCCGACTGCCCCGACCTGGGCCCTGTGCTGATGGTGCTGGGCCTGCTGTGTGAGGGAACCACGGTCATCCGCAACGCCGAGCGTCTCCGCATCAAGGAGAGTGACCGCATCGAGGCCATGGAGACCGAGCTGCGGGCCTGCGGCGGGCAGCTGGAGAGCGAGGGCGGTACCATTACCATCCATGGCTGTGCCGGCGCGCTCCATGCCCCGGAGCAGCCGCTTTCCGGCCACAACGACCACCGCGTGGTGATGAGCCTTGCGGTGCTGGCGCTGGCCGCCGGGCTGGCCCTGCCCATCAGCGGAGCCGAGGCCGTTGCCAAGAGCTGGCCGGATTTTCTGGAAGCCATCAAGCCTTTGGGCGCGGAGGTGGAACATGTTGGATAAATCAAAGCGCTATCTCATTGTGGGTCTGGGCCTGCTGGGCGGCAAGTACGCCTTGGAGCTGAGCAGGGCCGGGTTCCATGTGGACGGCATCAACCGCAGCGAGGGCCATCTGCAGTATGCCCTCGACCACGGCTATATCGCCAGCGGCAAGACCCACGATTTTGAGGATCTGGTGCGTCAGGCCGATCATATCATCTTCGGTTTGTACCCCACGGCCCTGATCGAGTGGTTCCGGACCTACGGCCACCTGCTGAAGGAGGGCTGCATCTTTACCGATGTGTCGGGCGTAAAGACTGGTCTGGTGGAGCCCATTCAGGCCATGTGCAGGCCGGGCGTGGAGTTCATTGCCAGCCACCCCATGGCGGGCCGTGAGACCTCCAGCGTGGAGCACGCCGCCGAGGTGAATTTTGCCCCGGCCAACTTCATTGTGACCCCCACGGAAAAGAACACCCCGGAGGCCATTCAGTGGGCCAGGGAGCTGGCCGAGGTGCTGGGCTTCAAGCATATCTGCACCCTGACCGTGCAGGAGCATGACAGGATGATCGGCTATGTCAGCCAGCTCTGCCATGCCATCGCCGTCAGCCTGATGTGCGCCAACGACAATACCTCGCTGTGCGAGTACACCGGCGATTCCTTCCGGGACCTGACCCGCATTGCACGCATCAACGATAAGATGTGGGCAGAGCTGTTCCTCTGGAACAAGGAAAACCTCATCTCCGAGATCGACCAGTTCAGCGGGGCGCTGAACGAGATGCGCAACGCCCTTGTGGCCGATGACCGGGAAAAGCTGGAGGAGATGTTCCGCCTGTCCACCCAGCGCCGCGCGGCGTTTGATAAGAAAGCGCCGTAACCTTTTCAGCACACAGCACTGCTGTTTTTTTCTGGCTCCTCTGCTGGGGAGCTGGAATCGAGACTGAGAGGTTTGGCACAACACGAAAAAATGAGGTGTACCGAATGCCCAAACAGGAAGGCCAGAAATCCAAGCTGCTGGCGCTATTGCGCATTTTTGAGCAGCAGACCGATGAAAACCACCTGCTGAACGTGCCGCAGCTGGTGGAGCTGCTGGAGGCGCAGGGCATCCGCTGCGAGCGCAAGAGCGTGTACAGCGATATTGAGGCACTGGGTGCGCTGGGCTATGATATCAAGCTGCGCCGGGGCCGGGGCGGCGGGTATTTCCTTGCCAGCCGCACCTTTGATCTGGCGGAGCTCAAGCTGCTGGTGGATGCCGTGCAGGCAAGCCGGGTGGTATCCGGCACCACGAGCAGGCGGCTGATCCACAAGTTGGAAAAGCTCTGCTCCAACTACGAGGGCAGCCAGCTGCAGCGTCAGGTCTATGTGGAGGGCCGCCCCAAGACCGACAGCAAGAGCCTGCTGTACAGCATCGATGCCCTGCACGAGGCCATCAACAACGGTAAAATGGTGGAGTTCCTCTACAGAAAAGCCGACAGCCGCGAGAAAGAGAAAAGGACCGTCAGCCCGTGGCAGCTGGCCTGGGAGAACGGGTGCTACTACCTCATTGCCTTTGCCGATGAAAAGGGCATCCGCCATTACCGGGTGGACAAGATGAGCGGGGTCCGGGTGCTGGATGCGCCCCGGCGGGGTCAGGAGCAGTTTGCGGATCTTGACCTGCCTGCCTATCTGCGCAAGCACTTTGGAATGTACGGCGGGCCGGAGCATCGCGTTACCCTGCGGTGCACCGCGGATCTGGAAGGTGCCATGCGGGAGCGCTTTGGCGCAACGCCCATGTTTTTACCCGAGGAGAATGGCTGCTTCCATTTCGATGTCCCCATCTGCGTCAGTGACCAGTTCTATGGCTGGGTCTGCGGCTTTGGCGGCAAGATAGAAGTGGTTGCCCCGCCCGAAGTGCGGCAGGGAATGCGGGAGATGACCGCCCGGCTGGCAGAACAGCATCAATAACACAAAAAGGACTGCAAAAGCAGTCCTTTTTGCGTGTTTACGGTTCCTTCAATTCCAGATCACTGGGCAGGATCAGATCCAGCGCGGCGGCGGGCTCGGCGACAAGGCGGCGGCTCTGGTGGAAGATGGCCTTTTCCAGTGTGTTGCGGGCAAGGCGGCCATTGCCGGCGGTGCGGGCATCGGCTTCCTGCCAGCGGGCATAGTAGCCCAGCAGGGGTTCGGTGCAGGCTTCGGCCAGGGTGTAGCCCTTGTTTTTGGCAAGGACCTGGGTGATCTGCAGCAGCTCCACGGCGGTGTAGTCCGGGAACTCGATCCGGTTGGGAAAACGGCTGGCAAGGCCGCTGTTGGCGGTGAGGAAGGTCTCCATCTCCTTGGTGTAACCCGCCAGAATGACCACCAGCTCATCCCGGTGATCCTCCATTCCCTTCACCAGCGTGTCGATGGCTTCCAGCCCGAAGCTGTCCTGCTCGCCGCGGTAGAGGCTGTATGCCTCGTCAATGAAGAGCACGCCGCCCAGCGCGCTCTCGATGACGCTGTTGGTCAGGGGGGCGGTGTGGCCGGTGTAGCGGCCCACCAGGTCGGCACGGGTCACCTCCACCAGCTGCCCGCCCTTGAGGGCACCGATGGCTTTCAGATACCGTGCCACCAGCCGGGCAATGGTGGTCTTGCCGGTGCCGGGGTTGCCCGTGAAGATCATGTGCATCGAAAGGCTGGCAGTCTTGAGCCCGGCGGCGGCGCGGCGTTGCTGCACCTGCAGGTTGTCGGCCAGACCGAACACATACTCTTTCACGGGAGCAAGGCCCACCAGCTCGTTGATCTCGGCGCGGATGGCATCCAGCGCGCCGGTGTAGGCGGCAGGCAGCAGGTCGAACAGGGGCTGGTCTGCGCCGTCGTTCAGGCGGAACAGCACCCCTTCCGGCCCGGCGGTCAGGGTCACGGTGCCGGTAAGGGTTTCATCGGTCTGCAGGCAATATTCACTCAGGGCGCGGAAGATGCGGTCGGTGCACGCGGAAAGGCCTGCTGCACCCTTCTGTGTGGTGCA
Source organism: Faecalibacterium sp. I2-3-92 (assembly GCF_023347315.1). GTDB lineage: Bacteria > Bacillota > Clostridia > Oscillospirales > Ruminococcaceae > Faecalibacterium > Faecalibacterium duncaniae. The sequence goes on from NZ_CP094470.1 coordinate 239,431, forward strand.
CTGGGCTGCGACATAGTCCCGCACGTCGGCCCCGGCGGAAAGGGTCAGCCCCAGCCGGGTGCGGATCTTCTGGGCCAGCGCGTTGAGCTGCTGTGCGGCAAGGGCGGCCAGATCCTCCCGGGTGTAGGAGGCCGTCTCGCAGACATCCCCCAGTGCCGACACCAGTGCCGCGCCGAATTTGTCGGCCAGTGCCTCCCGGCCCTTGTGGGAGTAGAAGATGAGGTATTTGCCGCAGGGGTCGATGCGGCTGACGGCTCCCGGGGCCAGCGCCGTGCCTGCATCCACAAGGATGCCCTCCTTGTTCACGAGATACCGGCTGGACAGGGGGGCGCTGCCCTTGACGGCCAGATCAGACAGGGTCTTCAGAAAGCCGGGATAACAGCTCTCATAGTGCTCAAAGGCAAGGATCTCCCCGGGTGCGTGCAGGGCAGCGTAGAGGTCCTGCAGGAAGAGCTTCTCGGCTCCGGAATTGGGGTAAAGGGCCAGATCCAGCGTGGCGATCCTGTCGCTCTGCAAAAGGCCCCGGGCCGCCATGCAGCGGGCAGTTTCTTCCAGTGCAAAATGCCTGCCTGTGCCTGCCCCGCCTGTGAGCAGGATGACGTTGCGGGCGGCGGGGGCTTCGGTACCCAGCACAAAGGGGCGGCGCATGGCCCGCACCACGCTGTCCACAAAAGCATCCTGCCCCAGCACCGTCTGCTTGACCTCGGCGGCAAGGCCTTCAAAGCTGCCCAGATGCTCCGGCTTCACGTCGGTGGTGCCCCTGGCCAGCAGGCCTTCGTCCTCCATGTCCCGCAGCATCTGGCGGCTGCTTTCCAGCGCGGCGGCGGTGGCATCGCTCTGGGTTTTGAGCTGGGCGTTCTGCTGCTTCAACAGCTCGTCCAGCCGTTTCTGCTGTTCCAGAAGCGCCGCGTTCAGGTCAGGCAGGGCGGCGCTGCCGCCTGTTTTGGGTGCAGAAGTGCCGGGGGCGGCCTTGAATCTGCCCCCCGGGCCGAACACGCCGTTCATCAGACTTTCCCAATCATCGGTGTATGCCATAAAACTTCCCTCCGTGCAGTGTTTTTTCTTTCAGTATAGTGGAGTCTGGTACGTTTTGCAAGGAAAGGGTTGAAATAAAGGACAAAGTTCGTTACACTATTGTCAAACGAAAGGATGAATTGCCATGGAGCCAAGAACACCTGCTGAATGGAAGACGCTGTTTGAGAGCGAAGCCTTTGCCCGCCAGACGGAATACTACGGCCCGCTGGGGGTGGAGTATACCCCCGCCGGGACACACCTGCGCCTGTGGGCTCCCACGGCAAAACAGGCAGCAGTGAACCTGTACCGCCGGGGCACCGGCGGGGCCTGTGTGGGCACCCTGCCCCTGCAGCAGCAGGACAAGGGTGTGTGGAGCATCTATCTGCCCGGCGACCAGCACGGAAAATACTACGATTTCACCCTTACCACCTCGTTTGGCACCTGCAATGCAGCGGACCCCTACGCCCGCTCGGCTGGGGTGAACGGGGTACGCAGCATGATCTTTGACCCGGCTCGGGTGGACCCGCAGGGCTGGGAGCGGGATGTGCGGCCGGTGATCCCACCGGCCCGCCGCAGCGTTTGGGAGGTCAGCGTCCGGGATTTCTCGCAGGACCCGGCCAGCGGTGTGCACACAGCCTGGCGGGGCAAATTTCTGGCCTTTACCCAGCAGGGCACGACCCTGAGCAGCGACGGCATCCACCCCACCTGCCTGAATTACCTCAAACGGCTGGGGGTGAGCTATGTCCAGCTCATGCCCATCTTCGATTTTGGCAGCGTGGATGAGAGCCGCCCCCTGACCCGGCAGTATAACTGGGGCTACGACCCCACCAACTTCAATGTGCCCGAGGGCAGCTACTCCACCGACCCCACCCGGGGTGAGGTGCGGGTGCGGGAGTGCAAGCAGATGATCGCGGCCCTCCATGCGGCGGGCATCGGCGTTGTAATGGACGTGGTGTATAACCACATGTATCGTTCCGATAATGTGCTGAACCGGGTGGTGCCCCTCTACTACTTCCGCCAGAACGACGACGGTTCCCTCTCCAACGGCAGCGGCTGCGGCAACGAGTTTGCCTCCGAGCGGCCCATGGCCCGGCGCTATCTCATTGATTCGGTGCTCTACTGGGCACGGGAATATCACATCGACGGCTTCCGGTTTGACCTGATGGGCCTGTATGACGTGGAGACCATGAACCTCCTCCGGGCTGAACTGGACAAGCTGCCCGGCGGGCGGGATATTCTGATGTACGGTGAGCCGTGGCAGGGCGGCTGCAGCGCCCTGCACCGGTACGAGGCCAACAAGAACAACCTGAACATGCTGAACGAGCGCATCGGCATCTTTTGCGACAACACCCGGGATGCCATCAAGGGCGGCTGCTTCGATGCCCGGGAGCCGGGCTATGTGGAGGGCAAGCCCGGGAGTTTCTGGGATATCGGTGCTTCGGTGGCGGCGTGGTGCCGCAGTGAAAAGCTGCCGCCTCACGCCCCGGGACAGATCATCAGCTACGTTTCGGCCCACGACAACTTCACCCTGTGGGATAAGCTCCTGATGGTGCGCTACGCCCGCCCGGAGTTTGCCGCTGTGGACAAGACCGCGCTGGCCCAGAACCGGCTGGCGGCGGGCATCTACCTGACCAGCATGGGCCTGCCTTTCTGGCAGGCGGGCGAGGAGTTTGCCCGCACCAAGAAGGGGCAGGGCAACAGCTACCACTCCAGCCCGGCCCTCAACCGGCTGGACTGGCACCGGGCCGAACAGTTCCACAGCCTTGTGGATTACTACCGCGGGCTCATTGGTCTGCGGGCGGCGTTCCCCCGGCTGGGCGCGCTGGACAAGGCCAGCCCTGCCGCCATCGAGTTCTTCCCGCTGGAACAGCCTCTTGTGGGCTGGCGGCTCCCCGCCCAGTGGGGCGACGGCGCGGCATGGAGCGCCCTGTGCGTCTACTATAACCCCACCGAGACGGCGCAGGTCGTCACTCTGCCCGGCGGCAGCTGGAAGCTGCTGAGTGACGGCATCTCCTCCAGCCTGTGGCGGGGCAGCAGCCGCATCTGCACCGGCCAGACCGTTCTCCTGCCCCTGAGCGCCACCGTGTTCGGGCAGGTGTAAAAATACGGTCTGCCGTTGCTTGACAACCTGCAATTGAAAATCCCCTGACCAGTTCACGCCGGTCAGGGGATCTTTGATTTATGGATCAGGAAAAAGATTGGGGAAAATCAGGAGTTTTTCTGTGCCTGCTGGGTCTGGGCATTCTTCTCGCCCAGAGTCAGGCTGACAGTCTGCATCTGGCCTTCCCGGGCCACGGTGATGGAAAGGGTATCACCGGCGGCATGCTGCTGGATCAGGGTGCCAAGGTCGTCCTTCTGGGCGATCTCGGTGCCGTCGATGCTTACGATGCGGTCACCGGTCTTCAGACCGGCCTTGTCGGCGGGGCCGCCCTGCACAACATCCACAACATAAACGCCATAGGCATTGACGTTGAGCTGTGCGGCGGTCTGGGCATCGGTCACAGCCAGATAGGTGATGCCCATGTAGGGGCGGCCGGAGACGTAGCCGTTCTCCAGCAGATCCTGTGCCACCTTGATGGCATCGTTGATGGGGATGGCGAAGCCCAGACCCTCCGCATCGCTGGAGGAGGACTTTGCGTTGACCAGACCGATGAGCTCACCGTTCATGTTGAACAGGCCGCCGCCGGAGTTGCCGGGGCTGACAGAGGCATCCATCTGGATCAGGGACATGGTGTTGGTGGAGCTGGTGCCCTGGATGGTCACGCTGCGGTTCAGGGCGCTGACGATGCCGCTGGTCACGGTGCCGCCCAGCTCACCCAGCGGGTTGCCCACGGCCAGCACGCTCTCGCCCACGGCAAGGCTGTCGCTGTTGCCAACGGTGGCGGGGGTCAGGTCAGTGGCATCGATCTTGAGGACAGCCACGTCGCTGGTGTCATCCTCGCCCACCACGGTGGCGGGGTAATCGGTATCGCCGATGGTCACGGTGATGTTGGACGCGCCGGACACAACGTGTGCACAGGTCAGGATATAGCCGTCGGAGCTGATCACGACACCGCTGCCAGCACCGCTCTCCACCTGGTTCTGGCCGTACCAGGACCACTGGGAGTAGACCACCTGTTCGGTGGTGATGACCACAACGCTGGGGCTGACCATCTCAGAGACCTGAGCGGTGGTCATGCCGGAAGCGGTGTTCACTGCGGAGGCAGAGCCGGAATCACTGCTGGACGTGGAGGAAGGTGCCACCTGCTGGATGACCACCTTGCCGCCTGTGTTGCCCACCTGGGCTCCCACAAAGCCGCCGACAAAGCCCATGGCTGCGGCCAGCACCAGTGCAACTGCACTGCGGGCGATATTGCTGTTTTTCCGGCGGCGCTTTTTGGGAGGCTGCTTGGGGCTTCCCTGTGCGGCCTGATACCGGGGGCCTTCCGGAGGCGGCACCGCGCCGCCATCGCTGCCGCTGTTCGGGTCGGCCTGGGGGGCGGCCTGTGCGGCCTCGCCGTAGGTGCCTGCCGTGTTGGCGGTGTTCATGCCGGAGGAGCCGACGTTGGGGTAGCCGGTCTCGCCGGTCTGGCTATGTTCAGAGGAATAATCGTATTCCCACTTGTTCTCGTTATCCATACTGGTTACTTCCTTTCTCAAAGGGAATGGTTCGGAGGGGGCGCTTCTGCCGCACCTCCTTGGAACTGTTTCTATTGTATCCGGTAATTGTGAAAAGGAATCGCTGACCGGGTGAAGAATATGTGAAATAAGGTCGCAGCGGGAAGCCTTGACAGCGGCGCGGGGGCTTGGTATTTTAAGGGTGCAGCGCAGAAGCCGGCAGCGTTGCGAAACCTCTCCGTCATCTTCGCTTTGCTCGATGCCAAGGCCTCTCCTAGTAGGAGAGGCCTTGGCATACCGTCGCGTTTTCGTGGGTCGGCGCTTCGCTCCTGTTTGCCCTGCGGCAGGTATTGGTTTTGGAGCGTCAGCGATTATTGCGAAAAAACGAATCTTCTGCCAAGGGCTCCCCTACTAGGGGAGCTGTCGCGGCAGCGCCCGCGACTGAGAGGTTAGCCCAACAGGGCAAGTCCGCGAAAGGAGCAAATTATGAAACTGGAAAAGACCCAGGGCGGTTATGCCCTGTATAAAGAGAAAACCATCATTGGTACCTGCCAGGCCCGGCCCACGGAGCAGGGCGCGGACATCACTGCCCTGACCATTGTGCCGGAATGGCGGCGCAAGGGCTACGGTTCCTACCTGTTAAAAGAGGTATTGCGCAGCCTGGGCGGCTATGACAAAGAGAGCGCCACGGTGTTCACGGCTCCTCTGCCTGCCGATGCGGGGGAGCTGGCCTTCTGGGCAAAGTTCGGTTTTGCGGCAGAGGGCAGCGGCCTGTGCCGCCGCCGCACCCCCGACCTGACGGCCGTGAAGCTTGTGCAGGACTTCCTCGCCGCGCGGCTGGCTGACCCCAGGCTCTGCATCGATGCCACCTGCGGCAACGGGGGCGACACGGCTTTTCTCTGCCGCCTTGTGGGCGAAGGGGGCCGGGTGCTGGGCTTTGACATCCAGCCGGAAGCCATTGCCTCCACCCGACAGAACCTTGCACGGAAGGGCCTTGCGGCAGAGCTTCACTGCGACAGCCACGCCAACCTCTTACAATATGTACAGCCCGGTACCGTCGATGCCGTGATGTTCAACTTCGGCTGGCTGCCCGGTGCCGACCACGGGGTGTTCTCCCACGCCCAAAGCAGCATCCCGGCGCTGGAAGCTGCCCTCGAGGCCCTGCGGCCCGGCGGGGTGCTCAGCGCCATCCTGTACAGCGGCAAGGTCATCGGTTCCGACGAAAAGACCGAGATCCTCCAGTGGATGCGCTCCCGGCCCCTGAAACAGTGCACCGCCCTTGTCTGCGGTTTCGCCAATTGGGCCGATACCGCCCCCTTGCCCTGCTTCCTCCTGAAAAAATAACAAAAACTCTTGCATCTAGGTGGAATTGCTGGTAAAATATAAGTTGTGTGTAATTTGGGCATCCTTGCCCTCTCAGCCAAAGCCTGTCGGCTTTGCCAGCTCCCCCGAAGGGGGAGCCAACGCATCTGGAAGGAGAAGTGCTGCAGATCTGCAGGGCCTGTACCTGGAGCAGCAACCGGCTCTCCCTTTGGGAGAGCTGGCTGCGAAGCAGACTGAGAGGGCAAGCCAGTTTACGGAGAATCACCAATGTAACGTGAGATTGACCGAATAAAGAGCCATTCTGATTCAGGAGAAATCAATATATGACAAATCGTGAAGAGATCGAGCGCCGCCGGACGTTTGCGATCATCAGCCACCCCGATGCCGGCAAAACGACCCTGACCGAAAAGCTGCTGCTGTACGGTGGAGCCATCAATCAGGCCGGCTCCGTCAAGGGCAAGCAGAGCGCCAAGCACGCTGTGTCCGACTGGATGGACATCGAGAAGCAGCGCGGTATTTCTGTCACTTCCTCTGTCCTGCAGTTCAACTATGCAGGCAAGTGCGTGAACATTCTGGATACCCCGGGCCATCAGGACTTCTCGGAGGATACCTACCGCACCCTGATGGCAGCGGACTCCGCTGTCATGGTCATCGATGCGGCAAAGGGCGTTGAGGCCCAGACCATCAAGCTGTTCAAGGTCTGCACCCTGCGCCATATCCCCATCTTCACCTTCATCAACAAGATGGACCGCGAAGCCCGCGATCCCTTTGAGCTGATGGAGAACATCGAGGAGATCCTGGGCATCAAGACCTACCCCATGAACTGGCCCATCGGCTGCGGCAAGGAGTTCAAGGGCGTGTTCGACCGCAACACCCGCAAGGTGCTGGCCTTCTCCAGCGATGGCCGGGCCAACGGCGTGAAGAAGGTCAACGAGACCGAGGCCGAACTGGGCGATGCCGCACTGGACGAGCTGCTGACCCCCTACCTGCACCAGCAGCTGGTGGACGAGATCGAGCTGCTGGACGGCGCTGCCGAGGAATTTGACCTCGACAAGGTGCTGCGCGGTGAGCTGAGCCCTGTGTTCTTTGGCTCTGCTCTGACCAACTTCGGCGTGGAGCCCTTCTTGGAAAACTTCCTGCGGCTCACCCCCACCCCGCTGGCCCGTGTGGACAGCCTGACCGGCGAGCCGGTGGACCCCTGCCGCGACGAGTTTTCGGCCTTCATCTTCAAGATCCAGGCCAACATGAACAAGGCCCACCGTGACCGCATCGCCTTTATGCGCATCTGCTCCGGCAAGTTCGAGCGCGGCATGGAGGCTTACCACGTGCAGGAGGGCAAGAACATCAAGCTTGCCACCGGCACCCAGCTGATGGCGCAGGATCGCGCCATCGTGGATGAGGCCTACGCGGGCGATATCATCGGCCTGTTTGACCCGGGCATCTTCTCCATCGGCGACACCCTGTGCACCGGCAAAAAGAAGGTCGAGTTTGCGGGCATCCCCACCTTCTCACCGGAGCATTTTGCCCGCATCGAGCAGAAGGATACCATGAAGCGCAAGCAGTTCGTGAAGGGTATGGAGCAGATCGCCCAGGAGGGTGCCATCCAGATCTTCCGCGAAGTCGGCGGCGGCATGGAGGAGGTCGTGGTCGGCGTGGTCGGTGTGCTGCAGCTGGAAGTGCTGGAGTACCGCCTGAACACCGAGTACAACGTGGAGATCCGGATGCAGCAGCTGCCCTTTGAGCAGCTGCGCTGGGTGAAGAACGACCCCGACACCTACAACCTGCGGGATCTGGACCTGACCAGCGATACCAAGGCTGTGGAGGATATGAAGGGCAACCGTCTGCTGCTGTTCACCTCTGATTGGGCCGTCCGCTGGGCTGAGACCCACAACGACACGCTGGAATTGAGCGAGTTCGGCAATATCTGATTGGAAAAGAGAGCTGCTGTGCGGAGCTGACTCGCACCGCAGTTCTCTTTTTTATAAAAAAAGCAAAAAATACAACAAAAGATGCCAGCCTCTGTATGAATGGTTCCAATTGCGGGGAACACTGCTGGCATGGAGGGAAACGTATATGGAAAAACTGAACATTGGCCGCAGCGGCATCGAAGTGCCTTTTCTGGGCATGGGCACCTGGGCCATCGGCGGCGGCAGCTGGTGGGGCGACAACGATGATGCCCTTTCGGTCAAAGCCATCCAGACTGCTGTGGAGCAGGGCATCCGGTGGATCGACACCGCGCCCATCTACGGCCTGTACCACAGCGAGACCGTGGTGGGCGAGGCCCTGAAGCACATCGACCGGGACAAGGTGGTGCTCTCCACCAAATGCGGCCTGGAGTGGCGGCATGAAACGCCGGTGCTCCACAAGGTCGTGGACGGCACTGCCGTCTACCGGGACCTCTCGGCGCAGAGCATCATCGAGGACGTGGAGGACAGCCTGCGCCGTTTGGGCACAGACCACCTGGATGTGCTGTACACCCACTGGCAGAGCCCGGACCTCGGCCTCTATCCGCTGGAGGAGACCGTGGAGGCCATGATGAAGCTGAAGGAGCAGGGCAAGATCCGCGCCATTGGTGCGTCCAACGTGACGGCGGATCTCATCCGGGGCTACTGCCGGTATGGCCAGCTGGATGTCATTCAGGAGAAGTACAGCCTGCTGACCCGCCGCATCGAAAAGCAGCTCCTGCCCACCTGCAGGGAGCTGGGTGTTTCGGTGCAGGCCTACTCCCCGCTGGAGCAGGGTCTGCTCACCGGCAAGGTCACTATGGAGACCACCTTCCCCGAGGGCAGCACCCGGAACAGCAACCCCAGCTTCCAGCCCGCCCGCCGGAAGCAGGCGCTGGACCTGCTGGCCAAGTGGGACGACCTGACCGGGAAATACGACTGCACCATGGCCCAGCTGGTCATTGCCCTGACGGCCCGGATGATCCCCGGCCTGCATGTGCTGTGCGGTGCCCGCACCCCGGAGCAGGTGCTGGACAATGCCGGTGCACTGAATATCAAACTGGATGGCGCGGATGCCGTCCGCATGAAGTGGGACGTGGATGCCATTTCCTGAGCCGGTGCTTCAGAATAAAAGCAGATAACCAAAAAGGGACGATGCAGCAAAAGCATCGTCCCTTTTTGGTTATTTGTGCTCCTTCAGCTGGCAGAGGAAGTCATCGGCTTCGATGGCCTCCGGGGTGAAGGAATTGTTCTTCCACCAGCTGACCAGCGCGGTGGCAATGGTCAGGCCGGTGGAGACCAGCTGCTCCAGCTCTGCCGATTCAATGGGCAGGACACGGTGGCCGGTGGCGCTGAGCACCTGATTGGTCAGCGCCAGTGCCAGCGCCGCCGTGCGGGCCAGCGTGGCGGGAGAGATCTTGCATTTCTTCATGGGAAACTCCTTTCTCTTATAGGATGGTACGGTCGAGCCCCGCCCGGTGGAGCAGGGCGGGATAATCCTTTTCGGTGCGGCTCAGGTCCACGGGGCCGGAGATGCCGGGTACCCTGCCCCTGCTGGTGTACTGCCACATTCCGTGCCTGCGGGCCGGGCGTTTGCCCCGGTAGTCCGCCAGCCAGAGGTCGAAGGGGGCCAGCGTGTCCATGTGCAGGGCGGTATCTGCAAAATGGGTGTAGGTGTATACCATGGCGTACAGGCCCCAGTGCTCCAGCTGCCGTGCCGCCCCGGCAACAAGGGCGGAGAGCGCGTCCGGTGTCAGAGCACGCAGGCGGGCATCCTCCACGTCGATGGCAGCAGGCAGCTGAAGCCGCTTTCCCCTGAGGGCATCGTGCAGGAGGGCCAGCTCGGCATCCCGCTGTGGGGCGGTAACGGCACAGCTGTAATAGTAGACCCCCACCGGGATGCCCAGCCGGATGCAGGCAGAGTAGTTTGTTTCAAACATGGGGTCGATGTAGGGCGTGCCGTTCCTGCTGCCCAGTGCGCGCAGCATCACGCCGTGGACCCTGCTGCTGGCTTTTACGGTATCCCAGTCTATGCGGCCCTGCCAGCGGGAGACATCCAGCACCGTGAACATCAGGTGGCCTCCAGCAGGGCCTTGAGGGCGGCGGGAGTGACGGTGTCCACCACCAGACTGCCATCGCTGCGGATGGACAGCACCCGCAGGAGGGCACCAGCCTGCGGGGCCACCGGGGCAGGCAGCGCGCCCACGTCCTGCGCATCCAGCACCACCGCGCCGCCTTTGCCGTTGACACTGAGCAGGGTGCCGTCCTCGGGCGCAAAGGATTCGGCACGCAGGGCGGCGCTCTCGGCGCGGGAAGCTGAGGTCGCGGCACGGCTGCCATTCAGTGCTGCCCGCTCGGCAGCGTCGGCAGCGGCCTGCGCCTGCCGGGCGGCATTGGCCTCACTGGCGGCGCTGTTCTGGGCCGCCTGCACCGCCGCATCGGCCTGCCCCGATACCTGGGCGATGAACTGTTCGTACACCGAGGGACTGGGCTCCTCCACGGTGCCGTCGGTGGGCAGGATGTCGTAGACATCGTACCGGCCCGGGCGGGTGTAAGCGGTATAGCCGCTGCCGTCGGTGGCGGCCAGCATCCATTGCCCGGCGGGCCAGCCCGTGAAGCTGCGGCCCACGGGCGCGCTGTGCGCTGCATCCAGCACAAGGGGTGCGGCAAGGGTGCCGTCGCTGTGGCGGATGTGCAGGGTGACGCTGCACCCGGCCCATTCCGCAGGCAGCTGGAACACCAGCCGGTCCACGCCCTCGGCGTTCTGTGCGCCCAGGTGCAGCCGGGCAGGCTGGGCTGTGAATTCGGTGCCGCCCAGCGTGCGGGGAGTGATCTTGATCTGCATAAAAACCTTCCTTTCTTCGTTTTGACCCCATTGTACCGGTTTGCGGCAGGGCGCGGAAGTGTGGTCTTTTTTTATGGCGTTTTTTACCTTTCGGCATTTTGCTGGAAGCCGGTTTTTGACAGAAACTGCGGAGAAACTCCCCGTTATTTCCGGCAGGAAAACAGCGGGGAATTTGTGCCGCAAAATGTCGGATTACGCATGATTGATGCGCCGGAATGTGCAAAAGAGCCCGGCGATTTCTCCCCGGAAAACAGATTTGAAATGTTAAAAAATTATGAACGAATACGACCAATTTTTTGGGAAAATTTCAGAAGGAAACGACCGAAATCATTCTGAATCAGGGGAAACAATATACAGATTGCACAAAAAACTATGTGAAACAATTGTCAAGCCGAAGCGCGCGGATTTGACAAATGGGCCGTCGTCTGCTAAAATAGTGCCCGCTCAACGGATCATACACACGTTGGAGCGTTTAAATTTTATTTCTCAGGAAGTAAAACGCCGTATAAAAAGACGGCCCTTTGCAGGGAAAAATGCCCTGCGCTTTGCGGGCAAAGGAAGAGCCCGCCGCATTCCCAAATGATGAAAAGAGAGGAGTTGTCTCGTATCGCTTCCGTCAAATTTCAAAAAGCATTGTCTGACCGCGCTCGTGCGGTCACACCCCGTGTGCTGGCGTTCTGCGTCATGGCAGTGAGCCTTGTGTTCACTTTGGCCGTGACCGCCGCGAATCTGCGGCTGACCTACGTCACCGACTCCGATGGTGCGCGTCAGCTGGTGGTCAGCAGTGAGACTGACCCTGCCCGCGTCATGAGCCTTTCCGGCATTGAGGCCGAAGAGGGCGACCACGTTTACTACACCGCGTTCAGCGGCAATCTTGCCACCCTGAACATTGAGCGGGCCTTCACCGTGAACATCCAGGCCGACGGCCAGGAGTACCCGGTGAAGATGGCCTTTGGCACCGTTGCCGATGCGCTGGAGCGCGCCGGCATCACCCTGGAGGCAGATGACTACACCGAGCCTGCGCTGGATCAGCTGGTCACTGTGGGCAGTGAGATCACGGTGCACCGGGTGGACTACCAGGACAAGGTGGAGACCCAGACCATCCCCTATGACACCCAGTATGTCTACACCAGCCTGTACTTCCGCAACACCGGCCGGGCCACCACCCTGCAGCATGGGGCGGAAGGTCAGCAGACCGTGACCACCCGCGAAAAGTATGTGGACGGCGAGCTGGAAAACAGCATGGTGGTGGATGTGACCACCACGGTGGAGCCCACCGACCATGTCATCAAGACCTATGGTGCCGGTGCGCCCGTTTCTCCCCTGACCGGGCCGGACGGCACCACCAACGCCCCCGCCTCGTACAGCCAGGTCCTCACCGGCAAGGCCACGGGCTATTATTCCCGCACGGGCAAGGGCTCGTCGGGCCTGGGCCTGGGCTACGGCACCGTTGCCGTTGACCCCAGCGTTATCCCCTATGGCACGCTGCTGTACATCACTTCCACGGACGGCAGCTTTGTTTACGGTTATGCCGTTGCCACCGACACCGGTATCGCGGTGCAGAAGGGCCAGATCCTGGTGGACCTGTTCTATGAGACCTACGCAGAGTCGGTCATCAACGGAGCCATTCAGGTCAACGTTTACGTTGTAGGTTGAACCGCATAGCACACGGAAAAATTTGAAAAAGCACCCGCTTCAGTTTCCTGGATTTGCAGGAAAAATGAGGCGGGTCTTTCTTTTTGCCCTATATTCTGTAAAGTTTGCCGAGAATTCTTGTGTAAAATTGGATAAGTTGACCACAATGGAAAAATATTGACGAAAAGATTATGGTAGATTTTGACGGAAAGCCCTTGAAAAATCGGACAAAATTCTTTAATATAAGAGAGTACAAAGGTATAGGCTCACTGCGGCCTGTACGGGGAGGAGCTGTTTATGAGACCGACGGAAGAAAAGATCCAGAAAGATCCCTCGGATCTGCCGATTTATCTGTTCAAGCAGGGCAACAACTGCGAAGCATACCGTTACTTTGGTGCACACCTTGAGACCCGCGCCGGAGAGTCCGGTGTGGTGTTCCGTGTTTGGGCACCCCATGCAGCCGCCATCAGTGTGGTGGGCGATTTCAACAGCTGGAAGCCGGGCAGCCACCCGATGCGTAAAGTGGATGGGGATTCTGTCTGGGAGCTGTTCATCCCCGGCGTAAAGGAATACGATGTCTACAAGTACTGTGTGACCACCCGGGGCGGCGACCTGATCTACAAGGCCGACCCCTATGCGTTCCATGCGGAGACCCGGCCCTCCAACGGCAGCAAGGTCTACGATATCACCGGCTTTGCCTGGCACGATGATGCCTGGCAGACTGCTCAGAAAAAGGCGGACGTGATCAACGGCCCGATGAACATCTACGAGATGCACGCGGGCAGCTGGAAGCTGAAGGACGAGAAGGTTCCCTATAATTATTCCGAGCTGGCCGATGAGCTGATCCCCTACATCCGGGAGATGGGCTACACCCATGTGGAGCTGCTGCCCGTGATGGAATATCCCTTCGACGGCAGCTGGGGCTACCAGGTCACGGGCTATTTTGCCCCCACCAGCCGCTACGGCACCCCCAAGGACTTCATGGCCTTTGTGGACAAGATGCATGAGGCCGGCATCGGTGTCATCATGGACTGGGTGCCCGCCCACTTCCCGAAGGATGGCTTCGGCCTGTACAACTTTGACGGAGAGGCCTGCTACGAGGACCCCAACCCCAAGCGCGGTGAGCATAAAGAATGGGGCACCATGGTGTTCGACTTCGGCCGCAGCGAGGTGCAGAGCTTCCTGATCTCCAGCGCCCTGTACTGGCTGGAGCAGTACCACATCGATGGCCTGCGCGTGGATGCCGTGGCCTCCATGCTGTATCTGGATTACAACCGCAAGCAGGGCGAATGGGAGCCCAATAAGAATGGCGGCAAGGAGAACCTGGAAGCAGTGGCTTTCCTGCGCAAGCTGAACGATACGGTTCTGGGCCGCCACCCCCACAAGTGCATGATCGCGGAGGAGTCCACCGCATGGCCCATGGTCACCAAACCGGCCAGCGACGGCGGCCTGGGCTTCAACTTCAAGTGGAACATGGGCTGGATGAACGACATGCTCAGCTACATGAAGACCGACCCGCTCTTCCGCGCGGGCAACCACAACAAGGTCACCTTCAGCTTCTTCTATGCCTTCAGCGAAAACTTTGTGCTGCCCATCAGCCACGATGAAGTGGTGCACGGCAAGGGCAGCCTGATCAACAAGATGCCGGGCGAGTACGAGGCAAAGTTTGCCAACCTGCGCACCTTCTTCGGCTATATGATGGCCCACCCCGGCAAGAAGCTGCTGTTCATGGGGCAGGAGTTTGGCCAGTTCACGGAGTGGAACGAGGAAAAGCAGCTGGATTGGATGTTGCTGGACTACGACAAGCACACCGAGCTGCAGAACTACGTCAAGACCCTGAACGCCTTCTATAAAGAGCACCCCGCCTTCTGGCAGATCGATTACAGCTGGGAGGGCTTCCAGTGGATCGTGCCCGATGACTCCAAGCAGAGCGTGATCGCCTTCCTGCGCAAGGACGCAAACGGCAAGCAGATCCTGGTGGTCTGCAACTTCAACCCCGTCCTGCGCGAGGGCTATGCCCTGGGCGCACCTGTGGCAGGTACATACAAGGAAGTGCTGAACAGCGATGATGAGACCTTCGGCGGTTCCGGCGCGGTCCATAACAAGTCCGTGCGCACCCACAAAAAGCCCCTGCATGGCTTTGAGCAGAGCATTACCATCACCCTGCCGCCCATGAGCACCCTGTATTTTGAGGTGCCCACCAAGCGCACCCGCAAGGCAGCAGATCCGGCCAAGACGGCCCAGACCGTGAAAAAGACCGCTGCCAAAAAGACAGCCGCCAAGACCACGAAGACTGCCAAGGCTGAGCCTGCCGTGAAGGAGGAAAAGCCCAAAAAGACCTCTACCCGCAAGGCAAAGGCAGAAGCGGAACCTGCACCGGAAAAGGCTCCGGCCAAGCGCGGCCGGAAGCCCAAGGCAGAAGCCGCTGCCGCGCCCAAAGCAGCACCCGCCAAGCGGGGCCGCAAACCCAAAGCCGAGCCCGCTGAAGCTGCCCCTGCGGCAGCCGAAAAGCCTGCCCGCAAGCCCCGCGCCAAAAAGGCCGCCAAGACCGAGGAGTGACCGGGGCGCATCCGCACAACACAGTCAAACCATTTCCAAATCCAATAAATCCGGAAATGTGTAAAAGGGGAGAATAAAGCTATGGCAAAAGAAATTGTGGCAATGATCCTTGCCGGCGGACGTGGCTCGCGCTTGTACGCGCTGACACAGAAAACGGCAAAACCTGCAGTGGGATT
Source organism: Faecalibacterium sp. I2-3-92 (assembly GCF_023347315.1). GTDB lineage: Bacteria > Bacillota > Clostridia > Oscillospirales > Ruminococcaceae > Faecalibacterium > Faecalibacterium duncaniae. Next base: position 254,523 of record NZ_CP094470.1, read on the forward strand.
CGGCGGCAAATACCGCATTGTGGACTTCCCGCTGTCCAACTGCGTCAACTCCAACATTGATACTGTGGGCATCGCAACCCAGTATCAGCCCCAGAAGCTGAACGAGTACATCGGCAACGGCCAGCCTTGGGATCTGGATCGCCTGTACGGCGGCGTGCACACCCTGCCCCCCTACGAGCAGGCAAAGGGCACCGACTGGTACAAGGGCACTGCAAACGCCATCTACCAGAACATCAGCTTCATCGACAGCTATGATCCCGAGTACGTCATCATCCTGTCCGGTGACCAGATCTGCAAGCAGGACTACGCCGACTTCCTGCGCTTCCACAAGGAAAAGGGCGCGGAGTTCTCCGTGGCTGTCATGGAGGTCGATTGGAAGGAAGCTTCCCGCTTTGGCCTGATGGTGGCAGACGAGAACGATAAGATCACCGAGTTCCAGGAGAAGCCCCCGGTTCCCAAGTCCAACCTGGCTTCCATGGGCATTTACATCTTCAACTGGGATGTGCTGAAGAAGTACCTGGAAGAGGACGAGGCTGATCCCAACTCCAAGAACGACTTTGGCATGAACATCATCCCCGCTCTGCTGCGGGATGGCCGCAAGATGTATGCTTACCACTTCAACGGCTACTGGCGTGACGTGGGCACCATCGACAGCCTGTGGGAAGCCAACATGGAAGTGCTGGACCCCGAGAACTCCGGCATTGATATCTTCGACAAGAAGTGGAAGATCTACAGCCGCAACCCCGTGCTGCCCGCCCAGAAGATCGGCCCCCGCGCCGTGGTGCAGGATTCCCTCATCACGGAGGGCTGCCAGATCTATGGCCGCGTCCAGCACTCTGTCCTGAGCGCAGGCGTTACCGTGGAAGAGGGCGCTACCGTTGAGGATGCTGTCCTGATGGATGGCGTTGTGGTCAAGGCAGGTGCCGTGGTCAAGCGCTGCATCCTGGCTGAGAACGTTGTGGTGGGTGCCGGTGCCAAGATCGGCGGCGAGGGCCCCATTGCACATGTGGGTACCGGCCTTACCGTTGGCGCAGGCGCTACCGTAAAAGAGGGTGCCAAAGTATTTGATTCCGTCAAGGAGGGCGAGGAAGTATGCTGAGCCAGAACAACAATGCGTTGGGCATCATTTTCCCCAACAGCTATGATAACACCGTACCGGAGCTTGTGACTGAGCGCACCATGGCTTCGATCCCCTTTGCAGGCCGTTACCGCATGGTGGACTTTATGCTGTCCAGCATGGCAAACTGCGGCATCTCCAATGTCTCCATCGTGGTGCGCAAGAACTACCACTCCCTGATGGATCATCTGGGCACTGGCCGTGAGTGGGATATGGCCCGCCGTCACGGCGGCCTGAACATCGTGCCTCCCTTTGCAGAAAAGGGCGTGCGCATTTATTCCGGCCGTGTGGAGGCTCTGGGCTCCATCCTGAGCTACCTGGAGAACCAGAAGGAGAAGTACGTTGTGATGAGCGATGCCAACATCGCCATCAACTATGATTTCAACGCCCTGCTGGCTGCCCATCAGGCAAGCGGCGCGGATGTGACCATCGCCTACCAGAAGACCGAGATCCCCGAGGGCCGCAAGAACGACAACTACACCCTGACTGTGGATGCCGATGGCCGTGTGACTGAGCTGCTGTTCAACGATTACCGCCCGGGTGTCCAGAACCTGGACCTGAACATCTACGTTCTGGAGCGCGAGACCCTGATCAAGCTGGTCAAGGATGCGACCTCCCGCGGCCTGATCTACTTTGAGCGTGACATCCTGGCCCACAACGTCAACATCCTGAACATCCGTGCTCTGGAGTACACCGGCTATGTGGCCCATGTCTGCGACATGAAGAGCTACTTTGATGAGAACCTCAAGCTCATCGATGAGAAGAACCTGAACGCTCTGTTCCCCAAGGAGAGCCCTGTCTACACCAAGATCCGTGATGACAACCCCGTGCGCTACGTCAACGGCTCTTCCGTCAGCAATTCCCTGCTGGCCGATGGCTGTGTCATCGAGGGCACCGTGGAGAACTGCGTGCTGTTCCGCGGTGTTCGCGTCAAGAAGGGTGCTGTGGTCAGAAACTGTGTCCTGATGCAGGATACCGTTGTGGAACCAGGCGCTCAGCTGGACTGCGTTGTCACCGATAAGAACGTGCGTGTGACCGCCGACAAGAAGCTCTCCGGTACCGAGAGCTTCCCGGTCTATGTTCAGAAGAACCACACCGTCTGAGCCTGACACACTGAAACTTTCACAGGGGCGGCTCCCCTCCCCGGTAGCCCCTCTCAAAGAGGGGCGGGGGCCTTTGCGCCCCCGCCCGCTCTTTGCGTATCCGCCCTTTTTTCTGGAAAGGAGAAATACTATGAAGATCCTGTATGCCGCTTCGGAAGCGACCCCCTTTGCCAAGTCCGGCGGTCTGGCCGACGTGGCAGGCTCCCTGCCCAAGGCTCTGGTCAAGGACGGCGTGGATGCCCGCGTCATCATGCCGCTGTACGGCGACCTGAAAATGCGCGACAAGCTGGAGTATGTCACCAACTACTCGGTGCCCGTGGGCTGGCGCAGCCAGTACTGCGGCCTGTTCAAGGCTGAGGTCAACGGCGTGACCTACTACTTCCTGGACAACGAGTATTACTTCAAGCGCCGCGGCCTGTACGGCTTTTACGATGACGGCGAGCGCTTTGCCTTCTTCTCCCGCGCTGTGCTGGAGACCCTGTTCTACATCGACTTCACCCCCGATATCATCAACTGCAACGACTGGCAGACCGCGCTGGTTCCCGTTTACCTGAACCTGTACTACCGCCATCTGGATAAGTTCAACCGGATCAAGACCATCTTCACCATCCACAACATCGCATATCAGGGCAAGTACGGCACCGATATCCTGGAGGATACCTGCGGCATCGGCCGCCGTGACCAGCACATCGTGGAGTACGATGGCTGCGCCAACTTTATGAAGGGTGCCTTTGAGACGGCAGATAAGATCACCACCGTCAGCCCTACCTACGCACAGGAGATCCTGGACCCCTGGTTCAGCTACGGTCTGGATGCCCTGCTGCGGGAAAAGCAGTATAAGCTCTGCGGCATCCTGAACGGCATCGATATGGAGGCCAATAACCCCGCCACTGACCCCAAGATCCCCTTCAACTACGATGTGACCAACGTTGAAGAAGGCAAGGCAAAGTGCAAGGAGGCCCTGCAGGACAAGTTTGGCCTGCACAAGGATGGCAGCCCCGTCTTTGCCATGGTCAGCCGCATGGTCGGCATGAAGGGCTTTGACCTGGTGCAGAGCATTGCCGATGGTCTGGTGGACCGCGGCATCGAGCTGGTCATTCTGGGCAGCGGCGAGAACCAGTACGAGACCTTCTTCTCTGACCTGTGCGCCCGTCACCCGGGCCGCGTGGGCACCTACATCGGCTTTGAGCCGGCCCTGTCTCAGGAGATCTACGCCGGTGCAGACGTGTTCATCATGCCTTCCAAGAGTGAGCCCTGCGGCCTGGCACAGATGGTGGCCTGCCGCTACGGTACGCCTCCCATCGTCCGTGAGACCGGCGGCCTGCGGGATTCCATCCATGACTGCACGCTGGGCGAGGGCAACGGCTTTACCTTTGCCGGTTACAGCGCCCATGAGCTGTACGATGCCTGCTGCCGTGCACAGGATCGCTACTACAACAAAGAGGACTGGAACAACCTCGTCAAGCACGACATGGAATGCGATTTCAGCTGGGATCTCTCTGCCAAGAGCTACGAGGGCCTGTACAACGAGACCGCAAACCTCTGGTAAATCATTTTCAAAAGTCTGCCTTTTGCCGCCCGGTTCGCAGGAGCCGGGCGGCTTTTTTTGCGGACTTCCACACAAATTTTACAAGAATCATCCGCAAAAAGCGGCAGGGCACCTTTGCACTTCCGACAGGACTGTGCTACAATGAAAAACATTGACGGCTCTTTCCTGTTTTTGAAGAAATGGCAGAGTAGATAAGGAGAACGATATGAACTGGAAACGTGTCATCAGCGGCGTGCTGGCAGCAGCGATGCTGTCCGCTCTGCCGGTGCAGCTTCTGGTGTCGGCGGAAGGCACGGAGGCGGTCGGTCAGGCCGATGGCTGGCAGGAACTGACCACTCTGGAACCTCTTGACGAAAGCAATACTTTCTTTTACAGCAAGGACGACCAGACATTTGAAAAGATCACCCACCCGGAAAAGGATGTCAAAACCGCAGACGGCATCGTGGATTATCTGGGAGACGGTGCAGTCGCGGTCGTGACTGACCCGGAGGATGCCGCCTACAACGCCGGTGACCGGGGTCAGAACTACGCATGGTCGGCGGTCGGCTACGGGGACTGGCTGTATGTGGGCACCTGCTACGCCGCCATCGGCAACACCCTCTCCCTGATGAAGAGCAGTCTGGGCGACGAATACGACGACAAGGTGCTTGCCGCCACCTTCGATGCCCTTTACAACGGCACCTTCTTTCTGACCGAGGAGGATGGCGGCCGGCCCAAGGGCGTGCTGCTGAAGATCAACACCAAGACCGGCGAGACCAAGGTGTTGATGTCAGGCTCCTATAACGGTTACACACCCCTATTCCGCAACGCATTGGAGTATCACGGCAAGCTGTACTTCTGCGGCAGTGTGGGTGGCGGCGGCATCGGCTTTCTGCCCAGCATCTGGCAGGTAGACCCGGCCACCGACGAGTGCAAGCCGGTGTATATCGGTCTGAACAGTGTGCAGGATTATGCCGCAGCCTACCAGCAGGGCATCTCCGTGGGCATCCGCGGTATGTGCGTCTACAAGGATCAGCTGGTCGTCAGCAACGTGACCATGGATGCCGCCACCGGCAAGAGCAGCGCCGCCCTGCTGATCTCCTCCGACCCGGAAAAGGGCTTTACCCAGATCGCAGATTCCGACAGCCTGTTCAACTACCCCGCCTATCACTACGCCGACAGCATCTACGGCGGCAGCATCTGGGATATGGCTGAGTTCAACGGCCGCCTGTATGTTTCCATCTGCACCGGCACCGAGGACAATATGCCGGACGACAACACCATGCAGTCCTTTGCACTGGTGCGGGGCGACCAGAACCCTGACGGTACCTTCACATGGACACCCGTGGCAGGCGATCAGGAAAAGGATGGTGCCCGCTACACCTTCGGCATCGACCCGGAACGCACCCGCTCCGGTGCGGCGAACCTGGTCGTGTACAACGACCACCTCTATATTGGTGAGTACAACGATGAAGAGATCGCACTGGAGCGCATCCTCTTTGCCAAGACCGGCAAGAATGCCGACGGTCAGTTTGGCGGCGGACTGGACTGCCGGTTCATCAACGCCAATCTGGAACAGTCGGTGAACCTGTACCGCATGGACAGGGATGAGAACATGGAGCTTGTGGTGGGCAATGCCACCAAGATGTTCCCCTCCGGCAGCCTTTCTGGTTTAAAGTCCGGCTTTGGGCGCAACGAGAACCAGTACATCTGGCGGATGCAGGTGTACGATGGCAAGCTGTATGTGGGTACCTTTGACACCAGCAGCATGCTGGAGTGCATTGGTCAGTTCGTCAACGGCAACCTGCTGACGCGCACCCCCGCGCAGTGGAAGACCCAGTGGGAATACCTCAAGACCCTGATGAAGGCACTGCAGGCGACGGACCCCGACGGCAACGGGAACCCCGACACACTGGCCCAGACCATCAAGTTTTCCTACAAATTCGTGTTCGAGAACATCACGGTCAGCAACATTGCCAGTGCCATCCGGCTGCTCAACTACATGCGCAAGGCAAAGCAGGGCTTTGACCTGTATGTTTCGGAGGACGGCGTGAACTTCCAGACCATCACCGTGGACGGTTTTGGAGACCCCTACAACCATGGTCTGCGGGTATTCGCCACCACCGACCAGGGCCTGTGCCTTGGCACTGCCAATCCCTTCTACGGCACGCAGGTGTGGATCAAGCGCAAGGACAGCTGACCCCCGCACTTCCAGGATAACGCCGCCCGGCTCTCAAATGAGCTGGGCGGTTTTTTGTGTTTTGCACAAGAAACCTATCATATTTTTGGTATTGATGCTGCCGGAGACGGACATACTCCACCGTGGACGTACAATTATGGCGTTAGTGTGAACGAACTATGAAGTTTTACCAAAAATCGGTGGAAAATTGATTGAAAAGTTCAGTGAATTGAATTATACTATCCATATGAGCTTCTTTACCGGAGCGAAACCATTGCGAAAGGGTGCGGCGGGCTGCTGGTTCGGGTCTGCGCACAGAGGGAGGGCGACACCGCATGAAGGGCTGGTACAAGGCGCTGGAAGATCTTGTCTGGCTGACCCAGCTGGGCCTGAATATGCTGCTGCCGCTGGTCATGTGCCTGGGCGGTGCCTGGTGGGCGGTGAACAGCTGGAGCTGGCCGGAATGGGTGTTCCTGCCGGCCATCCTGCTGGGCCTTGCCTCCGGGGCGCAGAACTTCTGGTATTTTGCCAAGGAGCACCTGGACCGCGCCAAAAAGGAAAAACCGAAGCGGGTGGGGTTCAACTCACATCAGTAAACATCACAGGAGGTTCCCCTTTATGAAACTACAGCCGGAATCCAAAAAGGAGCTGACGCGCATCGCCTGCGGCACGGCCATCTGCACCGCTGCCCTGTGGGTGGCCTTTGCGGCGCTGCACCTGGTTGGCTGGGTGAAATTTGATCACACTGTCGTTCTGGGCAGTCTCATCGGCGCGGCCGTGGCCATCGGCAACTTTGCGGGCATCTGCATCGTGTGTCAGAAGGTCATCGACGAGCAGGATGAGAAACGGCGCAAAGCCACATTACAAGCTTCCTACAACGTCAGAATGCTTTTGCAGGCGGTGTGGATCATCGTGTCCATCGGGGCACCCTGCTTCCAGCCCTTTGCCAGCGTTCTGCCCTTGCTGTTCCCGCGTGTTACGATCTACTACCTGCAAATAACCGGCAAGTACAAGCCCCTTGCACCGGCCGGGCCCTCGGTGGATGTCTCTGTGGAGGACGACCCCGAACCCGCCCCGGAGCCGGAGGCTGAGCCCCGTGACAAAGGGGGTGAAACGTAACAAATGGAACTGAACGGCGCAAAGATCCTGTATACCATCCATACCGATATCCCCCTGCTGGGCGATCTCAAGATCACCCAGACCCTAGTCACTACCTGGATCGTCATGGCGCTGCTTTCGGGCCTGGCCATCTGGCTGGGCAGCAACCTCAAGCTGGAAAATGTCTCAAAGCGGCAGGCCGCGGCCGAGTTCATCGTGGAGCGGCTGGATCAGTTCGTGCACGACAATATGGGGTATCACTTTGACAAGTATATCCCCCTGATCGGCTCGATCTTCGCTCTGAGCATCGGCTGCAACCTCATCAGTGTCATTGGCCTGTGGAGCCCCACGGCCGACCTGAACACCGAGGCTGCGTGGGCCATTGTGGTGTTTGTGCTGATCATGTACTACAAGATCAAGACCAACGGCATCTTTTCCTATCTGAAGGGCCTGCTGGACCCGATCTTCATCATGGCACCCATCAATGTGCTGTCGGAGATCTCGACCCCCGTCAGCATGGCGTTCCGTCACTTTGGCAACATCCTGTCCGGTACTGTCATTTCCACACTGCTGTACTGGGCGCTGGCAAGCCTGAGCCATGTCATCTTCGGCTGGCTGCCCGGCTTCCTGAGCCAGATCCAGCTGTTCCAGATCGGCATCCCGGCCTTTACGGGCCTGTATTTCGACTGGTTCGGCGGCTGCATTCAGGCGTTCATCTTCTGTACCCTGACCGCAATTTTCATCAAACGTGCTGCCGGTGAGGACTAAGCCCTCACAACGGCATCTCCCAAAACAAAAACTTTTTTGGAGGACAAAACTTATGACTGACTTTCAGTACCTTGCTCGTGGTATCGCCCTGGCAGGCTGCGGCATCGGCGCAGGCTGCGCACTGATCGCAGGTATCGGCCCCGGTATCGGCGAAGGCAACGCTGCCGCCGCTGCCTGTGAGGCCGTGGGCCGCCAGCCCGAGTGCAAGAGCGACGTGACCAGCACCCTGATCCTGGGCGTTGCACTTTCCGAGACCACCGGTATTTACGGCTTTGTTACCGGCCTGCTGCTGATCTTCCTGGCACCCGGCATGTTTATGAAGTTCCTGGCATAAGCGGAACCTTTTACAAAAGAACGAAAGGAGACGCTTATGGAACTGTACCAGGCGTTGATCACGCTGGACGGCTGGACCTTTCTGGCCCAGATCTGCAACCTGATGATCCAGCTGCTCATCTTCAAAAAGTTCCTGCTGAATCCGGTCAAAAAGGTGATCGCCGAGCGCAAGGCCAAGGCGGACAGCCAGATCGCCGATGCTGCAAAGCTGCGCACGGAGGCTGAGGCCATGAAAGCGGAGTACGAGCAGAACCTGCAGAATGCCCGCGCCGAGGCCAACCAGATCGTTGCCCGTGCCCAGAAAACGGCCACCGCCCGCGGTGAAGAGATCGTGGGCGAGGCCCGTGCACAGGCCGCTGCCCTGAAGCAGAAGGCGGAGGCTGACATTGCGCAGGAGCGCAAGAAGGCCGTGAACGAGGCAAAGGACGAGATCGGCGGCATGGCCATGGAGATCGCCTCCAAGGTGGTCGAGCGTGAGATCAAGGAAGCCGACCACAAGGACCTGATCGACGAATTTATCAAAAACGTGGGTGAAGCATCATGACCGAGACAGCAAGGATGTACGGCGGAAGCCTGTATGACCTGGCAGCGGAGGAAGGGCTGGAGACCCGCATTCTGGGCGAGCTGGACGAGGCCGTGGCGCTTTTTAAGGCAAGCCCGGAGTACCTGCATCTGCTCAGCACCCCCAGCATCCCCAAAAAGGAGCGCTGCGGCCTGCTGGATGAAGCGCTGCGGGATCGGGTCCACCTCTATGTGCTGAACTTTTTGAAGATCCTGTGCGAGAAGGGCACCCTGCGGGAGCTGCCCGGCTGCGCCCGGGCCTACCGGGTGCGCTACAATCAGGCACACGGTATTCTGGAAGCAGCGGCAACCACTGCAGTGGCAATGACGGAGCAGCAGGTGAAGAGCCTGCACGAAAAGCTGGAAAAGCTCACCGGCAAGACCATCGACCTGAAAACAAAGGTCGATCCGGCTGTGCTGGGCGGCATCCGGCTGGATATCGAGGGCACCGAGCTGGACGGAACGGTTCAGAACCGTCTGGCGGCGCTGCGCAGGGATATCGCGTCCGTGACACTGTGATCCATCGAATTTCCACCCGAAAGATTTTAAGAATTGAGTGGTGAATACAAGACAATGCAACTGAAACCTGAAGAGATCTCCAAGATCATCCGTGCCCAGATCAAGCACTACGAGAATGTCATCGAGCAGAGCGAAGTCGGCACGGTCATCATGGTAGGCGACGGCATCGCCCGGGCCAGCGGCCTGGAAAAGTGCATGGCAGGTGAGCTGCTTCAGTTTGACAACGGCGAATACGGTATGGCCCAGAACCTGGAGGAAAACACGGTCTCCATCGTTCTGCTGGGTTCCGATGTCGGCATCAAAGAAGGCAGCACCGTCAAGCGCACCGGCAAGGTCGTTTCCGTGCCCGTGGGCGAGGCGATGATCGGCCGCGTGGTCAATGCACTGGGCCAGCCCATCGACGGCGCAGGCCCCATTGAGACCACCGAGTTCCGGGCCATCGAGAGCCCGGCCCCCGGCATCATCGACCGCCAGCCGGTCAAGGAACCCCTGCAGACCGGCATCAAGGCCATCGACTCCATGATCCCCATCGGCCGCGGCCAGCGTGAGCTGATCATCGGCGACCGCCAGACCGGCAAGACCACCATTGCATCGGATACCATCATCAACCAGAAGGGCAAGGATGTCATCTGCATCTATGTCGCCATCGGCCAGAAGCGCTCCACCGTGGCAAACCTGGTGCAGAGCCTGACCGAGGCCGGTGCCATGAGCTACACCATCGTGGTGTCCGCCACGGCCTCCGAGCTGTCCCCCCTGCAGTATATCGCCCCCTACTCCGGTTGTGCCATGGGCGAATATTTCATGCACCAGGGCAAGCATGTCCTCATCATCTATGATGACCTTTCCAAGCACGCGGTGGCCTACCGCGCCCTCTCGCTGCTGATCCGCCGTCCCCCGGGACGTGAGGCTTACCCCGGCGATGTTTTCTACCTGCACTCCCGTCTGCTGGAGCGCGCGGCCAAGCTCTCCAATGAGCTGGGCGGCGGCAGCCTGACGGCTCTGCCCATCATCGAGACCCAGGCGGGTGACGTTTCGGCCTACATCCCCACCAACGTCATCTCCATCACCGATGGTCAGATCTTCCTGGAAACGGAGCTGTTCCACTCGGGCGTTATGCCCGCTGTCAACCCCGGCATCTCGGTGTCCCGTGTTGGCGGCAACGCCCAGATCAAGGCCATGAAGAAGGTGGCCGGCACCCTGAAGCTGATCTACTCCCAGTACCGCGAGCTGCAGTCCTTTGCCCAGTTCGGTTCCGATCTGGACGCGGACACCAAGGCCCGTCTGGCACAGGGCGAACGCATTGTGGAAGTGCTCAAGCAGAACCGCTCGGCTCCCGTGCCCGTGGAAAAGCAGGTGGCGATCCTGTATGCCACCATCCATGATCTTCTGGTCAAGGTCAAGGTGGCCGATGTGGCCGAATACGAAAAGGGTCTGTACGAATATCTCGAGAATGATGCCGCCGGTGCCGCTGTGATGGAGACCATCCGCACCACCGGCAATCTGGACAAGGACACCGAGGAAGCACTCAAGGGCGTTCTGTCCGCTTACACCGAGAGCTTCGTCAAGGCGCACTGAGGGAAGGAGGCGTAACGCATGGCAGGTTCCATGAAGGACATCAAGCTGCGCATCAAAAGCGTAGAGAGTACCATGCAGATCACCAAGGCCATGGAGCTGGTGGCTTCCTCCAAAATGCGCCGTGCCAAGGAGCGGGTGGAACACAGCCGCCCCTACTTTGAAACGCTGCACGACACGCTGACCGGTATTGCGGCTGCAGACCCCCGGGCCCGCAGCCCCTACCTGCGCCGGGCAGAGATCAAACGCACCCTGCTGGTTGTCATTGCAGGCGACCGCGGCCTGGCCGGTGGATACAACTCCAACGTGCTCAAGCAGGCGGAGGCCCAGCAGGGCCCGGTCACGGTGCTGCCCATTGGCAAAAGAAGTCAGGAGTACTTTGCCCACCACGGGGCCGACCTGTTCACCGAAGAGGTGCTGCTGGCGGCGGATGTTTCGGTGGGTGAGTGCTTTGCTCTCTCCCGGAAGATCACCGAGGGCTACCTGAAGGGCGATTACGACGCAGTGAAACTCTGCTACACCCGGTTTGACTCGATGATGACCCAGACCGCTGTCACCATGGAGGTGCTGCCCCTGACCATTGAGCCCACCGAGGAGCAGAAGGCCGCTGCCCGCCGCAGTCAGATCCTGTACAAGCCCAGCAGCGAGGAAGTGTTCCGCGCCATCATCCCCGAGTATGTGGCCGGTATCGTTTATGGTGCCGTGTGCGAGAGCGTGGCCAGTGAGCTGGCCGCCCGCCGCACCGCCATGGATGCCGCCACCAAGAACGCGGGCGAAATGATCGACCATCTGAATCTGTATTACAACCGCGCCCGTCAGGCTGCCATCACGCAGGAGATCACCGAGATCGTGGCAGGCGCAGAAATCTAAAAAAGGAGAATAGCCTATGTCCGAAAAACACATCGGCAAGGTGATCCAGGTCATCGGCCCGGTGCTGGACATCCAGTTCAAGGATGGCGAGCTGCCGGACCTGCTCAACGCCATTGAGATCGACAACCACGGCCGGAAGCTGGTGGTGGAGGTCGCTCAGCTCACCGGCGACAATGTGGCCCGCTGCATTGCCATGAGCAGCACCGATGGCCTGGTGCGCGGCACGGATGCCGTGGACACCGGCGAGTCTATCCGGGTGCCTGTGGGTGACCAGTGCCTGGGCCGCGTGTTCAACCTGCTGGGTGAGCCGGTGGACAACAAGCCTGCCCCCACCCCGGAGGCCTACTGGCCCATCCACCGCCCTGCCCCCAGCTATGAGGAGCAGCAGTCCACCACAGAGATCCTGGAGACCGGCATCAAGGTCGTTGACCTGATCTGCCCCTACGCAAAGGGCGGCAAGATTGGTCTGTTCGGCGGTGCCGGTGTCGGCAAGACCGTCCTGATCCAGGAGCTGATCTATAACATTGCCACCGAGCACAACGGCTACTCGGTGTTCACCGGCGTTGGCGAGCGCACCCGCGAGGGCAACGACCTGTACGGTGAAATGACCGAGAGCGGCGTTATCAACAAGACCGCTCTGGTCTACGGCCAGATGAACGAGCCTCCCGGAGCCCGTATGCGCGTGGCCCTGTCCGGCCTGACCATGGCGGAGTACTTCCGCGATGTCAAGAATCAGGACGTGCTGCTCTTCATTGACAACATCTTCCGTTTCACGCAGGCAGGCTCTGAGGTTTCGGCTCTGCTGGGCCGTATGCCCTCTGCCGTGGGTTACCAGCCCACCCTGGCCACTGAGATGGGCGCTCTGCAGGAGCGCATCACCTCCACCCGCAAGGGTTCCATTACCTCGGTGCAGGCTGTCTACGTTCCCGCCGACGACCTGACCGACCCGGCCCCTGCCACCACCTTCACCCATCTGGATGCCACCACGGTCCTGAGCCGTGACATTGCATCTCAGGGCATCTACCCCGCTGTGGACCCGCTGGATTCCACCAGCCGCATCCTCAGCCCCGAGGTCGTGGGTCAGGAGCACTACGAGATCGCCCGCGATGTTCAGAAGGTGCTGCAGCGCTACAAGGAGCTGCAGGATATCATTGCCATCATGGGCATGGACGAACTGAGCGAAGAGGACAAGCTGACCGTCAGCCGCGCCCGCAAGGTGCAGCGCTTCCTGAGCCAGAGCTTCCATGTTGCGGAACAGTTCACCGGTATGCCCGGTCAGTATGTGCCGCTGAAGGAGACCCTGCGCGGCTTCAGGATGATCCTGAACGGCGAGTGCGATGACCTGCCCGAGAGCGCCTTCCTGTTCGCGGGCACCATCGACGATGTGTTCGCCAAGGCGAAGAAAGGGTAAACCATGACGACCTTTCATCTGACGGTGGTCACGCCGGACGGCTGTGCCTTTGACGGTCAGGCGGAACGGGTGGTCTGCCGTGCCATCGACGGCGACCTTGCCATTCTGGCAAAGCATGGTGATTACTGCACCGCGCTGGGAATGGGCGAAGCCCATATCGTGGACGCGGACGGCCAGCGCCGCCGCGCCGCCTGCATGGGCGGGATGCTCACCGTGCTGAACGGGGATGTCCATCTGGTCGCTACCACCTGGGAGTGGGCCGAGGAGATCGACCAGGCCCGCGCCGAGGCCTCCAAGAAGCGCGCCGAAGAGATCCTGGCCCGGAAGGACCTGGATGAGCGCGAATATGAGCTGGCCCAGGCCCGCCTCAAGCGCGCCCTCGTCCGCACCTCTGTCCACTGACCCCGGAGCGCTGGACAAATCAGCGCCGCTGTGGTACACTGGTATCAGAACAATCAAATCAACAAAGGCTCCTTTGGAGTGCTGCAAACAGGGACCCCCCTGAAACCGGGGTTACATGCTTGCGGGCATTCTGAGGGAGCTTTTTTGATGCAAAGGAGGATGTGCATGAAGAAAAATCTGGATATGACAGAGGGAAAGCCGATCTCCCTGCTGTGGGCGTTTACCTTTCCTACATTGATGGGCAACCTGCTGAATCAGGTCTACTCCATTACCGACAGCATCGTGGTGGGGCGGTATCTCGGGCAGACCGCCCTTGCGGCGGTGGGCAGCACCATGCCGGTGATCCTGCTGCTGGCAGCTCTGATGATCGGCATCAATGTGGGCGTGGGGATCATCATCAGCCGGTACTTTGGCCAAAAGAACGAGGAGCTGATGCGGAGGGCCTTTGTGAACAGCCTGTATCTGGGGCTGTTCCTGTCGGCAGGGATGATGGTTCTGGGCCTGACCTTCTCCGGTACCATCCTGCGGTGGATGGGGACCCCGGAGGGCCCCCTGCAGGAAGCCACCGCTTATCTGGAGATCAGTTTCATCACCATGATCTGCCCCTTGATGTATTATTTGTTTTCCAGTGCATTCCGGGGGTTGGGGGACAGCCAGACAGCGCTGTACTGCCTGATCGTCTCCGTTCTGAGCAATATTGGCCTGGATGTGCTGTTTGTGGCTGTGTTCCGCTGGGGAGTGGCCGGGTCTGCCTGGGCCACGGCACTGGCGCAGGCCCTGTCGGCAGTGGTGGCGGCGGTGCTGCTGTTCCGCAAATATCCCATGATGCGGATGCGGCGGCAGGACCTCCGGCTCCATGGAAAGCTGCTGCGGCAGATCACGGTGCTGGCCATTCCCATTGCGGTGCAGTCTGCCTTCAACAATCTGGGCAATCTGGTGGCACAGAGTGCTGTCAATCTGTTCGGCGAGGCCACCATGGCGGCCTACACTGCCGCCAGCCGCATCGGAACACTGGCCCTGATGCCGGTGGAGACCATCGGCTCTTCCCTCAGCGTCTATGCCTCCCAGAACCACGGAGCCGGCAAGCCGCAGCGCATCCGGCAAGGGGTACGGGCCTCCCTGCAGCTGTCTCTGGTGGTCAGCACCGTGCTGGGAGTGTTTCTGCTGCTCTGCGGCCGCCAGATGGCAGGGCTGTTCCTCGCAGAGCCGTCTGCGGAGATCCTGACTGTGGTGCAGCGGTTTCTGCTGATCACGGCGGTGCCGGGGATCCTGGCCGGTGTGATGCAGGTGTATCAGCAGGTGCTCCGGGGCGTTGACAGGGCGAATCAGGCACTGATGGGCGGCGTGATGCAGCTCGTTACAAAAATTGCGGTGGTGGCTGTGGGCGCATGGGCAATGCGGAATCTGGATGTGGTCTGGCTTGGCTGGCCCGCCTCCTTTGTGGCCGGAACCGTGATCCCGTACTTCTGCTTTCAGAAGATCGTGCGGGAAATGGAAACAGAATAAAACAGAAAGCGCCCCCGGAAGGCAAATCGCTTTCCGGGGGCGCTGTGTATTGATAGATCAGCTGAGCCGCAGGCTGTCCAGCACAGCGTTGACCACATCCAGCCCCACCTGACCGGGGGCGCTGGCCGTGCCGGGATTGGCAAAGGTCATGGCAGAGCCAAAGGCTTCGCCGCAAAGGCGGCTCACGGCTCCCAGTGCGCCCATGCTCATGGTAATGACGGGCGTTTCGGGGTGGTGGTCGGTCATCTCGGCGGTGGCGGCCAGCAGCTCCAGCACATCGGCACGGCTCTGGGGCATCACGGCCAGCTTGGGCAGGTCGGCTCCTGCCTGCTGCATGGCCACCATCCGGGAGACCATCTCGGCCTTGGACGGGGTCTTATGGAAGTCGTGGCTGGAGCACACGACCTTGACCCCGGCGGTGTGCGCGTCCTGAACCAGCGCGGGAAGGTCTGTGCCTGCGGTGAAGAACTCAATATCAATGAGGTCAGCGCAATCGGTATCCAGAATGGTGCGGAGAAAACGGAGGTATCCCTCATGGCTGATCGGTATGCTGCCGCCCTCTTCCTTCGTGCGCAGGGTCACAAGCAGCAGCTTTTCCTTTAAGAGGACCCGTAACTTTGCCAGGCAGCGCACCACTGCCCCGGGGTCGGCGGCTGCATCAAACAGATCGACACGCCATTCCACACAATCGGCGCACAGCGTGGAAAACGCAGCGGCCTTTTCCAAAATCGCAGCCTCGGTGCGCTCTACAATGGGCAGAATGACTTTGGGGCGGCCTTCGCCGATACGGCAGCCGCGGACAGGAACACAGGACATGGCGCTTCTCCTTTATATTAAAGTATAGCTATATCATACAGGATACGGGATGACTCCATGATACGTTCTGCCCGCCGCCTTGTCAAGAAAGGAACAAGCATTGTTATAGGGGGAACAGAGGAATTTTATCCCCTGCAAATAATTTGGAAAAAAGATGTCAAAAAGTGTTGACAGAAGGCTGGGGATGTGGTATTATACTTGAGCGCCAAGGGCCGCCGGAAAGAATGACTTCTGAAAGCGGCAGAAGCAAAGCGAAAGAACCAATATGGATACGTTGAAAAACGAGCCACAAGTTCGAAAAGATCGAAAAGCTTCTGAAAAAAGTGCTTGACAAAAAATTACATCTGTGGTAAAATAATCAAGTCGTCAGCCGCTAAGGCTGAGGCGCACAGGACCTTGAAAATTGAACAATATCGAAAAACTTGTAACGGAACCTATTTTCGTGTTGGAAAAACACGTTAAACAATTCCAAACAAAGTAATTCACACAGGACGCAAGCGATTGCGTGCTGAGCGAAGAAGATTTAACACTTTTTAAGTGATAAATATCATTTATAAAGAGTTTGATCCTGGCTCAGGACGAACGCTGGCGGCGCGCCTAACACATGCAAGTCGAACGAGCGAGAGAGAGCTTGCTTTCTCGAGCGAGTGGCGAACGGGTGAGTAACGCGTGAGGAACCTGCCTCAAAGAGGGGGACAACAGTTGGAAACGACTGCTAATACCGCATAAGCCCACGGGTCGGCATCGACCAGAGGGAAAAGGAGCAATCCGCTTTGAGATGGCCTCGCGTCCGATTAGCTAGTTGGTGAGGTAATAGCCCACCAAGGCAACGATCGGTAGCCGGACTGAGAGGTTGAACGGCCACATTGGGACTGAGACACGGCCCAGACTCCTACGGGAGGCAGCAGTGGGGAATATTGCACAATGGGGGAAACCCTGATGCAGCGACGCCGCGTGGAGGAAGAAGGTCTTCGGATTGTAAACTCCTGTTGTTGAGGAAGATAATGACGGTACTCAACAAGGAAGTGACGGCTAACTACGTGCCAGCAGCCGCGGTAAAACGTAGGTCACAAGCGTTGTCCGGAATTACTGGGTGTAAAGGGAGCGCAGGCGGGAAGACAAGTTGGAAGTGAAATCTATGGGCTCAACCCATAAACTGCTTTCAAAACTGTTTTTCTTGAGTAGTGCAGAGGTAGGCGGAATTCCCGGTGTAGCGGTGGAATGCGTAGATATCGGGAGGAACACCAGTGGCGAAGGCGGCCTACTGGGCACCAACTGACGCTGAGGCTCGAAAGTGTGGGTAGCAAACAGGATTAGATACCCTGGTAGTCCACACCGTAAACGATGATTACTAGGTGTTGGAGGATTGACCCCTTCAGTGCCGCAGTTAACACAATAAGTAATCCACCTGGGGAGTACGACCGCAAGGTTGAAACTCAAAGGAATTGACGGGGGCCCGCACAAGCAGTGGAGTATGTGGTTTAATTCGACGCAACGCGAAGAACCTTACCAAGTCTTGACATCCTGCGACGATGCTGGAAACAGTATTTTCCTTCGGGACGCAGAGACAGGTGGTGCATGGTTGTCGTCAGCTCGTGTCGTGAGATGTTGGGTTAAGTCCCGCAACGAGCGCAACCCTTACTGTCAGTTACTACGCAAGAGGACTCTGGCAGGACTGCCGTTGACAAAACGGAGGAAGGTGGGGATGACGTCAAATCATCATGCCCTTTATGACTTGGGCTACACACGTACTACAATGGCGTTAAACAAAGAGAAGCAAGACCGCGAGGTGGAGCAAAACTCAGAAACAACGTCCCAGTTCGGACTGCAGGCTGCAACTCGCCTGCACGAAGTCGGAATTGCTAGTAATCGTGGATCAGCATGCCACGGTGAATACGTTCCCGGGCCTTGTACACACCGCCCGTCACACCATGAGAGCCGGGGGGACCCGAAGTCGGTAGTCTAACCGCAAGGAGGACGCCGCCGAAGGTAAAACTGGTGATTGGGGTGAAGTCGTAACAAGGTAGCCGTAGGAGAACCTGCGGCTGGATCACCTCCTTTCTAAGGAGTCAGGCAGATGGAAGAACATCGAAGATGGTCGGCCATCTGGAACAGGTGACAGATACAAGCAGAGTAGATATTGTTCGATTTTGAGGGCCCTGAAAAGGACACTCAAAGACGTACCTTGAAAACTGAATAATAACTGCGAAACAAAGATTATAGTAAGTTCTTTTAAGAAATATTGCAATTTCAAAAGGAAGGGTAACAATAATCTTCGTTGGCAAAAGAGAGAATCAAGAGGATACCAAATGTTCTGAAAGAACGTTTGAAAGGTCAAGCGAACAAGGGCGCAGGGCGAATGCCTTGGCACTGGGAGCCGATGAAAGACGTGATAAGCTGCGATAAGCTTCGGGGAGCTGCAAATAAGCATTGATCCGGAGATTTCTGAATGAGGAAACTCACCTGGGTTCATACTCAGGTACAATACATTGAAATTCAAAATAGGTGTATTGAGGGAACCGCCTGAACTGAAACATCTAAGTAGGGCGAGGAAGAGACATCAAACGAGATTCCGTAAGTAGTGGCGAGCGAACGCGGAAGAGGGCAAACCGAGAGTAGAAATACTTTCGGGGTACGGACTGCTTTTAAGACTTAATCTGTTAACCGAACGGCATGGGAAGGCCGGTCAGAGAGTGTGAGAACCACGTAGGTGAAAACGGAGAGAGCTGCGCAGGATCCAGAGTACGGCCAGACACGTGAAACCTGGTCGGAATACGGGGGGACCACCCTCCAACCCTAAATACTACCCAGTGACCGATAGCGTATAGTACTGTGAAGGAAAGGTGAAAAGCACCCCGGGAGGGGAGTGAAAAAGAACCTGAAACCCTGTGCCTACAAGCACCTAGAGCGCGTCAAAGCGTGATAGGGTACTTTTTGTAGAACGGTCCGGCGAGCGATTGTATGCAGCAAGGTTAAGGACTTAAGGTCTGGAGCCGAAGCGAAAGCGAGTTTGAAAAGGGCGTTAAGTTGCATATAATGGGCCCGAAACCGGGTGACCTACCCATGGTCAGGTTGAAGTGGAAGTAAAATTCCATGGAGGACCGAACCGACCTCCGTTGAAAAGGCGGCGGATGAACTGTGGGTAGCGGAGAAATTCCAATCGAACCCGGAGATAGCTGGTTCTCCCCGAAATAGTTTTAGGACTAGCCTCAAGTTAGATACCTGGAGGTAAAGCACTGAATAGCCTAGCGGCCGAGAGGTTAGCGAAGCTTATCAAACTCAGAATGCCAGAGTATTGATGCTTGGGAGTCAGACAGTGTCAGATAAATGTCATTGTCAAAAGGGAAACAGCCCAGATCTACAGCTAAGGTCCCAAAGTCAGGTTAAGTGGAAAACGATGTGAAGATACGCAGACAACCAGGATGTTGGCTCAGAAGCAGCCACTCATTCAAAGAGTGCGTAATAGCTCACTGGTCGAGCGTCTTTGCGCGGAGAATTTAACGGGGCTAAACCTGACACCGAAGCTTAGGCAATGCACGTAAGTGTATTGGGTAGGGGAGCGTTGTATACGCGGAGAAACAGTAGCGTAAGCGGCTGTGGAGTGTATAGAAGTGAGAATGCCGGAATGAGTAGCGCGAATGCAGTGAGAATCTGCATGGCCGAAAGCCTCAGGTTTCTGGAGGAAGGTTCGTCCGCTCCAGGTTAGTCGGGAGCTAAGGTGAGGCCGGAAGGCGTAGCCGATGCACAGACGGTAGAGATTCCGTCACCACCAAAAGAGTTAAGCACAGGGACACATATGAAGTCTCAGAGCCGGGTGTTGGTTCCGGTAGAGATCGAGGGAAATTAGTACCGAAGTCTGAGATGGAAGATGGCGAGAAAAGCTGTGTGTATTTCTGAGGTGCCCGTACCGCAAACCGACACAGGTAGGTAGGAAGAAGATTCTAAGGCCAACGGGAGAAGGGTTGTTAAGGAACTCGGCAAATTGACCCCGTAACTTCGGGAGAAGGGGTGCTCCAGAGATGGAGCCGCAGAGAATCGGCCCAAGCAACTGTTTACCAAAAACACAGGTTTGTGCTAAATCGAAAGATGACGTATACGAGCTGACGCCTGCCCGGTGCTGGAAGGTTAAGAGGAGATGTGCAAGCATTGAATCGAAGCCCCAGTGAACGGCGGCCGTAACTATAACGGTCCTAAGGTAGCGAAATTCCTTGTCAGGTAAGTTCTGACCCGCATGAAAGGCGTAATGATTTGGGCACTGTCTCAACAGCCCGCCCGGCGAAATTGTAGTACCGGTGAAGATGCCGGTTACCCGCGACAAGACGGAAAGACCCCATGGAGCTTTACTGTAGCCTAATATTGGGTTTCGATGTTGCATGCACAGGATAGATGGGACTCTGGGAAACCAAGGCTTTGGCTTTGGCGGAGAGGCCGTTGGGATACCATCCTTGCGATATTGGAATTCTAACCTGCGGCTCTGAATCGAGTCGGGGGACATTGTTAGGTGGGCAGTTTGACTGGGGCGGTCGCCTCCTAAAGAGTAACGGAGGCGTTCAAAGGTTCGCTCAGCTTGAACGGAAATCAAGCAAAAGAGTGCAAACGCAGAAGCGAGCCTAACTGCGAGACTGACGGGTCGAGCAGTAACGAAAGTTGGAGTTAGTGATCCGGTGGTATGTGAGTGGAAATGCCATCGCTCAACGGATAAAAGTTACCCTGGGGATAACAGGCTGATCTCCCCCAAGAGTCCACATCGACGGGGAGGTTTGGCACCTCGATGTCGGCTCATCGCATCCTGGGGCTGTATTCGGTCCCAAGGGTTTGGCTGTTCGCCAATTAAAGCGGTACGCGAGCTGGGTTCAGAACGTCGTGAGACAGTTCGGTCCCTATCTGTCGTGGGCGCAGGATATTTGATGGGAGCTGTCCCTAGTACGAGAGGACCGGGACGGACGTACCTCTGGCGCACCAGTTGTTCCGCCAGGAGCATAGCTGGGCAACTACGTACGGATCGGATAAACGCTGAAAGCATCTAAGCGTGAAGCCGACCCAAAGATAAGATATCCCACTGATTGAATCAGGTAAGATCCCTTGTAGACTACGAGGTTGATAGGCACGATGTGTAAGTGGAGTGATCCATTCAGCAAGTGTGTACTAATAGATCGAGGGCTTGACCACAATTCGCTTGAATTCTCAAGTCAATGACAAAATGTTAGCAGTGATTATTCAGTTTTGAAGGCACGTCCTTCTAAAAACACTGGACAAAGTAAAACAGAAATGTTATACTGAACCAGTCATATTGGTCGGTGACGATGACGGTGAGGTTCCACCTGTTCCCATTCCGAACACAGAAGTTAAGCTCACTCGTGCCCAAGATAGTTCGCTGGAAACGGCGCGTGAAAATAGGTAGTCGCCGACTTGAACAGAACGCTTCAGGATTTTTCCTGAGGCGTTTTTTGTTTCGTAAATTTGACGAAGTGCACTGAAATAACATTCGGATTCGTGTTCTATACAAAGGGAGGAATGTGCCGTGAGATGTGGAGCAGTGGCAGGGCGGTGACATCGTGATCTTTGAAAAGCATATCGGCATCGTTTCTGATCGGCGGAACTGGGACGGTGTGCCCTATGTGATCCATCATAACGATCCGTGGCAGACTGCTTACGAACAGGACATTCTGGAAAAGCGAACGGACATTGTGGGACATTACCGTATCTCCCAATAACGGCATAAAAAGCGGCTCCACCGCGCTGGGAAAACCAGCGTAAGCGGGGCCGCTGTGTTTATGTCGGAATATCAGTGCGCGTTTGTTGCACTTTTGCACGGCTTCCGGTATAATGAAAGAAACTACCGCGAGGGAGATGAAACGATGGACTGGGTCATGTGTCTGCTGCCAATGGCAGTGTGCTTTGTGGGCGTTCTTTTTTCGGTGAAAGTGAGCAAAAAGCACAAGCGCATTCTGGCGGCTGCCGGGGTGATGCTGTTTCTGTGCGTGGCATTCGGCTCCCTTGCAGTGTACCGGGTGCAGAAGATTACCAAGCCCATCCGGGAAAGCGATACGCTTGCCGTGGCGGAAATGAACCTGAATTCGTTCCGGGGCGATGTGGAGATGAACGATCTCCAGACCGATGCTTCGACGGAGCTGTATCAGGCGCTCGAAGAATATCTAGGAAAGAAACTCTACCTGCCCTGCATCAATCAGGATACCTTCGATGCGGGTGGGCAGGATGTGGTCCTTCAATTCGGCAGCGACGACGAGGCGAAGGTCTGGCTTGCGTTTTATGCGGACAGCCGAATCTGTTTGGTCAACGGGAAAAAGGCATACGTTTTTCCGGGAGGAAAGGCAGTTTATCAGGAAATCGAGGAAATTCTAGCGTCAGTCAGCACCTATACGGCAGTTACCGTCACTGCAATTGACGAGAAAAATGATTTTCTGATGGCGGAAGAAAAAAACGGGAAGCTATATGCGTTCCACAAGGTTTCAGAAAAGCTGCGGACAAAAAGTGGAAAGCAAGCAAAGCTGGAAGACCTTGCGGTAGGGGATGAACTTACGGTGTTGTCGGATGGCAGGGTGTTGCTGAGTGACCCGTATCAAATTGAAAATATCTATCAGATTTATACATAAGGCTTCCTTCCGCTGTCCCTGCAAAAGAGGCGGCGGATTTTTTCTGCAAAAGCCTTGCATCCCGCCCGCCGGTGCGGTATGCTTAACCAATAGAGCATTGCAGAGGGAGGGAGACCCCGGATGGACATGGAAGAGATCCGCTACCTGTTGGGCGGCACGGTATTCGCGCGGGCCAAGGCCTACACGGACCGGATACAGGATCTGAACTGCGAAGTGGCCGGGAACGGCGTGCGCCACCTGAGCGCCGACGTGCGCGGCGGCGGGCGGAGCCTGTACCAGACCCAGGTCTGGCTGCGGGAAAACGGCAGCTTTGTCAGCGCCAGCTGCTCCTGCCCTTACAACGAAAACGGCGAGGGGCCCTGCTGCAAGCACATCGGCGCGCTGCTGATGTGGGACAGCGAGAGTCAGGGCCTTTCCGGCAGAGCGCCGCAGAAGCCCTCGGAGAGCCCGGAGAGCATCCCGGGCGTGGTGCGGGGCACGGCCAACCTGCAAACGCCCCAGCCTGAGGAGCCGCCCCGCAGGGACAGCTATGCCTCCAGCCTGGAAATGCTGTTCGGCAAGAAGTGGCGGGGCGAGGAACCGGAATCCGACTACGAGGCACGGCGGCTGCTCCGGGCCTATCAGGAGGGAGCACTGGCCGAGGTGGACGGCGTGACCGGCCACGCGGAGCTGCGCCCCCATTCCGCAGAGCTGGAGCCGGAGCTGACCCTGCTGCCCGGGGAGCTGCCCTGGCTGCGGCTGCGCATCTCGGCAGACGGCGGGCGGCAGTATGTGGTAAAGAGCATCCCGGACCTGCTGCGGGCCGTGGAGAAGCACGGCTTCATCAGTTACGGCAAGGCGCTGGAATTCCAGCACAGCTGGGAGGCCTTTGCCCCGGAGGCACAGCAGCTGCTCCGCCTGCTGCGGCGGCAGCTCAGCGCAAAGGAAGGGGCCGAGGCGGCCCTGCGCAGCTACGGCAATGCGCCCCGCAGCGGGCCTGCCGGGGGCATCCCGCTGAACGGCGAGATCTTTGACGGTCTGGTGGCCCTCTATGCCCCCACCGGCAATCTGGGCGGCTACACCCTCAAGACCGGCATCCCGGCCCTGACCATGCGGGTGGAAAAGCGCCGGGGCGGCGTGGAGGTGTCCGTGACCCCCGCGTTGGGATGGAAAACGGGTTTAGACAACGACTATTTATACAGTGAGGATACGATTTGGCAGCTGGACCGGGCCGAAAGCGCCCGGATGCGGCCCGCCCTTGAGGCGCTGTGCGGCAAGAGCCTGTTCTTTACCACCGGGGATGCCACCGCCTTTTGCAGCTACGTCCTGCCGGAGCTGGGCAGCAGGGTGACCATTGAGGACCCCGAACGCCTGCTGCTGAATCAGATCCCGCTGGAGCCGGTGGTGCAGTTTTACCTTGACGCGCCCACGCGGGAAACGGTGCGGGCGCACCTTGAGTTTTTGTACGGCGAGGACCGCGTCACGCCGGAGGAACCGGGGCCTGCCGGTCTGCTGCGGGATGCCCGCGCCGAACAGCGGGCCGGGCGGCTGCTGGGGCGGTATCTGGAGCCGGGGCCGGACACCATGGGCAACGGCCTTGCCGCCCACTACGATGCCTATGAGGAGGATGAAGTCTACCGCTTCCTCGATGAGGGCATCCCGGCCCTGCTGGCTGAGGGCGAGGTCTACCTGACCGATGCCTTCCGCAGTATGCAGGCCGCACCGCCGAAGATCTCGGTGGGGGTGTCGGTGCACGGCAGCGTGCTCGACCTGGAGGTGGACACGGGGGAGTTCCCGGTGGGGGAGCTGAAAGCCCTGCTGAGATCGCTCCACCAGAAAAAGCGCTACCACCGCCTGCGCGATGGCCGTCTGCTCCGGCTGGACGATTCCATGGAGGTGCTGGACGAGCTGAACGAGACGCTGGAGCTTTCCGGGGCCAAACTGGGCCAGGCCCACGCCCGGCTGCCCCTGTACCGGGCCCCCAGTCTGGACTGGGCGCTTTCGGGGCAGAACGGCATCCGCTTCAACCGGGACGATGCCTTCCGCCAACTCAGCCGGAGCTTCCACGCGGTGAAGGACAGCGAGTATACACCGCCTGCATCTCTACAAAAAGTTTTGCGAAAATACCAGCGGGACGGCTACCGCTGGCTCCGCACGCTGGATGGCTACGGCATGGGCGGCATCCTTGCGGATGATATGGGTCTGGGCAAGACGGTGCAGGTGCTCAGCTACCTGCTGGCCCTCCGGGAGCAGGGCGGGAACCCCCTGCCCAGCCTTATCGTCTGCCCGGCCTCGCTGGTGCTGAACTGGGCCGAGGAATGCCAAAAGTTCACACCGGAGCTGAACTGCGTTGTGGTGGACGGGGATGCCGCCCACCGGGCCCAGCTGGCCGAGCAGTGGGACGGGGCCGACGTGGTGGTGACCAGCTACGACCTGCTCCGCCGCGACGAGACCCTGTACCAGAACCAGAAATTCTACGCCTGCATCCTGGACGAGGCCCAGGCCATCAAGAACCACACCACCCAGAAATACAAGGCGGTGTGCGGGGTGAACAGCCGTGTCCGCTTTGCACTGACCGGCACCCCCGTGGAGAACCGCCTGGGTGAGCTGTGGAGCATCTTCTCCTTCCTGATGCCGGGCTACCTGCCGCCCTACAAGAGCTTCTGCAGCCGGTTTGAAAAGCCCATCACGCAGGAAAACGACCCGGCGGCGGTGCGGCGGCTGAACCAGCTCACCGGGCCGTTCATCCTGCGCCGGATGAAGTCCGAGGTGCTGAAGGAGCTGCCCCCCAAAACAGAGAACGTCTACCGCATCGAGCTGGAGGAGGAGCAGCGCAAGCTCTACCTTGCCGCCGTGGTGGATGCCCGGGAGAAGCTGCGGGCCGCCAAGCCCGAGGACAAGATGGCGGTGTTCGCCGTCCTCATGCGTCTGCGGGAGATCTGCTGCGACCCCCGGCTCATTGCCGACAACTGGACAGGCGGCAGCGCCAAGCTGGATGCCTGCATCGAGCTGGTCACCAGTGCCGTGGAGAGTGGGCACCGCATCCTGCTGTTCAGCCAGTTCACCTCCATGCTGGAGCTGCTGGCCAAGCGGCTGGACGCGGAGGGTGTGAGCCACTTCACCCTGCAGGGCTCCACCCCCAAGCCGGTGCGTGCCGAGCTGGTGCGCCGCTTCAACGGCGGCGAAGCCAGCGTGTTCCTGATCTCCCTGCGGGCAGGCGGCACCGGCCTGAACCTGACCGCCGCCGATATCGTCATCCACTACGACCCCTGGTGGAACGTGGCGGCTCAGAATCAGGCCACCGACCGTGCCTACCGCATCGGCCAGCAGAACCCGGTGCAGGTGTACAAGCTCATCGCCCAGGACACCATTGAGGAAAAGATCGTGGAGCTGCAGCAGGTCAAGCAGGATCTGGCCGAGACCGTCACCGGCAGCGCGGATGGTGCCATCCTGCGCATGAAGCCGGAGGAGCTGCTGAATTTGTTGGAGGGAACCGAATGATGCAATACGCCATATTTGCCCGGCCTGTCGTGACCATTTACGATCTGCCCCAGACCACGAAACAGAGCGAGGCGGGCCTTGTTTCCACCATCGGGGACGAAGGCCTGTACGGTCAGGCCTGTCAGGTGCGCACCGCCCCCGGCGGCGTGACTGCCGAGGGAGTGCCCCTCTCCCCGGAGGTGGCCGAGGTGGTCACCTTTTACGGCTACCACGGCTTTGTCCGGCGGGATGCGCTGAAATTTGTCAGCGAGGATGCGCTGCGGGCCTACCTGCCCCAGCCGCTGGTGCTGGTGGGCCGTGCCACCGATGTGCTCAGCCTGCCCAAGGTGCAGGGGGTGCGGATGCTGGAGCTGGAGCGGGGCTGCCTGCTCTGCCGCCTGCCCGAACCGCCCGAGGAAGCCTTGGCCCACACCGGCTGGGCCAAGGTGGCCCTGCTGGATGGCCGCACCGGCTATGTCCGGGACGTGGCGCTGGAACCGGTGCGGTTTGAGATGACCGCCGTGTTCTCCCAGCGGGAGGGGCTGGCCTTTGATGACGCGCTGGCTGAGGCCCGGAATATTACCGCCGGGGAGCTGGTGCCGCAGGCACTGCAGATGTGGTACGACGGCAGCGAGGAAGCGTTCCGGGATGCCGTCTGCGCACAGGCGAAAAAGTATCTGGGCACCGAGTACCGCTGGGGCGGCAAGTCGGGCCGGGGCATTGATTGTTCCGGCCTTGTCAGCAGCGCCTATATGCAGTGCGGCGTGCTCATCTACCGGGATGCCAGGATCGTGGAGGGCTGGCCCATGCACCAGATCCCCTTTGCAGACAAAAAGCGGGGCGATGCCCTCTATTTCCCCGGCCATATCGCCCTTTACCTTGGCGAGGGCCGCTACATCCACTCCACCGGCGCGTCCGCCAGCGGCGGCGTGGTCATCAACAGCCTTGACCCCGCCGACCCGCTGTACCGGGAAGATCTGGTCAAGAGTCTGTATGCGGTGGGGAGTGTGTTCTGAAACGACCAGGTGCGGCTCTGTACAACCTCTCAGTCGCGTGCTTCGCCGCGACAGCTCCCCTAGTAGGGGAGCCCTTGGCAGGCCGTCGTGTTTTCGTGGTCTGGCGCTTCGCTCCTGTTTGCCCTGCTTGCGGCAGGAGTGCGTTTTGGAGCGTCAGCGATCATTGCGAAAAATGAATCCTATGCCAAGGCCTCCCCTATTAGGGGAGGTGGCATCGAGCGATAGCGAGGATGACGGAGAGGTTTTGCTTACGGGAGAAACCTCTCAGGCGCTGACGCGCCAGCTCCCCTAGCAGGGGAGCCAAGTTTTCGCTGCGGAAAACGGGAGCTTTGTGGCAGAAATGATTTACATAGAAGCTGTTAAGAAAGGACATGAACGATGAAAGTCTTTGATCTACATTGTGATACCCTGAGCGAGCTGCGGCGCGCGGAGATGCGGGGCGACGGGCAGACCTTTGCCCACAACAACGGCCACATCGATCTGGAAAAGCTGGAGAAGGGCGACTACATGCTCCAGTGCTTTGCCGCCTTTGTGAATCTGGCCGACCCCACCCCGGGCGCGGACCCGCTGGTGACGGCGCTGGAAGAGATCGACGTGTTCAAGCGGATGATGGAGCGGTATTCCGACAGGATCGCCCCTGTCTACCGCCCCGAGGATATCCGCAAAAACGCCGAGGCGGGCAAGATCAGCGGAATGCTGACCATTGAGGAGGCCGGCTGCTGCAAGGGCAGCCTGGGCGTGCTGCGCCGGATGTACGAGCTGGGCGTGCGGATGATGACCCTGACCTGGAACCACGAAAACGAGCTGGCCAGCCCCAACGTGGTGCCCGGCAACGGCCCCATCTGGCCCTGTATGCCCAACACCGAGACCGGCCTGAAGGAGAAGGGCTTCGAGTTCCTGGCCGAGATGGAGCGCCTGCACATCATTGCCGATGTGAGCCACCTGTCCGATAAGGGCTTCTGGGACATTGCGGAGCACAGCACCCGCCCCTTTGCGGCCAGCCACTCCAACTGCCGCGCCCTGGCCCCCCACTGCCGCAACCTGACCGACGAGATGATCCGGGTCATGGCGGAAAAAGGCGGTCTGGTGGGCCTGAACTACTGCGCGGGCTTTCTGGATGACCAGCCCAGCCCCGACCTGTGCCGCAGCACCACGGCCCTGATGGCCAAACACGCCGCCCATTTCAAGCAGGTGGGCGGCATTGAGATCATCGGTCTGGGCAGTGACTTTGACGGCATCGGCGGCAAGCTGGAACTGAGCGACTGCTCCAAAATGCCCCTGCTGGCCGATGCTCTGCGGAAAGAGGGCTTCACCGAGGATGAGGTGGAAGCCATCTTCTTCCGCAACGCACAGCGTTTCTTTGAAAACAACCTGTAATCACCGTTAGTATCAAAATCATCGTTGCAATCGTTGATAACGTTGGTGAAAAAGAAAAGTTAGCAACGATAACAACGATATCAACGATAATAATGTCTTAACGGTAAGGATTTAAGTATAACGGAAAGTATAGAAAAGTTGAGGAATTCCAGATGGATCAGAATATGACATTGGAAAAGCGCATTGCCGCCGAGCTCTATTCCTATCAGGGCAGGATGAGCGTTTTTGTGGATGACCTGCGCGGCAGCACGGTGGAGATCGGTGCCGACGAGGAATTTGAGACGGCCTCCACCATCAAGGCGTTCATTCTGGCGGTGCTGTATCTGCAGGCCAGCCGGGGCAGGGCTGACCTGGAAGAGGAGATCACCTACGAGACCAGCCAGTTCGTGGACGGCTCCGGGATGCTCCGGGCCCTGGGCGTGGGGGCAAAGCTCAAGGTGAAGGACACTGCCACCATGATGATCATCTGCTCGGACAACATCGCCACCAATATGATCATCGATTACCTGGGGCTGGACACCATCAATGCCTGCATCCGGGAATTGGGCTTTGGGCACACCGTCCTGCACAACCCCCTCCACTTTGACCGCTACGACAAGCTGGGCACCACCACGCCCCGGGACTACGCCGCCCTGTTTGCGCAGGTGGCAAAGGGCACGCTGGTCAGCAAAGAAGCCAGCGCCGCCATGCTGGGCATCTTCCGCCAGCAGCACTACAACACCATGCTGACCCACGATTTCCCCCAGTTCTATCTGGACTGCGAGGAGACCGGCGAGCCGGAGCTTATCTGGGTGGCCAGCAAGAGCGGCAGCATGAACGCCTGCCGCAACGACGGCGGCATCATCCACACCCCCTACGGCGAGTATGTGATCGTTCTGATGAACAAGGAGTTCCATGACATCATCGAGTACAACGACCACCCCGCCATGGTCTATGGTGCGCGGGTGTCCCGGATGATCCTGGATCAGATCCTGGCCTGCGAGGGAAAGCTGTATCTGAAGTAAACGAAAGAGTGGGAAAGTAGAACGAATGGAAATTACATTATCATTGCCAATGCTGTTGTTTCTGATGCTGATGACCGGGTTTGCGGGCTTTGTGGACTCGGCGGCGGGCGGCGGCGGTCTGATCAGCCTGCCCGCCTATCTGTTTGCGGGCCTGCCGGTGCATTACACCTACGGCACCAATAAATTCAGCGCGGCCTGCGGCACCACCTTTGCCACGGCGCAGTTCTTCCAGAAGGGAGCCATGAACATCCGGGTCGGTCTGCTGGCGGCTGTGGGCAGCTTTGTAGGCAGCGCACTGGGCTCCCACATCGTGCTCCTGCTCAGCGATCAGGTGCTGCGCACCATGATGCTCATCATCCTGCCGGTGGCGGCGGTGCTCATCCTCTGGCGGCGGGACCTGCCCGACGAGAACCGGGACGACGGCACCCTGAACGCCAAAAAGGCGGTGCTGGCCCTTGCCATCGGGCTGGGCATCGGCCTGTACGACGGCATCTTTGGCCCGGGCACCGGCACCTTTGCCATCATTGCCTTTACCACCCTGATGGGCTTTGACCTGCGCACGGCGGGCGGCAACGCCAAGGTGCTCAACCTTGCCAGCAACTACGCCAGCCTGGTAACGTATCTTTCCAGCGGGCTGGTGGTGTTCTCCATCGGCATTCCCTGTGCCATCAGCGGCATTGTGGGCAACCTGCTGGGCTCCCACTTCGCCCTCAAGAAGGGCGCAAAGTTCATCCGCCCCATGATGCTTGTGGTGCTGGTGCTCCTGCTGGGCAAGATCGTCTCGGACGCGGTGCTGTGAACCAACAAAAAAGAGGAACTGCCGGGAAAGCAGTTCCTCTTTTTGATTGGGTAAGATCAGAAGGTGAAGCCCTCATCGAGGAAGGCCAGGCCGAACGCGCCGGGGCCGGCGTGGGTGCCGATGACGCAACCGATCTGGCGCACAAGGGCCTCGCTCCGGCCCAGATTCTCCTGCAGGTAGGTCTGGATGGGCTGCACCTCGCGGGGGGCGAGGGTGTAACCGGCCAGCGCGTCGGCGCAGGTGCTGATGCCGCCCAGCTCCTCGATCTTCTTGAACAGGGCAACGTAAGCGCCGGGCAGGCCCCGGGCCTTGCCCGCCATAACGACCTTGCCCTCCTTGATGGTGATGAGGGGCTTGATGCCCAGCATCCCACCGGCCACGGCCACGGCGGCGGGCAGGCGGCCGCCCTTGCGCAGATACTTCAGGTCGTCGATGACAGCCACCAGATGCAGATGCTCCTTGGCGTGCTCAAGGGTGGCGGCGATCTGCCCGGCAGTCTTTCCGGCATCCCGCAGCTGAACAGCCAGCCGCACCAGCAGGCTCTCGCCCAGGCAGACGTTTTCGGAATCCACAAAGAGGACGTTGTCCACATTGGCCATGTCTGCGGCCAGCCGGGCGCACTGGCAGGTGCCGGACAGCTCATGGGAGAGGAAGATGCCCACCACTTCGTCCCCGGCGGCAGCCGCCTCAAGGAAGAAGCGCTGGAACAGCTCGGGGCTGGGCTGGCTGGTGGTGGGCAGCCTGTGGCAGCGGGCCATCACGCCGTAATACACGGTGGGGGTCATATCCACGCCGTCCCGGAGCACGGTGCCGTCCTCCAGGGTGACGTTCAGGGGGATGACGGTCACGCCCAGCTGCTCGGCTTCAGCGGGCAGGATGTCGGATGCGGAATCGGTAAGAATGCGGATCATAGTAATACCTCCAACGGGGCCAAGAACGGATAACCCGACCAAATCAATCAAAAAGTCGTATAGGAATATACCAGAGACGACGGGAAATGTCAATTGTTTGAATCAATATTTCTTCGTATTTTCGCAATTCCGCTCCGTTTTCTTGCACAAACGGGCCGGAACATGATACAATGGGCATCAGGCATTGCGGGGCGGTGCGCTGTGCGCCCGAAGCAGCGGAACAGCGCGGCCCCAAACGGAGAGGGGACGGGGAAGATGTCAGAACAGAACCGCCGCCTGCGGGCGGCAGGCATCGCGGCACTGGCCTGGGCCGGGCTGGCGGCGGTCTGGTGTGTGCTGGTCCCCGGCGGGGCGGCAGAGCTGCCGCAGGGCGTGTCCGGCACGCTGCGCAGCCTGCTGGTGCTGCCGCTGGCCGAGGAGCTGGTGTTCCGGGGGGCGCTGCTGCGCCTGCTGCGGCCGCTGGGGGAGCACCCGGCAAACCTCTGCCAGGCTGTGCTCTTTGCGGCCCTGCACGGAACACTGACCGAAAAGTGCTACGCGCTGGGCATGGGGCTCATTTTCGGGTGGGCCGCAGAGCAGACCGACAGTCCTGCACCCGGGGTGGTGCTGCATATCCTGAACAATGGGCTGGTGCTGGCCCGGGCGCTGGCAGAAAGGGGAATGGGATGACCGACTATGAGCTGATGGGCGCGGCGCTGGAGGAGGCCGCACGGGCCGCCGCGCTGGGCGAGGTGCCCGTGGGCGCGGTGGTGGCCCGGAACGGCGAGATCATCGCCGCCGCCCACAACACCCGCGAGACCGAGAAAAACGCCCTCCACCACGCCGAGCTGCTGGCCATTGACGCGGCCTGCAAAAAGCTGGGCGGCTGGCGGCTGTGGCAGTGTGAGCTGTTCGTTACGCTGGAGCCCTGCCCCATGTGCAGCGGCGGCATCATCAACAGCCGGATCAGGCGGGTGGTGTACGGCGCGGCGGATACCAAGGCCGGGTGCTGCGGCAGTGTGACCGACCTGTTCGCCCTGCCCTTCAACCACCATCCGGTGGTGGAACGCGGTCTGCGGGCGGAGGAGGCGCAGGCGCTGCTGCAGGCGTTTTTCCTCCGGCTGCGGGAGCAGCGGGCCGCAAAGCCCCGCTGGAAACCGCCCGTGACCCCCTGAGAACGTGAAAAAAAGTGGGAACTGCGTGAAAAGACGGCGGTTCCCACTTCCTTTTTTCGCCGAATTGTGTTATATTATTTAATGGTAACTTGTCGAAACCACTCGCACAGACCAGCGGGCTCGCCGCAGGACCGGCCTTGACCGGAAAGAGGAGCAGAGCGCAGCCCATGGGTGCGGTGGAGGGCGGGACCTTCCTGCCTGCGGGATTTTTTGCAGGCAGAGAACAAACGGCAGGAGGGCTGACTCTTGTACGATGATGAATTTGAATTGACCTTTGACCTGAGCGATGAGGACAAGGCATCCCGGGCCCCTGAGCCGGAACAGGAGCCGGTGCAGGAAGCTGTGCCGGAACCGGCCGCGGAAACAGAACCGGCAGCAGAAACGGAACTGCCGGTGGAGCCTGTGCCGGGACCGGCAGTCCCTGCGGCCAACGGGCGCTGCGTGCTGATCTCGGGCGGCGACCGGGGCATCGGAGCCGCGGCGGCCCGCGCTTTCTGGCAGGCGGGCTACCGGGTGGCGGTGCTCTATCACACCCACGCCGAGGCGGCGGCGGCGCTGGAAAAGGAGCTGCCGGGCCTGCTGGCGGTCCAGTGCGACGTGGCCTCCCGCGCCAGCTGTGAGGTGGCGTTCCACACCGTGGAGCAGGCTGTGGGCCATGTGGATGTGCTGGTGAGCAACGCGGGCATTGCCCAGCAGAAGCTGTTCACCGATATCACCCCGGAGGAGTGGCAGCACATGCTGGATGTGAACCTGAGCGGCGCGTTCCACCTGTGCCAGCTGGCCCTGCCGGGCATGATCCGCCGCAAGGCGGGCCGCATCCTGACCGTGAGCAGCATGTGGGGCCAGACCGGCGGCAGCTGCGAGGTGCATTACTCCGCTGCCAAGGCGGGCCTGATCGGCCTGACCAAGGCCCTTGCCAAAGAGGAGGGGCCCAGCGGCATCACCGTGAACTGCGTGGCTCCGGGTGTCATCGACACCGATATGATGGCTGCCTTTACGGCAGAGGATAAGGCTGCGCTGGCCGAGGAGACCCCCGTGGGCCGCCTGGGCAGCGCGGACGAGGTGGCGCAGCTGCTGGTGTTCCTGGCAGGCGAAAGCGCCGGTTACATCACCGGGCAGGTGTTCGGTGTGAACGGCGGCCTGGTGATTTGAACCATCCCGCAGCGGCAAAACTTATGATACGATATCACTTACGGCGCAGCCAGCGCCGCGGTGAAAAGGAGAGAGCGAAATGGGCATGACTTTGAAGGAACTGTTGACGAAGGGCGAAGGCACCCTGACGGCGGGCGAGGCCAAGACACTGGCTTCCCAGTGCCGGATGGATGTGGAAACGCTTTACACGCTTCTGGAGGAGCGCGGCATCAAAATTCTGGATGACGAGGCCGACGGTGACACCAGCCTGGATGTGGAAGGCATCATGGCAGAGGTGGAAAGTGCCGAGGCAAACAGCGATGAGCTGGGCCTGGGCGATGAAAATGAGGACGACCCGGCAGAGGAGAACCCCGCAGACCTGAAGGCTGCCATGGATGAGCTGCTGGATGACCCTGTGAAGAACTACCTCAAGCAGATCGGCCAGATCCCGCTGCTGAGCGCGGAGCAGGAAGTGGACCTGAGCAAGCGCATCCACGCCGGTGCCGAGGCTGCCCACATCCTTCAGGCCGACCGCCAGAAGTACGGCGCGCCTGAGTACATCAAAAAGAACAGCGCCCGCTTCTCGTTCGAGGAGGATGAGAACAGCCGGAGCTATACCGAAGATCTGGACGAGGACGGCAACACCAAGTCCAGCGAGGATGACGAGGAAAAGGCTGCCGAAGAGGAGGCCATGGAGGCCGTGGAGAACGGCCCCCTGACGGAGGAGCGCCGCCAGGAGCTGCTCAAGATCCGCCGCGACGGCCTGAACGCCCGCCGCAGCCTGAGCGAGGCCAACCTGCGTCTGGTGGTCTCCATCGCCAAGAAGCATGTCGGCCACAACCTGGCGTTCCTGGACCTGATCCAGGAGGGCAACATCGGCCTGATCAAGGCCGCCGAGAAGTTTGACTGTGACCGCGGCTTCCGCTTCTCCACCTACGCCACCTGGTGGATCCGTCAGGCCATCACCCGCGCCATTGCGGATCAGGCCCGCACCATCCGCATCCCGGTGCACATGGTCGAGACCATCAACCGGATGCGTCAGGCCACCAACCAGCTGGTCTACCAGAACGGCCACGAGCCCACCCCCGAGGAGCTGGCAAAGGCCATGGATATGAGCGTGGAGCGCGTGCGCGAGATCCAGCGCATGGCGCAGGAACCCGCCAGCCTGGAAAGCCCCGTGGGTGAGGAAGAAGATTCCTCCCTGGGCGATTTCGTGGCCGACGAGAACGCCGAGGCCCCCGGCAAGGCAGCAGACCGCGCCATGGTGGCCCAGCAGATCAATCAGGCCCTCAAGAGCCTGACCCCCCGTGAGGAAAAGGTCATCCGCCTGCGCTTTGGTCTGGACGATGGCCGCCCCCGCACGCTGGAGGAGGTGGGCCGCGACTTCGGTGTCACCCGTGAGCGTGTCCGCCAGATCGAGGCCAAGGCAATCCGTAAGCTGCACAGCCGCAAGTGCCTGGCCCTGCTGAACGGCCTGATCGAGTGATCCTGAACTTACCGCTATGAGAAAGAGCCCCCGCCGGTCTATTCCGGCGGGGGCTCTTTTGGTGGTGTCAAACATATTCTGCCTGCCCGCCCCATATATTCTTTTCAGAACAAAACGGGTGGGAGGGAACGGCATGTTTGTGGTAACGCTGAACAAGACGAGCTTGAAAAAGGTGGGGGCCGGTGCGCTCTGCTGTGCGCTGGTGATCTTCAGCGCCTTTCTGGGGCGGTACATCAGCACCCGCACGGTGGCAGCAGCGGCCGGGGTGAACCGGATCGAGAGCGCACAGGACATCCAGACCTGGTTCACGGGCTACGGGCTGGATGTGGACGGCACGTCCATCACGGCGGATAAGGTCAAGATCCCCCGCAAGTGGGACGACAGCTTTTCGGCCTTCAACGGGGTGGTGCAGCAAAGCGGAATGGATCTTATCCGCTACAAAGGGAAAACCGTAGAAAAGTGGACCGCCCTGATCCCGGCGGCCAGCAGCGGAGAGACCAGCCGTTACGGCGTGCTGCTGGTCTACCGCAAAAAGGCTGTGGGGGCCTACCTGCTGGAAAAGCCGTCAGGCACGGTGATCGGTCTGAAGGATGCCCAGACCGCAATGGCGCAGGCTGAGCAGCAGGATGCCCAGCAGGTGTCCGGTGAGGATTACAGCGGCGACTGGGGAGAGCGCCATGATGAGGAGCTGGGCGCGGCCGGGCAGAGCCAGCAGACCAGCGGGGAGCCGGACTCCGTGGTGCCCGAGGAGGCGCAGTACACCGACCTGCCCCTGGATGCCGAGGGGTATCCTGTCGAATGAATCCGGTGGAAAAATGGGGGCAAAACTTCTGTTCAATAGCACCAAAATTTCTGGCTAAAAATCAGCAATATGGAATGATGAAAAAATAACGAAGCGGGTTTATAATAATAGTAGCATCCCGCAGCAAAATCGGCTGCGTCCGGAGTGGCAGGACCGTCCGGATCTGAAACGGGATGAAGTAAGGAGAAAATGATTATGAAGGAATTCCAGTATACTGTTAAGGATGCATGCGGCATCCACGCTCGTCCGGCCGGTCTGCTCGTGAAGGTGGCCAAGGGCTTTGCCAGCACCGCTACCCTGGAAAAGGACGGCAAGAGCTGCGACCTGCGCAAGCTGATGGCTCTGATGGGCATGGGTGTCAAGCAGGGCGACACCGTGACCGTGAAGGTGGAGGGCGACGATGAGGCCGCCGCTGCCGAGGCCATTCAGAAGTTCCTGACCGAGAACGTCTGATCTTTGAATCTGCGGACAAAAGCCCTTGCGGGAGACCCTGCGGGGGCTTTTTCGCACTAAATTCTCAACAAAGGAGAGAGAACGATGCAGGTAGGAACCGGTAAAAGCATCCTGAACGGTATTGCCATCGGCAAGCTGAAAATTTACAAGAAAAAAGATACCGTGATCTCCACCGCCCAGGTCGCGGACACGGCGGCAGAGGAAGCCCGCTTTGAAGAGGCCCGGGCCAAGGCCATTGACCAGCAGACTGCCCTGTATGAAAAGGCACTGGCCGAGGCAGGCGAGGACATTGCCGAGGTGTTCAACATCCATGCCATGATGCTGGATGACGATGACTTTGTGGATGCCATCAAGGAGATCATCAACGGCCAGCACATGTGTGCGGAGTATGCTGTCAAGAAAGCGGGCGACAACCAGGCCGCCGTGTTTGCCGCCATGGACGACCCCTATTTACAGGCCCGCAGCGCCGATGTCATCGACATTGCCCAGGCCATGCTGGACATCCTGCAGGGCGTGGACAATGCCACCCTGCAGGGCACGGAGCCCAGCATTCTGGTGGCAGAGGATCTGGCACCCTCGGAGACGGTGCGGATGGACAAGAGCCTGCTGCTGGGCTTCATCACCCGGGAGGGCAGCTCCAACAGCCACACCGCCATCCTGGCCCGCAGCATGAACATCCCCGCCCTGATCCAGTGCAAGGAGATCCAGGAAGATTGGGACGGCAAGATGGCTGTGGTGGACGGCTACAACGCCTGCGTGTATGTGGATCCCACCCCCGATCTGCTGGAGAGCCTGAAAAAGCGCCAGCAGGAGGACCAGAAGAAGCTGGCCCTGCTGGCCGAGCTCAAGGGTAAGCCCAACACCACGCTGGACGGCAAGACCGTGCAGGTCTTTGCCAACATCGGCGGCATGAGCGATGTGGGCGCGGTCCAGCAGAACGACGCGGGCGGCGTGGGCCTGTTCCGCACCGAATTCGTCTACCTGAACTGCACGGATTACCCCACCGAGGAATACCAGTTCGAGGCCTACAAGCAGGTGCTGGAGAGCCTGGCCCCCAAAAAGGTAGTCGTGCGCACCTGTGATATCGGCGCGGACAAGACCGTGGACTACATGAAGCTCGACCACGAGGACAACCCCGCGCTGGGCTACCGCGCCATCCGCATCTGCCTGACCCGCAAGGATTTCTTCAAGACCCAGCTGCGGGCCCTGCTGCGCGCTTCTGCCTACGGCAACATGAGCATTATGTTCCCCATGATCACCAGTCTGCGGGAGCTGCAGGATGCCAAGGCCGTGCTGGAGGAGTGCAAGGCAGAGCTGACCGCCGAGGGCAAGAAGTTCAGCGACAAGATCGAGGTGGGCACCATGATCGAGACCCCCGCCGCGGTTCTGGTGGCGGATGATCTGGCCCAGGAGTGCGATTTCTTCTCCATCGGCACCAACGACCTGACCCAGTACACCTGCGCGCTGGACCGCCAGAACGCCAAGCTGGAGCCCTTCTTTGATCCCCACCACCCCGCTGTGCTGAAGGCCATCCGGATGACCATTGAGGCGGGCCACCGCCACGGCATCTGGGTGGGCATCTGCGGTGAGCTGGGCGCGGATACCGCCCTCACCGAGACCTTCCTGCGGATGGGCGTGGACGAGCTGTCCATGAACGCCAAGAGCATCCTGCCCGTGCGCAAGATCATCCGCGGCGTGGATCTGAGCAAGCCCTCTGCCAAGAATGTCTGAGTTCCCCTGACGGAACCGTAAAAGGGGCTGCTGCAGCGCTCTCTGCCAACCAAAGTGTTGGCAAAGGGGCGCGCGGCAGCTCTTTTTTGGTTACAACAAGAAGCAAATTCACAAAACTGCCGCCTGACAAGCCGCAGTTTCATGGGTGAACGCTTCACAACGGTAAAGCTGGGTGCTATACTATACCTAAGTCGTATTTTTTGAACGTACCTCTGGAGATGAAAGATAGATATGACACAATTCCTGATCCGCCGGTTCATCCGGCATCCCAATAACCCCCAGGACCCTGCTACCCGCACGGCCTACGGCAACCTTGCCAGCGGTGTGGGCATGGCCTGCAACCTGCTGCTCTGCCTGGGCAAGCTGCTGGCAGGCACCCTGTTCGGCTCCATCGCCATCATGGCGGATGCTTTGAACAACCTCTCGGACGCTTCGTCCAACGTGGTCAGCCTCATCGGTTTCCGGCTGGCCGCCAAGGCCCCGGATGCCGAGCATCCCTACGGCCACGCCCGCTATGAATATCTGGCCGGTCTGGTGGTCAGTGTGACCATCCTGGGCATCGGCTTTTCCCTGCTCAAGGAGTCGGTGGTCAAGGTGTTCCACCCCACCCCCGTGGCGTTCAGCTGGCTGAGCGTGGGCGTGCTGGCCGCATCCATCCTCGTCAAGCTCTGGATGAGCGGCTTCAACCGCACCATCGGCCGCACCATCGGCTCCGAGACCTTGATGGCCACCGCCGCCGACAGCCGCAACGACGTGCTGACCACCGGCGCGGTGCTGATCTCCACCGTGGTCTGCAGCCTGACGGGCTGGGCGCGGCTGGACGGCATCATGGGCGTGGCCGTGGCAGCCTTCATCCTCTGGTCGGGCTGGGGGCTGGTCATGGACACCCTGAGCCCCCTGCTGGGCGAGAGCCCCAG
The DNA here is from genome assembly GCF_023347315.1 of Faecalibacterium sp. I2-3-92. GTDB lineage: Bacteria > Bacillota > Clostridia > Oscillospirales > Ruminococcaceae > Faecalibacterium > Faecalibacterium duncaniae. The sequence continues at coordinate 293,160 of NZ_CP094470.1, forward strand.
CCCGGAGCTGGTGGAGCACATTGAGCAGACGGTCATGGGCTACCCCGGCGTGCTGGGGATGCACGACCTCATGGTGCACGATTACGGCCCGGGGCATCAGTTCGCCTCCCTCCACATCGAGTTCCCGGCAGAGACCGACCCCCTCAAGGCCCACGATGTCATCGACAACATCGAGAACGATTTTATAAAGCGGGACGGCCTGCAGGTGACCATCCACTATGACCCCATCGTCACCACCGATGCGGCGGTGGGCGTGCTGCGCACCCGCCTGATGGAAAAGGCCCGCCAGCTCGACCCCTGCCTTTCGATCCACGACCTGCGCATCGTGCCGGGTGATACCCATACGAATGTCCTGTTCGATCTGGAGTTTCCGGCGGGCTATACCGGGAACAAGGACGAGATGCTGGCCGCCATGTGCCAGTTCGTCCATGAGCAGGACCCGAAATACAGCTGTGTGGTGAAAGTAGAGCAGAGCTATGCGTCTGCTGCCCACGAAAAATAAATTTGTGTTTTAGAGGGGAAGGAACTTATGCTGAACGAGACTTACCGCGGGATGCTGGCCCACAAGAGCGTCATCCGCGAGACCTTTATGTACGGCAAGCAGCGCGCGGCCCAGATCGGTTACGAGAACGTGTTTGATTACTCGCTGGGCAACCCCAGCGTGCCCTGCCCGGAGCGGTTCACCGCCGCCATGCAGGAGCTGCTGGCACAGGAGGACCCGGTGGCCCTGCATGGCTACTGCCCCAGCCAGGGCGACCCGGAGTTCCGCACCGCCGTGGCGGCCCACCTGAACAGGACCTTCGGCCTGCCCTATGCGCAGAAGGATATCTTCCCCACCACGGGCGCGGCGGGTGCCATTGCCCACGCTGTACGCGCCGTGACCCGGCCCGGGGATGAGGTGCTGACCTTTGCCCCCTACTTTCCGGAGTACGGCCCCTATGTGGAGGGCACCGGTGCCCATCTCAGGGTGGTGCCGCCCCAGGCCCCGGCCTTCCAGCCCAATCTGGAGGCCTTTGAGCAGATGCTGACCGAGAAGGTCACCTGCGTCCTCATCAACACCCCCAATAACCCCACCGGTGTGGTCTACTCTGCCGACACCCTGACCCGGCTGGCGGAGATCCTGACCGAGAAGAGCCGGGCCTACGGCCACAACATCTTCCTTGTCAGCGACGAGCCCTACCGGGATATCGCCTTTGACGGCAGGACCGTGCCCTACCCGGCAGCGTTCTACCCCCACACCCTGACCTGCTTCTCCTTCTCCAAGAGCCTGAGCCTGCCCGGTGAGCGCCTGGGCTACGTGGCCGTGCGCCCCGGCTGCGAGGGCGAGGAGGTGCTGGTGGATATGATGGCCCAGATCTCCCGCTTTACCGGCCACAACTGCCCGCCCAGCATCATCCAGCGCGCCGTGAGCCGCTGCCTGGATGTGACCAGCGACCTGAGCGTCTACGAGACCAATATGGATCTGCTTTACAACAAGCTGAAAGCGCTGGGCTTTGAGGTCGAGCGGCCCGGCGGCACCTTCTATCTCTTCCCCAAGGCGCTGGAGGAGGATGCCAACGCTTTCTGCCGCAAGGCCCGGGAATTTGACCTGCTGCTGGTGCCCAGCGATACCTTTGGCGTAACGGGCTATGTCCGCCTTGCCTACTGCATCGACACCGAAAAGGTAAAGCGCAGCCTGCCCGCGCTGGAAAAGCTGGCGGCCGCATATCAATAAAGCCGAACCTCCCGGCAGAGCATCTGGCAGTGCCGCCGGGGGTCACAGTATTTTTTGAAACAGAGGAAAGGGAAACTGTTATGGAAAAGATCAAGATGACCACGCCGCTGGTGGAGATGGATGGCGACGAGATGACCCGTGTGCTCTGGAAGATCATCAAGGAGGAGCTCATCCTGCCCTTTGTGGATCTGAAGACCGAGTACTACGATCTGGGCCTGCCCAACCGGGATGCCACCCAGGATCAGGTGACCATGGATGCCGCCCTTGCCAACAAGAAGTATGGCGTGGCAGTCAAGTGCGCCACCATCACCCCCAACGCCCAGCGCGTGGAGGAATACCACCTGCACCAGATGTGGAAAAGCCCCAACGGCACCATCCGCGCCGTGCTGGACGGCACCGTGTTCCGCGCGCCGATCATGATCGACAGCATCAAGCCGGTGGTCAGGAACTGGACAAAGCCCATCACCATTGCCCGCCACGCCTACGGCGACGTGTACAAGTGCACCGAGTTCCGCATCCCCGGCCCCGGCAGGGCGGAGCTGATCTACACCGGCGACGACGGCTCCCGGCAGGCCGCCACGGTCTACAACTTCGAGTGTGCCGGTGTCCTGCAGGGCCAGTACAACAAGGACACCTCCATCTACAGCTTTGCCCGCAGCTGCTTCAACTACGCACTGGAAAGCAAACAGGATCTCTGGTTCGGTGCCAAGGACACCATCTCCAAGAAGTATGACCACACCTTCAAGGACATCTTCCAGGAGGTGTACGATGCCGAGTACCGGGAAAAGTTCGAGGCCGCAGGCATCACCTATTTCTACAGCCTGATCGATGACATCGTGGCCCGTGTCATCCGCAGCGAGGGCGGATTTGTCTGGGCTTGCAAGAACTACGACGGCGACGTGATGAGTGATATGGTCTCCACCGCCTTTGGCTCGCTGGCCATGATGACCAGCGTTCTGGTCAGCCCGGACGGCAACTATGAGTACGAGGCTGCCCACGGCACCGTGACCCGCCACTACTACAAGTACCTCAAGGGCGAGGCCACCTCCACCAACCCCATGGCCACCATCTTTGCCTGGAGCGGTGCCCTGAAAAAGCGCGGTGAGCTGGACAGCCTGCCCGCGCTGGTCCGGTTTGGCGAGGCGCTGGAGGCCGCCAGCCTGCAGACCCTCAATGACGGCATTATGACCAAAGATCTCTGCGGCCTGGCGGAGGGCATCACCCCCACCCAGGTGAACAGCGAGGAATTTATCCAGGCCATCCGCACCCGGCTGGAAGCAAAACTGGCATAAGCGCTGCATCACGGCCCCTGCCCCGGAACCCCGGCGGCGGGGGCTTTTTGCGCCTATACAAGGCGGTTGGCCTGTGCTACAATGGGAGCAGAAAAGGCGGTGACAGTATGCAGCATCATCCTCTGCCCGAATACCCCCGCCCGGCCCTGCGGCGGGACAGCTACGAGAACCTGAACGGCCTGTGGCAGTACGCCATCACCGGCTCTGCCGGGCTGCCCGCAAAGTGGGACGGCGACATTCTGGTGCCCTACTCCCCGGAGACGAAAGCCTCCGGCGTGAGGCGCACCCTGCAGCCCGGGGCGTGGCTCCACTACCACCGGAGCTTTGTGCCCCCGGCGGGCACCGGCGGGCGGGTGCTGCTCCACTTCGGGGCCGTGGACTATGCCTGCGCCGTGCAGGTCAACGGCCATCTGGTGGGGGGCCACCGGGGCGGCTACTGGCCCTTTGCACTGGATATCACCGATGCGCTGAACCATGCCGGCCATGACAGGCTCTGGGTGGCGGTGCAGGACCCCACCGGCACCGGCGTGCAGGCCCGGGGCAAGCAGACCCTCCGGCCCGGCGGGATGTTCTACCCGGCCCAGAGCGGCATCTGGCAGACCGTCTGGCTGGAGCGGGTGCCGGAAAACTACATCACGGAGCTGACCGTCACCCCGGACTATGATGCCCGCACCGTGACCGTGAAAGCCCATACTTCCCTGCCCGGCGGGGCGGCGAACCTGTGGGCCGTGATGCGGGCCGGGGGCGTGACCATTGCCGAGGACTGGGGCAGCGACGAGGCCGACCGGGACGGTGCGGTGACCCTGCACATCCCGGAGGAGCATTTCTTCCCGTGGAGCCCGGACAGCCCGTTTTTGTACGACCTGACTGTGGGCACCACGCAGGGAGAGGAGGAGCAGCGCGACACCGTGCACAGCTACTTTGCCCTGCGCAAGTGGAGCTGTGCGCCGGATGCCCACGGGATCATGCGCTTCTGCCTGAACGGCAAGCCCATCCTGCTCAACGGCCTGCTGGATCAGGGCTACTGGCCCGAGGGCCTGTACACCCCGCCCAGTGATGGGGCAGTGGTGCGGGAACTGCAGACCATAAAAGAGCTGGGGTTCAACCTTCTGCGCAAGCACGCCAAGATCGAGCCGCAGCGCTGGTATTACCACTGCGATAAGCTGGGCCTCATCGTCTGGCAGGACATGGTGAACGGCGGCGGGCCCTACAAGCTCTGGTTCGTGACCTACCTGACAAACGTGTTCCAGCCGCTGCTCCGCCGCCTGCCCGACGCAAGGCCCCTCTGGGGCCTGCTGGGCCGCGAAACGGAAGCGGGCAGGGAAGAATATGCCCGGGAGCTGGAAGCCACGGTAAAGGCCCTGCAGTGCCACCCCTGCGTGGGCTGCTGGGTGCCCTTCAATGAGGGGTGGGGGCAGTTCGATGCCGCCGGGGCCGTGGAGGCCGTCCGCAGGCTGGACGATACCCGCCTTGTGGACGAGGCCAGCGGCTGGTACGATCAGGGCGGGGGAGATGTGGATTCCCTGCACAACTATTTCTACCCGCTCCGGGTCAGGCCCCGGAGCCGGGTGGTGGCCCTGAGCGAATACGGCGGCATTGCCTGGCCCATGCCCGGCCATGAGCCGCCCCGCAGGGCGTACGGCTACGGCACGGCAAAGAGCCGGGCCGAGCTGACCGCCCGCTGGAAAAAGCTGCAATTGGAAACGGTGCTCCCCCAGCTGAAAAAGGGGCTTTCGGCCCTGGTGTACACCCAGGTGAGCGATGTGGAGGACGAGGTGAACGGCCTGTTTACCTACGACCGCGCCGCCATCAAGCCCGACCCCGCCGCTGTGCGTGCTGTGAACCAGGCGCTGGAAGCGGCGTTTGAGAAGACCGTAGAATAAAAAAAGAAGGCTGTTACCCTGTAACTCCCTCAGTCACGGCTTCGCCGTGCCAGCTCCCTCTCGGAGGGAGCCTTGGCGTAACGGTGAACGGTGAAAGCCTCCCTCTCAGAGGGAGGCGGCATCGCGTCAGCGATGACGGAAGGAGTTTGGGCAACAGCCTTTTTGCATATCAATAAAAACTTAGTTGGTGCTGCTGTTCACGATCTTGGAAGCGGGCATCCTGTTCATGGCGGAGCTGCTCAGGTTGTGCTCCAGAGAAGCACCGTAGGCGGTCAGCGCCTCGGAGAGCTCCTCCCCCTTCATATCGTTGAGCACCTGTCCGCGCAGGTCATCCAGCGCCTTCAGGCTCAGCGGGTCGAGCCGCAGGGCGGCCATCAGGGCGTAGCTGTTGTACTTCACAGCCGCTGCCTGCCCGATGGACAGGCCCCGGATGGTGTCGGCGGCACCCTCTGCGGTAAAGGCAGAGGTCACGGTGCTGTCCCCAATCAGTTCCAGAGAAGGTGCAGTGGAATCGGAGGAATAGGTGGAGCCCAGCACGGCGTAGACCTCCGGCAGAGCGGAGGTCACCACGCCGGAGAAGTAGCCCAGCAGCGTGCTGCTGTCGGCGGCAGCAGCGGCGTTGGTCTGGTCCACAGCAGCCTGGGTCAGGGCCAGCATCTGGGTGATCTGGTCGTCATCGGCAGAGGCATAGGTGCTGGTGTTGTAGAGTGGGATGGTGTAATAGGCCAACTCGTACATGTTGTTCTCCAGATGGCTGGTCAGGTCGGCATCCGACACCGGGGTCTCGCCGTCCACGCCGTAGACCAGCTCCAGCAGGTCGCTGCTCTTGATGAGGATGCGCTCAAACCGCTGGACGGTGTTCAGGCCGATGCCGTTGGCCTTGTAGGTGTCACCGTACTGCTCCATCAGCTGGGAGGCGTAGCTGTCGGCCTGTGCTTCCTCTTCTGCGGTCAGCTGGCCGCCCAGCTCCTCAAAGCGGGTCTCGATGGCGGCGTAGGTCTCAAGGTTCTCCATGGTTTTCTGGCTCACATAGTCGCTGACAGTGGCGGTCTCGCCGCTGTCGGCATCCACGGTGATGGTCTGCTTCAGGAAGGCCTTCACATCGGTAGCATCCTGCTCCGAGGTGGCCAGATCGGCGGCCTTCTGGTAAGCGTCGTACTGGGCCAGCAGATACAGGCCCGAGGTGATGTCCACCGTGCCGATGGTGCCCACCGAATCCGGGGTGGAGCCGCAGGCGGCAAGGGAAAATACCATTGCCACGGCGGCAAGAAGTGCGATCAGTTTCTTTTTCATTGTTATGCTCCTGTCGTTCGGATCGCCCGCCCTCTCCGTCAGCGCAAGCGCGCTGCCACCTCTCCCAAGGGGAGAGGCTTTGGCAATTCCCCGCAAGGTCTTGGGGAGCCGCCAGAGGCTCCCCCTTTGGGGGAGCTGGCAAAGCCTATTGGCTTTGACTGAGAGGGTGAGGCCGTTAATCTTTCAAAATATCCTGCATCGCCCGGAGGATGCTCTGCAGCAGCTCCAGCGGCTTTTCCTCTTTTTGCAGGGTGACGGAGAGGTAGGGCTTTGCGCCGGCCCCGGTGACAACGCGGCCGTTGAAGGCCACCAGCAGGCCCTGGATCATCCGGAGGTCCAGCTGCTCCACCTGCAGCACCAGAGTGTCCTTCTTCTGGGTCACCTCGTACACGCCCACGGCGGTGGCCTGCACCCGCGCCAGCGAGACATTGACCAGATCGCTGACCGAGGGCGGCGGGTCGCCGTAGCGGTCGATGAGCTCGTCCAGCACATCGGCGGCATCCTCGGGGGTCTGGATGGCTGCGATCCGCTTGTAGGCTTCAATGCGGCCCGGCCCGTCGGCAATGTACGTTTCGGGGATGTAGGCATCCACCCGCAGGTCGATCAGGCACTCGCTCTTGTCGCGCTGCACAGGCTCGCCCTTGGCCCGGGCGATGGCCTGCCCCAGCATCTTCACATAGAGGTCGTAGCCCACGGCCTCCATGTGGCCGTGCTGGCTGTGGCCCAGCAGACTGCCTGCGCCGCGGATCTGGAGATCGCGCATGGCGATGCGGAAGCCGGAGCCGAAGGCCGTGAACTCCCGGATGGCGGAAAGCCGCTTCTGGGCGATGTCGGTCAGGGTCTTGTCCCGCCGGAAGGTGAAGTAGGCGTAGGCTTTGCGGCCGGAGCGGCCCACCCGGCCCCGGATCTGGTACAGCTGGGCAAGGCCCATCCGGTCAGCATCCTCAATGATAAGGGTGTTGCAGTTGCGCACATCGATGCCCGTTTCGATCAGGGTGGTGCAGACCAGAATGTCGATCTCGCCGTTGAGCAGATGCTGCCAGACCGGGTTCAGCTCCTCCTCGGTCATCTTGCCGTGGGCAATGCCCACCCGGGCACCGGGCACCAGCTGGCTGACATGGGCGGCGGTGGACTCGATGTTGTCCACCCGGTTGTGCAGGTAGTACACCTGACCGCCCCGGGCCAGCTCCTTCTTCATGGCTTCGGCAAGGATGACATCGTTGTACTCCAGCACAAAGGTCTCCACAGGCTGGCGCTCAATGGGCGGCTGCTCGATGGTGGACAGGTCGCGGATGCCGCTCATGGCCATGTTCAGGGTGCGGGGGATGGGCGTGGCCGAGAGGGTCAGCATATCCACGCCGATGAAGTTTTCCTTCAGCTTCTCCTTGTGTTTCACGCCGAACCGCTGCTCCTCATCGATGATGACAAGGCCCAGGTCGTGGAAGCGCACATCCTTGGAGAGCAGGCGGTGGGTGCCCACCACGATGTCCACGCTGCCGGACTGCAGGCCCCGCAGGGTCTCCTTTTGCTGTTTTGCGGTACGGAAGCGGGAGAGCATCCCGATCTTCACCGGGAAGGCCTCCATCCGGGAGAGCAGGGTGTTGTAGTGCTGCCAGGCCAGCAGAGTGGTGGGGGCCAGAAGGGCGCACTGCTTGCCGCCCATCACGCACTTGAAGGCCGCGCGCAGGGCAACTTCGGTCTTGCCCACGCCCACGTCGCCGCAGAGCAGGCGGTCCATCGGGTAGGGCTTTTCCATATCCTGCTTGATCTCGGCGGTGGCGTGGAGCTGGTCGTCGGTCTCATCGTACTCAAAGCGGGTCTCGAAATCGTTCTGCCAGTCGCCGTCGGGCGGGAAGGCGTATCCCTGGGCCTGCCTGCGCCGGGCGTACAGCTCAATGAGCTCCTGGGCCATCTCCTCGGTGGCCTTTTTTACCTTGGCGCGGGTGCGCTGCCATTCGGCACCGCCCAGCTTGGCCAGCTTCACCTTTTCCTCGTCGCCGGGGGCGGTGTAGCGGCTGAGCAGGTCCAGCTGGGTGACGGGCACATAGAGCACATCGGAGCCGGAATACTGGATCTTCAGGTAATCCTTGATGGCACCCTGCACTTCCAGACGCTGGATGCCCGCGTACATGCCGATGCCGTGGCTCTGGTGCACCACATAGTCCCCGGGCTTGATGTCTGAAAGGCTGGACAGGGCGTTTTTGTTCTTTTTGCGCTTTTTGTTCTCGGCGGCGGCTTCTTCATCCAGCCCGTGCCGCCGGGAGGAGATGACCGCCGTGTGGGCAAAGGGGAAGGTGCAGCCTGCGGTCAGGTGGCCGGGCAGTACCTGCACGATGCCCTTGGCCGGGCGCACGTCCCGGCTCATGCTCACGGAGTAGCCCTTGTCCGTCAGGTCCCGGGTCAGGGCGGCGGCACCCTTGGGAGTGCCGGAGAAGAGGGTAACGGCATAGCCCTGGGCGATCAGCGGGTCAAGATCCTCCCGCAGAGAGGCCAGGTCGCCGCCCCAGTTGGGGGCCGCAAAGACCTCCACGTTGATGAGGTCCTTCAGCTTGAACTCGTTCATCCCCCGCAGGAAGTTCTCACACAGCAGGGTGCTCTGTTTCTGGGCCGCAATGGCAAGGTCGTCCATGGTCTGGTAGAGCACGTCCAGCCCCGGGCAGAGCACGCCCTCCTCCAGCAGACCGGTCAGCTCCTCGCCCCGGCGGTACTCGGTGGCCTTCTGGGCATCCCGGATGCCGCCCACCTCGTCCAGCACAAAGATGGGGCTGTCCAGATGGTCCAGCAGGGTGGCGGGCTGCGGGTAGCGGATGCCGTAATACTTGTCCATGGCTTCGGGCATCAGGCCGGAATCCAGCTGAGCAAGGTCGGCCTCTGTGGCCTTTTCCATGGCGGTGCGTTTTTTGCCCCGCGCCTTTTTGATGGCTCCGCGCAGAGCCTCGGCCGTCTCGGCGGTGTTGCCAAACAGCACCTCGCGGGCGGGGGAGAGGTAGATCTTTTCCAGACTGCCGTCCCGGCGCTGGGTCAGCAGGTCGAAGGAGGCCAGCGAATCGATCTCATCGTCCCAGTATTCCACACGGGCGGGTTGGTGCATGTCCGGCGCGTAGATGTCCACGATATCGCCGCGCACGCTGAACTGGCCCGGGCCGTCCACCTGACTGCGCCGGACGTACCCGGCGGCAAAGAGCCGCGCCACCAGCGCTTCCCGGTTGTAGACCATGCCGGGCTTGAGGGTGAGGGTGTTCCGCAGGAACTCATCCCGGGGCACCGTGTATTGCAGCAGCGCCTCGGCGGGCACGCAGACGGCGTTCAGCCGCCCGCCCGCCAGCGCGCCCAGCACCGACAGGCGGCGGTACTCGTATTCGCGGCCCGCGCCCTCCACTGGCCGCAGCATAAAGTCCCGGGGCGGGAACACCGCCGCGGTCAGGCCCAGCGCCTTGAGGTCGTCCGCAAAGTGGGTGGCCTCGGCCTCGCCGGGGGTCACGATGCAGACCAGCCGTCCCAGATCCTTCTGCAAAGCGGCGTACAGCAGGGCACGGCCCGCAGGCGGCAGGCCGAACAGCGCCGCCGGGCCCGGGGTGTGCAGGCTCTCCGCGATCTTCTGATATTCCGGTGTGCTTTTCAGCAGCGCTTCGTACATGGTTCTCCCTCCTTTTGTCAGCATCCTCACCCTCTCAGTCCGCCTGACGGCGGCCAGCTCTCCCGAAGGGAGAGCCTTTGGCAAATCCGGTCAGGCTGGAGCGGGGCGGCAGGGAGTTTCCCAAAGCAAGTGTCCGCTGGGGTGGGACCCTGCTGCCGCAGGCAGTAGGGCGGGCGATGGAATGGCCCGAATCACTTGCGTGGGAAAGCTCCCAACGGCCTGCGGGTTACCCGTTATACTTGCTCTGTGCCAGCCCCAGCTTCCCATCCATAATGAGCTTGGCCGCTGCCTCCAGGTCGGGGTAGCGGTCAGCCATGGCCTTGGCGTCCTCGGGCGGGAACTTGCCCAGCACCCAGTCGGCAAGGTCATAGTCCGGGCGGGGCTTGGCACCCACGCCGATGCGGATGCGGGGGAAGTTCTCCCCGCCCAGCCGGGCAATGATGCTCTTCAGGCCGTTGTGCCCGCCTGCCGAGCCGGAGGGCCGGATGCGCAGCTTGCCGGGGGCCTGGGTGATATCGTCGCACAGGACGATGACGTGGTCAGCAGGGATCTTGAAAAAGCCCGCCAGCGGGGCGATGGAATCGCCGGAGAGGTTCATGTAGGTCAGGGGTTTCAGCAGCACCACCTTGTGGCCGTCCACCTCGCCCTGGCCCCACAGGCCCTGAAACTTGGTTTTGCTGACGCTGATGCCCCATTTGCCCGCCAGAGAGTCCAGCGCGGCAAAGCCCGCGTTGTGGCGGGTGCCCTCGTATTTTGCTTCCGGGTTGCCAAGGCCCGCGATCAGCCAGATGTCGTTTGCATTCATAGTTGTGGTTTTGCCTTTTCTTTTTTGCTTAAAATAATGTGTGGTACAGTTCTTTAGTATAACATACGCGCGCGCAAAAAGATATACATTATAAGCAAAAAATGCCCCCGTGCCGCAGGGCACAGGGGCAAAAGGGTTTATTACAGGTTCAGCGTGATGGCAGAGGCCTTCCAGCGGCCCTCCTCCTTCACCATGGTGATGGTGCCGGATACCTGCGCGGCGGCGGTGCTGTCCGTAGCGGTCAGCAGGGCGGCGGAAAAATCGTAGCAGTTTTCTGCCCCGGCGCGCTTTTTCAGGGTGAGGTCGCTGGGCACCAGCTTGTCGCCGGACTGCCCTGCCAGCGCGGTGATGCGGGTGGGCAGACGGTTCGCCATGATTTTGTTCAGGCAATCGGCAGTCATGGCATCGCCCAGCTGCGCCTGAAGGAAGGCGTACAGCCCATCGGTGTCCACAGCAGCAAGCCCCGGTTCACTGCCGGAGGGCGCAGCGGCGTCCACGGCCTGCTCCACGGCAGAGGAACAGGAGAGCAGCTGCTGCACCACGAACTCCGCCTGCTTTTTGGCGGGGTCGCTGCGCAGGCGGGTCAGGGCGAACACGGCGGCAACAGCCGCGAAGAAAAGGACAAGGCACAGTGCCTGCTTGCGAAAACTTTCAGACTTCATACGTAGCTCCCTTCCGGCAGAGCGTTACTTGCTCTGCTCGTTTTCCAGCTTCTGCTTTTTGGCGATGTAGGCTTCCATCTTGGGCTCTGCCCAACCGTCCAGATTGGTCTGGCGCTCCCGGGCAATGCCCAGTGCCTGGGCGGGCACATCCTTGGTGATGGTGCTGCCTGCGGCGGTGTAAGCGCCGTCGCCCACCTTGACCGGAGCCACAAGGTTGGTGTTGCAGCCGATGAAGCAGTAATCGCCGATCTGGGTGCGGAACTTATCCTTGCCGTCGTAGTTGCAGGTGACGGTGCCGCAGCCGAAGTTGCAGTACTTGCCCACATCGCTGTCGCCGATGTAGGTCAGGTGGCTCACGGTGTTGCCCCGGGCAAAGTTGGAGTTCTTGGTCTCCACATAGGCACCCAGATGCACGCCGTAGTCGGTGACAGTGTTCACCCGCACATGGGTGAAGGGACCGATGTTGTTATGGGGGCCCAGATGGCTGCCGTAGACCTGGCTGGCGTTGACGGTGGTGCCCTCATCCACGGTGCTGTCCTCGATCAGGGTATTGGGGCCGATGACGCAGCCTGCGCCGATGACCGTCTTGCCGCGCAGGATGGTGCCCGCCAGAATGGTGGCTCCCGGGGCGATGACAACGCCATCCTCGATCTGGACGGTACGGCTCTCAATGTTCACGCCGTTGGCGATGTGAAAAAGCAGGATGTTCTCGCGCCGGCTTTCGGCAGCGTCCAGTTTGGCGCGTGCTGCGGCCAGAGCTTCGTTGGAAATGGTTTCCATAAATAGTGTCCCTCCTTGGGAAGGTGTGGTATTTTGTTGTATCCATGAGGGAGAAATTCCGGCCCGTTCCGCAGGTGGAATTCCACCGGAAATTTCAATGGATAACAGCATGTATCCCAGATGCGGAAAAATGGCTTTGCAAAACAAAAAACCTCTCGAACTTTCTCCCATTTTATAATAGCGGAAAATTGGGTAAATTTCAAGGGAATTGCACAAAATTTATCAAACAAATTCGGTGTTTTGCCCGGTGGCAACGTGGGAATTTTCTGGTATAATAGTTTAGCATTCACAAGACAATGTTCATCAGCTTTGAGAAAAAAGTGCGATGAGACCGCCGGGCGTGGCACCGGGGGTCACCAAATGGGAGGTAAACACGCATGAGCAAAAAGTATCTGTACTACTTCAGCGAGGGCAACGATGCCTTCGGCGGCGACAAGGTCACCATGAAAAATACTCTGGGCGGCAAGGGTGCCGGTCTGGCAGAGATGACTGCTGCCGGTATGCCGGTTCCCCAGGGCTTCACCATCACCACGGATGCCTGCACCCAGTACTATGCAGACGGCCGTCAGATCAATGACGATATCACCGCTGACATCTTCGAGCATCTCAAGGGTCTGGAAGAGATCACCGGCAAGAAGTTCGGCGACAACACCAACCCCCTGCTGGTCTCTGTCCGTTCCGGTGCCCGTCAGTCCATGCCCGGCATGATGGACACCATCCTGAACCTGGGCCTGAACGATGAGGCTGTGGAAGGTCTGGCCAAGAAGACCGGCAACGCCCGCTTCGCATACGACTGCTACCGCCGTTTCGTGCAGATGTTTGCAGACGTCGTTATGATGGTTCCCAAGAGCCTGTTCGAGGTCGAGATCGACAAGATGAAGGAAGCCAAGGGCGTCAAGAACGACGTGGACCTGACGGCTGACGACCTGAAAGAACTGGTCGGTGTATTCAAGAAGATCTACGAGGAGAACGAGGGCAAGCCGTTCCCCCAGGATCCCCGCGATCAGCTGATCGAGGCTGTCAAGGCTGTGTTCCGCAGCTGGGACAACCCCCGTGCTAACGTTTACCGCAAGATGAACGAGATCCCCTACGAGTGGGGCACCGCTGTCAACGTGCAGCAGATGGCATTCGGCAACTCCGGCGACCGTTCCGGCACCGGCGTTGCATTCACCCGTGACCCCGCCACCGGCGCAAAGAAGCTGATGGGCGAGTACCTGATCAATGCACAGGGCGAGGACGTTGTGGCAGGTGTCCGCACTCCTTCTCCCATCAGCCACCTGAAGGATCAGATGCCTGAGGTGTACGATCAGTTCGTTGAGATCGCAACCCGTCTGGAGAACTACTTCCGCGATATGCAGGATATGGAGTTCACCATTGAGGACGGCCACCTGTACATGCTGCAGACCCGTAACGGCAAGCGTACCGCACAGGCCGCTCTGCAGATCGCATGCGACCTGGTGGACGAGGGCATGATCACCGAGCAGGAAGCTGTCCTGCGCGTGGAGCCCAAGCAGCTGGATACCCTGCTGCATCCCCAGTTCGATGCCGCTGCCCTGAAGGCTGCCGAAGTCGTCGGCAAGGGCCTGGCAGCTTCTCCCGGTTCCGCCTGCGGCCAGATCGTCTTTACTGCTGAGGAAGCAGAGGAGATGGTCAAGTCCGGCAAAATGAAGAAGGTGGTTCTGGTCCGTCTGGAGACTTCTCCCGAGGACATCGTGGGCATGCAGGTGTCTCAGGGCATTCTGACCGTCCGCGGCGGCATGACCAGCCACGCAGCCGTTGTTGCCCGTGGTATGGGCACCTGCTGTGTCTCCGGCTGCGGCAACGACAACGAGGTCAAGATCGATGAGGAGGCCAAGACCTTTGAGATCAACGGCCACAAGTTCGTTGAGGGCGACTGGATCTCCATCGATGGTTCCACCGGCAACATCTACGGCGAGCAGGTCGCAACCGTGGCCGCTACCGGCAACAAGAACTTCAACCGCTTCATGGGTTGGGCAGATGCAGCTCGTCAGCTGCTGGTTATGACCAACGCCGATAACCCCCGTGACGCACAGCAGGCCGTTGACCTGGGTGCTGAGGGCATCGGCCTGTGCCGTACCGAGCACATGTTCTTTGCTGAGGACCGCATCAAGGCTGTCCGTGAGATGATCTGCGCCCGTACCGTGGAAGAGCGCGAGGCCGCTCTGGCCAAGGTCGAGCCGTTCCAGCAGGGTGACTTCGAGGCCATGTACCGCATCATGGGTGAGCGCCCGATGACCATCCGCTACCTGGATCCCCCTCTGCACGAGTTCCTGCCCACCAAGGACGAGGACATCAAGGAGCTGGCTGCCGATATGGGCATGACCTTCGATGACCTGAAGAACGTGGTTGCTTCTCTGCACGAGTTCAACCCCATGATGGGTCACCGCGGCTGCCGTCTGGCTGTCACCTATCCTGAGATCGCAGCAATGCAGACCCGCGCTGTGATCAAGGCTGCCCTGAACGTCTCCGCTGAGACCGGCTGCATGATCACCCCGCACATCATGATCCCGCTGGTCGGCGAGGTCAAGGAGCTGAAGTTCGTCAAGGACGTTGTGGTCAAGGTCGCTGATGAGCTGATCGCTGCTGCTGGCGTTGACATGAAGTATCAGGTCGGTACCATGATCGAGATCCCCCGTGCAGCCCTGACTGCCGGCGAGATCGCCAAGGAGGCTGAGTTCTTCAGCTTCGGCACCAACGACCTGACCCAGATGACCTTCGGCTTCAGCCGTGATGACGCTGCCAAGTTCCTGGGCGCTTACTACGAGAACAAGATCTACGAGAGCGATCCGTTCCAGCACCTGGATCAGATCGGCGTGGGCAAGCTGGTCAAGATGGCTGCCCACGACGGCCGCGAGACCCGTCCCGACCTGGGCCTGGGCATCTGCGGCGAGCACGGCGGCGACCCCACGAGCGTTGAGTTCTGCCACAATGTTGGTCTGGACTACGTCAGCTGCTCTCCCTTCCGTGTGCCCATTGCACGCCTCGCCGCTGCGCAGGCTGCCATCAAGAACCCCCGCAAGTAATTGCGTAAGCGCTTGAAAAAGCACAAATAATGCAAGTGAACCGCCCCGGTTTCCGTAACAGGAGATCGGGGCGGTTTTTTGCGCTCACGGAGGGGTAGATGAAAAACGCAGTATGAATATATACCATATAAAAACGAATATATGCTAAAATTTCGGGAAAATACTTGCATTTTCATTAAAATGGGTGTATTATAACACCTGCCGACGAAATGCCGACAATCAACAAGAGAGGGATCGATACTATTATGTCTTTGAAGAAGAAAATTGCTGCGGCTTTCATCGCCTGTGCGATGACGCTTGCCGTGGTTCCTTCCGCCTTCGCCTGCACGGCACTCTATGTCGGCAGCGACCTCACCGAGGATGGCACCACCATGTTTGGCCGGATCGAGGATCTGGGCACCAACGATTACAACAAGCTGTTCAACATCAGCCCCGCCGGGAAGCACACCGCGGGCGAGGTGTACGAGGGCTGCTACGGCTTTACCTACACCTTCACCCACGACAGCTACCGCTACACCGCCCGCCGGGACGACAACGGTCTGGGTGTCTGCCCGGACTGCGACAGCACCCACGAGCACACCCCCTATGAGGAGGCTGGCACCAACGAGAAGGGTGTCATGGTCTCTGCCACCGAGTCTCTCTACGGCACCGACGCCGTGCTGAGCGTAGACCCCTATGTGGACAACGGCATTGAGGAAGCCGAGATCACCACGGTGCTGCTGAGCGAAGCTTCCACGGCCCGCGAGGGTGTTGCTCTGCTGACCTCCATCTACGACAACGCCGGTGCAGCCGGCGGCTCCGGCGTGTTCATTGCCGACCAGAACGAGACCTGGTTCGTGGAGAACCTGACGGGCCACACCTACCTTGCCCTGAAGCTCTCCTCCAGCGTGGTCTTCATGCAGCCCAACATCGCCGCTATGGGCAAGATCGATCTGGATGACACCGACCATGTGGTGGCCTCTGCCAACCTGATCTCCGTGGCCCAGAAGGCCGGTACCTTTGTGGGCGACGCCGCTGCCAATGTCATCGATCTGGATGCCTCCTACAACGGCGACATCACATCGGACCGCATGGCAGCCGGCCTGAACTACCTGTACGGCACCGACACCTTTACGAAGGACAACTACAGCGAGACCGACTTTGCTATCAGCAACGTCGGCGAGAACGGTGCCATCGTCCCGGTCTACTCCAACATCCAGCTGACCAAGAAGTTCTCGGTGGAGGATTCCATCCACTTCTTTCAGACCGAGCCCATCGGCAAGACGGGCAATGTGGAGACTCATCTGTTCCAGGTGAGCACCACCGGCGATCTGAACACCGCCATTACCGAGTGGACCGCTTTTGACGACGACGTGTACAACGCCTTCGTCCCTTACTATCCGATGCTGACCACCGACACCGCAGATGTCTACAAGGTCTCGGTCCATAAGGTCACCCGCTCCGACGAGCAGCCCACCGAGGGCATCTGGTATCAGGATGCCAAGGGCCGCTACTACACCTACCCGGACGACTGGACCGACTCCTTCTACGGCGTGCGTGATGCCCTCTCCAACCTGCTGACCTACGGCAGCAATGGCAATCAGGTCACCGCAAAGGATCAGGCTGCAGCCAAGGCCAGCTACGCCGCGCTCCAGCAGGAGATCATGGCCGACTACGCCGATATGAAGGCCGCCGTTGCCGCCGCCGACACGCTTGAGGCCAAGCAGGCTGCCGCCACCAACGCCAGCAATGCCATGAGCCAGAAGGTGTACAACACCACCCTGAAGATGTACAATAAGCTCCAGGCCAAGACGGCCGCCCGGGCATGGGTCAGCTCTCTGCTGCACTGAGGCTTTGCAGCGCCTGAGGCGTTTCCCATAAAACCGCAGCGCCCCCGGTTTCCATGACAGGAAGCCGGGGGCGCTTTGTGCGTGACTGCTCCTTGCAAACGCCGCCATTCGTTCTATATGACAAGGCAAAACTGCCGGAATTCTATTTGCAGGAAGAAAATTTGGAGAAGATCATTGCGGAGATGGGGTAAAACACACTGGAAATTCACAAATGGCGTATCATTGCTTCTCCAAACGCTCTGTAATTTTGGCACCCGCCCAGGCTGCGATTAAAAGTCCAAGGAAATCAGGTTTTTTCTATGGCATAGATAGTTTAAAAGTGAAATGAGTCCCTTGACTTCTGTAATGGAAGTCAAGGGACTTTTTGATGTGCTGCTATTTTGTGCGAGACTCTTTTACATACGCGCCCCCTTGTTTTTTGTCGATTTTTACACTAAAATGAAAAGTAATAAACCAACGTAAATAAAGGAGGGACTCTAAATGTCCGAAAATGCAAGACAAGAAGTTGTAACTCAAAAGCCGCGCATGGCAATATGCTATGACTTCGATAAAACTCTTTCTCCCGATGATATGCAGTCGTTCACATTGATTCCCTCACTTGGAATGAGACCTGAGGATTTTTGGCCAGAGTCCAATCAACTTGCAAAAGACAACCTTATGGACAACAATCTCGCTTGGATGTATCAGCTTGTTGTCAAGTCTAAAGCTCTTAGAAAACCCCTCAGTCGTAGCTACTTCAACCAGGTAGGAAAGGACGTTCCCTTATACAATGGAGTGGATACGTGGTTTGAACGGGTGAATCAGTACGGTGAGGAAAATGGTATTGAAGTTCATCATTACATCATATCGTCCGGGCTGAAGGAGATTATTGAAGGAAGTAATATCGCCCAGTATTTCAGCCGCGTCTATGCATCGTCGTACCTGTATTCTGCGGATGGTGTTGCCGAATGGCCAGCACAGGCCGTAAACTATACCAATAAGACTCAATTCATATTCCGGATTGCCAAAGGAATCTTTGAAGAGTACGATGAGAGAGTAAACGATAGTGTGCCTGAGTCTGCCCTTGTTACTCCATATGAGAATATCGTCTATATTGGAGACAGTGCTACAGATATCCCTTGTATGCGCCTTGTGAAGAGCAAGAGCGGTTATTCAATTGGTGTTTTCGACCCTGAAAAGAACAAGCGTGAGAAAGTATATCAACTGTTCAATGATGGTCGAATCAATTTTTATGCACCGGCTGACTACTCCGAAGATTCCGAACTGTTTAAGTATATCAAACTAGTTATCGGACAGATTTCTATTAACGAAGGAGTCAAAACAGAACAACGAACTCTGAAAAATCCGGCAGAGACATACAATTTATACATTACTATGCAATCGTTAGCAGACCATATGAAGTCTGCTGTTTCCCCCAGAGAGTACCAGAAGCTTCAACGGGAGCTTAATAAGCTCCAACATCAAATCGAAGGAATCTAAAACGCTGTGAGCCTTTCATGCGTTCTGAGAGAGAAAACCTTTCTTTTGGTGGTGAAAATTATTTTCTGCTGATACGAAATATTGTGATTGCACATTGAAAAAATAGGAATCGACTGAAATTTGCACAGTGTAATAAAAGGCTCTTGGCTTCTGTAATAGGAGGTCAAGAGCCTTTTACGGCTTGTTTTGTGAGCAGAAAGAAGGTACAATAATAGCAAATGACTCACATCTGCGAGGTGATACCATGCTGAACATCTACTTTGGGGATATGCCAGAAGCAGTCTACAATACGTCGGTTTATTTCAACTACACTTATGAGGATGAATGGCTGACTTCTGATTTCGCAAAAGAAGTTATCAAAAAAATTGACAAATCCAATGTTCTGGGGCCTCATGCAATCGAAAGCCCGGTTTTAGGTGTAATTCCGCCGGAGAACCTGTCTGGCGGCACGAAAACGCTTCTGTTGATGGCAAATGATCCGGAAAAGGTATTCAATGCCTCGACTTGCGGTGACAACTGCGCACCCTTTATTCTCAAATTAGCTAAGAAAAAAGACCTGACGATCAATCTACGTCACCTGATGGATTTTGGAAAGAAAAAATTCCCTGTGGATGTAAAAGTTTTGAATACAGGTGATGTGGTGCACAACATGGAAGAATTGATGCCGATTGCATTCGAGTTCGTATGAGGCTATAAAATGAAGGGTAAACATAAAATCGAAGTTCGGAGCAAACGAATAGTTTTTACCATAGAATTGGAACGCAACATCACGATTCTGCGCGGTGACAGTGCAACAGGCAAGACGACGCTGGTTGAGATGCTGAGTGCCTATGAGAACTATGGCAGAAAAAGCGGCATTACGATCGTCTGTGACAAAACGTGCAGAGTCCTGTCCGGTGCGCTCTGGGAGGCTCAACTGAAAGACATTCAGGATGCTATCGTGTTCGTGGACGAAGGCAGCACTTTTGTTTCAAGCCTTGACTTTGCCCGTGCGATTCAGAAAACGGACAACTACTATGTGCTTGTGACGAGAGAAGATTTGAGTACCCTGCCGTACAGCGTAAATGCAATTCTGGAGCTGAAAAAGACGACCAGCCGATTTAAGCGGACCTATAATAAAGCATACCCCATTTACGATTCTCTGTCCGCCAGCGATGTGGAGCTGGGAAGCGTTGAGAAGCTTCTGACAGAGGATGCAAATTCCGGGTATCAGCTGTTTACAAAAGTCGGCGAGAAATACGGAATTGTCTGTATCCCTGCGGCAGGCAAAGATAACATCAAACAGAAGATCTTCCCAATGAAATCCGAGAAGGTTCTGGTAATTGCGGACGGTGCTGCGTTTGGCCCGCAGATGAACGACATTTATCGCCTGATGCAGGAGGACAACGCAAAGTTCAGCTTGTACCTGCCGGAATCGCTGGAATGGCTGCTTCTGAAAGCAGATTTGCTCGGACAGCCGGACATTATTGAAATCCTGCAACATCCGGCAGATTTCATCGAGAGCAGCGAATTCTTCAGTTGGGAGCGGTTCTTTACCAACTTGCTGGAACAGCGGACGAAAGACATTTCCTATATGCGGTATGACAAGGCAAAACTGCCGGAATTCTATTTGCAGGAAGAAAATCTGGAGAAGATCATTGCGGAGATGGGCTAAGATACACTGAAAAACTACAAATAACATATCATCGTTACTCCGAACGCTCTGTAATTTTGGCACCCGCTCAGGCTGCAATCAAGAACCCCCGCAAGTAATTGCGTAAGCGCTTGAAAAAGCACAAATAATGCAAGTGAACCGCCCCGGTTTCCGTAACAGGAGATCGGGGCGGTTTTTTGCGCTCACGGAGGGGTAGATGAAAAACGCAGTATGAATATATACCATATAAAAACGAATATATGCTAAAATTTCGGGAAAATACTTGCATTTTCATTAAAATGGGTGTATTATAACACCTGCCGACGAAATGCCGACAATCAACAAGAGAGGGATCGATACTATTATGTCTTTGAAGAAGAAAATTGCTGCGGCTTTCATCGCCTGTGCGATGACGCTTGCCGTGGTTCCTTCCGCCTTCGCCTGCACGGCACTCTATGTCGGCAGCGACCTCACCGAGGATGGCACCACCATGTTTGGCCGGATCGAGGATCTGGGCACCAACGATTACAACAAGCTGTTCAACATCAGCCCCGCCGGGAAGCACACCGCGGGCGAGGTGTACGAGGGCTGCTACGGCTTTACCTACACCTTCACCCACGACAGCTACCGCTACACCGCCCGCCGGGACGACAACGGTCTGGGTGTCTGCCCGGACTGCGACAGCACCCACGAGCACACCCCCTATGAGGAGGCTGGCACCAACGAGAAGGGTGTCATGGTCTCTGCCACCGAGTCTCTCTACGGCACCGACGCCGTGCTGAGCGTAGACCCCTATGTGGACAACGGCATTGAGGAAGCCGAGATCACCACGGTGCTGCTGAGCGAAGCTTCCACGGCCCGCGAGGGTGTTGCTCTGCTGACCTCCATCTACGACAACGCCGGTGCAGCCGGCGGCTCCGGCGTGTTCATTGCCGACCAGAACGAGACCTGGTTCGTGGAGAACCTGACGGGCCACACCTACCTTGCCCTGAAGCTCTCCTCCAGCGTGGTCTTCATGCAGCCCAACATCGCCGCTATGGGCAAGATCGATCTGGATGACACCGACCATGTGGTGGCCTCTGCCAACCTGATCTCCGTGGCCCAGAAGGCCGGTACCTTTGTGGGCGACGCCGCTGCCAATGTCATCGATCTGGATGCCTCCTACAACGGCGACATCACATCGGACCGCATGGCAGCCGGCCTGAACTACCTGTACGGCACCGACACCTTTACAAAGGACAACTACAGTGAGACCGACTTTGCCATCAGCAACGTCGGCGAGAACGGTGCCATCGTCCCGGTCTACTCCAACATCCAGCTGACCAAGAAGTTCTCGGTGGAGGATTCCATCCACTTCTTTCAGACCGAGCCCATCGGCAAGACGGGCAATGTGGAGACTCATCTGTTCCAGGTGAGCGCCACCGGCGATCTGAACACCGCCATTACCGAGTGGACCGCTTTTGACGACGACGTGTACAACGCCTTCGTCCCTTACTATCCGATGCTGACCACCGACACCGCAGATGTCTACAAGGTCTCGGTCCATAAGGTCACCCGTTCCGACGAGCAGCCCACCGAGGGCATCTGGTATCAGGATGCCAAGGGCCGCTACTACACCTACCCGGACGACTGGACCGACTCCTTCTACGGCGTGCGTGATGCCCTCTCCAACCTGCTGACCTACGGCAGCAATGGCAATCAGGTCACCGCAAAGGATCAGGCTGCAGCCAAGGCCAGCTACGCCGCGCTCCAGCAGGAGATCATGGCCGACTACGCCGATATGAAGGCCGCCGTTGCCGCCGCCGACACGCTGGAGGCCAAGCAGACTGCCGCCACCAACGCCAGCAATGCCATGAGCCAGAAGGTGTACAACACCACCCTGAAGATGTACAATAAGCTCCAGGCCAAGACGGCCGCCCGGGCATGGGTCAGCTCCCTGCTGCACTGAGGCTTTGCAGCGCCTGAGGCGTTTCCCATAAAACCGCAGCGCCCCCGGTTTCCATGACAGGAAGCCGGGGGCGCTTTGTGCGTGACTGCTCCTTGCAAACGCCGCCCATTCGTTCTATATGACAAGGCAAAACTGCCGGAATTCTATTTGCAGGAAGAAAATTTGGAGAAGATCATTGCGGAGATGGGGTAAAACACACTGGAAATTCACAAATAACGTATCATCGTTACTCCGAACGCTCTGTAATTTTGGCACCCGCCCGGGCTGCGATCAAGAACCCCTGCAAGTAATTGCGTGAGCGCTTGAAAAAGCACAAATAACGCAATCGAACCGCCCCGGTTTCAGTAACAGGAGATCGGGGCGGTTTTTGTGTCATTTGCTGAATCTGAAGGATCCGCTTGTAAAGCTGAGAAAAAGGTGTAATACTTTTCCCCGCCCATGCGGGGGTTCTACATTGACAACCCTGCGCAAAAAGCAGATAATAGGTTTATCTTGAATGCAGAGCGGGGGAAAGTATATGCTGTATTTTGAAAACGATTACTGCGAGGGTGCGCATCCGGCAATCTTACAAAAGCTGGTGGAGACCAACTTTGAAAAGGTCTCCGGCTACGGCACCGATCCCTATTGCGCCAGTGCGCGGGAGAAGATCCGCGCGGCGTGCGGCGCACCGGATGCCGATGTCTGGTTCATTTCGGGCGGCACCCAGAGCAACGCCATCGTCATTGCATCGATGCTGCGCCGCTGGGAGGGTGTGCTGGCCGCATCCACCGGCCATGTGGCTGCCCACGAGGCCGGTGCCATCGAGTTCACGGGCCACAAGGTCATCGGCCTGCCGCACACCAACGGCAAGCTGAATGCCGGGACTGTTGAGGGCTGGTGCAGGACCTTCTATGCCGATGGCAATGTGGACCACCTCGTGTTCCCGGGCATGGTGTACATCTCCCACCCGTCGGAGTACGGCACCCTGTACACCAAGGCAGAGCTGGAAGCGCTGTCCGCCGTCTGCCATAAGTACCACATGCCGCTGTTTATGGACGGTGCCCGTCTGGGCTATGGTCTGGCCGCCGAGGGCACCGATGTGACGCTGGCCGATGTGGCCCGCCTGACCGATGTGTTCTACATCGGCGGCACCAAGGTGGGTGCGCTCTGCGGCGAGGCAGTTGTGTTCCCCCACGGCGCACCGGCTCACTTTATGACCATGGTCAAGCAGCAGGGCGCTCTGCTGGCAAAGGGCCGTCTGCTGGGCATCCAGTTCGATGTGCTGTTCACCGATGACCTGTACCAGACCATCAGCAAAAATGCCATTGAGACCGCCGCCGTGCTCAAGAAGGGACTGGCCGAAAAGGGCTATTCGTTCTTCATGGATTCGCCCACGAATCAGGTGTTCATCGTGTTGTCCAACGAGCAGCTGGCCGCGCTGGAAGGCAAGGCCAAGTTCGGCTTCTGGGAGAAGTACGATGATACCCACACCGTTGTCCGCATTGCCACCAGCTGGGCCACCCGGATGGAAGAGGTGGAGCAGCTGCTGGAGCTGATGTAAGGGCACACCTGCCAAACGGCGGAGCGTCTCTTTGTGCAGGATGCAGATTGTATTTCCCGCGCGGATATGCTATTCTTAACTGGATAAAGGTTGCACTTTGTGCACCGTGGAAGGATGGTTTATATTATGGGCTTTTTTGACAAGCTTTTTGGCGGCAAGGCCGCATCCGAGACGAAATTTTCCGGCCAGAAGATGACGGTCATGCTTCCCATTGACGGCAAGGTGATCCCGCTGGAGCAGCTGCCTGACGAGACCTTTGCCTCCGCGATCCTGGGCCCCGGCTGCGGCGTGGAGCCCACCGGCGACACCGTTTATGCTCCCTTTGACGGCACCGTTACGCAGGTGCCCGAAAGCCTGCACGCCGTTGGTATGATGAGCGATGACGGCATTGAGCTGCTGATCCATGTCGGCATGGACACGGTGGAGATGAAAGGACAGGGCTTTACCTCCCTGACCAAAGAAGGGGCCAAGGTCAAGGCCGGCACCCCGCTGCTGAAGGTGGATCTGGAAGCCATCCGCGCCGCAGGCCACCCCACTGCAACGGCTCTCATCGTGACCAACAGTGATGACCTGCCGGAGATCAGTGTTGTTGCAAACGGCGATGCTGCCGCTGGCACGCCGATGTTCAAGTTCAAGAAATAAGTGAACAGATCCCCCGGAGGCAGAGTGCTTTCGGGGGATTTTTGCGGAGAAAAGTCGTACTTATTTGCAAAAAATGCTGGATTTTGCGCGATTTTCTCTTGCATTGCAGGGGGAGTTGTGCTAGAGTAGGCAAAGTGTGAGCCAAAAACCGGTACTGTGAGAGGAAAAGTATATGGAAACAAAAAAGAAGCACGAATTATCCCTTGCAAAACGCATGGCGATCTCTCTGGTCTGCGGCCTGGTGGCCGGTCTGGCCTTTATGTTCCTGCGGGAGCATCTGAACGCCAGCGGTCAGGCACAGACCTGGACCACCATCAACAACCTGCTGTTCCAGGATATCACCGCCGAGGGCGCTGAGCGTTCCTTTGGCATCTTCTACATCATCGGCCAGCTCTTCATCAAGGCGCTGCAGCTGGTGATCATCCCCATGGTCTTTACCTCCATTTCGCTGGCCATCGGCAGCATTGCAGACACCCGCACCATGGGCCGCATTTCCGCAAAGACCCTGTTCTGGTTCCTGCTGTGCTCCTTCCTGGCGCTGCTGCTGGCAGGCTGTGTGGGCTACGGCACCTACTCCATGGGCCTGTTCAACACCCGCATCGAGGGTCTGGCAGAAGCCAGCGGTTCCACCGGTTCCAACCCCCTGAACGTGGTGCTGAACATCATCCCCTCCAACATCATCACTGCCTTTGGCAGCAATGGCGCTGTGCTTTCCAGCGTGTTCCTGGCAGTGGCCATCGGCCTGAGCATGAACACCCTGGGCGAGAGCCGCACCGCGACCCTGCGCCGCCTGCTGGGCGAGGTCAACGATGTGGTGGTCGTGTTCCTGAACTTCATCGTCAGCAACTTTGCTCCCTTTGCAGTCTTTGTGCTGCTGACCCGTACCTTCGCCATCTACGGCATCGATTACCTCAAGCCCGCGCTGGTCTATGTGGTGGTCACGGTGGTCCTGCTGCTGGCCTTTCTGATCATTGCCTACCCGCTGGTCATTGCACTGGGTGCCAAGCTGGACCCTTTCACCTTCATCCGCAAGATCGCCAACGTGGCAGTGTTTGGCTTCTCCACCTCCTCCAGCGCCGCCACCCTGCCCCTGAACATCAAGGTGTGCGAGGAAGAGTTCGGCGTGGATGAGAGCATCGCTTCCTTCGTCCTGCCGCTGGGCATGACCATCAACATGGACGGCACCGCCATCATGCAGGTCATTGCCACCGTGTTCATTGCAGGCTGTGCCGGTTACACCGTCACCCCCGGCCAGCTGGTCGTGGTCGCCCTGCTGGCCCTGCTGGCATCTGTGGGTACCCCCGCCGCTCCCGGCGCTGGGGCTGTCATCCTGTTTACCATCTTGTCCGGCATGGGCTTCGTCAACGACGGCGCTCTGCTGGCCTACTCCCTGATCCTGGCCATCAACCGCCCCATCGAGATGCTGGTCACCTCCCTGAACGTGGTGGGTGATGCAGTTGCCAGCATCTGCGTTGCCAAGAGCGAGGGCCTGCTGAACGAGGAAACCTTCAATAAGTAACAATACGCCGTAACAGGCGCAGCAAAAACTCCCATGCACAGCATCTTCCGATGTGAGCATGGGAGTTTTTTGTGTGGTAGTATTTGTGAGGAGAGTGTGGTATACTCGGCTCAGTTCAATAACTCGGAGGTTGTGAAGGCAAATAAAGCGGATACCACAATACAAGTACCAAGGAGGAATATGAGAATGTCGAAAGATGAGTATTTGATAACCGATACGCCCCTCAAAGCGTTGACGGTTTTTGCAATGCCGATGATTCTTGGGAGTTTTTTTCAGCAAATATACAATATGGCCGACTCCATTATTGTCGGCCAGTTTGTTGGTTCTTCTGCACTTGCAGCTGTCGGTGCCTGTGCAGCATTGACCAATGTGTTTATTTGTGTGGCACTGGGAGCCGGCGTAGGTGCCGGTGTGCTGGTGAGCCGCTATTTCGGTGCCAAAGAATATGGCAAAATGAAAACCATTGTGTCAACGTCCTTGCTCAGTTTTTTGATTCTGAGCATTGTCCTTGGCGTTTTTGGCTTATGCTTTTCCCTCCCGATGATGCGGGGCTTGCAAACCCCTCCCGACATTCTGGATGAGGCGGTGCTGTATCTGCGGGTCTATTTTGCGGGCTTTCCGTTCTTGTTTATGTATAACATTCTCTCCAACATGTTCACCTCCATCGGTGAATCAAGAATTCCCTTGGCACTCCTGATTTTTTCTTCTGTCCTGAATATTTTTATGGACCTTTGGATGGTTGCTGGGCTTGGTCTGGGCGTGTTCGGTGCCGCTCTTGCAACCTTGATTGCCCAAGGCATTTCCGCTGTATTTTCCTTTCTGATTTTTCTTCATCGGATGCGGCGATACGAGAGCCCATTTCAACGATTTGACTGGCAGGGGCTGCAATCCATGCTGCAAATTGCCGTGCCGTCGATTCTTCAGCAGTCTACGGTGTCCATCGGTATGCTGATTGTACAGGCAGTTGTAAATCCATTCGGTACACAGGCGCTGGCAGGCTATTCGGCGACGATGCGAGTAGAGAATGTGTTCTCTTTGATTTTTGTCTCCATCGGCAATGCGGTTTCGCCGTTTGTTTCCCAAAACCTTGGCGCAGGCAAGCCCCAACGCATCAAAAAAGGGTACCACGCTGCACTGGTGCTGGATCTGTGCTTTGCAGCCATTGCGTTTGTGGTCATTGAAGCGCTGCACACGCAGATTTCCTCGCTGTTCTTGGGAAAAGACGGAACGGCGTTGGCCTATCAGGTGTCTGGTGACTATATGAGGTGGCTTGGTTACTTTTTCATCTTCATGGGTATCAAGATGGCAACCGATGGAGTCCTTCGCGGTCTCGGAATTATGCGTCCGTTCCTCGTTGCAAACATGGTGAACCTTGCGATTCGTCTGTCCGTTGCCCTGATCTGTGCACCGCGTTTCGGCATTGCCTTTGTCTGGCTTGCTGTACCAGCTGGTTGGCTTGCGAACTTCTTAATCTCCTATGGGGCTCTCAGGAGATCATGGCCGACTGATAAAATGGCATCAACCAGATAACTTCGCGTTTGTGGAGCGAAGCAGAACAATAAAAGAGCAGTGCTTCCGGTGGGTGGACCCATTGGAGAGCACTGCTCTTTCTTTGTAGGAAAATTCAGCTGGCAGGAGCGTTACAGCGTGCCGTAGGGTGCAATGCCGATCATGTACTCAACGCCAATGGCGACCAGAACGACCAATGTGGAGATGATGAAGCCGTGCAGCATGGGCTTTGCGCCGGAACGGCAGAGAGATTTAAAGTTCGTGTTCAGACCGATGGCCGCCAGGGCCGCGACCATCAGAAACTTGCTGATGGTCTTCAGGCCGGAAACCAGCCCGGCGGGCAGAAGGCCCAGACTGGTCAGCAGGGACATGGCAAGGAACGCAAGGATGAACCAGGGGAAAATGGAACGGATGCGCACCTTGACACCGTTGGCCTGAGCACTCTCTTTCTTTTTCAGGTGCAGGTTGATGGCGGCAAAGACCAGAACAGCCGGAATGATCGCCAGCGTGCGGGTCAGCTTGACCATCGTTGCAAAGTCGCCGGCTGCTTCACTGAAAGCGTAGCCGGTGGCTACAACGCTCGAAGTATCATTGACCGCCGTACCGGCCCAGAGACCGAATGCGGCATCGGAAAGCCCAAGCCACCGGCCAAGGAGCGGGAACACAACGATCATCGCCGTATCGAACAGGAAGGTGGCGGACATACCGTAGGCGATGTCCATGTCATCGGCCTCGATCACCGGCGCAATGGCGGCAATGGCAGAGCCGCCGCAGATGCCGGTTCCGGCGTTGATCAGGCTGCTGGTTTTCCAGTTGAGCCCGAGCGCTTTGCCGATCAGCGCGCCCAGCCCAAAGCAGGTGGCCAGGGTGAAGAGCATGACCGTCAGCGAAAAACGGCCCACGGTCAGCACGGTGCGGATGTTCAGGCTGGCACCCAGAAGGACAATGGCGAATTTCAGGACCTTCTTAGAGGTGAATTTGATGCCCGGCGCGGTTGTTTTGTTGGGCTGGAAAAACGCATTGATAGCCATGCCGATAAACAGGGCGATGACTGATGCGCCAATGAGGTGGAGCCCGGCGCTGCTTTCCAGCGTTTCCAGCCACTTGGCGATGCAGGCGATGCCCAGTGCCAGTGCGGCTCCGGGAATCAGGGCGGTGATCTTCTTTGACATTCGTTGGGTTTCCTT
Organism: Faecalibacterium sp. I2-3-92; assembly: GCF_023347315.1. Classification (GTDB taxonomy): domain Bacteria; phylum Bacillota; class Clostridia; order Oscillospirales; family Ruminococcaceae; genus Faecalibacterium; species Faecalibacterium duncaniae. The sequence continues at coordinate 321,556 of NZ_CP094470.1, forward strand.
TCTTTTGCATGTTACACGGAAATAAAAACAAGCGAAAACCACCGGCAGAACCGGTGGTTTATTGCTGGAGAAAAGGGCGCTCAGAACGAGCCGCCGGAGGAGCCGCCAAAGCCGTCGCTGTCCACGGAGGAGCCGCCGGAGCTGCTGCTCTCCTCGTGGGGCGGATCGTAGACCTGCACGCGGTCGGTGTGGGTGTAGTTGTCCACCTGCACCCGCAGCTTTAAGCCTGCACCGATGTAATCGTTGGCCTCAGTCTTGAGCCGGGCTGTTTTCATCTGGCTGTACAGCACGCCGCAGACGATACCGGCAATGATCATGGGCACGCCGATGACGATGAGGAGCAGGATGGGCCAGCCGCTGGTATCGTTGTCAACATCCAGCGGTTCGCCGTGCTCAGTGTAGAAATCCAGCGTGTCGGCGCACATGGAGAGGTACTCGGAGGCGGCCTCGGCCCAGTCGTTGTCCGAGAGATAGGGAACAACGGCATCTTCGATCTGCTCGATGCGGTAATCGGTAAAGGCTGTCACACCGCCGCCGTAGGTGATGGTGACATACTTGCGGGAGCCGACTGCCAGCAGGAAGAGGATGCCGCTCTGTTCAGAGCCGCTGCCCAGACCGTTGGCAAGGTAGTAATCTTTGGCGTACTGGCGCTGGTCGGTGTCACCGATGCTGTCCACTACCAGAAAATATACGTCGCAGTCGTGGCCGTCGCTGGCGGCTTCGGCGGAAGCTTCCAGCTGGCTGTAAGTATCCGCATCGAACAGGCCCATCTCGTCCCGCACCAGCGGTGCGGCGGCAAAGGCGGGGATGCTCAGGCAGAGCGCCAGCACCAGTGCGGCCAGCAGGGCAGCAAAGCGTTTTGCAGTGTGTTTCATTCTGCCACCCCCTTATAACAACAGCAGGAACGCCAGCACTGCCATCAGGGGCAGGCTGATGCCCGCAAACCACGCGGCCACCCGGCTCTTGTCCACCGGCAGGTCGCCGATGAGCCGCCCGGTCTGCCCGTTCATGGCGAACAGGAAGTCCTTGTCCTTCCACCGGGTGTGGAGCATCCAGACCGGCAGCAGGGCGTAGTGGGCGTGGGTCATATCCACGTTGATATTCTCGGAAATGGGGTGGATCTCGCTGTAGCCGCCGGTGGTGGCGTGGAGCGCATCGGCCGTGGAGTTGTACATCCGGCGGTAGGCGCGCTCGGCGCAGGCATCGGCATCCTCGTCATACCGGTCGGCCAGATAGCCGGGCAGGTAGGCCGTGGAGAAGGGCTTCAGGTCACCGTAATCAAAGGGCTCAATGGCATCCATGTGGGTGTTGGGCATCTTGCTGGAGCCGTCCACCGGCACCTTGGCAAAGGCGGCCGAGCCCTCGCGGCGCACATCGTAGTGCTGGGTGGTGGTCACCATGTAATCGCCCTCGCGGTGGCTCTCGGAGTTCTGGCCCTCGTACCGGCCGCGCGCGTCGGCCTTGGCATCGTAGAGCCAGAAGGGGACATATACGCCCTGGATCTCCGCGATGTGGTTTTGGCTCTTGAACGCCTTGGGCAGGAAGGCCTTGCCCTTGTAATATCTGGTCAGCTGGGCAATGGCGGCCTTTTTGTCCAGCTTGAAGGGCAGGATGTACTCCGGCTTCAGCTTGCCGGAGAGCTTGCCGCCCAGCACTGTGGGGTTGCCGCAGTAGGGGCAGGTGGTGGCGGCGGTGGTCTCGTCACAGACCAGCTCGGCCCCGCAGGTGGGGCAGGAGTAGCTGTTCAGGCCCTCCGCCTCGGCCTCGCTCCACACCGGGCTGTCCTGCCGGGGCAGGCGGGCGGCTTTTTTGGCATCGCCCTCGGCGGCAGTGTCGGCAGCGGCCTGCTTTTTGGCGTAGCGGGCCTCGATGTCCTTTACGTCGTAGGCCGAGCCGCAGTAATCGCAGACCAGCTTGCCGCTGGCACCATCGTAGTGCAGGGGGCCGGTACAGGCCGGGCACTGATAATTCGTTGTCTTTTCAGCCATGCGTCAGACCCCTCTCAGGCCCCAAAGGGCTTGCCGCACTCGGGGCAGAACTTGGGCGGGTTGGCCGGGTCGGCGGGTACAAAGCCGCAGTTGGCGCACTTGGCGGCGGGCCGGGGTCTGCCGCACTCCGAGCAGAATTTGCCGCTGTTCTTTGCACCGCAGCTGCACACCCAGACAGCCGGGGCTTCGGGCCGGGGCTTGCCGCATTCGGCACAGAACTTGCCCGTGTTACCGGTGTGGCCGCAGCTGCAGGTCCAGCCAGCGGCCGGTGCGGCCTGAGGCTGCGCGGCGGTCTGCTGGCCGCCCATCTGGTAGAGATCCCGGGCGTTGACACCGCCCGCTGCAGCAGCCTGGTTCATCCCCATAAAGGCCATGGCGGGGCCGGTAGCGGTGTTGGAGGCGGCAGCCTGCATGGCGGAGGCCTGTGCGCCCACCAGATGCGCGGCGGCGCGGGTGGGGTCCATAAAGGCCGCACTGCGCTGCAGCTCCTTGATCATCTGCTCGTCCTCTTCGCTGGCCTTGACACCGGAAACGCCCAGAGAGACGATCTCGATGCCGCGCAGCCTGCTCCACTTGGCGCTCAGCTCCTGATTCAGGGCCTCGGCCAGCTCGGCGGTGTGGCCGGGCAGGGCGGAGTAGCGGATGCCCTGCTCGCTGATCCGGGCAAAGGCGGGCTGCAGGGCGGTCATCAGCTCGGTTTTGAGCTGGCCGTCCAGCGCGTCGCGGGTGTAGGCGTTTTCCACATTGCCGCAGACATTGGTGTAAAACAGGATGGGGTTGACCACCCGGTAGCTGTATTCGCCGAAGCACCGGATGCCGATGTCGATATCGATACCGGCGCGCTGGTCCACCACCCGGAAAGGCACCGGGTTGGGGGTGCCGTACTTGTTGCCGGTGAGCTCCCGGGTATTGATATAGTAGATGCGCTGGTCGGAACCGGCCTGCCCGCCAAAGCTGAATCGCTTGCCCAGCTCGGCAAACACGCTGTCGATGTTCTTCAGCCCGCCGCTGAGCAGGGAGGGCTGGGTGCCGGTGCTGTAGGTGTACTCGCCGGGCTCGGCACAGAGGTCCACCACCTTGCCCTGCTCCACAATCAGCACGCACTGGCCGTCGGCCACGGCGATCACAGAGCCGTCCGAGATGACGTTTTCGCTGCCGTGCCGGTTGGCGGAGCGGCCGTTGGTCCGCTTCTGGCCCTTGACGGCCAGCACCTCCGCAGGCAGAGCGTCACAATAAAAATATTCCTTCCACTGGTCGCCCATCACGCCGGATGCCGCGCCCATGGCTGCTTTGATGAGACCCATAACTTCAATCTCCTTTTGTGCCGGGCAGTGCCCCAAAGCGGGAAATGGCTCCCCCGGGCGCTGCGAAATTTGGGATAAGTATAACATAATCCGGAAAATTGTAAAAGCGATTTGGCAAAAAGGCGAAAGAAAAACTTGTTCTTGCTTTTTTGCCCCGGCGGGTGTACAATACCCTACGAAAAACAAAACACAGGGGAGCTCGTAAGGCGGGCTGAGAGGAAGTAACCAAACTTCGACCCTTGACCTGATGCGGATAATGCCGCCGTAGGAAGTCATAGGAAAATGATTTTTTGCAGGAGGCACCGCTGTGGTGTCTCCTGTTTTTTGTTGCCGCAAGCCGCCGCAACGGGCGGCTCCGGGCTGAGGGGGAGCGCCCTGAGCCTTGAAATAACTGCGATGGGAAGCCGTGTTCCGGCGTGAGAGGAGGCCAGCAAGCCTCGACCGCTTTTTGAGAAAGAGGAGTTTCCAATGAAAAAATTCTCTGTGAAAAAGCTGGCTCTCGCTGGAATGTTCTGCGCCCTGTGCGTGGTGGGCAGTGTGTTCAGCTTCCCGATGTTCGGCAGCAAGTGCGCCCCTGTGCAGCACATGGTCAATGTGCTCTGCGCTGTGCTGCTGGGGCCCTGGTGGGGCGTGGGCGTGGCCTTTGTGGCTTCGCTGCTCCGCAATATCCTGGGTCTGGGCAGCCTGATGGCCTTCCCGGGCAGCATGTTCGGTGCCCTGCTCTGCGGCCTGGTCTACGCAAAGACCAAAAACCTGATCGCCACCCTGGTGGGCGAGGTGTTCGGCACCAGCATTCTGGGCGGCCTGTGCGCTTACCCGGTGGCCATCTGCCTGATGGGCAAGAGCGCCGGTGACATCGCGTTCTATGCCTACATCGTGCCCTTCCTCATCTCCACCGCTGTGGGTGCGGTCATTGCGGGTGTGCTGGTGTACAGCCTGCAGCACTCCGGTGCCCTGCGCTCCATGCAGAACAGCCTTTCCTGACGGGGGTGCGTCATGTTCGCAGAGCAGTTTGCCAATGTCCGCACCAAAAGCCCCCTGATCCATAATATCACCAACTACGTCACCGTGAACGACTGCGCCAATATGGTGCTGGCCTGCGGTGCTTCGCCCATTATGGCCGACGATGCCGCCGAGGTGGAGGACATCACCACCATCTGCGGCGGGCTGAACATCAACATCGGCACCCTGAACAGCCGCACCATTGAATCCATGCTCAGGGCAGGCAAAAAGGCCAATGCACTGGGCCACCCCGTGGTGCTGGACCCTGTGGGCGCAGGCGCTTCCGCCCTGCGCACCGAGACGGCCTACCGCCTGCTGGACGAGGTGCGGTTCACGGTCATCCGGGGCAATATCTCCGAGGTAAAGACGCTGGCTTCCGGCGCGGGCACCACCAAGGGCGTGGATGCCGATGTGGCCGACAGGGTCACCGAGGAAAACCTGGACGGCGCGGTGGCCTTTGCCAAGGCATTTGCCGCAAAGACCGGTGCCGTTGTGGCCATTACCGGTGCCATTGACATCGTGGCCGATGGGGCAAAAGCCTACTGCATCCGCAACGGCCACCCGATGATGAGTGCCATCACCGGCACGGGCTGCCAGCTCTCTGCCCTGACGGCGGCCTTTATCACCGCCAACCCCAGCCAGCCGCTGGAGGCTGCGGCTGCCGCCGTCTGCGCCATGGGCCTTGCGGGCGAGATCGCCCATGCACGGCTGACCCCGCTGGACGGCAACGCTACCTACCGCAATTACATCATTGATGCCATTTATCATATGACTCCGGCTCAGCTGGAAGAGGGTGCCAAGTATGAAGTGCGCTGAAGAATATATGCGGCTCTACGCCGTCACCGACCGTGCCTGGGTGGGCGGTCAGACCCTCTATCAGCAGGTGGAGAGCGCCCTGAAGGGCGGCGTGACCTGTGTTCAGCTGCGGGAAAAGGAACTGGACGAGGAAGCCTTCCTGAAGGAGGCATTTGAGCTCCACGACCTGTGCAAAAAATACAATGTGCCCTTTTTCATCAACGATAACGTGGACATTGCCATCCGCTGCCACGCCGAGGGCATCCATGTGGGGCAGGAGGATATGGCCGCTGCTCAGGTGCGCCAGCGCGTGGGCGATGAGATGATGATCGGCGTATCCGTCCACAGCGTGGAGGAGGCTCTGGAGGCCGTCCGGCACGGTGCCGACTGTCTGGGCGTGGGTGCAGCTTTCTCTACCCACACCAAGGCAGACGTGGACGTTCTGCCCGAGGGCATGATGAAAGCTATCTGCGATGCCGTGGACATCCCCGTTGTGGCCATCGGCGGCATCCACAAGGAGAACCTGCTCCGGCTCAAGGGCACCGGCGTGAACGGTGTGGCCCTTGTCAGCGCGATCTTCGGCGCGGAAGACATCGAGGCCGAGTGCAGGGAGCTGAAGGCACTGGCGGAGCAGCTGTAAGGCGGCTCGCCCTCTCAGTCATCGCCGGCGCGATGCCAGCTTCCCCAAAGGGGGAGCCAATTGCGCACAGAGGAAAGGCTGCGCAAAAACCTATTTCCGGTACGTTCAGCGCGCAAAGCGCTGTTCAAGATAAAAGAAACATTTGGAGGAAAGTACCATGCAGAACTACACCACACAGATGGACGCTGCCCGCAAGGGCATCGTCACGCCGGAAATGGAGATCGTGGCCAAAAAGGAATACCGCACCACGGAGGAGATCCGTCAGCTGGTGGCTGAGGGCAAGGTGGCCATTCCCGCCAACAAGCACCACACCTGCCTGAACCCCGAGGGCATCGGCTCCATGCTGCGCACCAAGATCAACGTGAACCTGGGCGTTTCCCGCGACTGCAAGGATTACAACGTGGAGATGGAAAAGGTGATGAGCGCCGTCAATATGGGCGCGGAAGCCATCATGGATCTGTCCAGCCACGGCAACACCCAGCCCTTCCGCCAGAAGCTGACCCACGAGTGCCCCGTGATGATCGGCACTGTGCCCGTGTACGATTCCGTCATCCACTATCAGCGCGACCTTGCTACCCTGACCGCGCAGGACTTCATCGATGTGGTGCGCCTGCACGCTGAGGACGGCGTGGACTTTGTCACCCTGCACTGCGGCATCACCCGCAAGACCATCGAGCAGATCCGCACCCACAAGCGGAAGATGAACATCGTCAGCCGCGGCGGCTCTCTGGTGTTTGCCTGGATGAGCATGACCGGCAACGAGAACCCCTTCTACGAGCACTTTGACGAGATCTGCGAGATCTGCGCCGAGCACGACGTGACCATCTCGCTGGGCGATGCCTGCCGCCCAGGCTGCCTGGCCGATGCCACCGATGTCTGCCAGATCGAAGAGCTGGTGCGTCTGGGCGAGCTGACCAAGCGCGCCTGGGCACACAACGTGCAGGTCATGGTGGAGGGCCCGGGCCATGTGCCCCTGAATCAGGTGGCCGCCAACATGGAGGTGCAGAAGAGCATCTGCATGGGCGCTCCCTTCTATGTGCTGGGACCCCTCGTCACCGACATTGCCCCCGGTTATGACCACATCACGGCTGCCATCGGCGGTGCCGTTGCCGCCATGAGCGGTGCAGCCTTCCTGTGCTATGTCACCCCCGCCGAGCATCTGGCTCTGCCCAACGTGGACGATGTGAAGCAGGGCATCGTGGCCTCCAAGATCGCCGCCCATGCGGCCGATATCGCCAAGGGCATCCCCCATGCCCGGGATATCGACGACAAGATGGGCGATGCCCGCCGCGTGCTGGACTGGGATGCCCAGTTCGCCTGCGCTCTCGACCCCGAGACCGCCAAGGCCATCCGGGATGCCCGCCTGCCTGAGGATGACCACAGCGACACCTGCTCCATGTGCGGCAAGTTCTGCGCCGTCCGCAGCATGAACAAGGCGCTGGCCGGGGAATACATCGATATCCTGTAACACCGCGTTTTCTTCCTTCTCAGCCGTCCGGTTTTGCTCGCCGGGCGGCTTTTTTGCTTGTCCCTGGGCGGGGAACAGGTTTCCTGCTTTACAGAAAAGGGAAAGCATTGTAAAATAGATGGGTAAGTAATAAAATATCCGGCGGGAAGCCCCTGCCTGAGAACGAGGAATAAAAATCATGGCAAGATCGAATATCCGGGTGCTGGCTCTGGACTTGGACGGCACCCTGACCAATGACGAAAAGATCGTTACCCCCCGCACCCGCGCGGCGCTGGATGCCGCCGCCGCACAGGGTGTGACCATCGTGCTGGCCTCCGGCCGCCCCACAGCGGGCATTCTGCCGCTGGCAAAGGAGCTGGGGCTGGACAAAAAGGGCGGCTGTGTGCTGGCCTACAACGGCGGCAAGATCGTGGACTGCGTGACCGGCGAGGCTTTGTATCAGGTGCAGCTGGGAGCGGAGTTCGTCCCGGAGCTCTGCGAATTTGCAGCCCGGCAGGATGTGGCCATCCTGACCTATAACAGCGAGGGCATCGTGTGTGAGCGGGATCAGGACGTGTGGGCAAACAAGGAGTGCTTTACCACAAAGCTGCCGATGCTCCATGTGGATGATCTGGCCTCCTATGTGGACTATCCGATCTGCAAAATGCTCATCACCCTTGACCCTGCCCGGCGGGATGCTGTCTGTGCCGCCGGAAAGGAGCAGTTTGCGGGCCGGATCGACCTGTACCCCTCCAGCCCCTTCTTCATCGAGGCCGTGCCGCTGGGCGTGGCAAAGGACAGGAGCCTTGCCGCCCTGCTGGAGCGGATGGGCCTGACCCGGGAGAACCTGATGGCCTGCGGCGACGGCCTGAACGACCGCTCCATGATCTCCTATGCCGGGGTGGGCGTTGCCATGCAGAATGCCGAGGATGCCGTCAAGGCTGTGGCCGATTACGTCACCGCCGCCGACAACAACCACGACGGCGTGGCCGAGGCCATCGAAAAATTTATCCTGAACTGAGAGGAACACAAACAACAATGCCACGCAATCTGGTTTTATTTGATCTGGAATGGAACATCGGCTATAAGCCGTATCCCTTTAATTATCATGGCGTGCAGCAGACCTTCCGGGGCGAGATCATCGAGATCGGCGCGGTGAAGATCGACGAGGATGCCAACGTGCTGGATACCTTCTCCATCCACCTGCGGCCCCGCATTTTCCGCACCCTGCAGCACCACATCGCCAAGGTGACGGGCCTGACCCAGGCCGACCTGGACCGGGGCGAGCCCATCGTGCAGGGGCTGCGCCGCTTTATGCAGTGGTGCGGCCCGGATGCCGAGTTTGCCGAGTGGGGCATGGATGACGTGCCGGTGCTCAAGCAGAACCTTTTCCTCTGCAATCTGGACGAGAGCCGCCCCACCCAGTGGTATGATCTGCAGCAGATCTTCCTGCGGGAGCACCCCCGCAAGGAGGGCGAGGGCATGACGCTGGAAAGCGTTGTGACCCGGATGGGCATCCCGATGGAGCGCCCGTTCCACGATGCCCTGTCCGATACCCTTTACACCGCCGATGTCTGCCGCAAGCTTGACCTGCGGGCGGGTCTGGCGGCCTACCCCACCGAGGAGGAATCCCTGCGGGCGAGCCTCTGCCCCGCCCCCGGCGATTACCGGGACTTCCGGGTGTTCCGCGGCTATGTGGAGCAGTCCACCTGGCGCAGCGACCCAAAGATCATCACTGCCAGCTGCCCGGTGTGCGGCGGGGATCTGCAGCCGGATGATATCTGGCTGAAAAAGGGCAACAGCGGCTGGTATACTCTGTCTGTCTGCCCTGCCTGCGCCGGTACCGGCAATGAGGTTGGAAAGGGCGTATTCCAGCGCTACAAGCTGGCCCGGCGGGACGGCCTGCACTGGAGCTTTGCCCGCTGTGTCCAGATCCCGGACGAAGCCGGACTTGCCCGCTGGGAGCGGATGCGCGCCCAGCAGATCGAGCGGATGCAGGCCCGGGCCGAAAAGGCCGCCGCTGAAGCCGCCGGAAAAGCATAAAGATCCCCGCCCTGTGCAGGAAAGGCCCCCGCAGTCTCGTAGTATAGGTGATATGACAAAAAAAGCTCGTATTTTGTTCACGGGCGTGTCATAGAAACCGGATATACTAAAGAAAAATGAGAGGGAAGGAACACGCGGGATGGAAATGACGATGATAGGCTGGCTCCACCAGCTGGGAACGCTGGAATTCTGGGAGGCCCTGCTGGAAGGCTTTGGCGGCCTTGGCCCCATTGCGCCCGTGATCCTTGCGATGGTGGAATCCTTTTTTCCGCCGCTGCCGCTCATTGCCATTGTGGCGCTGAATGTTGCGGCCCACGGCGGGCTTCTGGGCTTTGTGTACAGCTGGGCCGGGGTGATGCTGGGCGGCACTGTGATGTTCCTGCTCTGGCGGCGTGTCGTCAAGCGTTTTTTCTGGAAATTTGCCCGCCGCTCGGCCAAGCTGCAAAAGGCGGAGCAATGGGTCAGCCGGTTCGACACCGCGTCCCTGTTCATGCTGTCGCTCCTGCCCTTTACGCCCTCGTCCTTTATGCACTTTGCCTTCGGCATCTCTGATTTTGACGAGAAGCGCTACCTTGTCACCATGCTGCTGGGCAAGGGCGTGATGGTGGCCATGATGGCCCTTTTCGGGCAGTCGCTGGTGTCCGCCATGAAGAACCCGTTCTACCTCGTGCTTGCCATCGCCATCTGGGCGGGAATGTACTTTGCCAGCAAGCACTTCTGTAAAAAGCACGAGATCGATTGAATCGGCGCAGAGCTGCCGCTGAAATGCCAGCGCCTGCGTTCTGCTTGACTTCTCCCCCCGGCCCGGCTATAATACAGATGTATCAGGAAAAATGCGTTTACCCGGGCAGAGTAGCGCAAAGGTGAGCTGGACAGAGAGAACGGGCCGTTGGCTGGGAGCCTGTTTGCAGCAGCGTGTGTGAAGTGCGCCCGGACAGCACGCCGCGGGAAACCTGCTGGGGAGTATCGCGGCGCGGCAGCCGCCGTTATCGGCTTTGAGCGACAAACAGAAGTGGAACCGCGATTTTGAAAACCGCCTTCGATGTGATATGGGAGATTGTATCACATCGGGGGCTTTTTTACTTCTCTGTTTTCGTAAGTCAGCGAAGCGAGACTGAGAGGTTCTGCTGCGGCTTTTGTTTGCCCTACAAGAAGGAGAGTTCTTATGCAGATTTTCAACACCCTGACCCGACAGAAGGAAGAGTTTGTGCCGCAGGTGCCCGGCGAATACCGCATCTACGTCTGCGGCCCCACCGTTTACAACTATATCCACATCGGCAATGCCCGCCCGCTGATCGTGTTCGATACCCTGCGCCGCTACCTGGAATACCGCGGCAACAAGGTCATCTATGTCTCCAACATCACCGATATTGATGACAAGCTCATCAAGAAGGGCCAGGAGGAGGGCACCTCCATGAAGGAAGTGGCCCAGCGCTTTGAGGCCGAGTACCTCAAGGATGCCGCCGGTCTGAACTGCAAAAAGCCCACGGTGCAGCCCCGTGCAACGGAGCACATCCAGCAGATCCTGGACATCGTCAAGGACCTGATTGATTCCGGCCACGCCTACGTTGCCAAGAACGGGGATGTCTACTTCCGCGTCAAGAGCGACCCGGAATACGGCAAACTGAGCCACCTCAAGCTGGACGATCTGGAGAGCGGCAACCGCGAGCTGCGCAGCCAGATGGAGGATGACCTGAAGGAAGACCCCGCCGACTTTGCCGTCTGGAAGGCTGCCAAGCCCGGCGAGCCCGCCTGGGAAAGCCCCTATGGCATGGGCCGCCCCGGCTGGCATATCGAGTGCAGCGCCATGAGCCGCACCCATCTGGGCAAGACCATCGACCTGCACTGCGGCGGTCAGGATCTGATCTTCCCCCACCACGAGAACGAGATCGCCCAGAGCGAGTGCGCCAACGGCTGCGAGTTTGCCCACTACTGGATGCACAACGGCTTCATCAACGTGGATAACCAGAAGATGTCCAAGAGCCTGCACAACTTCTTCACCGTCCGCGATGTGGCAGACCTCTACGGCTACGAGCCCATCCGCTACTTCATGCTGACCGCAGGCTACCGGATGCCCCTGAACTACACCGTGGACCTCATCGAGAGCTGCAAGAACAGCCTGGAGCGCCTTTACACCTGCCGCGAGAACCTCGATTTTGCCCTGAGCAAGACCGCGTTCGGCACCGATGAGACCCTGACCGCCAAGGCCGACGAGGCCCGCGCCAAGTTCTGCAAGGCCATGGACGATGACCTGAACACCCCCGATGCGCTGGCTGCCGTGTTCGATCTGGTCAAGGAGATCAACACCCTGTCCGCTGCCTCCTCCAAGGCTGCGCTGGAGGCTGCCGCCAAGGCGTTCGATGAGATCACCGGCGTGCTGGGCCTGATGTACAACCGCAAGAAGGACGAGGTGCCCGCTGAGGTGACGGAGCTGGTGGAAAAGCGTGCCGCCGCCAAGAAGGCCAAGGACTGGGCCGCTGCGGATGCTATCCGCGCGCAGCTCACCGAGATGGGCTGGGCTGTCAAAGATACCGCCCAGGGCCCGCAGCTGAGCAAAATTTAACTTGAATCCCGTTATTGACCTGTACGGTACAATGCGGTAAAATGAGGGTGCGGGAACACTGTGCTGTGTGTTCCACGCACCCTTATTTTTGCATGATACAAGAACCTATATAAAAGGAGGTCTTTGGCTGATGAAAACCAAACGGCTGATCTCATTGCTGCTGGCGGCAGTGTTCGCCCTGAGTGCGGCGGCCACACCGGCGCTGGCGGCTTCGGCGGGCAGCGAACTGCCTGACCTGACCACCGCAGGCGTGGATGAGAACAACAGCGTTGTCTCGATCCGCCTGACCGCAGACGGGGATCTGACCTATGGCTCCCCCTTTACCCTGAGCGTCCAGACCACCCCGGCAGATACCCAGTATATCGGCGTGGTGATGGGCACCAGCGGCGAAGCGCAGGGCTATGTGACCCTGATCCTTTCGGGCAAGATCCGCACTCTGCTCAAGATGATCCCCCTGCCGAAAAAGATGTCGGCGAACCCTGAGCAGGAAGAAGAGTTCAACATCTACGCCTACATCAAGCAGCTGATCGACGGCAACGACGTGAGCGTGCTGCTGCGGGTGGCTGATGAAGTGGTTTCTGTGATGGATGTCCTGAAATTCTACATCCCCACGCTGAAGGATGTCTCCACCGGCATGAAGCTGGCGCTGGAGCTCATCCGCAAATATCTGCCCGAGGGCGTGTTCAGCCGCATCTATCTGGACGAGCAGCCCACGGAAGCCGGCAGCTATGTGGGCGGTGCTGTGGCGCTGGAATCCGGTGATGTGAACACCGCCGGTATGGCGTTCTTCCGCATCAAGCCCAAGAGTGCGGGGGTGCGTGTCTACTGGGCACAGGAGCTCCCCGCCAGTATGACTGCGGCAGAGGCCCAGAACTACAACGTCACCGCAGTGGTCGAAAGTGACGGCCAGGTGGTCGAGGGCGGCAAGGTGACCTACACCTATAAAAAGAAGAGTGGTCTCTTCGATTTTCTGGGCACGACCCAGAGCGGATTCCCCACCGAGCCCGGCGAGTATGTCCAGACGGCCAAGGCCGCCGGAAACTACTCTAGCAGTGAGATCAGCCGGACTATCGTGATCCAGTAATCAAACAGCAAAAATCCCTCCCTGCCACGCCGGCAGGGAGGGATTTTTTAATTGTCCTTATATCATTTTTTGCGCTTACATCCGGAACCGCCAGCCCCAGCCGCCGCCACAGCAGCAGTTGCACAGCAGGTTGAGCAGGATCATGCTCCAGCACCAGCGCATCAGGCCGCCGGGCTGGGCGTAGGTGGTCTGGGTGCGGTAGGTGCGGCCCGGGTCCTGCAGATTGCGCAGGTTCATCTGGTATTCAGTGTTGCCGGGCTCCATCTGGGCGGCGCGGCGGGCATCCTGCAGGGCATCGATGCTGTTGCCCAGGCCCTGATTGGCCAGCGAGGAGAGATAGTACCACCGGGCGGTGCGCACGGTGATGCCGTCCAGCACGCGGCGGGCCTCGGGGTAGCGCTGGTTGACGATGAAGTTGCGTGCGGCCTGCATCTCAGGCGTGTCTGCACCGTTGTAGCCGGGCCCGCGCTGCTGCTGATAATTGCCGCCAAAGCCAAACCCGAACCCGAAGGGGTCGTAGCCGAAGCCAAAGTCTCCGAAATCCCCGTTGGAGTAACCGTTCTGCTGGTACCCCTGCTGATAGCCGCCGTAGGAGGGGCCGCTCTGCTGGCCGTAGGCACCGCCGTAGCCGCCGCCCATCTGGGGGCCGGTCTCGCCCTTGGTGATGGCATCGTATGCCGCCTGCACCTCCTTGAAGTGCTCTTCGGCGGTGGGGTCGTTGGGGTTCAGGTCAGGGTGCCAGCGCTTGCACTTGGCACGGTAAGCCTTTTTGATCTCGTCTTCACTGGCACCGCGCTGGATGCCCAGAACCTCATAGGGGTCTCTCATCGGTCTACTTCCTCACGTCTCTATTACCATCTGTGCGGCCATTGTGCCGCACAAGCAATCTTTAGTGTACAGGACTGGAACGGAAAAATCAAGGAAAACCGCCGGGATCAGGCGGTTTTGTCCTTCTTTTTTGCATTTTTACAGTGATATTTGAGCCACACGCCCGAATACAGGATGTTGCGCAGAAGGTCAACGTCCTCCACACAGGGCAGGCGCTCAAAGCTGCGGGCGCAGTTGGCCAGCAGCAGCTCAAAGATCTCCCGCATCTCTTCCTCGTACCCTGGTTCTCTGCTCAGGGTGCGCAGGGGATTGTATGCGCCCTTGCGCTCGTCCCGGGGCAGGTCGTCGTAGGCATCCAGCAGGTAGATGTACTTGCCCAGATTGAAGCCGATGCAGCGCAGCTCCGGCGACCAGTGGTCCTGCCGGTAATCGAACAGCTCGGCCATCAGTTCCCCAAAGCAGCCGGAAACGGCATCCAGATCCTCGCTGCCCTCGGCTTCGTACCGGGCCAGCCGATCCAGACAGGTGCGGATGGCGCTGCACTGGCGGGGCCAGCGGGCAGCGGCCTGCTGCGTGGGGGCAGCAAGCATCTTTTCAAAGCCCAGGCCCAGCAGGCTGTGGTCATCGTTCCACTTGTCCTGCGCGTTGTAGTAGTGCAAAGCCACGCTCAGGTCCGCGCAGTAATCGGTGGGGCCGCTGGAACGCCACTCCACCTTCCGGATGGGGTGGATGGGGCAGTGGTCACAGCCTGTCACACAGGCGCTTTCGCCCTCGTACAGGCTGCACAGCAGCAGATCCAGAAAAGTCAGGTCATAGCTCAGGGTCAGCCGCCCCCGGGTGCCGTGCAGCGCGCCGATGCGGCGGCAGAGCCCGCAGTAGGCCGCACGATACCGCGCCTGTGCCTCCGGGCTGAGCGCGGCCTGATTCGGGATAACATATCCGAACATGGCTCAGCTCTTCTTGATGAACTGGGTGCCGCAGCGGGGGCAGGAGATCTGGATGCGGCCGCGGCCGCGGGGCACGCGCAGCTTCTGGCGGCACTGGGGGCAGTGGTAGTAGTGATAGACCTTGCGGTTGGCCCACTGCTCCTTCCAGCCCTTGAACTTGTTGTCCACCCGATCCTTCAGGGTGTAGAACTTGTAGTTCTCCTCGGTGCGCTTGGAGATGTTCCGGCTGAAGGTGCGGTAGTAGCAGAAGATCAGCAGGGCCGCGCCCAGATAGGTGAACAGGCTGACCCGGCTGATGATGGCGATGAGGAGCAGCACCAGCGAGGCAATGCTCAGGAATTGGTTCAGGCCATCGGTGCCATAGCGGCCGATCATAAACTGACGAAGTTTCTCTCTCATAGATTTCCGGTCCTTTGTCCTCAAGAATAACCCTCTCAGCCACGCGGACGCATGGACGGAGAGGGCGTTTGATTGTTCACAACAATAGAATATCAGCCAACCATGATAAAACTTTGAACAGATTGCAAATCTACCATGAAAGGACGAAATTTAATTGGCATTCTCTGCACCGGAGCGCTTGCGCACGGTCAGGGCGGCTTCCACATCCAGCGCGCCCTCCATCCGGCAGTGCAGCACGGCACGGCCGGCTTCACCGGTGGTGGCAAGGTAGGTGCCCGCCATGCCGCCCCGCAGGGGGACGATGGCCGGGCCCAGGATCTTTACCGGGCCTTCCACGCTGAGCTGAACGGCTTCGCCGCAGTAGGGCAGCAGGTTGCCGTTCTGGTCGATGGCCCGCAGGCTGACCGCCGCGCAGTCCCAGGTGGGGCCGTCGGTCAGGATGGGGTTGTGCACCACGCATTCCAGCCGGACCGACTGCACCGGCTCTTTGACCACGGTGCGGACGGTGCGCCCGTGCCAGACTGCCTCAAACCGGTAAACGCTGGACGGACCGCCCAGCACGCCGATGTATTTGTAGTACATCCGGAGCAGGTCGTTTGCGCTCAGCCGCAGGGAGAGCATCCGCGCCCGGGAGAGAGGCGAAAGGTTCAGCGCATCCCGGCGCATCTCGTTGAGGATGGCCGCCACCTGCGGTGCCGTGCTCTGGTCAAGGCCCTCATACTTTTCCAGCAGGGAGCCGACGAAATCCTGGATCTCGATGGGCGGGTGGGGCAGGGCGGCAAAGCGGCCCCGGCGGTCGGGGGTGAACTCGGCAATGAAATCGTTGCCCCGGTAGAGGCGGACGCTCTCGGCGTTGGTGAACACCCAGCAGGCCCCGGCAAAGCCGCCGGGGTGGTCGCCCAGTGCCATGCTGGAAGAGACCTCGAACACCACGTCCGAAGGGGACCGGGGCGTTTTCTGGCTGGCGTAGACGGCGGCAGAGAGCTTCGGGTTGCGGAACAGATCCGTCACGCCGTGGTAGCAGATGCGGTCGCCGCTGCCGAACTCGCGGTGGGTGTTGTAATCGGCCATGCACCAGCCAAGGGCACCGGCCACGCCCTGCTGGGCAATGGCATCGTTAAGGACGGCGGCGTGGCGCAGAGCTTGTGCCAGCCGGTGCGGCTCGTCGTCAAAGGCTTTGGCCGGGAACTGCTGGCCCCCGAACTCGCTGATGAGGTAGCCCTTGCGCAGGTCAGGCGTAACGGCAGACCGGGGCTCGCAGCCCGGGCCCCGGCCGGAGTAGGAGTAATCGTTGTAGGCGTAAACGTCCTCGAGCAGCTGGCTCTTGCGGGCGATCCGCACGCCGCCGGTGGGGCGGGTGGGGTCCAGCCGATGGACGGCTTCGTTGGTGCGCTTGTAAAAGGCCTCGTTGTCGGAACTGCCGTTCACCCGCACGCCCCACAGGAACACGCTGGGGTGATTGCGGCACTGGCAGACCATCTCGCGGCAGTTCTGCAATGCCTGGGCCTGCCAGGCTTCATCCCCGATGTGCTGCCAGCCGGGCATCTCCACGAACACCAGCAGGCCCAGCTCATCGCAGGCATCCAGAAAAGCCGGGCTCTGGGGGTAGTGGCTGGTGCGCACTGCATTGCAGCCCAGCTGCTTTTTCAACAATTGGGCATCCAGCTGTTGAATGCTGTCCGGCATGGCATAGCCCTGATAGGCGTAGCTCTGATGCCGGTTCAGGCCCCGCAGCTCCACCCGCTGGCCGTTCAGATAAAAGCCCCCGGCCACGAACTGGATGGTGCGGAAGCCGAACCGGGTGCTCTTTTCGTCCAGCACCCGGTCGGGCAGGCCGCTGGTGCCGGGCCGGATGAGCCGGACGGTCAGGGTATAGAGGAAGGGGTGCTCCACGCTCCAGGGGTGCACGCCGTTCAGGGTGCCCACAATGGGCAGGCTGAGCTCACCGCTGTACAGGGCTCTGCTCCCGGCGGGGCTGCGGATCTCGGCCTGCAGGGTGCAGCCGATGGTCTCGCCCACTGTGGAGGAATAGATGCGGAAATCGCCCTCGGCCTGCGCCTCGATGAAGATGTCGCGCAGATAGGCGGGCTCCTTCACGTCCAGACTGACGGCCCGGTAGATGCCGCCGTAGGTCAGAAAATCGATCTGCCCGCCGAAGGGAGGAATGTTCAGGTCCTCCCGGCTGTCGCACCGGACAGCCACCACATTTTTTTGGCCCAGCAGCAGCGATTCGGTCAGGTCCACAGTAAAGGCGGTGTAGCCGCACCCGTGGTGGAACACCCGCCGCCCGTTGCAGAACACGGTGGCATCGTGGGCCACGGCTCCAAAGGTCAGCAGTACCGTGCGGCCCTGCCACTCTTTGGGCGCAAAAAACTCCCGCCGGTAGCCGGACACCCGCTGGTATTCGTTCTCGTTGCAATAGTTGTAGGGCAGCGTTTTGACCGTGTGGGGCAAGCGCACCGGCTCCAGCTCCACCCCGGTGCATTCGGGGCGGACGATGGCGGGATCAAAGGTGGGGGCAAACAGCCAGCCGTCGTTCCAATCGTAGTGTTCCATAGCTTGTCTCCATCGCTCTGCACAAAAAATTCTTACCCTTATGCTACCACAAAGTTGTGAACGAAAAAAGCACTCCGTCCCTTATTTTTTCCGTTTTTGCAGAAAAAGCTGTTAAAATCAAAAAAGCCCCCGCCGACAAGGACAGAGGCGCAAAGGAAGTATCAGAATCTGGGAAGGTCGTAGGCACGCATAGCAGGATGTTTGTGGGAAATCTGCTCTTCCGTAGAAACTACGCTGGTGCCAAACTTACAGGATTGACATTGATAAATTTCAACATGAGTGCGATTCTCGACCGAATCATTATATCGGGGATCGCGTCCCTGACAAGGAATAAAATTGACTGTATACCAGGAAGCATAATACTCATCCACACAAATCATATCGCTCTGTCCGCAATATTCGCAGACAAGGGACACGGTTTCGGCAGTTGTTGTAGCATTTACAGAACGAGCCTGAGACACTGCGAATGCGGGAAGAGCACATAGACCTGCAAAAAGAAAGGTGATAAAAAATAGAGTTAATCTCTTTTTCATAATATATTCACCCACCTATATTATCGAATCTTTTTGAGAAAAACTACGGATGATCGTGGACGACCTCTTCTTCATAGTGAGTGTTAGATTCGCCCCGATGGCAATAAGTGCACTCATAAACAGTTGTAATGGTACGACGCTTGATCGTATCATTGTAATTTGGTTTGTTATAAGAACAGGGAATATAACCAACAGAATACCAAGAGCTACGTTCGATACTGGTCTGAACCATTTCTCCACGGTTACAATCGCCGCAAAGAGAAGCACATGTTTGGATGCCGCCATTAGTAGCGAGCGAAGAAAAAGAAATGGAAGATAATAAAAGAATAGTTCCGACCAAACAACTGATAACTCGTTTCATAATAACAGCCTCCTTTTTATAGGGAAATAATTGAAAGACCTCAATTGAGATCATCTTTATTATATCATAAATAGAAATCGGCTGGAACTGTGAGAAAAAACAAAATGGCTGGCTGAAGTTTGGTCGGAGTGACGATAAAAAGTGCCCCCGCCGGGCAGGCGGGAGCGAGGGGAAACTCAGCGGATGAAATTGGTCATGGGGCGGCGGGGATTCTCGGGGTGGGTGATGCCGTTTGCTTTGCCCAGTTCGATGCACTTGAGCAGCCAGGCCATGTTGCGGCCCAGCTCCCGCATCACGGCACAGCCCTCTTCATCCTCCAGCACCTGCTCGGGTTTGGAGCCGTGGACCATGGGCCAGTAGGAACCGCTGACCAGCGGCATGTGGAAGAACTCGGGGTACTTCACCAGCTGGTCCAGCGTGGTGGTGGTGCCGGCGCGGCGGGCCGAAGCGCAGATGGCGGCGGGCTTGTAGGCCAGATACTTGCCGCCCGCGTAGGCCAGACGGTCCATGAAGCTGGTCATGTTGCCGGAGGCGGACGCATAGTGGACAGGTGTGCCGAACACAAAGGCATCGGCGGTCTTGGCCTTTTCGATGGCCTCGTTGACCACGCCGCCGAACACGCAGCCCTTACCGGCGGCACAGCCGCCGCAGCCGATGCAGCCGCCCACCGGCTTTGTGCCGACGTTCAGGATCTCGGTCTCGATGCCGCTGGCGTTCAGCTCCCCGGCGATCAGGGACAGGGCGGTATAGGTGCAGCCCTTCTCGTGGGGGCTGCCGTTGATGAGCAGGACTTTCATAAGCAGATACTCTCCTTTTTTGGCAAAACGCGCCGCACATGGGGCGCTTTGCCCTGATTTTAGCACAATTGCACCCTGAGTGCAACGCGCGCCCTTGACAAAGAGTTGCGTTTTGACGATAATATGGAGATACGAAAACACGAAACAGCTGCTGGCCGGGCAGGGGTCCCGGACAGCGGGAGAAGGAGGCAGATACATGCGCGTTATTGCAGGAGAAGCACGGGGCCGCAGGCTGGAAGCCCTGCCCGGCACCGAGATCACCCGCCCGACGATGGATCAGGTCAAGGAGGCCATGTTCAGCATCGTCCAGTTCGACCTGCCCGGTGCCCGGGTGCTCGACCTCTACGCAGGCAGCGGCCAGCTGGGCATCGAGGCCCTGAGCCGGGGTGCGGCCCGGTGCGTGTTCCTGGACGAGAACCGGGAGGCCGTGAACATCGTGATGAAGAACTGCAAGAACTGCGGCGTGTTTGACCGCAGCCGGGTCAACATCGGCGAGGCGGCACGGTATCTCTCCGCCTGCCATGAGCAGTTCGACATCGTGCTGCTGGACCCGCCCTTCCACACCGGCACGCTGGAAAAGATCCTGCCCGGCGTGGACAAATGCCTGGCTCCGGGCGGCATCGTGATCTGCGAGAGTG
The DNA here is from genome assembly GCF_023347315.1 of Faecalibacterium sp. I2-3-92. Lineage (GTDB taxonomy): Bacteria > Bacillota > Clostridia > Oscillospirales > Ruminococcaceae > Faecalibacterium > Faecalibacterium duncaniae. The sequence continues at coordinate 341,481 of NZ_CP094470.1, forward strand.
AGACCGGCCTGGTGCTGCCTGCCGAGGTGGGCGGCATGACCCTGAAAAAACAGTATAAATACGGCAAAGTCCTGCTGTGGAAGTATGGTAAGCCCCGGCAGAGCGCTGGAGAGGGAGATGCGGAATGAACGTAAACGAGCTTTTGGATACCATTGAGGATACGCTGGAGGAGAGCGCCGGAATGCCCCTTTCGGGCGGCAAGCGCATCGTGGATGTGGAGCAGATCCGGGATTATCTGGACGAGATCCGCCAGAACCTGCCTGTGGAGCTGCGGCAGGCCCAGTCCATTGTCAGCGACCGTGCCCAGCTCATCGAATCGGCCAACGCACAGGCGCAGGCCATTGTAAAAAAGGCCGAGGAGCGCGCCCGTGTGCTGGTGAGCGAGGCCGAGATCGTCAAGGCGGCCCAGCAGCGCGCCGGAGAGATCGTCTCCGCCGCCCAGACTGAGGCCCGCACTGTCCGCCAGACCGTGACCGACTACTGTGATAATATGCTCAAGACCACGGAAGAGACGATGGCGGAAAACGCCGCACAGGTCAAAAATGTCCGTGCAAACCTGCGCCAGAGCCCCCGGAAACAGCTCTGATGCGGGAATGTGAAATTTCCCGGTGAGAGCTTCCGGCCCCTGCAAGCAAAAACGACGGCCTGCAGGGGCTTTTTTTGGTACATTTTGAGAGAAAAAACAAAAGGGAAACTCTTGCAATCAGGGGCCTGTTTTGTTACAATAAAATTGTATCCTCAAGGCTGACCGGGCCACAAACTCCCGGCAGGCCGCAGGCCGCTTTCCCGGGCAGCAGCTCCGGGCAGAAAAGGGCGGCAGATGCAGGATCTTATCTGAGTTTTGAAAGGAGGCTGGGAACATGGACACAGTAAAAACGGCACAGCCCTTTGACCCGGCCTCGTTTGAGCATGTCCCGGTGCTGCTGAACGAGTGCCTGGACGGCCTGAAGATCGACCCGGCAGGCACCTATCTGGACGGCACGGCGGGCGGCGCGGGGCACTCCCGCCAGATCGCCCTGCGGCTGAACGGCGAGCAGGGCGGCAGGCTCATCTCGCTGGATCAGGACCCCGATGCCGTGCAGACGGCCCGGGCCCGGCTGGCGGGCCTGCCTGCCACCGTGGTGCAGATCAACTTCCGCTATGCCGGACAAGCTCTGGAGCAGCTGGGCATTGAAACGATCAACGGCGCGCTGCTGGATCTGGGCGTGTCCAGCCATCAGCTGGATGACGCGGCCCGGGGCTTTTCCTACCGGGCGGATGCCCCGCTGGACATGCGGATGAGCCAGGAGGGTGAGACGGCCGCCGATCTCGTGAACAGCGAGAGCCGGGAGGAGCTGGCCCGCATCCTGCGGGATTACGGCGAGGAGCCCTTCGCTTGGCAGATCGCGGGCAGGATCGTGGAAGCCCGGGAAACTGCCCCCATTGAAACGACATTGCAGCTGGCGGATATCGTGGCCAGCGCCATGCCCCCGGCGGAGCGCCGGAAGAACAAAAATCCCTCCCGCCGCACCTTCCAGGCACTGCGCATTGCGGTAAACCATGAGCTGGACGCACTGGAAGAGGGGCTGAACACCATTTTTGAGCATCTCGCACCGGGTGGAAGACTTTGCGTGATCACCTTCCACTCGCTGGAGGACCGGCTGGTCAAAAACAAGTTCCGCCGCTGGTCCACCGCCTGCACCTGCCCGCCGGAGTTCCCGGTGTGCGTCTGCGGCGGCAAGGCCAAGGCAAAGCTGATCACACGCAAACCCATTGAAGCCAACACGCAGGAGCTGGAAGAGAACCGGCGCAGCCGCTCGGCCCACCTGCGGGTTTTGGAAAAGATCTGAGGGCGGCACAGCCCCGGAGATGTGAGGAGGAGATCACCATGGGTCAGGCAGCATACGATATGACAGAGGTTCGGCGCAGAAGAGCGCCGCAGGCACAGCCAAAAGTTCCGCTGCGGGTAGAAAAGGGCGGCAAAAAGCGGCTGAACCCCGTGCGGGCCGCCATGCAGCACGTGCTGCAGCTGGTGGGCGCGGCTTTGCTGGTGGGCTTTGCGGTGAGCCTGCTGTGGAGCGAGGCGCAGCTGGTGGAGCTGAATTCTCAGATTCAGAGCGCCAAGGCAGAGCTTGTGAGCGAGCAGAGCCAGTATACATACTACAACAGTGCCCTGAACAGCCGCACCAACATCACAAGTGTTGAGGAGACCGCCACACGCCTGGGGCTGATGAAGATCGACCAGAGCCAGATCACCTACATCCGGCTGGATGAGGGTAGCGTTCTGGTGCGCAAGGCATCCGCTGTGCGGCAGTGGTCGGATCTGCTCCACGATGGGGCAATGACCATTCTTGCCTCTGTCAGAACGGCAAAATAAACCAAACAACGAAAAGCGTGCGGCAGCGCACGCTTTTTCGGTTTTCTTCGGGAGTACGCAATGCAAACACCATCCTCCAATCCCAAAAAGAACAGCGCCCGCCGCCGCAGTGCGGACCCGCACGCACGGCTCAGTGCCCGGCTGCGTCATATCAGCTTTGGTGCCGCCGTGCTTCTTGTGGTGGCCGCCGCGCTGACCGTGATCTACAGCCTGTACAAGATCCAGATCCGCGACGGTGCCACCTACCGCCAGTACGCCGCCGAGCAGCAGCTGCTGGACAGCACCATTCAGGCCACCCGCGGTGAGATCTACGACACCAGCGGCATCACGCTGGCTTCCACCAGCGTGGTCTGGACCATCTGGACCGACCCCTCTTACAGCACGGCCCTGTATACCACCACCACCGATCAGGATACCAAGGCGGAGACCCGCACCATCGATGAGGCCGCTATGAAGGAGGTCTGCACCCAGATCACCCTGCGCCTGCTTTCGGGCGACGGCGAGAGTCTGGACAGCGTGGACACCACTTCGGCAGAGTACCAGACCCAGTATCAGGCGGTCTGCGATGCCCTCTCCCAAAACGAAAGCTCCTATCAGGTGCTGGCCACCAAGGTCAACAATGCCATCAAGCTCTCCATTGAAGAATACGTCAAGACCTACAACAAGGCCCACAGCAAGAGCGGAAAATCTGCCGGTGCGCTGGAAAAGATTCTGGCCAAGCTGGGTCTGGGCCAGCAGGAGAGCGACGACGGCACCCCCACTGTCCGCAAGGGACGGGTGTCGGTGTCGGCCTCCAAGGGCTTCCAGCGGGATTACCCGTACGGCCGCTTTGCCGCCGCCGTGCTGGGCTTCTGCAATGCGGATGGTCAGGGCGTGTATGGTCTGGAAAACTCCTATGAGTCCACGCTGGCTGGTGTGAATGGCCGCACCATCACCCTGCGCAACGCCTACGGCAACGCCATTGCCGATGAAAACGCCACCACCTACGCCGCCAAGGACGGTTCCAATCTGGTGCTCTCGCTGGATGTGAACATTCAGGAGGTGGTGGAGCGCTACCTGAACGAGGCCGTGGCGGCCAACACCGTTGAGAACCGCGGATGCGCCATTGTGATGAACGTCAAGACCGGTGCCATCCTTGCCATGGCCTCCAAGCCGGACTTTGACCCCAATGATCCACAGGATTTCAGCGCCAATCTGGCCTACCTGACGGAGCAGGTGCAGGCTGAGCCGGAGCTGTACACCATCTACAAAAAAGACGAGAACGGCAACTACCTGCGGGACGAGAACGGCCAGAAGATCGCGGATGAGGAAGCCGACTACACCGGCACTTACCGGGATATCCAGTGGAAGAACAAGACCATCACCGAGCTGTACTACCCCGGAAGCGTGTTCAAGGTCATCACCGCCGCCATGGGTGTGGACAGCGGCAAGGCGACCTATTACACCACCCTGAACTGCTCCGGCGCGTACAGCGTGGCAAAGCAGACCTACCACTGCGCCGGCAGAAAATCGCACGGGGCCCAGAATCTGGCCGAGGCCCTGCGCAACAGCTGCAACATCTACTTTGTCCAGCTGGGCCAGCGCGTGGGTTCCAGCCTGTTCTATGATTACTTTGATGCCTTTGGCTTTACCGAGCGCACCGGTGTGGACCTGCCCAATGAGACCAGCTTCATGCAGTATTACAGCAAGAGCCGTCTGGGCGAGGTGGAGCTGGCCTCCTCCGCCTTTGGTCAGGCCATGGCCGTGACCCCGCTGCAGGTGTGCACCGCCATCTCGGCGGCAGTCAACGGCGGCTATCTGGTCACCCCTCATGTGGTGGATAAGATCACGGACCAGAACGGCAATGTGGTGCAGGAGATCGGCACCAACATCCGCCGTCAGGTCATCAGCGAGAGCGCCAGCGAGACCATCCGCCAGATCATGGAGTTTGAGGTGGGCGACGGCACCCAGGGCGGCGGCGGCAACGCCTACGTTGCAGGCTACCGCATCGGCGGCAAGTCCGGCACCTCCGAGCAGCTGAACATGGACCGCCGCGCCGATGGCGACTACAAGAAGGTGGCATCCTTTGCGGCTGTCCTGCCCGCCAACGACCCGGAGATCCTGGTCTATGTCATGCTGGACGACCCCAACAATGCCCGCACCGACTATTCCTCCATTCTGGCTGCCCCTGTGGTGGGCAACATCATCAGTGAGATCGCGCCCTATCTGGGCATCGCCACCGATGGCGTGGACCGCAGCGGCACCACCGTCAAGGTGCCCAACCTGACGGGCAAGGAGTGGAGCAACGCGCAGGTGCAGCTGAACATCAAGGGCTTGAAGCATCACCTGGCCGAGAGCGAATCCGACCAGACCGCCGCCCTTGTCACCTACCAGTACCCCCGTGCGGGGGCAGAGGTGCCCTACGGCACCACCGTTTATCTGTATACCGATACCTATGAGGGCAAACACGCCGAGGTGCCGGACGTGACCGGCAAGAGCGCGGACTTTGCCCGGCAGATGCTGAACGCCGCAGGGCTCAACTGCACAGTCGAAGGCTCCGGCACGGTCCAGAGCCAGAGTGAGGCACCCGGCTCCAGCGTCCAGCAGGGAACCATCGTACATCTGATCTGTGGATAAAGGGGAATGAGAGTATGGAAGCAATTGCAGCAAACATCCTGTTGGAGGGCCTGGCCGTCAACGCGCTGGCCCAGTGCGAGACCCCGGTCACGCTGGTGACCACTGACAGCCGTGAGGTCTGCCCCGGGTGCATCTTTGTGGCGTTCCCGGGCGAAAAATTCGACGGCCATGATTTTGCCGCCAAGGCGCTGGAAAACGGTGCGCTCTGCGTGGTGCTGAACCACCCCGTGGAAGGCGTGCCGGAGGAGAAGAGTGTGATCTGCCCGGACAGCTACCACGCCATGATGGTGATGGGTGCCAATTATCGCAGCCAGTTCCACCCCAAAGTGGTGGGCGTGACCGGCAGCGTGGGCAAGACCACCACCAAGCAGATGACCTACGCCGCCATTGCAGGCTTTGGCAGTACCATCAAGACCGAGGGCAACCAGAACAATGAGCTGGGCCTGCCCCGCACCATGTTCCGCATCGGCAAAGAGACCCAGTACGCCGTGGTGGAGATGGGAATGAGCCACGCCGGGGAGATCGAGCGCCTGAGCAAGTGCGCCCGCCCGGATGTAGGCATCATCACCTGCATCGGTGTGTCCCACATCGGCAATCTGGGCAGTCAGGAGAACATCTGCAAGGCAAAGCTGGAGATCTGCGCCGGTCTGCCGGAGGGTGCTCCGCTGGTGCTGAACGGGGACGACCCCTTCCTGCGCAAGGCCGTCCTGCCCGACCATGTCCGTCCGGTCTGGTTCAGCCTGGGCGATGAGAACGCCGATGTCTGTGCCCTGTCCATCCAGCAGGATGAAAAGGGCATGAGCTTTGTGCTGGAGGATCACGAGGAGGGGACTTTCCTCGTAAAGATCCCCGCCATGGGCCGGCATAATGTGGCCAACGCACTGGCTGCCTACTGCGCCGCCACCCGTCTGGGGCTGAATGCCCGCCGGGTCATTGCCGGTCTGGCCGACTTTGAGCAGACCGGGATGCGCCAGAAGGTGGTGCACGCCAGAGGCGTGGATGTCATTGAGGATTGCTACAATGCCAACCCCGACAGCATGAAGGCCGCGCTGGCCATGTTCAGGGAGTATCCCTGCAAGCGCCGCTTTGCTCTGCTGGGCGATATGCTGGAGCTGGGCGATATCAGCCGCGCTGCCCACGAGGAGGTGGGCCGTCAGGCCGTGGAAAACAAGGTGGACTACCTCGTCACCTATGGCGAGCAGGCCAAGCGCATTGCCGTGGTGGCTGCCGCCAAGGGGCTGCCCACCCTCCATGCCGACACCTACGCCCAGGCCGCCGAGGCCCTGCTGAACAAAATGCAGCCCGGCGATGCCCTGCTGGTCAAGGCCAGCCGCGGCATGGCACTGGAAAAAGTGCTGGAGATCTTTTACAAGGAGTAACATCGAGCTATGATTCGTTTCGCCTTGATCGCCGCCTCAACGCTGGGGTTCTTCCTCACGGCGGCGCTCGGGAATCTGATGGTGCCGCTGCTGCGGGCGTTCCAGGGACGCTGGGATGAGCCCAAGGCCCGGCAGACACCATCGCCCAAGCAGGAAGCACCGGATGCCGAGCCGGAGCGCCCGCCGCAGGCCCCCACCATGGGCGGGCTCTGCCTGATGGTGGGGGTGCTGGCTGCTGTGGGTGTGGGCTGGACAGCCGCCTGTGTGGCTCAGCCTGAGCTGCTGGGGGCCGAGAGCCTGTTCTCGGTCCGGCTGCTCACAGCGCTGCTGGGAGCTTTGCTCTTTGGCGGCGTGGGCCTGCTGGAGGATCTGGCCCGCATCCGCAGCCGTTCTCTGCTGGGCCTGCGGCGGCACACCCGCCTTGGGCTGGAAGCCGCTGCCGGTGCCGTGGTGCTGGTGCTGCTGGGAGCCAAAGGCTGCCCTGCAGCCGGGATCACCCTGCCGGGTGTGGGCTATGTCGATCTGGGCATTGCCGCCCCGCTGCTGTGGGAAGGGCTGCTGGTCGCACTGGCCGAGTGCGTCCGCATTGCCGATGGCATGGACGGCATTGTCTGCGGCACGTCCTTTGCGGCCATGCTGGGCCTGATGGGGGTGATGACCCTGCTGGGCTGGTTCCCGCTGGGCGTTCTGCCCGCCGCACTGGCCGGTTCCCTGATGGCCTTCCTGCTCTGGAACTTCCCGCCCGCAAAGCTGCGGCTGGGCAGCGTGGGCAGCCTGTTTCTGGCCGGGATGCTGGGGTGCGTTCCCCTGTGCATCGGCTGGCCTGACCTCACCCTGCCGCTGGCCCTGCCCTTCTGGCTGGAGGGCGGCATGGTGGCCCTGCAGATCCTGGTCTGCAAGGCCAGCCGGGGCCGCAGGCAGCTGTTCCGCTCGGCACCGCTCCACCGCTGGCTGGAGCTGCGGGGCCAGAGCGCGGAACAGATCTTTTATACCTTTTGTGTCATTGCCATGCTGGGCGTGGCGCTGACCGTTCAGCTGGCAAAAATCAGTTAAGGAGGGGTGCAGTTTGGCAACACTCCGCAGAAAAAAAGCAGAGCCGTTTTCCGTCTTTCAGCGGGACCCCGGCCCCTGGCCGCCCATCCTGCTCAACTGGATGGCGACCCTGGCCATCATCATGGTGTTCGGGCTAGTCATGCTGTTCAGTGCAAGCTATACCACGGGCTATCTCCGCTTTGGGGACAGCTTCCATTACATCAAATCCCAGCTGCTCTGCACGGTGCTGGGCCTGGGCATGATGTTCCTGTTCTCCTATTTTGACCACCGCTTCCTGCGCAGAATGGTCAAGCTGGGCTATGTTGTCTGCCTGATCCTGCTGGTGCTGGTGCTGTTCAGCAGCCCCATCAACGGCTGCCGCCGGTGGATCAGCTTCGGCGGCCTGACCTTACAGGCCTCCGAGGTGGCAAAGTTTGAGATGATTCTGCTCACGGCAGACATCGCCGCCAGGACCCCGCAGGTCAAATTCGGCGAGGTGCCCCTGCGCAAGTGGGTCCACCACAGCATCGTGGTGGAGCTCATCCGGCCCATCCTGTGGCTGATGCCTGTCCTGATCCTGCTGGTGCTGGAGCCCCACATGTCGGGCATCCTGCTGACCACGGCCATCGTGGGCACCATCCTGCTGCTGGGCGGCAGCGGCGGCATCATTACCTGGGGCTGTGCCGGTGCCGCGCTGTTCCTGCTGGAGACTTTGCTGAAGCATGTGGACTCCATCGACTACCTACAGAGCCGTCTGGACGGCTGGACGCAGGATCTTGACCGGATGACCAGCCAGACCAAGCAGAGCCTGTACGCCATCGGCTCAGGCGGTGCCACGGGGCTGGGCCTTGGCAACAGCATCGAAAAGCAGCTCTGGCTGCCGGAGAGCACCAACGACTTTATCTTCAGTGTCGTGTGCGAGGAACTGGGCTTTGTCGGTGCGGTGATCGTCATCGTGCTGTTCGTCCTCTTTCTGGTGCAGGGCTTCTGGATCGCCTTCCATGCCGAAAACCGGTTCTGCACGCTGGTGGGCATCGGCATCATGGCGCAGATCGCCTGGCAGGTGTTCTGCAACATTGCCGTTGTCACCAACACCCTGCCCAACACCGGCATTTCGCTGCCCTTCTTCTCCTCCGGCGGCACCAGTCTGATCCTGCTGCTGGCCGAGATGGGCGTTATGGTCAATATCGGGCGCAACGGCGAACGGGCCCGCCTGGAACGGGAGGAAGCCCACGCCGAGCGGGAGCGCCAGCGCAAGGCAAAGACCATTGTGCTGGATACCGCGCGCAGAGCGCAGACAGAACAGTAAGGAGGAACCAAGATGCGTGTACTCATTGCAGCCGGCGGCACTGCCGGCCATATCAACCCGGCTCTGGCCATTGCGGGAGCCATCAAAAAGGCCGACCCCACCGCAGAGATCCATTTTGCGGGCCGGAAAGAGGGCATGGAGTACCGTCTGGTCACACAGGCGGGCTATCCCTTCCATCACATCGAGATCACCGGCTTTCAGCGGAAGCTGAGCCTGAACAATATCAAGCGGAATATCATTACCCTGTGGAATCTGGCACTCTCCGGCCCCAAGGCCAAAAAGATGATGAAGGACATCCAGCCCGACCTGGTCATTGGCTGCGGCGGCTATGTGTCCGGCCCGGTGGTGCGCTGCGCCGCCAGACAGGGCATCAAGACCGCCCTGCATGAGCAGAACGCCTTTCCCGGCGTGACCAACAAGCTGCTGGCCCCGGATGTGGACATCGTGTTCGCCGCCGTGCCCGCCGCCGTGGAAAAGCTGGGCGCACCCGAAAAGACCATCGTGGTGGGCAACCCCGTCCGGCCTGAGGTGTTCACCCAGGCGAAGAACCGGGAAGCCATCCGTGCCGAACTGGGCGCAGGCGACCGCACCGTGATCCTCTCCTTTGGCGGCAGTCTGGGTGCCCGCCGCGTGAACGAGGTGGTGGCCGACCTCTGCGCCTGGGAGCAGAAAAACCACAAGCCCGTCCTCCATCTCCATGCCACCGGTCAGTACGGCGTGCAGCTGTTTCAGGATCTGGAAAAGGAAAAGGGCTTTGCCCCCGGCGAGAGCCTTGTGGTGAAGGAATACATCAACAATATGCCCGAGCTGCTGGCCGCAGCGGACCTTGTCATCAGCCGCGCCGGTGCCCTGACACTGGCTGAGCTGGAGGCTGTGGGCCGTGCCGCCGTGCTTATCCCCAGCCCCAACGTGGCCGAGAATCACCAGTATTACAACGCCATGGAGCTGCAGAAGGCCGGCGCTGCTGTGGTCATTGAGGAAAAAGACCTGACCGGCGAAAAGCTGGTGCAGACCGTTTCCGGGATGCTGGCCCAGCCCGGCAAGCTGGCTGAGATGGGCCGCAATGCCCGGAGCTTGTCGGTGGACGACAGCCTGGACCGCATTGCGGATGCCCTGCTCAAGCTGGTCAAGACCCCGTAACGGAAGGAAAAAACAGAGGAAAGGAGGTGCAGCCGGATGCCGCAGAATGACCGGAACAGCCGGAACCGCAAGCGCCGCCGGGCCTACGATCAGGCCCGGGATGACCGGCGCGGCGGGCAGAGCACCCAGCGCCGCAGCAGCGCGGGTGCAGGCAGTGACCTGGGGTACAGCGGGTACGCAGGATATTCCTCCGGCGGCCACCCCATCACGAACCCCAATTATGACCCCGATGCGCCCCGCCCCAGCCGGTATACGGAGCGCACGGTGAACTACGGCTCCTACCCGGATAACAGCATCACCTTTCCCACCGGCGGGCGGAGCAGCCAGAGCGGCGCACAGCGCCCCCGCAGCGGGCAGAGCGGCCAGCGGCGCACCTCCGGGGGCAATCAGCGGAACCGCCGCCCGTCTGGCGGCCAGAACCGGAACGCCCAGCGCCGCCCGCAGAACGCCCAGAGCCGCAGCGGCCAGCGGATGCGGCCGGTGCAGAGGCAGAACGCCCGGCGTGACCCCGTCCGGCGGGAGGGCAGGAAAAAGCGGAAGCTGACCCGGGCCGCCATCCGGCGGCGCAGGCTCATGCGGCGGCTCACGGCCCTTGTCATGCTGCTCTGCGTCATCGGCGCGGGGGTCTACCTCACCGTGACGATGCTGTTCAAGATCAGTTCCATTCAGGTGCAGACAGCGGACGGTGTGGTGCAGGAGGCCGGCGGCTATACCAGCGACCAGATCCTGCAGGCGCTGGATGTCCATCTGGAAGAGAATATCTTCAGTTTTGACCCCGGCAGCAAGGCCGCCGCGCTGGAAAAAGTGTTCCCCATGCTGGAGGATATCCGGGTGGAGCGGAATTACCCCGGCACCGTGGTGGTGCGGGTAACAGAAGCCCAGCCTGCCTGGGCCATGCAGACCTCCTCCGGCTGGCTGACCCTCTCGGGCGGCCTGAAGATCCTGGAGAAGGATTCTGCCCAGCCTGCCGGTCTGCCCACTCTGTACGGCGGCGAACCGGTCTCTGCCGAACCCGGCGAACAGCTGACCTTTGCGGCGGAGCCCAAGGCCGACAGCACCCCGGACAGCGCCGCCGACAGCAGCGCCTCCGGCACTGTTGAGGAGGAGGCGGACCAGCGGCTGGAAAGCCTGAACACCCTGCTGGCCGCGCTGGATGCCGCAGGCATGAGCGCCGACGTGACCCGCATCGAGTTTGCGGACGTGGACGAGATGGCCTTCCTCTATCAGGACCGAATCAGCGTCTGGCTGGGCACCCTGAACGAGCTGGAATATAAGCTTAAGCTGGCAAAGCACGTCCTGCTGAATGAGGACGGCAAGGGCTGTGCCGCGACCGACACCGGAAAGCTGGACTTCACCCATATCAGCATGTCCAGCACCCGCAAGTTCACCTTTGCACAGGGTGAGCCGGAGCTGCCCTCCGGCTACATCGTGCCTGAACCGGTGGAGGAAACACCCGCCGAAGAAGGTGTGACCGGTGAAACGGCAGACGGCACTGCCACAGACGGCACTGCCACAGACGGCACTGCCACAGACGGCACTGCCACAGACGGCACTGCCACAGACGGCACTGCCACAGACGGCACTGCCACAGACGGCACTGCCACAGACGGCACTGCCACAGACGGCACTGCCACAGACGGCACTGCCACAGACGGCACTGCCCCGGCAGAGGGCGAAGCCGCTGCAGATGCCGCTGCCGAAACACCAACGGATACCGCCGCAGCCCCGGCAGGCCCGGAGGCCGGACCGACGGCACAGCCGACCCCCGCCGAAGGAACGACCCCGGCGGCGGGCGATGCAAACCAAACCCAAACGACCCAATGAGGAGCGTGTAATGTTATGAAGCTGGAACAATTACTGGAAGGCGTGCCCTTTACGCTGGTGCAGGGCAGCCTGGATACCGAAGTGCAGGACATCATCTACGACAGCCGGAAGGCGGCCCCGGGCCTTGCCTTTGTCTGCATCGTGGGCACCCAGCGTGACAGCCACGAGTTTGCCGCGGACTGCGCCGCCAAGGGCGTGAGCGTGCTGGTCATCCAGCATGATATCGACCTTTCTGCCATGCCCGGTGTGACCGTGGTCAAGGTGGAGAGCAGCCGCTATGCCATGGCGCTGATGAGCGGCAACCTCTTTGGCAACCCCTCCCGCCAGATGACCATGATCGGCGTGACCGGTACCAAGGGCAAGACCACCACCACCCACATGATCAAGAGCGTGCTGGAAGCTGCCGGGAAAAAGGTCGGCATGATCGGCACCAACGGCATCTATTTCATGGGCCGTCATCAGGAGACCGCCAACACCACCCCTGAGAGCTACGAGCTGCAAAAGACCTTCCGCCAGTTTCTGGACGCAGGCTGCGATGTGGCCCTGATGGAGGTGTCCAGCCAGGGCCTGATGATGGACCGTGTGGCGGGGGTGCACTATGATATCGGCGTGTTCACCAACCTTTCCCCCGACCACATCGGCCCCGGTGAGCACAAGACCTTTGAGGAGTACCGCAGCTGGAAGGGGCAGCTCTTCCGGCGGTGTGATGTGGGCGTGGTGAACATCGATGATGAGAACACCGAAGCCCTGCTGGAAGGCCACACCTGCAAGCTGGTGACCTATGGCCGCAGTGAAAAGGCCGACTACCGCGCCGAGGGTTGTGAGCTGCTGCGCACCCACGATTTTCTGGGCGTGGCGTTCCACGTCTCTGGCAGAGACAATATGGATGTCAGGGTGAACATGCCCGGCGAGTTCAGCGTCTACAACGCGCTGGCCGCCCTGGCTGTGGGCAAGGTGCTTGGCCTGCCCGATACCGCCATCCACGAGGGTCTGGGCAAGTGCGTGGTCAAGGGCCGCGTGGAGCTGGTGCCCATCAGCAAAAAGTTCACCATCCTGCTGGATTACGCCCACAACGAGGTCTCCACCGAGAGCCTGCTCACCACCCTGCGGGCCTATCACCCCCACCGGCTGGTGGTGGTGTTCGGCTGCGGCGGCAACCGCTCCAAGCTGCGCCGCTACGGCATGGGCGAGACCTGCGCCAAAATGGCGGATTTCTCCATCCTGACCGAGGACAACAACCGCTTTGAGAAGATCGAGGACATCCTCGCCGATATCCGGGTGGGCATGAACAAGGGCAACCCCGATGCCAAGTTTGTGGAGATCCCCGACCGTCTGGACGCGCTCCACTACGCCGTGGATCACGCCCAGGAGGGCGACCTGATCGCCGTCATCGGCAAGGGCCACGAGACCTACCGCGACCGTGAGGGCGTGAAAACCCCCTTCCTGGAGCGGGAGCTGCTGGAAGAATACGCCCAGCAGATCGGGTTGGAATAAATGAGAAAAACGCGCTGTGTCGTTGGACACAGCGCGTTTTTTGCTTCTACTTTGGCACGGCAGCGCTTATGCGCCCCACACCAGCCAGAGATACGCATAGCCTGTCAGGACGGCTGCCAGCGTGAACGGGATGCCGATGCGCAGGAAATCACGAGTGCGCACCTGCTCACCCTGCTTGCGCAGGATGCCGATGGCTGCAATGTTGGCCGAAGCGCCAATGGGGGTCAGGTTGCCGCCCAGAGTTGCGCCCGTGAGCAGGCCGAAATAAAACAGCTCGGGCGGGAAGCCTGCACCGCCGTTCATCAGCCCGGCAATGCCCTGCACCACCGGCAGCATGGTGGCCACATAGGGGATGTTGTCGATGAAGGCAGAAAGGCCCACCGAGACGAACACCAGCAGGGTATAGAGCCGGAAGGGGTCATCACCGGAGAGGGTGTAGAACAGCTGGGCGGCGGCATCAATGACCCCGGCCTTGCGGATGCCCTCGATCAGGATGAACAGCCCGAACAACAGCAGCAGGGTGTCACAGTCCAGCTCCCGGGCGGCCAGCCGGAACGGCGCGAACGAGCGGCGGCGCAGGCAGGCGCGCAGGATGCCGAACAGGCAGACCCCTGCACAGATCAGACCACTGCGCAGGCCATAGAGCGCCAGCGGCAGACCGCCCGCAGGCTGGGGCAGGAAGGATGCCGCGATGAGCAGGCCCACCGTCAGCAGCATCAGGGCGGAGGGAACGGTGTCGGTGACCTCTGTCTCCACCGTGGCCGAGATGGGCTGGGTCTCGTGCCGGAAGGTGAACAGCAGCACGCCCAGAGAGGCCAGCGCCCCCAGCTCCACCCCGAAGAAGATGCCGGGCCTGCCCTCCATCCAGAAGAAATGGAAGAAGTTCATCCCCGCAAAGCCGCCCAGCAGGATGCTGGTGGTGTCGCCCACAAGGGTGGCGGCTCCCTGCAGGTTGGAGGAGACCGCAATGGAGATGAGGACGGGCACGGGGGAGATCCTGAGCTTGCGGGCAATGGCAAGGCCCACCGGGGCCACCATGAGCACCGTGGCAACATTGTCCACAAAGGCGCTGATGACCCCGGCAAAAAGGGCCAGCATACACACGGCCCATTTCACGTTGGGCACCCGCACGATGAGCAGCTCGGCCAGCCGGGCAGGCATCCTGCTCTCAATGAAGAGGGAGACCGTGCCCATGGTGCCCGCCATCATCAGCAGGACATTGAAGTCCACAGCCCGGGCGGCATCCATCAGGGTAAAGTCCCACAGGCCCGCCGCGCCCAGAGCCAGAAACAGAGCGGCCCCGCCCAGCGCGGCAAAAGGCCGGTACTGCGGCAGGGCCAGCATCAGAAGATAGGTCAGCAGAAAAATGATCAGTGCAGGAAGCATACGCAGTCCTCAGCTTTCGGGCCTGGTATCGGTGTCCTCGTCGATCATCCGGTATCCCACGCCCAGTTCGTTCAGAATATAGGTGTTGCGGCCGGGCACGCTGCCCAGCTTTTTGCGGATGTTTGCCATGTTGACCTGCAGCTTTTTGGTGCTGCCGCAGTCGGTATCGCCCCAGATGGCCCGCACGATGGCGGCATAGGTCATCACCCGGCCTGCATGTTCCGAGAGGAAGGCCACGATGTTGTATTCGGTCTGGGTCAGCTTGATCTCGGCACCGTCCACAAAGACCTTGCGGCGCTCATAGTTGATCTCAAGCCCCTGTGCCCGGAACACGCCGCCGGGCATTCCGCCCAGCACGCCGAAGCGGTTGGTGCGCAGGGCGGCGCGCACCCGGGCCAGCAGCTCGCCGGTGCCAAAGGGTTTGGTGATGTAATCGTTGGCTCCCAGATCCAGCGCTTCGATCTTGTCCTGCTCGGTGGTGCGGGCCGAGAGCACGACGATGGGGGTCAGGAACTTCAGCCGCACAAAACGGATGAGCTCCAGTCCGTCCCGGTCAGGCAGGCCCAGATCCAGGATGATGAGATCCGGATTGTGGGAGGTGAACAGGGTCTGGCCCATGGCGCAGGTGTTGGCAACAAGGGCCTGATAGCCGTTGGTCTCCAGCAGCGTCTCAATAAAGCTGCAGATGTTGGCTTCATCTTCCACGACCAGAACCTTGAATTTGTTATTGCTCATCTTCGTTTTCCTCCGTCTCGATCGATTCGGTCTCCAGCCAGAAGCGGATGCTGGTGCCCTCGCCCACCTTGCTCTCGGCCTGGATCTCGCCGCCGTGCGCCTTGACGATGGCGGCACAGACCGAAAGGCCGATGCCCATGCCGTGCTTGCCGCTGTCGGCCGCGGCATCGGCGGGCAGCACACCGGTGAACAGGGTGCGCAGGCGCTCCTTCGGAATGCCGCAGCCGTTGTCCGATACCTCAAACACCGCCCGGCTGCCCAGCGTGAACACCCGCAGGGTCAGCTGGGTCATCCCCTCGGCGTGGACGGCGGCATTTTCCAAAAGGTTCGTCAGCACCTGCGAGATCAGCATCGAGTCCATGGGGATCACGATGAAGCTGTCGGGCAGGTAGGTGGTAACGGGCACCTTGGGGTAGCGCTTCTGGAACCGTACCAGCACGGTGTCGATCAGCTCGTCCAGCACGGTGGGGGTCTTTTGCACGGCCACCTGCCCGCCATCAAAGCGGGTGACGGACAGCAGGTTCTCCACCATCCGGTTCAGCCACTGGGCATCGGAACAGGCTTCGCCAAGAAGTTTTAATTTTTGCTCTTTTTCCAGGCTGTCATAATTTTCAATGACCGTGGAACAGGCCCCGTAAATGGAAGTAAGGGGCGTGCGCAGATCGTGGGAGACGGCCCGCAGCAGGGTGGCCCGCATCTTTTCGGTCTCGCTCTCCATCCGCAGCTGTTCCTGCTTTTTGATGCGGGTGGTCAGGGTGCTGGTCATAATGGACACCACCAGCATCGCCATGCCCGAGAACAGGTTTTCCGGCAGGGTGAAGTTGAAGGCAAAGTAAGGGGAGCGGAACGCAAAATTCACGGCCAGCACGCCGATCAGGGAAGCCACCACGCCCCACGCATAGCCATCTGTATAGATCGAGATCAAAAAAACTGCCAGAACAAACACCATCGATGCAACGCCATCGATCCGGCCGGTGATCTGCTGTGTGCCGGTCACGATGAGAAAGGCGGCGCACAGCACAGCGGCTAGGACCAGCGCGTCGTGCCAGCGGGTCTTCTGCTTCATGGGGATCCCTCCATATCTATTCTACTCCAGATGAAAAGTATACCATACTTTTCCTAAAGATGCAGTAAAGGCTGAAAAAAGAGCTGTTGTTCCAGGGATGGGCTGCACAGAATGCCCAAACCAATGGATTCTTTTCCGGTTTTATGCTATTATAAAGAGTGAGAGCAAGGAGAGAGCGCTCTCAGGGATAAGAGAAACCGTAACGTTGCAATAGAAGGAGAAGAGGACTATGGGAAAATATTTTGGCACCGACGGCTTCCGTGGCGAGGCCGGTGTGAACCTGACCGCCGACCACGCCTACAAGGTGGGCCGTTTTCTGGGCTGGTATTATAATGCACTGCGGGAGCGCAGCGGCAACAACGAGCCTGCCCGCATCGTCATCGGCAAGGATACCCGCCGCAGCTCCTACATGTTCGAGTACAGCCTGGTGGCGGGCCTGACCGCTTCCGGTGCGGATGCCTACCTGCTCCACGTCACCACCACCCCCAGCGTGGCCTACATTGCCCGCGTGGATGATTTTGACTGCGGCATTATGATCTCCGCCAGCCATAACCCGTTCTACGACAACGGCATCAAGCTGATCGACTGCTACGGCGAAAAGATGCCCGAGGAGACCCTGCTGCTGGTGGAGGACTACATCGACGGCAAGCTCCATGTCTTTGATCAGGACTGGCCGGAGCTGCCCTTTGCCCACCGGGAGCACATCGGCTGCACCGTGGACTATGTGGCGGGCCGCAACCGCTACATGGGCTACCTCATCAGCCTGGGCATCTACTCCTTCAAGGGCATCAAGGTGGGTCTGGACTGCGCCAACGGTGCCAGCTGGAACATTGCCAAGAGCGTGTTCGATGCGCTGGGTGCAGACACCTATGTCATCAATAACCAGCCCAACGGCCTGAACATCAACCTGAACGCAGGCTCCACCCACATCGAGGGTCTGCAGAAGTTCGTGGTGGAAAAGGGTCTGGACGTGGGCTTTGCCTATGACGGCGATGCAGACCGTTGCCTCTGCGTGGACGAAAAGGGCAATGTGATCACCGGTGACCACATCCTGTACATCTACGGCTGCTACATGAAGGAGCGCGGCAAGCTGCTGACCAACACCGTTGTCACCACAGTCATGTCCAACTTTGGCCTGTACAAGGCCTTTGACGAGCAGGGCATCGGCTACGCCAAGACTGCCGTGGGCGACAAGTATGTCTACGAGTATATGGCAAAGAACGGCTGCCGCATCGGCGGTGAGCAGAGCGGCCACATCATCTTCTCCAAGTACGCCAGCACCGGTGACGGCATCCTGACCAGCCTGAAGATGATGGAGGTCATGCTGGCCAAGAAGAAGCCCCTGAGTGCGCTGGCCGCCCCGCTGAAGATCTACCCGCAGGTGCTGGAGAATGTCCGTGTGACCGATAAGAAGGCCGCGCAGGACGATGCTGCTGTGCAGGCCGCTGTCAAGGCGGTGGCCGAGGTACTGGGCGATACCGGCCGCATCCTTGTCCGGGAGTCCGGCACCGAGCCGGTGGTCCGCGTGATGGTGGAGGCCCCCGACCACGACACCTGCCAGAAGTATGTTTCTCAGGTGGTGGATGTCATCAAGGCACAGGGCTACAACGTCTGACGCTGAGCCGGAAAGAGAGCGCAGGATGAAGAAGTTCAAACGGATGCTGGCGGGGCTGGCCTGTGTGCTGGCGGTCTGCCTGTGTACCCCCACCGCTTTTGCGGCAAAGGTCATCGTCTATTTTGATGCCAACGGCGGTATCTGTACCTCTGCCGCGGAGCGCACCAATGACGAGGGCAAACTGGGCAGCCTGCCCGGTGCCAGCATGGAGGGCTATACCTTCGATGGCTGGTACACCTCTGGCACAGATGATGTCACCGGTTTTCCCATTGATGTGCAGGTCAAAGCCAACGATACGGCGTTTGGTGCGGATACCACCGTCTATGCCCATTGGTCTGCCAACGGCGGCAGCGCGGAAGTGGTGGAGGAAAAAGAGGTAGACCCGGACACCCTTCTTACAACGATGGGGCTGGCGGCCGGAAGCGTCGTTCTGGTGCTGCTGGCAAGCCTGGCACTTTGAGAGGAGCGGACATGCAGCAGAACTTAAAATTTCCGGCGCAGTGCACCGTCATTCCCGCTGAGGAGCTGGAGCAGGTTTCCGGCGGCGCTCCTGCCTGGGTAGGAGAGCTGAAGGATCAGATCCGCCCCTACTGGCAGAAGGCAAAGCCCTATCTGGCCTTTGGCATCGAGTGCGGCAAGGCCTTTGTGCAGGTCGTTGCGGCGGCATACAGCATCTACATCTATGGCCGGATCATTCAGGACTCCATGCACGGCATCAAGGACAGCCTGAACTGGTTCAAGGGCCTGGACTGAACATATCGGGATATGAAACGTCCCCCTGCGCCGTTTGCAGTTTGAACGGAGCAGGGGGACGTTTGTTTGTATCGCTGTCAGGCAGGTTTCTTATCTGCAAGCGCTTTTACTTCGTCGAGAGAAAGCTCTGTACACTCAGCAATCGTTTCCAGATCCAGCTGCCCCAAAGCCAGCATCTTCTTTGCTGTCCGTACAGCCTTTTGATACTCGGCATCTCTTGCGGATTCTCGCGCAACCTCTTCAAATGCTCTGCACATCTGTGATCTCCCTCCTTCGGTTTCTTTCAGATAGCGTACCTCTTTGGCAAGAAGCGGGTTCAACATTTTGTTCGGGTCGGTACAGTTCATGTCATGCATCAAACGCCCAACGGGATGCTCCAAATCACGGAATGCGCCATTCACATAAATGATATGAGCTCCATCACCGAACGTGGTGTGCTGCAGCTCTGTGACTGTTCTCTCTACATGATATAACGGCAGGCCTGCACCATATTTGTCATGCTCAGTGATGAAGATGACATAGGTGTCCACCAATGCGTCAAAATCTTCACCTTTTTCCAGTAACGTCCGGTCGATGACACTGCTGTGGAAGCGCGCCCGGCGGACGCTGGCACCCTTGTCTGCCCGCTGGACCTCGATGTCCAGTACGCGGCCCTCGGTATCTACAGCCCGGATGTCCAATTTGATGGAGCGCTTGGTTGCGCTTTTGTATTCCACCTGAGCCTCGGTGCACTGAACCTTGATGTCGTTGCGCTCAAGAATCGTGCGCAGGATATATTCCACAGGCTCGATTTTTTCATCCAATGCTTCTGAAAAGAAATCATCGTCCATCAGCCGCAGTCCTTTCAGGAGCTCGAGATAATGCTGATACTGGTCCCTCATGGCAGGATACCTCTCTTTATAAGGTGTGCGGCTGTTTCTGATTCTAAATTATCATAATCCTGCTGAAAATGCAAGTAGCAAACCCCTTAGTCATCCGTGCTGTCCAGTTTCAGCACGGCGGTAAAGGCCTCACTGGGCAGGGAGACGCTGCCGAGCTGGCGCATCTTCTTCTTGCCCTCCTTCTGCTTTTCCAGCAGCTTCTTCTTGCGGGAGATATCGCCGCCGTAGCACTTGGCCAGCACGTCCTTGCGCATGGCCTTGACGGTCTCGCGGGCGATGATCTTGCCGCCGATAGCGGCCTGCACCGGGATCTCGAACAGGGTGCGGGGAATGTTGTCCCGCAGCTTTTCGCAGATGCGGCGGCCCTTGGCGTAGGCGTTGTCCCGGAACACGATCATGGAGAGTGCGTCCACGGGGTCGCCGTTCAGCAGGAAGTCCAGCTTGACCAGATCGCTCTCGCGGTACTCCTTGAACTCGTAGTCGTAGCTGGCGTAACCGCGGCTGCGGCTCTTGATGGCATCGAAGAAGTCGTAGACGATCTCGCCCAGAGGCAGGGCGTAGTGCAGGTCCACGCGGACATCGTCCAGATACTTCATGTCGATGAGCACGCCGCGCTTCTGCTGGCACAGATCCATCAGGGCACCCACGTAATCGTTGGGGGTGTAGAGGTGGACATCCACAAAGGGCTCCTCCTGCTTGACAATGTTGGAGGGGTCCGGGTAGCTGGACGGGTTGTCGATCATCGCCACAGTGCCGTCCGTCATGGTCAGGCGGTAGCGGACGCTGGGGGTCGTGGTGATGATGTCCAGGTCAAACTCCCGCTCGAGACGCTCGGTGATGATCTCCATGTGGAGCAGGCCCAGGAAGCCGCAGCGGAAGCCAAAGCCAAGCGCGGCACTGGTCTCAAGCTCAAAGGTCAGGGATGCGTCGTTCAGCTGCAGCTTTTCCAGCGCGTCTTTCAGGTCGGGGTACTTGGCACCGTCGGCGGGGTAGATGCCGCAGAACACCATGGGCTTGACCTGACGGTAGCCGGGCAGGGCCTCGGAGGTGGGGCGGTCTGCCAGTGTAACGGTATCGCCCACGCGGGTGTCCTGCACGGTCTTGATGCTGGCGGTCAGGTAGCCGACCTCGCCGGCCTGCAGCTGGCTGCAGGGGGTCAGGCTGGTGGCACCCATGTGGCCTACTTCCACCAGCGTGAACTCGGCCCCGGTGGCCATCATTTTGATGGTGTCGCCGGGCTTGACGGTGCCCTCGAACACGCGGATGTAGACGATAACGCCTTTGTAGCTGTCGTAGATGCTGTCAAAGATCAGGGCCTTGAGGGGAGCATCCGGGTCGCCGGTGGGGGCGGGAATATCGCTGACCACCCGCTCCAGCACCTGATCGACATTCAGGCCGGTTTTGGCGGAGACGCGGGGCGCATCCATGCAGGGCAGGCCGATCACATCCTCCACCTCCTGGGCCACTTCGTCCGGGTGGGCGCTGGGCAGGTCGATCTTGTTCAGGATGGGCACCAGCTCCAGATCATGCTCCAGCGCCATGTAGGTGTTGGCCAGCGTCTGGGCCTCCACACCTTGGGTGGCATCCACCACCAGAATGGCACCCTCACAGGCGGCCAGACTGCGGCTGACCTCGTAGGCAAAGTCCACATGGCCCGGGGTGTCGATGAGGTTGAACTCGTAGGTCTTGCCGTCCTTGGCAGTGTAGTTCAGGGTAACGGCGCGGGCTTTGATGGTGATGCCGCGCTCCCGCTCGATGTCCATGTTATCGAGGATCTGATCCTCCATGATGCGCTCGTCCACGCTCTTGGTCAGCTCCAGAATGCGGTCCGACAGGGTGGACTTGCCGTGGTCGATGTGTGCAATGATGCAGAAATTTCGGATGTTGTCTCTTGCCATGTAATTCCTCCGGGAGAGTGTATTAGTCGTTCAGGATCCAGTCCTCCACGGCAGCGGTCGTGCCGTGTTCCAGATAAACACGGGGCACCCGGCGGGAAACGCCGCAGAGCACCTCGTAGGTGATGGTATCGGTCTTGCGGGCAATGTCCTCCGCACTGTCGCTGACAGTGCCGCCCCACAGGATGGCTTCGTCCCCCTCCTGCACCGTGTCCGGCACAGCAGAGACATCCACCATCATCTGATCCATACAGACCCGGCCCAGCACCGGGCAGGGCGTGCCGTGGATCTCCACGATGCCTTTGCCGCAGCTGAGCTGGCGGGGGTAGCCATCGGCGTAGCCGGTGCAGAGGGTAGCCACCGGCGTGGGCCACTCTGCTGTAAACCGGCGGCCATAGCTGGTGGACTGGCCCGGCTGCAGCACCTTGACCATGCTGACCACGGTCTTGAGCTTCATCACCGGGCGGAACAGCCCGAAGCGGACTTCATCGCTGGGGTCAAAGCCGTACAGGATGATGCCGGGGCGGGCCATGCAGTGTGCCCGGGGCAGGCCCTCGGGCCAGTCCGGGTGGAGCATCACACCGGCCGAGTTGTCGCAGTGGACGATGCCGGGCTCGTGCCCGGCTGCCGTCAGGGCGCTGCAGGCCTGCACAAAGAGCCGGTGCTGCTCGGCGGTGTAGGCAATGTTTTCCTCGGCGGTGTCATCGGCCACCGAGAAGTGCTGGAACAGGCCGGTCATTTCCAGGCCGGGCAGGGTGCAGGCGGCAATGGCCTCGGCAATGGCGGCATCAAAATCGGTGCGCAGAGCAAAGCCGATGCGGCCCATGCCGGTATCCACAGCCAGATGCACTTTGACCCGGCCCCCGGCGGCTTGTGCGGCCTCGCTCAGGGCTTTGGCCTGGGGCAGGGAATAGCAGGCCGCGGTGATATCGTCCCGGATGAGGGCAGCAGCGTATGTGGGCTGCACATGGCCCAGAATGAGGATGGGCAGGGTCTGGCCGCTCCTGCGCAGCTGCAGGGCCTCAGCCAGGCAGCTGACAGCCAGCCAGGAAGCGCCCTCCTGCGCAAAGACCCGGGCGCACTGGACGGCACCGTGGCCGTAGCTGTCGGCCTTGACCACGGCACACAGGGGCAGGCTGCCTGCCCGCTGCTTTACGGTGCGGAAGTTGGCCCGCAGGGCATCGAGATCGATCTCAGCCCAGACGTGTTTTTCAAAGTTCTGCATCTGCATGATGCATTCCCTCCTTTGGGGATGGATTGGATGTGCGTCCTGTATGGACCGGCCGCCAGCCGTCGATGCCGCTCTCCTGCAGGGCATGGAGCGTTTTCTGCCGGAAGGCGTGGTCGGTGCGGCAGCGCTCCCGGACAAAATCCTTGGTCTGCTCCCGCACGGTCACGCCGTCGGCGGGACAGCGGCTCTTGACGATGGGAAAGTCCTCCTCCTTTACCGCACAGCGCACCTCGTGTTCGGTGGCCAGCAGCATGGGGCGGATCAGGGTCAGACCCCGGCGGTCCAGCTGGGTGACCGGGGAGAAGCAGCCAATGCGGCCCTCCCGCCAGAGATTCATGTAAAAGGTCTCGACAGCATCATCGAGGTGGTGGCCCAGTGCCACTTTATTGCAGCCCAGCTCCTGCGCCGCCGTGTGCAGCGCGCCCCGGCGCAGCCTGGCGCAGAGGGAACAGGGGTTCTTTTCCTTTCGGTATTCAAACACGATGGGGCCGATCTCGGTGCGGCGCACCTCGTAGGGGACCCCATACCGGGCGAACAGCGCCGCCAGCGGGCTGTAATCCACAGCCTGGTGGTCAAACTGCGGGTCAAGGGTGACGGCCACGACCTCATAATCAAAGCCGAGGTACCGGCGCAGCTGGGCCAACCCGATGGTCAGAGCCACGCTGTCCTTGCCGCCCGAAACGCCCACCATGATCTTATCACCGGGGGAGATCATCTCGTAATCCTGCACGGCCTTACGCATCAGGCCGCAGAGCCGCTGCATGGCGTGTAGATCGCTCATGTCAGGCTCACGCTTTCCACCAGATTGACGATATCGCTGATGGAGGCCAGCTTGGTCAGGCCGGAGACATAGACCACATCGCCGCTGTCGTATTCAATGGTGGCCAGCACGGCGTAGTAGGCCTGGATATCACAGCGCACGGCAGTGACAGTGGCACCCTCCACCTGCAGCTTGACCTTGCGGGGGCTGATGACACCGTAGGCTGCTTTCAGGTCGGCTTCCGACTGGCCGATGAAATCTTCGTAAGTGGCTTGGTCCCCCCGCTGGAACAGCACTACCTGATAGTTGGCGTTGGCGCTGTCCTCACCGGAAGCCAGCTGCAGCGCATGACCCAGCGCAGCATCCTCGGTCATCTGACAGACGGGCCAGACGGCACTTTCGTAATCCACCGAGATGCCATTCTCCGCATCAAAGTGGGTGTCGGGGTTGGCGGGAGTGCGGCGGTTGACGGCCAGCGTCAGCCCAAAGTAGGCCAGCGCACCCAAAAGCACGATCACGCCCATGGCGAGCAGCAGCCTGGAGGCCCGCTGCTGGGAGGAATCCTGCGTGTGAATGTCTTTCGGCATGGGAAAAATCTCCTTTTTACAATATCTTATATAGTATAACACACTCGGCGGCAAAATTGTAGCGCCGCCGGGACAAATTTGCCCCCCGGAGGCTGAAAAAATTTTTGAAAATACGATTTTAGAAAACACGAGATTTCGAGAGGATTCAATAGATTTTGAGAGATATAAAAATTTCCACTGAAAAAATCGCAAAAAGATGTTGACAGGCGCTTTTTTGTGTTGTATACTGACACTCGCGCCCCAAAGGCGCCTGAATCGTACCAAACACTTATCAGGAGGAAATAGATATGAGCACTACTCTCGTAAAGCCCGCTGAAGTCGAGCGCAAGTGGTATCTGCTCGACGCAACCGGCAAGAGCCTGGGTCACGTCGCTGCTGAGGCCGCTGTTCTGCTGCGCGGCAAGCAGAAGGTCAACTACACCCCCAATGTCGATTGCGGCGATTACGTCGTTGTCGTCAACTGCGACAAGGCAGTTCTGACCGGCAAGAAGGCTGAGCAGAAGTTCCACATCACCCACAGCAAGTACATTGGCGGCCTGAAGAAGGTCCAGTACAGCAAGCTGATGGCTGAGAACAGCGACCTGGCTATGACCTACGCTATCAAGGGCATGATCCCTTCCAACACCATCGGTGCTAAGGCTCTGACCCGTCTGCACTGCTACCAGGGTGCCGAGCACGCTCACGCAGCTCAGAAGCCCGAGAAGATCGAGTTCTAAGAAGGAGGCAATCGAACATGTACGAAACCAAACCTTATTTCTACGGCACTGGTCGTCGTAAGGATTCCGTTGCCCGCGTTCGCGTTTACACCGGCACCGGCAAGATCACCATCAACGATCGTGATATCGACAACTACTTCGGTCTGGAGACCCTGAAGCTGATTGTCCGTTCTCCGCTGGTCCTGCTGGGCCTGGAGGGCAAGTACGATGTCGTCGTCCGCGTTTCCGGCGGCGGTGTTTCCGGCCAGGCTGGCGCTATCCGCCACGGCCTGTCCCGCGCCCTGCTGCAGCAGAGCGATGAGAATCGTTCTGTTCTGAAGAAGGCTGGCTTCCTGACCCGCGATCCTCGTATGAAGGAGCGTAAGAAGTACGGCCTCAAAGCCGCTCGTCGCGCACCTCAGTTCAGCAAGCGATAATCTACAGCTTAATAATGCTAAAAAAGCCCGGAAATACGCCATTTTCCGGGCTTTTTCTATGCCTGAAATCGCCTGATTCCGATGGTGAAATTTGAGGAAATTTGACTTCAAATTAACCCATTTTGATGGGTTTACCATGGGTTTACGGCCTATTTTTGAGCCTAATGGGTGGGAAAATGGGTTTACAGAAGGCCATTTTGGAGGGGAAATTAGCCCCATATCCTTGACAGATTTTCGGCAAAAATCCGGCTGAAACGGAATGAAAAACAGTGTCAGGTTCGTTTGGCGAGTTCTGACGAATTCTGCAAAAATTTAATATCAGGTATCCTGTTACATAGAGCCTTGGCTCATTCTTTGAAAACGAGAATGGGTCGAGGCTCTATTTTTTTCGCCCGAAATCCGGCGAGACAAATTTGAGCAGGAGGTAACAGGTATGACGGATTTCAATCAGAAGACCCATGACACCGATGTGGGCAGTCATGGCGGACAGTCAAGGCAGATGATGGAGGTGTTTGAGAACCAGGAGTTTGGTTCGATCCGCGTGTTGCAAGAGGCGGGCAAGACCTTCTTCTGTGCAAGCGATGTGGCGAAAGCGTTGGGGTATGTGAATCCCTACGCCGCAGTGAAACGCCATTGCAGAGGCCCCCTAACGAAACGCGAGGGGGTCGTTCAGAAGGTGAATCAGTATGGAGATGCTGGAGAGCAGGTCGTTGAAATCTCCTTTATCACAGAAGGCGATGTTTACCGGCTGATCGTTCACAGCAAGCTGCCATCGGCAGAACGATTTGAACACTGGGTGTTTGATGAAGTTCTTCCTTCCATTCGCAAGCATGGTGTGTATATGAGCGATTCCATTTTGGATCAGGTGATTCAGCATCCGGAGGTCATCTACACACTGGCACAGGAGCTTGTAGCCGAGAGAGAGCAGCTTGAGGGTATCCGCAAACAGCTGGATGCGGCACAGCCCAAGGCAGACTACTTCGACACCTTTGTAAATTCGGAAGATTGCACCTGCATCCGGAATTTCTGTAAGGAAATCGGAATCCCAGAGAAGACGGCAGTAGCTCTCTTACTGGATCACCGCTATCTGTACCGCAGTCCAAGCGGCTGGCTGATGCCTTTTGCAGACAAATCTGCAAGGGGCTATTTTATTGTCCGGGATTGCTACGGCAGAAGCGGAAAACTGGTGCAGCAGACGAGAGTGACCTGCAAGGGAAAGAATCATCTCTTCAAGTTGTTTAAGAAATGGGGTGTGATCGAATGACGCTTTTTACAGAGGGACGCCTTCAGGCGTTTGAACGCATGATGCAGGATACCGGCAAATACCATCGACGGGAGGACAGCGAAGATCGTTCGCGCAAATGTCCGAAGAAAAAAACGGAGCCTGCGAAAAAGGATGGTGAGCACCATGCCGGTATTCAGGGTTGAGAAAAACAGCAATTACACAACGATGTGCAATTACCACCTGCGGGATCAGGGTCTCAGCCTGAAAGGAAAAGGACTTCTCTCCATGCTGCTCAGTTTGCCAGACACATGGAACTATTCGGTACGGGGGTTATCTTCGATTACGCCGGATGGCGTAGATGGAGTGCTTACGGCTCTGAAGGAGCTGGAGCGTCTTGGGTATCTGGAAAGGAACCAGCAGCGTGAGAGTAACGGTCGGATGGGCAGAGCTGAGTATGTGATTTATGAGATGCCAAGGAAAAAGCCGTGTTCGGAATCACCGTGTACGGAAAAGCCGTATGCGGTAAATCCGGATACGGACACACCGGTTACGGAAAATCCCGCGCAATTAAGTACTAATAGAACAAGTACTGAAACAATCAATAAAAGAGAGAAGAAGGAAATCCAACACCGGTATGGCTCATACGAAAATGTCCTTCTTTCTGACACGGAATACGGCAAGCTCCGGCAGGAGTTCCCAGGAGATTATCAGATGCGAGTGGAACGGCTCTCTGAGTATATGGCCTCCACCGGCAGGAGCTACAAAAACCACCTTGCAACAATCCGGAGCTGGGCAAAGAGAGAAAAGCCGAAGTATAACCCGGCAGACTACACATTTGAGGAAGGAGACAGCCTATGAGCGACATGGTGCCTGAAGTTTTGAATGCGGCGTTGGATTCGCTCTTTACGCCGAAAGAACCCGGAGAGCTGGAATACCAGGGCGATGACGGACTGTTGTATTGCAGAAACTGCCATACGCCGGTGCAGTGCAGGGTAAAGCTCTGGGGCAGAGACAAGATTGTTCCCTGCCTTTGCAGATGCCAGCAGGAAGCGATGGCGGAGAAGAAACGCCAGGATGAGCTGCTGGAGCAGCAGCGTAGAATCAGGCAGCTGAAAGCAACTGGGATTCAGGAAAAGCATCTTCTGGAATGGAATTTTGACGTTGCAGAAGACAACAAGGATATCCAAATGGCAAAACGCTATGTGGAGCAGTGGAAAAAGGTCAAGGCTGAAAACCTTGGCCTTTTGTTATGGGGAGATGTCGGAACTGGAAAGTCCTTTGTGGCGGCATGTATTGCCAATGCGCTGCTGGATCAGGGCATTCCGGTTTTGATGACGAACTTCTCTAAAATCCTGAACCAGATGGGGGCTATGTATTCGGAAGAGCGATACCGGTATATCGCTTCGTTTTCCAACTATTCTTTGCTGATTCTGGATGATCTGGGGATTGAGCGCAGTACCGAATATGCGTTGGAGCAGGTCTATGCCGTCATTGATGAACGGTACAAGGCCGGGCTTCCGGTCATTATCACAACCAATCTGAAGATTGCAGAAATCCGCAATCCGCAGGATGTGGCATACGCCCGGATTTACAGCAGGATTCTGGAAATGTGTACGCCGGTGCGAATCAGCGGAGAAGACCGCAGAAAAAGCATTGGAAAAGAAAAACAGCAGGTCGTTAAGGAGGTACTTGATCTATGAAGTGCAAGGCAAAAAAGGCGTTTTTCGCAGGCAAGAATGACATCTATCACCGCTGGAAGGAGGTTAAGAAGCTGAATGGCAAAAGCAAAAACCAGTATTACAACAGAAAACCGCAGTGGCTTAGCTGCCGACGTTGCGGCTAAGGAGCAGCAGACGGAGATGCCGCTTTCTGACCTGCATCCCTTTGAAGGTCATCCCTTTAAGGTGCTGGACGATGAGCTGATGGAACAGACCGTGGAGAGCATCAAGCAGATAGGGGTGGTATCCCCGTTGATTGTCCGGCCTGACCCGGAAGGTGGATTTGAAATTCTATCGGGACACCGCAGACTTCATGCGGCACAGCTGGCCGGCTTGGAAACAGTGCCGGTCATCGTCAAGGAAATGGACGATGATGCGGCAATCATCTTTATGGTGGACAGCAACTTGCAGCGGGAGAATATCCTTCCCAGTGAGAGAGCATTTTCCTACAAGATGAAGTTGGACGCGATGAAGCATCAGGGAACAAGAAACGACCTTGAAACAACTTCCCGACAAGTTGTCGGGAAGTTAGAAGCTGCGGATACCATCGGAGAGCAAACAGGTGAAAGCGGACGACAGGTTCAGCGGTTTATCCGCCTTACCAATCTGATTCCTGAAATTCTGGACATGGTGGATGAGAAGAAAATCGCCTTCAATCCGGCGGTAGAGCTGTCTTATCTGAAACCATCTGAACAGAAGAAATTTCTGGAGGCAATGGACTATGCACAGGCATCTCCATCCCTGTCGCAGGCACAGCGGCTGAAAAAGCTCTCGCAGGAGGGCGGCTGTACCTTGGATGCCATGTGTGAAGTGATGAATGAAATCAAAAAGGATGAGCTTGACCATGTGACGATTAAAAACGAGGTTCTTCGGAAGTATTTCCCGAAATCCTATACGCCGAAGCAGATGCAGGACACGATTATCCGGCTGCTGGAAAAGTGGCAGCGAAGTAAACAACGAGATATGGAACGATGAGAAGGAGATTTTTATGATGATGAACTTTAAGAAGAATCAGAACAACGCAGTGTGCAGCATGGATTGCAAGAACTGCCCGAATGGTGCATCGCAGCCGAATCCGATGGATGATTCCATGTTTGAGAAGTCCATTGCGATGCTTCATAACTGGGTGATGCTGGAGGCAATCCGTGAAGATCACCCGAAGGAACGCATTGTGATGGTGATCCTGCCGGGGGCTGGCGGCGAACTTCTGACCGAGGCTGGCAGTCGAGACATCTTTGAGGATGTTTACGATGAGATGGAGGCTGATCTGGTGGCAGATGGGGAACTGCTTCTCCATTATGATAAGAGCGATGTGATCGAGACTGACAGAACCCGCTATCTGTTGGGAGCTGCGGAGGTTTCGGAAATCGACCAGAACGGCAACGAATGCAGCATCAATCTGTTTACGCTGGAACGCACCATCGACTATGTGAACGAGAACCTGACGGTGGTTTCCATTGGCGGCGAGTTGGTTCCGGCACTGCGCCTGATCTAAGGAGGTGCCTATGAAGAAATTTGATGTGGAGATTACAGAGACTCTCCAGAGAAAGGTTTCCGTGGAAGCTGCCTCACAGGAAGATGCGGAACGCATGGTGACGCAGGCGTGGAACAATCAGGACTATGTTCTGGATTCCGGCGATTTCACCGATGTGGATTTCAAGACCGTGGGAGAACATGAATTGGCAGAGACCAGGACAATGGATGTGCTGCTGGTGCAGCCCAACGCCTACCCGAAGAAAATCAGCGTTGGCACGGAGCTGGAAGATTTGCAGGCAATGGTCGGCGGCGATATTGAAGTAACCTATCCATTTGAGGATGAAGTGGCCATTATTCTGAATGAATCCGGTAAAATCAATGGCTTGCCGCTGAACCGTGCGATTTACACCGAAGACGGGGATATGCAGGACATTTATGCCGGTGATTTTCTGGTGGTAGGGCTGACAGAGGATGACTTTGGTTCTCTGACTTCGGAGCAGATGCAGAAATTTGAGGAACAGTTCCATCAGCCCCAGATGTTCGTTCGTATGGGTCACAGCATCATGGCGATTCCGGTTCCGGATGACATGGTGAAGAAGATGGAGGAAAAGGCTGCAAAGCCCCAAGAAAAGAGCAAACCTGCACCGGACCGGGACAGTTTGTAAGGAAGGAGGCGGAGATTCATGCAGGAAGAAGTTGAAAATCGTACCGTCAATCTGGCAATCAGCACCACGAAATTGACCTTTCGCACCATCGTGAATGGCTATAATGCGTGGAAACGGCACCATCAGGCAAAGGTGGCTCAGAAAACAGCGCAGCTGCCGGTTGGAAAGCAGAGCATCAAAGAACTGATCGGTCAGAATCAGGGAGTCAGCAGTATCCCCATTGAGAAAACGGATTTGAAAGGCTTTGAACAGGTGGCACGGAAATATGGTGTGGATTATGCCATTACGAAAGACCAAAATGTAATGCCACCCAAGTACACGGTGTTCTTTAAGGCGAAGGATGCGGATGCACTGACTTCCGCTTTTGAGGAATTCACCAACCGAAAGCTGAAAACAAAGGAAAAACCGAGTGCTCTGGAGCAGCTTAACAAGCTCAAAGAGCTGGTTGCTGCAATTCTTCCGGATAAGGTTCGCCACAAAAGTCAGGAGCGTGATCTATGAGTAATAAGACAAAGAAGCAGCTGCTCCTGAACCTGCCGTACTTCATTGCCGGTCTTGTATGTACCAATCTGGGAGAAGCGTGGAGAATTGCCGAGGGCGCAGACATGTCTGAAAAGCTCCTCGGCTTTCTTTCTGCCCTGGGTGCAGCCTTTTCCAATCCGATGCCAAGTCTGCATCCGATGGATTTGCTGATTGGTGTGTGCTGCGGAGCGGGTTTGCGGATTGCTGTGTACCTGAAAGGCAAAAATGCCAAGAAATATCGCCATGGCATGGAGTATGGCTCTGCTCGTTGGGGTACGCAGAAAGACATTGAACCGTTTGAAGATCCAGTGTTTGCAAACAATGTGATTCTGACCCGGACGGAGCGGCTGATGATGGGCAACCGCCCGAAGAATCCGGCAAATGCCCGAAACAAAAACGTGCTGGTGGTGGGCGGCTCCGGCAGCGGCAAGACCCGGTTTTGGCTTAAACCCAACCTTTTACAATGTCACAGTTCCTATGTGGTCACTGACCCGAAAGGCGATATCGTAATCGACTGCGGCCAAGCCCTTTTGAAGAACGGATACAGTATCCGGATCTTTAACACCATCAATTTCAGAAAGTCGATGCATTATAATCGTGCGACTTGTTCGTCGCTGAAAAGGCGGCGCACAGCGCTGTTTCAATCAGTTCTGTGAACTGATAATTCGAGAGGTGGAATGAAGGGGTAACGCCCTGAAACGCCTCCCCTGATACTCCGGCATGCAGAGGCCAAACTCTGTGTAAAGCCCGGTAAAGTCGGCAGAGAGATGCCGTAACAGGTTAAGCTGACGAAAGCTGTCCAGAGGTGGACGGTGCATCCTATATGCCGGGGATCTATAAGATACCCATGGTGAGAATGACAGAGATGTCTGACGAAGCTCCCGAATGTAAAGGTCTAAAAGTGCCACACTCAGAAATGGGTGTGTGGGTTAAAGCCCAGGCAGTACGGTTTAGTAGAAATGGTTGTTACGAAACGCCGTGGCACGTTACAGGCGTGTCCAAGCTGTCAGGCCCAGAGGGAACACCTAAAGGTATGTATGTACAGATAGGATTATCGGAACAAGGAAAGGCAGGAAGTCTACTGGATAATCCGGCGAAGAATAATAAGCGGATGAATTCCTGCTGAAAAGCAGTGGTCGAACCGATGATATCGTCTGCGAAAAAGAGGACGGTTAGGAATGGCCACAAGTCAGGCAAAACGTCAGCAGTACACAACCACTATTCATGCAGTCGAGTAAGAAAAAGAAATTGTCGCTCGGTTTCATAGAAATGGGGTGATGTACATGGCACAAAAAGCTAAGAAGAAAAGCAAGTTGCGCCATGCGGAATACTATGACATGCAGAAAACCTTTGACAGTCTGTATGCCGACAGCAAAAGCGGTGAAGTCTTTGGGCATCTGATGGATATCATCAGTGCCCCAAGCAACATCAAGCTGGCATTCAGAAATATTAAAGGCAATGATGGCAGTCATACCGCAGGCACGGATGGGCGGACAATAGAATCATTGGCAGTCATGCCAGAGGATAAGTTTGTAAAGCTCATCCAGAAACAGTTCAGGAGGTATGAACCAAAAGCAGTAAAAAGAGTAGAAATACCAAAGCCAAACGGAAAGATGAGGCCTCTGGGAATACCGTGTATTATTGACCGAATAGTACAGCAATGTATTTTGCAGGTCATGGAGCCAATCTGTGAAGCAAAGTTCTATGAGCACTCTTATGGGTTCAGACCGTGTCGGAGCGCAGAAAATGCGATTTCCTATGCGTATGGACTCGCCCAAAGGAACAAGCTTCACTATGTAGTCGATGTGGACGTTAAAGGATTCTTTGATAACGTCGACCACAGAAAGCTGCTGAAACAGATCTGGACTTTAGGTATACGGGACACCAAGTTGATTCAGATCATCAAGGCCATGCTGAAAGCGCCAATCGAAATGCCTGATGGGGAAACCGTCCTCCCATCCAAGGGAACGCCGCAAGGTGGTATCCTTTCACCATTGCTGGCAAACATTGTCCTCAATGAACTGGACTGGTGGATTGCCTCTCAGTGGGATGAAATGGTGAGGCACATGAAACATCCGTGTAAAGTGACCTACTATCCCAACGGCGCAGAGAAAAAGTGCAACAGCTATACAGCCTTGAAGAAAAGCAACCTCAAGGAGATGCGGATTGTCCGTTATGCGGATGATTTCAAGATATTTTGCAGAACCAAAGAGGATGCAGAGAAAACCTATTATGCAGTCAAAGACTGGCTATGGAACCGGCTAAAACTGGAAGTGTCTGATGAAAAGTCAAAAGTGACTAATCTCAGAAAGCGTGATAGTGAGTTTCTGGGTTTTCGCATAAAACTGCGGCGCAAAAGTAACTCATGGGTGATAACTTCAAATGTCTGCGATAAAGCCATACACAGAATCGGCAAGGAAATGGCTGACAGTGTCAAGGCAATACAAAGCAGTAAGACGGCTGAAGAAATAAGCCTGAATGTGGGGGACTATAATGCCAAGGTTATCGGAGTGCAGGACTATTACTGCATTGCGACAAGGGTCAACTTGAATTTCAGCGATATCGCCCGTCCAATCAATGGACAGCTTCTCCATCGTATTGACGGAATCAAGAAGCAGGGCGAAATCAAAAACAGATATCTAAGGAAACGGTATGGAAAATCGAAGCAAATGCGATGGATTGGAGAAACGCCACTGGTTCCATTAGCCTACGTGCAATTCAAGATTCCAATGCGGAAAAGCCGAAAAATCAATCCGTATACGTCCGAAGGTAGAGCAGAGATACACGACAATCTCAGGGTTGACGTAAATTCAATGCTCTGGCTGATGAGGCATCCGATACCGACCGAATCAGTGAGATACAACGACAACCGGGTCTCCCTCTATGCAGGGCAAGACGGTAAATGTGCAATCACCGGGAAGAAACTGGATGTTCAAACCTGTATCTGTTACAGGAAAACAAACGACTGTAAGAAGGGCAATGACAGCTACCAGAACCTGTTGCTTCTTTCTTTGCAGGGGTTGGCAATAGTCAGCTCGGAAGACATGATGTCTGTAGTGGCGTTGGTGAAGGAATACTCTCTGAATGCCAAAGTTATTACCAAAGTGAACAAACTGCGTGCTACCGCAGGACTGCCGCTACTGGCAGCAAAGTAGCAAACTTAGCCAATGTGAAAGAGTGATTGTGTATCACTGCTGAAACTATGCTTGATGGAACGCCGGATGCGGTGAAAGTCGCATGTCCGGTGTGAAGTGGGGGAAAACCCGGAGATAATTTCAAAGGGTTACCTATCACTATCCTTCGCGTATATTCACAGCGAAAAGGATATTTTGAAGCTGACCACAACCCTCATTGCCAACACCAAAGGGGACGGCAAGGCCGGTGACGAATTCTGGACGAAGGCAGAGACCTTGCTGTATTGTGCTTTGATTGGTTATATCCACTATGAGGCACCGCTGGAAGAGCAGAACTTTGCAACGCTGATTGAATTCCTGAATGCGATGGAAGTACGCGAGGATGATGAAACCTTTCAGAATCCAGTGGATCAGATGTTTGAAGCTCTGAAAAAGAAAAAACCGAACCACTTTGCTGTCCGCCAATATGCCAAGTTCAAGCTGGCGGCGGGTGTTGTATGCTTTAAGAGACTTATTCATCACGATATGAGTAAGTCTCTTAAAACATATAAGGCTACAAAGCAGAAAGGAGACCCCCATGAGCAAACAGAAAATAACCGCCCTGTATGAGCGTTTGAGCCGTGACGATGAACTGCAAGGCGAGAGTAATTCCATATCCAATCAGAAAAAATTATTGGAGGAATACGCCGCACAGCAAGGCTTTACAAACTGTGTCCACTTTACGGACGATGGAATAAGCGGGACTTGTTTCGATAGACCCGGCTTTCTTGATATGATGCGGCAAGTCGAAGCCGGAAATGTGGACTATCTGTGCATTAAGGACATGAGCCGTCTGGGGCGTGATTATCTCAAAGTCGGTCAGATTATGGAGATTTTACGCCAGAGAGGTGTCCGTCTCATTGCCATCAATGACGGTGTGGACAGTGCCAGAGGAGACGATGATTTTACCCCTTTTCGCAATATCATGAACGAATACTACGCCAGAGACACAAGCCGCAAAATCAAGTCCACTTTCAAGACCAAAGGCATGACAGGCAAGCATCTGACAGGGACGGTCATTTATGGTTATCTCTGGAATGAGACGAGAGACCAATGGATTGTTGATGAATACGCCGCCGAGGTTGTCAAGCGTATTTTTGCTATGACGATTGACGGCTACGGACCGTATCAGATTGCAAAGAAGCTGTCCGAGGACAAGATACTCATTCCCTCTGCCTACCTTGCACAGCATAACGAGGGCGTGAACAAAAACAAGACTTTCAAGGATGTGTACGGTTGGGGTTCTTCCACTATCGTCAATCTGTTGGACAAGCGTGAATATCTCGGTCATACCGTCAATTTCAAGACCCGAAAGCACTTTAAGGACAAGAAAAGCCATTATGTCCCGGAGGACGAATGGACGATTTTCGAGAATACCCACGAAGCCATTATCAGCCAAGAGACTTTCGACCTTGCACAGAAAATCCGAAGCAAGGTCAGACGATACCCCGATGGATGGGGCGAAGCTGCTCCCCTCACAGGCTTGCTCTACTGTGCCGATTGCGGCGGCAAGATGTATGTCCACCGCACTAACAACGGCAAGCGTATCTCTCAATACACTTGCTCACAGTACACAAAAGTCCCTTGTGGAACGCTCTGCAAGACACAGCACCGTATCAATGAAGATGTGGTACTTTCCCTTGTCTCCGATATGCTCCGAGCCATAGCCGAGTATGCAAAGCATGAGCGAGCCGAGTTTGTCCGAGTGGTACAAGAAGCACAGTCCAGTCAGCAGACAAGCGAGGTCAAGAAGCAACGCACAAGGCTTGCTACGGCAAAACAGCGTGTTTCAGAACTGGAAGTTTTGCTCTGTAAAATTTATGAGGACAATGTATTGGGCAAGCTCCCCGATGCCAGATATGCCGTTCTGGATGCACAGTACGCAAAGGAACAGGCGGCACTTACCGCCGAGATTGCAACACTTGAAAAGGCTGTCGGAGATTATGAGAAGCATGAGAAATCCGCAGACCGCTTTATCGCTCTGATTGACAAGTATCAGAACTTCGACAAGCTGACAAATACCATGCTCAATGAGTTTGTCGATAAAATCCTTGTCCATGAGCGAGCCAGAAAAGGCAGTCGAGAGACTACGCAAGAGGTTGAAATCTTCTTTAACTTTGTCGGGCGTTTCGTCCCTCCGGCATTTGCCGAAGTGGAGCTTACACCGGAAGAATTAGAGGAAATCCGCAAGCGTGAGGAACGCAAGGACAA
This sequence comes from Faecalibacterium sp. I2-3-92, assembly GCF_023347315.1. Lineage (GTDB taxonomy): Bacteria > Bacillota > Clostridia > Oscillospirales > Ruminococcaceae > Faecalibacterium > Faecalibacterium duncaniae. Next base: position 377,662 of record NZ_CP094470.1, read on the forward strand.
ACTTCATCAGAACTACTTGAAGCGTAAAGCCAGCGGTGCCCAGAAGCGTTATGAGGACAAAATCAAGGCGGCAAAGAAAGCCGAGATGGACGAAAAGAAAAATGCCATTCGAGCCGAGGATATTGCAAGGGGCGTATTTATCCCTGTCAGCAATCTTCCGAAGCGAGAACCACAGAAAGGAGCTATCACAGCATGAACGAACTGAAAGCGAGAATCCATGAAAACGGCATTGACTATGTCCTTGTGGGAGATTACTATGTGCCGGATTTGAAGCTGCCGGAGGAAAAGCGACCTATCGGGCATTGGGGCAGACTTCACAAAGCCTATTTGCAGAACTACCGCCCCACCGTTTACAACGAGCTTGTTTTGTCCTGTCGGCTTCATTCCGTCCTTGCGGATCTGAACGAACAGGCAAATGACCGCTTCTCTCTGATTATGGAGCAGATGGCAAGAGCCGAGGGCGTGACAGAGCAAATGAAAGCGGAAAATCAGATGTTGTGGGTGCAGTCTATGAACTCTATCCGCAACCGAGCCGAGGAAATTGTCAAGCATGAAATGATTTACTGCCATTATAGCGGAGGGGGTGATTAAATGATTATGGAAGCGATTTTCGGCGGCGATATGTACCCATTGGAGAACATTGTACCGCAACAGGACGGCTACAAGGCAGAGGTCAAAGCCATTGCCGACCTTATGGACGAACTGGCGAACAGGTTTTCAAAAGCTGACTTTTCCAAAGTGGAGGAGCTTCATCAGCGAATGACGATTATTCAGCAGTACGAAAGCACCGAGCATTTTAAGTGCGGACTGTCCACAGGATTGCTACTTATGAAAGAAGCCTATGAATATCCACTCAATCCCAAAGAGGATTAAAAAAACAAGGTCTGAACCCGACAATTTAATACCGTAATTCAAGCGGCAAGTGTTTCGTTCTTCGTGAAATGCTTGTTGCTTTTATTAACCTTAAATCTTAATCTTTCAAGGAGGAACCCACTATGAATATGAACATCAATGAAAAGAAAGCTCTTTATGCTTTTGGCTGTCCGAATCGAGAAGCGACCGTTCAACGCTTGCGTCTTGTGGCTGCACTTGCTCCCGACCCTGCGGCTAAGAAGCTGTTTTTCGCTCTGGCAGTCAAGTTGAATGACAAGGACTGTGACCGTTGGTATCGCTGTTTCTTCTACAACATGAGGGTGGAAATGGAACGCTTTGCTCACCACAAGTATGTGCCGGACAGCTATCCTGTTCCGATTATGGAGGGGCTTTATGAGTAAGCTGACGAAGTATGAGAAAGAAACAATCGTCCTGTTTAATGAAGCAGACGAAGAAGCTCATATCCAGACTTACAATGCCGGACTTCGGAAACGCCTTGAAGCGTTCAGCAAGAAGTACCCCGACCTCTGCCGTTTGGATATGAGTATGGGGCAAGGCGGTGTGTCCTATTGGATTGACAAGTCCAGATTGTCTATCCGCTTTCAGCCGCCCATGAGCGAGGAACGCAGACGAAAAGCAAGCGAATTGGCGAAGCAAAACGGTTTTAACGGTCAGAACGGATAATGTAGCTTTTCGGGTCTGTTTGCGGTCAAAATGTCGGGTCTGTACCCGATGTTTTGACTGTTACATATCGTCAAGGTATAAAGTCCTTACCTACCCAAAAAAGGAAAAGTATGCGTTATGGAGCTAATATGAACTACGAATTTACCGCAAGAGTGTTGATTTATTCACACTTGCGTGATATAATAATAGAATATGTAAGCACAAGGAGGGTAAGCTATGGCGGTAACATATAAAAAGTTGTTTCATTTAATGATTGACAAGGGTATGAGCAATGCGGAATTGATGGAACAGGCAGGTTTTAGTGCCAACATCATAACCCGATTGAAACGAGATAATTACCTTTCCCTTGACACCATCGAAAAGATATGCAACACACTCCATTGCGGAGTTGATGATATTCTTGAATTTATACCTAACGAAAAAGGCAATGATGCCAGAAATCCTTTCAGCAAGGAGAATACATGATGAGTAAATTATTATTAGTGGAGGATGACCAAAGTATCGTATCCTCATTATCGGACTATTTAGGAAATGAAGGGTTCAAAATCGAAAGTGCTTCCGGGCAAAAAGAAGCAATAGAAAAATTGGATAACGACCAATACGATATAGCCTTGGTGGATATTCAATTATCAAATGGAAATGGCTTTTCTGTTTGTTCTGCAATTAAAGAAAGAGGAACTATGCCGGTTATTTTCTTAACGGCGTCTGATGATGAATATAGTGTTGTGGCAGGACTGGACATGGGAGCTGACGATTATATCAGTAAACCATTTAGACCAAGGGAGCTTCTTTCAAGGATCAACAGCGTATTAAGGAGAACTAAGAACACGCAAAACATTATCAGCTACCATGACTTAGTTGTGGACACAAATCAAGCAACCGTGGTAAAAAACGGAACAGAGATTTTATTGTCTGCTATGGAATATAAGTTGCTGTTAGTCTTTTTGCGTAACAAAGGTATTGTCCTTTCTCGCAGAAGATTGTTGGAGCTTTTATGGGACACTACCGGAGAGTTTATCAATGATAATACGCTGACTGTTTACATGAAAAGGCTGCGTGACAAAATTGAAACAAATCCACAGGAGCCGGAAATCATAATTACCGTTCGTGGGCTTGGCTATAAGGTGGGTTGATATGGACTTTATCAGAAATAAAGAAGTTAAAAGGCAGATTGTTGTCAGCAGTATTCTTATTCTATTTTGGGGCGGCATTGGCATTATCGTTGATAGCAAAGCTGTGTGGATTGTTCTGTCGGCTATCATTTCATCAAGTGCAGTTTCCCTCTTTTTTACATATCAGAGATACAAGAAAATTGCTGATTTTAGTTTGCATATTGATAGGCTGCTGCATGGAGATGAAACGATTTCTTTTGGGCAGTTTCAAGAAGGCGAATTATCTGTTTTACATGATGAAATATCTAAGATGACAAGACGACTTATTGAACAGGCAGAAGCTCTGAAAATGGAGAAAGGTAATTTGGCGAATGCTTTAGCCGATATTTCACATCAATTAAAAACACCTTTGACATCGCTGAATATCCTAAATGCTTCTCTGTGTAATGAGGAACTGACTGACGAAGAAAGGTATGAGCTGATCCGCAAACAGACTATGCTCTTATCAAGAATGGAGTGGCTGATAGCCACACTTCTGAAAATATCCAAGCTGGATGCAGGAACGATTACTCTAAAGCCACAGGAGATATACTTAAAAGATGTGGTAGAAAAAGCAATTCGTCCTCTGGAGATTGCGGCAGAATTAAAAATGCAGACAATAACGCAAGTGATTCCGGCAGAACTGAAACTTGCTCTTGATGCTGATTGGACTGCTGAAGCCTTGGGGAATGTAATTAAAAACTGTATCGAACATTCACCAGAGAGCAGCAGTATTGAAATCAAGGCAATAGAAAGACCTCTTTTGACACAGATCATTATAGCGGATAATGGAGCAGGTTTTCGGAAAAAGGATATACCGCATCTATTTGACCGATTTTATCAAGGAAGTGGCTCTACAATCGGTAATGCCGGTTTGGGGTTGGCTCTGGCAAAAACAATCATCGTCAATCAGGGCGGCGTCATCCAGGCGAAAAACCGGAAGTCAGGCGGTGCAGAATTTGAAATCTGCTTTTATCGGGGGACTGCTTAATGCAGCCCCTTTTTAAGTGACATTTTTGTAATGAAAAAGTAATGAAGCAGTCACTTGGCTTTGCTATACTGAATTGCAAAAATATATGGAGGAACTTTTTATGGAAATATTAAGAGTAGAGAATATCTGCAAAACCTATGAAATGGACAATGCTCCTGTCCATGCTTTGTCAGATGTTTCTTTTTCCGTCGATAAAGGAGAGTTTGTTGCAATCATTGGAGCATCTGGGTCTGGCAAGTCTACCCTGTTGCACATTTTAGGTGGTGTTGACAGACCAACTTCGGGAAAAGTATTTGTGGATGGACAGGATGTTTATGAGCAAAACGAAGATGAATTGGCTGTATTCAGAAGAAGGCAGGTTGGGCTTGTCTATCAGTTTTATAATCTGATCCCGGTTTTGACTGTCGAGGAAAATATCACGCTGCCGATTCGATTGGATGGGCGTAAAATCAATAAGGAGCGTTTGAAAGAACTGCTATCCACGCTCAAACTGGTAAAGCGTAGAAAGCACCTGCCAAGTCAGTTATCCGGCGGTCAACAACAAAGAGTGGCAATCGGACGAGCGTTGATTAACGCACCTGCGATTATCCTTGCGGACGAGCCGACGGGAAATCTGGACACGGAGAACACAAGGGATATTATGAAACTTCTGCGTGAATCCAATGAAGTCTATCGCCAGACAATGATCCTGATTACCCATGACCGTGAAATCGCAATGCAGGCAGACCGTATTCTGGAAATTCAGGATGGCAGACTTGTGAGGGATGAGGTGATACGCTGATGAATATGATTTTCACGCTTACACTCAGGAATCTGCTGTCGAATAAAAAGCGTACCCTACTCACACTTTTAACCATTCTTTTGTCAATCAGTATGATAACCGCTATTCTCTGTGGGGGATGGTCGTTGGTTGATTTTTTGAAAGAGAAAGAAAAAGTGTATGGTGGCGATTATGACTACTACATGGAGGATTTGACTTGGGAGCAGGTTCAAGAGCTATATAGTCAAAACAATGTAGGCGAGGTTTCGCTTCTCCGCTTTGCCGGAAACAGTTTTTACGGGGAGAAATCCAACAGTACAATGCTCTCCGTTGGCGAGATTGACGAGAACTTTACCCAAAGATTTTCGTTAAATCAGTATTTGCTTGCGGGGCGTTTCCCGCAAGATGAAAATGAGCTTGTTATTTCAGAATCTTTTTTGAAGAAAAACAATATGAACACAGAGATTGGAGATACGATTTCTTTAACCCTTGGTTCAAGAATTTGGGATGAATATAATGCCCAGCTTTCCGGGCTGACAAATTATAGGGGCGAAGAAGAAAGTTTCGTTCCAACGAAAGAGAAAGCGTATGTAGTTGTTGGTATTCTGTCAGATGTGAATGACTCAAAAATCGCAGCAAACTATAATGCCTTTGCAGGCGTTGACAAAACGGCATCCGATTTTGCTGCGTATGTCAAGGCAAAGAATTTATCCAATTCGATCTATACAGAAGCCGAAGAAGTGGCTGCGGCAGTAGACAGTCATGTAGCAAAGTTTCATTCTGAACTGTTAGTCTATCATGGAATTACCGGCGGCAAAGGAGCTGCCAAACTGATTGCTTTGGTAGTCATGGTCATTTGCCTTTTGATGGCTGCATCCGCTTCAATGATCAGCAACGCCCTCTCCATTTCCTTGCAGGAACGAATTAAGCAGATGGGAATGTTATCCAGTATTGGAGCCACAAAAGGGCAAAAACGCCTTAGTGTATATTTAGAAGCCTTTCTTTTGGGTGTGGTAAGCATACCTTTGGGATTGGTTGTCGGCATACTGCTGTCTGCTCTGTTGTTAAGTGTGGTCAGGGCAGCTTTTGGAGAAACATTCACTTTTGGCATTGTAGAACTGTCCTTAAAGGTAAACGGACTTATCCTACTCGTCAGCGGATTATCCGGCATTGCTTCTTTGTACTTCGGAAGCAGAAAGCCTGTGAAGCAAGCTGCTAAAATTACAGTTATTGAAGCTATCCGCCAGTCTAACAATGCGGTATCAAAAAAGAAATTCCGTGATGGAAAAATCGTTTCTTTGGTTTTTGGCATTTATGGTTCGCTGGCAGCTAAAAATATTAAGCGTAATCCAAAACGCTTCCGAGCAATTACTGGCTCTATTTTCTTGTCGGTGGTAATTGCCCTTTCCTTATACAGTTTGTCTGATTTTATGCTTTATCAGACATCCTTGGACATGAAGGAGGACGGTTCCTGTTATACTGATGTGATTTCGACGATTCAATACAAAGATATTCCTACCGCAATCGGGGCATTATCGGATGAAAATATCACTGCGGATGTTTCCTATTCTTTTCAGCGATATATGACTGCTGAATTTTCGCAGGAACAAATCAATCCTGATATGCAGGGATATTTTATCAATGGTACGAAAGCAGAGGTATATGTCGTAGGACTGGACGAAGAACATTTTACTTCCTTTTGTGAGGAAAATGGCTTTCATATTATGACTGGCAGCTCCAATCGTGGAATCCTGCTCAATCAGACAATGGGATATTATAATGCGGGTCAAAATCGAGTGATTGCAGGCTCCCCGTTTCTTATTGAACCGGGAACTGAAATCATTCCGTTGGGGGCATCCGAGGATGCCTTGCCGATTATCGTGGAAGAAATCGTTTCAGAAGAAAATGCAAATATCCAATCCATGTTTGTGAGAGATCGAGCTGTCCTCATTGTGCCTTTAAGTTATTTTAACTGGCTGATAGATGATAACGCCTATGTGGAAATGAGAATACAGACAGCACAGCATAAAGAAGCAATGGACTGTCTGGCTGACAGAGGATTTCCGCAAACTGTGGACATTGCAGCCGCAACGAATAATTCCAGACAGGTATATACGATTGCAAAACTGGTAATCTGCCTGTTCTCGATCCTGATGACGGTTATTATCAGTTTGAATGTTTGCAACACTATCTCAAATACAATTCATTTGAGAAGAAGCGAATTTGCTGTTCTGCGTTCTGTTGGTATGACTGCCAAAGGATTGAAATGTACGCTATTGCTTGAAGCTGTTTTGTACGGCGTAAAAGCATTGGTTCTTGCGTTGCCTGTGAGCTTTTTGATTCATTGTGCCATCTACTACTTCATATCGTCGGGTATGACACCATTTGCTTTTTATATCAACGGTGGTATTTATGCTCTTGCAGTTCTGGCGGTCGGTGCTATGGTATGTATCGCTATGCTGTTTGCTGTCAGAAGCGTATCAAAGGTGGAAATTGTAGAGGAACTGAAATTGAGCAATATGTAATCATTCAATCTAACAAAGCAACTGAAACGGAGGTAATAGAAATTGCGTAAAAAGAAACTGGTAAAGAGAGTTGCAGGCATTGCTTTGACTGTTGGTGTAGTTATACTTGCCATTGTATGTGTCGGTAAAGTAAATCGCATTCAGAACGAAAAAGATATTATTGGCACATGGAAGGATACAAATGCGGAGGAGGTATTTACCTTTCAAGAGAACGGGGAACTTGCTGTGAGTAAAGATATGCCCGATTCGGGTCTGTCCTGCGGTAACGCATCTTATGGTTTTTCTTACTCGGATATAATCTGCGTGACACAGGGAGATAGTAGTGTAGAATTTGAGATAGAAGTAGATCATGACGAATTGACAATCTTCTTTATGGGGCAAGAATACTTAGCGTTAGAAAGGTAATGGTAGAAACTCTCTTGTTTCGTAAAAACTGAATAGAATGAACAAACCAAAGGCGACTAACCGTAAAAAGTTGGTCGCTTTTGCTTTGCTCATTTGCAAAGCGGATGTGTCGGAAACGGCATATCCGAAAAGTGGAGAAATCCGATTTGACGAAATTGGACTTCTCCATTTTTTTGTGAAAGTCTCCGATGGAGAGTTTCGCAAAAACCGATGGACTGCAAATGTCGGCAGCTGACGATGTGAAGCAGTTTATCGGGCAGGAGTACAGAGGGCGGCAAGCCCTTTGTGCATGGGTACAGGGAATGCAATATCCCTGTGCAGGTCAAGGGCGGCAGCCTTGCCCAGTTAAGTGGCGTTTCGCCACTTAGTACTGGGTATTACTTGTCGCAAAATTGCAGCAAGGATGGCAGCTTCGCTGCCCCTTTCCCCTGCGGGGAAAATCTGAACGGAGGTTAGAAATGGTTTGAAATTAACAAGACACAACGGTCGCTCCGGCAAGCATGGCACTTACAACCCGAAGCACAATGACCGCACTTTTGATGTGAGCAACAGCGAACACATTGACGAAGAACGAGCCAAGCACAATGTCTATTGGGACTGCTTCAACGGCTATCGCACCTTTGCAGAGAAGCAAGTCCAGAGCGAGCTTGCAGACACTTTCGAGGAAGTGGAGGAACTGTTCTACTCCGCAAAATACGGTGCTTATGTCGAAGCACAGAACGCCAGAAACGATAAGAACAGGCACTCGGAACGCAACCGCACCACAACGGATTTGCTTAAAGACAAAAGGACTTGCCCGGAGGAAACCATCTATCAGATCGGAAAGATGGGCGACCATGTTTCGCCTGATGTTCTGCTGAAAGTCGTGACGGATTTCTTCGTGGAGATGGAACGGCGTTTCGGCTCTCATGTTCACATTCTGGATTGGGCATTACATCTGGATGAAGCGACACCGCACATTCAAGAACGCCATGTATTCGACTGTGAAAACCGCTACGGCGAGATTTGCCCACAACAGGAAAAGGCACTTGAAGCATTAGGCTTTGAACTGCCAGACCCCACCAAGAAGCAAGGCAGACACAACAACCGAAAAATGACTTTCGATTCTGCCTGTCGTGCCATGCTCTTTGATATTGCAAAAAGGCATGGTCTGCATTTGGAGCAAGAGCCGGAATATGGAGGGCGAGCCTATCTTGAAAAACAGGACTTCATTCTTGCCAAACAAAAAGAGCAGTTGGAGGTACAGGAGCAGAGATTAGAGGAACTGACTTTGAAAATCGAGGATGTGGAAACGCTGATTGATGATGTTGCCGATATTGCCTATGACAAGGCGGTGGAGGTCGTGACAGATACAGTCAGAGTGGAAACCCACAAGGAGGACATTCGGCTGATTGAGGAAACAAAGACATGGCTTCAATCGCCGGAACGCAAAGCACCGAAGAAAGAGCGTGACTATGCAATCAGCCGTTTGGATGGCGTGATTGGCAAAATCAAAAATGCCATGCAGTCTGCATTGCAGAAAATCCAGTCCAGACTTCTTTCGCCGGAGGTCAAGAAAACGAGCAAAGAGCAGATTAAGGAAAAGGTCAAGCCCTCCATCCTTGCCAGACTTGAAAGAAACAAGGAACTGGCAAAACAGGAAAATGAAGCGAGACGGAGCGAACACCGTCCGCACAAAAAACAGAATATGGAGCTTTAAGGCACTTGCCATTTTCGATTTGAGAATGACAGGTGCTTTTTCCATTTTGGGAGGTTGATAATGAATGTATTTGAAGCAGTAAAGCAGTCGGTCACGACAAGGCAGGCGGCAGAGTTTTACGGCTTTCGTGTAAACCGAGCCGGAATGATAGCCTGTCCGTTTCACAATGACCGCACACCGAGCATGAAAGTGGATAAGCGTTTTCATTGTTTCGGCTGCGGTGCGGATGGGGATGCCGTTGACTTTGTTTCCCGACTGTTTGAATTGCCGAGCAAAGAAGCCGCTATGAAACTGGCTGACGATTTCGGTATCGCTTATGACCGAAACGGCAAGCCGTCCATCGTGGCAAAAATCCGAGAGCCTACCGCCAAACAGAAGTTTGAAGCGGAGGAAAAACGGTGCTTTCGTGTGCTGTCCGATTACTTCCACAAGCTCCGAGCGTGGGAAAAGGACTATGCACCGAAGCAGCCAGAGGACGAATGGCATCCGCTATTTACAGAAGCCTTGAACAAGAGAGATTATATTGAATATCTCCTTGATATTTTGATTGACGGAACACTTGAAGATAGAAAGGCACTTGTAGCCGAGCAAAGAAACGAGGTGATGAAACTTGAACGAAGATTTGCAGACAGCCGCCAGAGAGGAAATTCGAGACCGATTAGAACTGACACAGCAAGGTAAGCCTGCGAATACCGCCATGAATTACAAGACGGTATTTCAGAATGACCCTCTACTGAAAGGTGCTATCCGCAAAAATCTGTTGACGGAACGCACCGACATTGTAAAGCCGCTTGGTTGGTATCGTGAAAGCTCCACTCTGACCGATGTGGATATTAAATATCTGCTTCTCTACTTTGAAGAACACTACGGCTTGACGGTTGAGAAGAAAATCGAGGATGCCGCATTGGTTATTGCCAACGAAAACCGCTACCACCCTGTCTGCGATTTTCTGAACGGCTTGGAGTGGGACGGACAGGAACGCATACGCTTTTGTCTGCACCGCTTTCTTGGGTCGGATGCCGATGATTATACCTATGAAGCCTTGAAGCTGTTTCTGCTTGGGGCAATCAGCCGAGCCTTTAAGCCGGGGTGCAAGTTTGAAGTCATGCTATGCCTTGTCGGAGGGCAAGGAGCCGGAAAGTCCTCTTTCTTCCGTCTGCTTGCGGTCAAGGACGATTGGTTTACCGATGACCTTAAAAAGCTGGATGATGAAAATGTGTACCGCAAAATGCAAGGGCATTGGATAATCGAGATGTCGGAGATGATAGCCACAGCCAATGCAAAGAGTATTGAGGAAATCAAGTCCTTTTTGAGCAGACAGAAAGAGACCTACAAAGTCCCCTATGAGACACATCCGGCAGACCGCAAGCGACAATGCGTGTTTGGCGGTTCGTCAAATACTCTGGACTTCCTACCCCTTGACCGCACAGGCAACCGCCGTTTCGTGCCGGTCATGGTTTACCCCGAAAGAGCCGAGGTGCATATCCTCGACAATGAGGAAGAATCCAGAGCCTACATTCATCAGATGTGGGCAGAAGCAATGGCGATCTACCGAAGCAGAGACTTCAAGCTGCGGTTTAGCCCGACAATGAATGAGTATCTGAAAGCACATCAAAGGGAGTTTATGCCGGAGGACACCAAAGCCGGACAGATACTTGATTATCTGGACAGCTACACAGGCAATGCCGTCTGCTCCAAACAGCTTTACAGAGAAGCATTGGGGCATGAGTATGACGAGCCGAAGCAATGGGAACTGCGAGAGATAAACGACATTATGAACAATGTTGTCAAAGGTTGGAAGTCTTTCAGCAATCCGAGACACTTCCCGAAGCCGTATCTTCGTCAGAAAGGTTGGGAGCGTGAGTTGCCCGACAACGGAGAAGCTGACAACGGAGACGGAAGATTTATTCCTCTCTCCGATGCGGAGCTTGAACAGATGGAACTGCCGGAGGGATGGCGATAGAAAATTGCTATCCTGTTGTCAGCTTGTTGCCGAGCCGGTTGTCAATCCCGTTGTCGGGCAAAATCCGAAAAAGCCTTGTCAAGACTGGACTTTTCTCTCTCTGACAACCTTGACAACCAAGATTTCAAAGAAAAAGTAAATAGTAAGCAATAAGAGCCGCCCGATAAGATAAAAGGTTTTTGAATGTCCGTTGTCAGGACTTCGTTGTCAGCCTTTCCTTGTCGGGCATTTTTCATTCACAGGAGGTATTGAATGACAGAAAACAGAAACACAGCAGCACAGACCACCACCCAGCACACCGCACCCACCGTCAGAAAGCAGATAAACGGCACGACCTATATCGTCCGTGTCCACTTCAACGAGAACGCCAGAGAGACAATGGAGGACAAAATCAAGCGTCTGCTTCGCAACGAGATTCAGCAAAATGTAACTTGTTTGTGAATTTGATGAAAAAGTCCTTGACTTTTCGTCTCTGGCAAGACCTTAAAGTCGATTCTGGTGAGCTGCGGCGCACGTCTTGCTCCCTTCGATATTGAGGAAGTCCGTGATATCACTATGTACGATGAGCTGTCGCTGGATACGGTGGGAGATAAGAAAACGGCTCTGTTCCTCATTATGAGCGATACAGACCCGACTTTTAATTTCCTGATTTCCATGATTTACACACAGCTGTTTAACCTGCTGTGCGAAAAAGCGGATGATGTTCACGGTGGCCGCCTGCCGCACCATGTACGGGTGCTGTGGGACGAGGCAGCCAACACGGGACAGGTGCCCCAGCTCGAAAAGCTGGTCGCGGTTATCCGCTCCCGCGAGGTGAGTCTTTGCCTGCTGTATCAACAGTTGGCACAGTGCAAGGCCATTTACGATAAGCACGCCGAGACAATCCTCGGCAACATGGACAGCGTGGTGTTCCTCGGTGGCCGCGAAGCCAGCACTATCAAGGAAATCTCCGAGAACTGGCTGGGAAAAGCCACAATCAGTATGCAGACCGACAGCCGCTCCCGTGGCCAGTCGGAAAGCTACAGCCAAAACACCCAGCGGCTGGGCCGGGAACTGATGACCCCAGCCGAGCTTGCAACCATGCCGGGAGACAAATGTATTTTGCAGCTTCGGGGCCTGCCCCCGTTCTTCTCTCCCAAGTATGATCTGAAACGGCATCCGAACTACCGTTATACGGCGGAGGCCGATAAACAGAAAAACGCTTTTGACCTCGACAGGCTCATTAACCGCCGCAGGCGGCCCGGGCTGAACGAGGCGTGTACGATGTATGAGGTGGCTGTGCCGGACGATGCACTCACGGAAGAGGACGAGGACATCCTCAACTATGATGACATCGACGATCCAGACGCCTTTGCATAAACGCTTCGAGACAAAGTGTCCCGAAGTTTGTAACCTGCCGCCTGCATGGGCGGCTTTTTTGTTACCGGGAAAATCCCGGAGAAATGGAGGCTTATATGGCATTTTTCTCATCTGCAATCGACACTTTACAGACCCTCGTTATCGCGCTCGGCGCTGGCCTTGGCGTATGGGGTGTGGTCAATCTGCTGGAGGGCTACGGCTCGGATAACCCGGGCTCCAAGTCCCAGGGCATGAAGCAGTTCATGGCTAATTAGTTGGAACAAAAAACGAAAGGAAGAGCACAATCCAGACGGTATCAGCGGCAGGCTACAAGAATAAATTGTGATTTCACAAGATTGGTGCTATAATAAGAGAAAAGTTCCTGCCGGGGCAGCCGCCCCGGTGGTATGGATAGAAAGGCAGGAAAACAATATGCACATCAGCTATAAACCACTCTGGCACACACTGTTAGAGCGTGATATGAGAAAAGAGGATTTAAGGCTTGCCGCTGGTATGACAACAAATATGATTGCCAACATGAGCAAAGAGGGAAAGCACATCAGCATGGATACATTAGCCCGTATCTGCGAAACGCTGAATTGTGAGATTACCGATGTGATTGAGTTAGTACCAGACGAGCCTGCTTCCACAGGAGGTAAGGAACATGAGCGAATTGAAACCAAGAATAACGGAAAACGGAATTGATTATATCCTTGTCGGAGATTATTACATCCCGGACTTGAAACTGCCGGAGGAACACCGCCCTATCGGAAAGTACGGACGGATGCACCGGGAATATTTAAGGGAAGTCCACCCAGCCAGATTGAATACATTGATACTGACCGGGGAATTGTGGACATATCTTGCAGACCTGAACGAACAGGCACAGGAACGGTTAGACACCATCATGGAGCAGATGAAAACTGCCGAGGGCGTAACCGAGGAATTGAAGCGTACCCACCAAATGGAATGGGTGCAGCGTTGCAATAACATTCATAACCGGGCAGAAGAAATTGTTTTGCATGAGATGATTTATTCATAACGGGAGCAATTAAATCGGAGGTATATAAGATGATTGAAATTGTATTTGGTGAAAGTGCCTGTGGAAGTTTGAAAATTGCCCAAACTTACGGCAAGGGAAAGTATAGAGGAAGTGCTGTTTCAATATTTATGAGGCATGAAGACGGGAGTGTTCCATCTTCAGATGAAATGAAAAAAGCACAGCTTCAAGCACAGGAACAAGAACGCATTGCTTGGGAGAATGCCATTCCATTGGGAGGCAAGAGCTGTGATGTTTATTGTTTTGATATGGCTCTTAGTGTGGGAGATATTTCTGATAATGGAATTGGCGAACAGCGGAAAAATGTTTTCAAGAAAATGCTGTCTGTCTGCTTTGTAGAGGATTTAGATTATCAGGTTGAAGAAAAAATACAGAAAATTAAAACTACATTGACCTCAGTGATTGAACGATATGTAGCTGGGGAAGAAATTCGCATTTGGTATAGCTATAATCCAGATGAGCTTTGTGGTATGTATTGGCTTATGAAACAACTTCAACCCTTAAACTGCCAGACAACAATTTATTTGGTTAAGTTACCTACATGGGAATATGGAAAAGAAAATACTATGACATCCAAAATAGCATGGGGCGAGGTCTCTCCTGGCGAATGGGGAAACTATATAACTCTACAAGAGAAAGCTAATCCTGTATTTCTTTCAGCTTGTGCTATGAAATGGAATCAACTTCAAAATGAAAATGCACCTTTGCGTGCAATGTTAAATGGTAAATTGCAAAGCGTTTCAGAAGATATATATGATAGTTTCATTCTTCGTGAAATTGCGGAACAGCCAGAGCAATTCAAAATGGCTATTGTCATAGGTAATGTTTTAGGAAAATATCAACTTGGAATTAGTGATGTATGGATTTCCAATCGCATTGATAAAATGCTTGAAGATGGTGTGTTGGAAATTATACAGGACGCACCAAAGGGAGAAACAAATTATCGCCGAATATTAAGAAAACGAATGAAGTAATAACCACAGCACAAACCGCTGCTACATGGAATCCAACAAACCATGCAACAGCGGTTTTCCTTTACCGTTTTTTCCTCTGGTTGATAGGCGTTCCCGTTTTCTTTGATTTTTGGAGAATCCGAATAAGCCAGCGAAATTCTTCATCTGACAGATTTTTATAGTTGATACCGAGCTGCTTGCAGTAAAGCACTGCCAGTTTTTCCAAACGGCTGCCCTTGAAATTTTCGACCGCTTCCAGATTTTCTTTCAGTTCATTGGCAACAGTGGTCTGGGGCGCACTCTCACTATCCTTTTTATGGGTTTCCCGAATATCCCGGATAATCAGGTTTAGGTCATCCAGAACCATGTGGCTGAAATATTCATCATCACTGATATGGGCGGCTTGCAGCACTTTCAAATGTGGGTCATCTTCGCCAGGGCGATACCGTTCTATGATTTCATGCCGGACAGTATCGACAAGGGTGTTGAGGTTTTGAATCTGCATGGTGGCAATCCCATCCACATAAATCTCAATGTCCGCAAGAAACTTGATAAAGTCCTTATGGGTGGCAAGTTCGCAGAGCAGACGGTTGTTGATCCGTCCGCTTTTCAGAAGTGCAACCATTTCATCGTTCAAATGCAGCTCCGTCAGTGGCGTGTTGATCTGCTCCCTGTTCTCTGTCCGGCACAGCAGATAATCGACGGAAACCCCATAGAAGTCTGCCAGCGTGATAAGGTTGCCATGATTGATTTCCTTAAAATCTTCTTTTTCATAACTGCCAAGGGCTGATTTAGAAATACCCGTTAGTTTTGATAGTTCTTCCAGATTTAAGCCTTTGTCCTTGCGGAGTTCCCAAAGGCGTTCCTGTATGCTTGTTGCTCCTTTCATGGGCACACGCTCCTTTCCAACGGTTTCATTGCTGCCGCTTATCTGGATTATATCACACTTTCCGTAATCGTGGAAATTTCTGATTTTTACCCTTAATTCCTACTTTGTGGACATACGGCACAGGGCACAAAAATGTTCTATGATACAGGTAGTTCATCGATGGATTATTCCAATCGAATGACCAGCCTGTGTGGGATATGCTTCCCCGGCGATGTAGCGCCATGAATTTTGGCAGGGATATGGAGGAACCCTGACCGAAACGAGCGTACCAAAGGGAGCGATACGCCGCTGTGAGATTCAGGGGAGGAACGACACCGGGGAGAACTGGCGAACTGACACCGAAATGATACCGAAACACGACAATCTGATAGGGGGATAGTCTAGCCTATCGCTGATACTTCGGGAGATTTTAAGCGGCTCTATGGCTGTAATTTTGCCGAAAATCGCCCCGAGACCATACACTAAAACGGGAGGAAACACAATATGCCGAGAATGAGCAAAAAGAGGAAGCATGAGCTTTCCTTTTACCTCAATGACCGGGGGCGTGTCACTTACAACGAATTATGCCGGAAATGCCAGCATGGGTGCAAGCAGAGCTTCCGGGCGGTTGTGATTGACTGCCCCTGTTATTTATCCAAACGAGCAAAGAAAAAGGAGGAACACACCGAATGAATTTTGAATTTATGACGATAGACACACCATTACCGCCCTGTATGCCATTTCCCAGAGCGTTGACAGGATTTCCAGTCAGCAGCACCGCAAAGGTCATGTACTGCCGGATGCTGGACGCTATGCTATCCAAAGGGAAGGAGGACGAGAACGGAATCCTGTTTGTCTGCTTCCCCATCACAGCCATTGCCGCAGTCCTGTCCCGCAGCCCCATGACGGTCAAGCGTTCTCTGAATGAACTGGAAACCGCCGGACTTATCATGCGGGTGCGTCAGGGCATTGGAGAACCAAACAGGATTTATGTGCTGATACCGGGAAAGGAGGACGCTGCCCTTGCCTGATACCTCAAAACTGGAAAAGCTCAACCGGGAGTTGGAAAAAAGCGAAAAGAAACTGCGGAAAGCCATCAATGATGAAAAGGCATTGCAGCACCAGTTGAAGCAGCTTACCCGAAAGGAACGGACGCATCGGCTCTGTACTCGTGGCGGTATGCTGGAAAGTTTTCTGCAAGAGCCGGAACGCCTGACAGATGATGATGTCATGCTGCTGTTGAAACTCATTTTTCACAGGCAGGACACGCAGGAACTATTGAAAAAACTGCTGGAACGGGAGAAGCTGGAAACCCCTTAGTTTACTAAGGGCGCAATTATACACCACCCAAAGGTTGGTGCATTGCGTTCTCCGAAGGCTCCTCGCCGGAGGGCTGTGATTTTCCGCAGCCACGGACTGCTCCAAATCAAACAGGGGACGCTACACTTCCCCTGCGCTGGCTTTCGCCAGCTACCCTTTTGTGGACTTGCCATCTGGGGACACCTTGCGTTGCAAGCTGTTCCCAGCCGACAAGTTTCATAAAATATGCTATCTTTTCGATAGGCAGTGAAGTATAATGAAGATGACAACAAATATGAATTTGTAAAGGAGATATACAACATGAAAAAAGTCTGCTTAGCGGTTTTGCCAGCTTTAACAATAGTGTTAGAATTATTACCCTTTGGAGCAGTTTGTATTTTTGCAACATCTCCAACAGAAAGAGTAAAAGAAACATTCTCATACTTTAGCCTTACACCGTTTGGCTATGCAAATTTTGCTCCACTTATTACAGCCACACTTACTGTTGCCATCTTCTTACTTTCATTGTTTTCATTGAAGAAGAAAGGTGTTCTCAAAGCATTGTTTGTCCTTTCCATTATTACGGTAGTTATTTCTCTTTTGCCATTGATGTATGGCTTAAACTACTATACCCTTGTAGGAGCCTTTATAACAGTAACACTTGTAATAGAAAGTATTTTGGCTAAGATACAACAAAAGTAAAGCGATAACTTTCAGTTTGCTATTCCACACACATCGGGTCAACTTGCCCCGAACTTTTATAACTAAATACCCGCCGCCCACACATCGGCACACCGAGCAGGAAATCTGAAAAAGGTCTCCTGCTTTTTTCTGCCCAAAATGAGGTGGTAAAACGCCACCCCATCCACCAATTACCGAAAGGAGGGACACGAAATGCCCTGCCCACACAACGAAATCACGATTGTTCAGCGCAGCCAGCGACAGTCTGCGGTTGCCGCCGCTGCTTACCAAAGCGGCGAAAAGCTGTTCTGTGAATACGACCAGCAAGTGAAGCACTACCCAGAAAAGCGTGGTATCGTCCATAATGAAATCCTGCTCCCGGCAAATGCCCCGCCAGAGTATGCAGACCGCAATACCTTATGGAACGCCGCCGAAGCTGTTGAGAAGCAATGGAACTCCCAGCTTGCAAGGCGGTGGGTGCTTTCCATTCCCAGAGAGATACCGCCCGACCAGTACGCCGCCCTTGTCCGGGATTTCTGCAATCAGCAGTTTGTTTCCAAAGGAATGTGCGTGGATTTTGCCATCCATGACAAAGGGGACGGAAACCCTCACGCTCATGTCATGCTGACTATGCGGGCAATGGATGAACATGGGAAATGGCTTCCCAAGAGCCGCAAGGTTTATGACCTTGACGAGAACGGGGAACGGATAAAACTTCCGTCCGGCAGATGGAAAAGTCACAAGGAAGATACGGTTGACTGGAACGACCGCAAGTATTGTGAAATCTGGCGGCATGAATGGGAGATCATCCAGAACCGCTATCTGGAAGCCAATGACCGTCCGGAGCGTGTGGACTTGCGTTCCTATGCCAGACAGGGGCTTGATATTGTCCCCACTGTCCATGAGGGGGCTGCTGTCCGGCAGATGGAAAAGCGTGGTATCCAGACGAATATCGGCAACCTGAACCGGGAAATCAGAGCCGCCAACCGCCTGATGAAGTCCATCCGGCAGCTTATCCAAAACCTCAAAGGCTGGATTACCGAGCTGGGGGAAAAACGGAAAGAGCTGCTTGCACAAAAAGCGGCGGAGGAAGCAACACTTCTTCCCAATCTGCTGATGAAGTATATGGAGATACGAAAGGAAGAACGGAAGGACTGGACAAGGGCTGGACAGAACCGGGGGACTTCACAGGACTTAAAGGCAGTCAGCGAAGCCCTGTCCTATCTCCGGCAAAAGGGGCTTTCCACTGTGGAGGACTTAGAAGCATTTCTGGAATCTTCTGGGAAATCAGCCGCAGATTACCGCAGTCAGATGAAGCCAAAGGAAGCCCGCAGCAAAGTGATTGACGGGATTCTTGCCAGCCGGACGGACTGTAAGGAATGTAAGCCCGTTTATGAGAAATACCAGAAGATATTTTTCAAGAAAACTAAGGAAAAATTCAAGCTGGAACACCCGGAGGTTGCCCGGTTTGAGAAAGCCAGTGCCTACCTTGCCAAGCACCCGGATGATAAGGACAGCACGAAAAAGGAGCTTTTGCAGGAACAGGCGAAGCTTGTGGGCGAAATCGCAGACTTGAAAGTACCGTTGACCGAGGTGCAGGAAGATTTGAAGAAGCTGCGGGACATCCGCTACTGGGTACGGAAAGCCACACCCGGCACAGAGGAAAGCAAAGAGCCGCCCAAGAAGCAGCCCCTCAAAGAAGTCTTGCAGGATAAGGCTGACGAGAAGAAAGCACAGAAAAACGCCCCGGCGCAGACGAAACACAAACAACAGGATATGGAACTTTAACAGGCACTTGCCATTTTCAGATTGAGAATGATAAGTGCCTTTTCTTTTTTACAAGGAGGAATTGATTTGAATGTATTTGAAGCTGTGAAGCAGTCCGTTACGACAAGACAGGCTGCGGAGCATTACGGAATCCGGGTAAACAGAAACGGGATGGCTTGCTGCCCGTTCCACAACGATAAGACCCCCAGCATGAAGCTGGACAAGCGTTTCCACTGCTTCGGATGTGGTGCAGATGGGGATGTGATTGATTTTGTAGCTGCCCTGTACGGGCTGGGGAAAAAGGAAGCCGCCGCACAGTTGGCGAGTGACTTCGGGCTTGCCTATGAGGACTGGAAGCCACCGGGCAGGGCAAGGAAGCCCAAGCCCCGGCAGAAATCCCCGGAAGAACAGTTCCGGGAAGCAAAGGCACATTGCTTCCGTGTCCTTGCCGATTATCTACACCTCTTACGGGTATGGAAAACCGACTATGCCCCGCACTCCCCGGAGGAAGCGTTTCATCCCCGGTTCGTGGAAGCCTTGCAGAAGCAAGCCCATGTGGAATATCTGCTGGATGTGCTGCTGTTCGGGGAGACAGAGGAAAAAGCGGTTTTGATTATGGACTACGGAAAGGATGTGATACAGCTTGAACAGCGAATGGCAGAGCTTGCAGCCGCAGACGCAGCAAGAACTAAAAAACACCATGAACGCCATGCAGCCGCCCCAGAGCGTTGAGGAAGTAAAGGCAACTCTGGAAACCACCGAGAAAGGCGGCGTCCGCCAGAGCATACGGAACTGCCTGACCGTATTCCAGCGTGACCCTGTGCTTGCCGGGGCAATCGCCTACAACATCCTGACCGACCGCAAGGACATCATAAAGCCCATCGGTTTTCACAGAGAAAGCACAGCCCTGACCGATACGGACATGAAGTATCTGCTTCTCTATCTGGAGGAAACCTACGGGCTTACCAGTGAGAAAAAGATTGAAACCGCCATCGGGATTGTGGCGAATGAGAATAAGTACCACCCCATCCGGGATTTTCTGAACAGCCTTGCATGGGACGGGACTGAGCGCATCCGCTTCTGTCTGCGGCACTTTCTGGGAGCTGATGTGGACGATTACACCTATGAAGCCTTGAAGCTGTTCATGCTGGGGGCGATTACAAGGGCATTTAAGCCCGGAAGCAAGTTTGAAATCATGCTGTGTCTGGTAGGCGGTCAGGGGGCTGGCAAATCCACCTTCTTCCGGCTGCTGGCAGTCCGGGACGAGTGGTTTTCCGATGATTTGCGGAAGCTGGACGATGATAACGTGTACCGCAAGCTGCAAGGTCACTGGATAATTGAAATGTCGGAAATGATGGCAACCGCCAATGCCAAGAGCATTGAGGAAATCAAGTCCTTTCTAAGCCGCCAGAAAGAGGTTTACAAAATTCCCTATGAAACTCACCCGGCAGACCGCCCCCGTCAATGCGTGTTCGGCGGCACTTCCAACGCCCTTGACTTTCTCCCCCTTGACCGTTCCGGCAACCGCCGATTTATCCCGGTCATGGTGTACCCGGAGCAAGCCGAGGTTCACATTTTGGAGGACGAAGCCGCTTCCAGAGCCTATATCAGCCAGATGTGGGCGGAAGCAATGGAGATTTACCGAAGCGGCATGTTCAAGCTGTCATTCAGCCCAGCCATGCAGCGGTATCTCAAAGAACACCAGCGGGATTTTATGCCGGAGGACACCAAAGCCGGGATGATACAGGCTTACCTTGATAAGTACACCGGGGAAACGGTCTGCTCCAAGCAGCTCTACAAGGAAGCCTTAAACCACACCTTTGATGAGCCGAAGCAATGGGAAATCCGGGAAATCAACGAGATAATGAACCAGTGCATTACCGGGTGGAACTACTTTTCCAATCCGAGGATGTTTGCGGAATACGGCAGACAAAAGGGCTGGGAGCGTGAAATCCCGGCAACGGACACCGACAACCCGCCCGAAAAATCTATGGACGGTTTTGTGGAGGTCACAGAGCAGATGGAGCTTCCATTCTGAAAATGACAGCCCGTTGCCGACTTCGTTGCTATCCCGTTGCCGAGCCGGTTGCCGGGGAAAATCCCTTATTTCCGGGCTTTTTCCCTCTCTGACAACCAAAACAACAGAAAAATAAAAGAAAAGTATAAATAGTAATCAACGCCAGATTGAGATTGTTTGCAAGGTCTTTTGAAGCCCGTTGCCGGACTTCGTTGCCGACCGTTCTCTGTCTGGCTATTTTCATGTATGGAGGATAACTGCCTATGGCGAAAAATAAGACCAAGATTGAAGTGACAACCGTATTTGACGGGGAACTGGACGCCACCGATGTGTTCGTCAGCCTGATTTCCCAGAAATACGGCAAAACAAATACAAAAGAATATCTTGCTAAAAAGAAAGATTTGAAGTATAATGAAGATGAGGTTCAACAGAGCCAGATACCGTCTGGATTGTGTGGGTAAATGGCTATGATGAACGAAATGGAATACAGAACAATCGGTTCAGCACTTGCCGGGGGCTATCGTGCGGCGGTCTATTGCAGGCTGTCAAAGGACGATGACCTGCAAGGCGAAAGTGCCAGTATCGCAAACCAGCGTGATATGCTGGAAAAATACTGCGAAAAGCAGGGATGGGAGGTTGTGGCAGTCTATCAGGACGATGGCTTCACAGGTCTTAATATGGAGCGTCCTGATTTACAGAGAATGTTGAGAGCCATTGAGCGCAGGCAAATCAACCTTGTCATCACGAAAGACCTCAGCCGACTGGGGCGTAACTATTTGCAAACAGGGCATTTGATTGAGGACTTTTTCCCAAGAAACGGTGTCCGCTATATCGCCATGAATGACGGTATCGACACCCTGCGGGATAACAACGACATCGCCCCGTTCAAGAATATCCTGAACGAGATGTACAGCAAGGATATTTCCAAGAAAGTCCATTCCTCTTATCTTCTGAAAGCGCAGAAAGGACAGTTTACCGGGTGTCTTGCCCCGTTTGGGTATCGGAAAGACCCGGAGGACAAAAACCATCTGCTCATTGACGAGGAAACCGCCCCGATTGTGCGGCTGATTTTCGGATATGCCCTAAACGGTCATGGTCCGAACTATATCCGCAGACGGCTGGAGGAAGAAAAAATCCCCTGCCCCACATGGTGGAACCGGGAACGGGGGCTTCGCAATACCCGCACCAAATGGGAAAAGAAAGACCCGGAAAACGGGCGGTATATGTGGGACTTTTCCGTTATCAAAGACCTTTTGATGAATCCCGTTTACACTGGGGCGATTGCTTCCCAGAAAAAGGACTACCGTTTCAAAATCGGCACGATTGGGGAAAAGAAGCCGGAGGACTGGATTGTAGTGGAAGGACAGCATGAACCGCTGATTGACCGCATGAGCTTTGACATTGTGCAGAACAAGCTGAAATCCCGCCAGCGTCCGGGGCAGACCAATGAAATCAGCCTGTTTGCCGGACTGATAAAATGCGGCGAGTGTGGGAAGTCTCTGACGGTACGCTACACAAACGCAAAACATCCCCAGCAGATTTACTCCTGCAAGACCTACAATGCCTTTGGAAAGAACCACTGCACCCAGCACCGGATTGATTATGACACCCTTTACAGTCATGTGCTGCGGAAAATCCGGGAATGTGCCAGAGCTGCCCTGATGGACGGGAAAGCGGTTGCTGACCGCCTGACCAATACCTGTGAAGCCGAGCAGCGGGAACAGCGGGAAGCAATGGAACGCTCCCTTACAAGGGACGAGGAACGGATTGAGGTTCTGGACAAAATGGTAATGCGGCTTTATGAAGATATGATTGCAGGGCGTATCAGTGAGCAGAACTTCAACACCATGCTGGAAAAGACACAGACCGAGCAGACGGAACTTAAAACAAAAGTGTCCGAGGGCAGAAAGCGGCTGTCCGATGAAGTCCAGCTTGCCAATGACGCAAAACAATGGGTGGAAGCCATTCAGGAATACGCCAACATTACAGAACTGGACGCAGCCACCCTCAACCGCTTAATCAAAGAAATCGTCGTGCATGAGCGCATTGACGAAGATAAAACAAGACACATTTCTATCGAAATTCATTTTAATCTCAAACCCATCCCGGAGGTGGAACAGGTCACTGCCTGACCTGTCCCGCCGGGACGGTTCTCTTAAAAACACCATATAGATTTTTTGTACGCCGCCGCCCGCCATCGAGCAGAGTTTTACACCTAATTGGGGATAAAACAGCTGATGGCTGGCGGCGGCGTGGCACTGATCGGCACGACTCTGGTGCCGCTGCTTTCCGGTCTGTTCGGTTAAGCGAAAGCTGTCGGAGCGAAGATTCCGACCGGGCGGCGAAAGCTGCCTGTTACATAGTCAGGTGCAGGCAATATCCGCAGCTGGCTATTTTCTGCGCTCTCCGGCAGGTGCACATGTTGGAAGTTTGGCGCAGAATCGCAGTTTAGAATCGCACCGGCTGATAGGCCGGACAAGTTACAGGAGGACAAATCTATGGCGTTTCTTACTACAACTGCATCGGCACTGTCTCTTTTCTCACAGCTGTTCATGCTTCTGTCCCGGATGGCGAAGCTGTTCGGTGTGTTTGCGTAAGGAAGGAGGCGGCTCATGCAGAGTATCCTTGAACAGATCACAGATTGGCTCAAGAGCATGATCATCAGCGGTATCATGGGAAATCTTTCAGGGATGTTTGATTCGGTCAACCAGCAGGTTGGACAGATCGCAGGCGATGTGGGAACCACACCGGCGAACTTTTCACCTGCGGTCTTTTCTATGATCCGCAACATCTCGGAATCCGTGATCCTGCCCATTGCCGGAATGGTGCTGACATTCATCGCCTGTTATGAGCTGATCCAGATGCTCATCGAGCATAACAATCTGGCAAATTTCGAGACGTGGACATTTTTCAAATGGGTCTTTAAGACCTTTCTGGCAGTGACTCTGATCTCGAACACATTCAATATCACGATGGCTGTCTTTGATGTGGCGCAGCAAGTGATCTCCCGAAGCGGCGGTCTGATTTCCGGCAGTACGTCCGTCAGTGATGCGACCCTGACAGCAATGCAGGCTACACTGGAAGGAATGGACTTGGGACCGCTGCTGGGACTGTATTTGCAGACCTTTGTGGTTCAGGTCACGATGCTGGCGTTGTCGGCTATCATCTTTGTCATCGTGTATGGCCGAATGGTGGAAATATATCTCATGGTGAGCCTTGCGCCGATTCCGTTCGCAACCTTTGGAAACCATGAGCAGAGCCATACCGGTCAAAACTACCTGCGTTCCCTGTTTGCACTGGGATTCCAAGGCTTTCTTATCATGATCTGTGTAGGCATCTATGCAGTTCTGATTCAGAACCTGTCCTTTTCGGATAACATCATCAGCAGCATTTGGGGCGTTATGGGCTATACGGTTTTGCTGGCATTTACACTGTTTAAGACGGGAAGCCTTGCGAAATCCGTGTTTGCAGCGCACTAAGGAAGGAGGAATGATTCATGGCATCTTATATTTCTGTGCCGCGAGACCTTTCAAAGGTCAAAACCAAGGTCTTTATGAACCTGACCAAACGGCAGATTCTCTGCTTTGGAGCCGGTGCGCTGATTGGCGTTCCGGTTTTCTTTTTGCTCAAATCCAGCGGAAATCTGAGCCTTGCCGCACTTGGCATGATGGCAGTGATGCTGCCGCTTTTCTTTCTCGCCATGTACGAGAAAGACGGTCAGCCGCTGGAAGTGGTGGCAAAGCACTTCTATGAGGCAAAGTTCAAGAGGCCGAAAACGCGGCCTTACAAAACAAAAAATTACTATGCACTGCTGGTGCAGCAGGCAGATGTGGAAATGGAGGTAAATCGCATTGTTCAAAATTCTCGAAAAGCTGACAGCGAAGAATAAAAAGCAGGATAACATCCGAATGCCGTCTCATCTGTCAGCCGCAGAGCAAAAACAGGTGCAGACGGTGATTGACCGAGCAAGGGGGGACCGCACGGTTCCGCACTCGGCACAGGAGAGCATTCCTTTTCAGCGGATGTTCCCGGACGGTATTTGCCGTGTGACGGACAACTACTACACCAAAACCATCCAGTTTCAGGACATCAATTATCAGCTGGCACAACAGGAAGATCAGACGGCTATCTTTGAGGAATGGTGCAGCTTCCTGAACTTCTTTGATTCCAGCATCCGCTTTGAGCTTTCCTTTATGAATATGGCTACGGATGCCTCGAATTTTGAGAAGATGGTGCGTATCCCGTACCAGAAGGATCATTTCAATCCGGTGCGCACGGAGTACAGCACCATGCTGCGCCGCCAGCTTGCCCAGGGCAACAACGGCCTGACCAAGACGAAGTACCTGACGTTTGGCATTGAGGCGGAATCCATGAAACAGGCAAAGCCGAGGCTCATTCACATCGAGATCGACCTGATGAACAACTTCAAACGCTTGGGTGTCCGGGCAAAATTGCTGAACGGCAAGGAACGGCTTCATCTGATGCACGATATGTTCCACATGGGTGACCATGACCGATTCAATTTCGATTGGAAGTGGTTGCCGGAGAGCGGGCTGTCGGTAAAGGACTTTATTGCACCGACCGGTTTTGCCTTTCCGAAGAACCGTATTTTTCAGATGGGCGGGATGTATGGCTCCATGTCCTATCTCCAGATCACGGCTTCCGACCTGTCGGATCAGCTGCTGAAGGATTTTCTGGATATGGAATCCAGCCAGATTGTGACCATGCACATTCAGTCGGTAGACCAGAATAAAGCAATCAAGTCCATTAAGCACACCATTACGGAGCTGGATCGTTCCAAGATTGAGGAACAGAAGAAAGCTGTCCGTTCCGGATATGATATGGACATCATTCCGTCAGATTTGGCAACTTACGGCAAGGACGCAAAGGCACTGCTGAAAGAATTGCAGAGCCAGAATGAGCGTATGTTCCTACTGACCTTTCTGGTGATGAACACCGGCGAAACGGAGCAGGAGCTGGAAACCAATGTGTTTCAGGCTTCCAGCATTGCACAGAAGTACAACTGCAACCTGCGCCGTCTGGACTTCCAGCAGGAGCAGGGGCTGATGAGCTGCCTGCCGCTGGCACAGAACCTGATTGAGATTCAGCGCAGCATGACGACCAGCAGTACAGCAATTTTCGTGCCGTTTACTACCCAGGAACTGTTTCAGACCGGGAAAGAAGCTCTGTACTATGGGCTGAATGCTCTGTCCAACAACCTGATTATGGTTGACCGGAAAAAGCTCAAGAATCCCAACGGGCTGATTCTGGGTACCCCCGGTTCCGGTAAATCCTTCTCTGCCAAGAGAGAAATCGCCAATGCGTTCCTGGTGACGGATGACGATGTAATCGTGTGCGATCCCGAAGCTGAGTACACAGCACTGGTGCAGAAATTTGAGGGGCAGGTCATTAAAATCAGCCCTTCCAGCACGCAGTATATCAACCCAATGGACATCAATGCGAATTATTCGGAAGAGGATAATCCGATTGCCCTGAAAGCAGATTTCATCTTGTCACTGTGCGAGCTGATCGTGGGCGGCAAAGAAGGCTTGCAGCCGGTAGAAAAGACGGTTATCGACCGCTGCGTTCATCAGATTTACCAGACCTATTTTGAGCATCCTGTGCCGGAGAACATGCCGGTGTTGCAGGACTTGTACGAGGCACTGCTTCGGCAGGATGAAAAGGAAGCACACCATGTGGCAACAGCACTGGAAATCTATGTGACCGGTTCGCTGAACCTGTTTAATCACCGCACCAATGTAGATATCAATAACCGGCTGGTCTGCTATGACATCAAGGAGCTGGGCAAGCAGCTGAAAAAGATCGGTATGTTGGTGGTGCAGGATCAGGTCTGGGGGCGTGTGACCGCCAACCGTAATGCTGGTAAAGCCACCCGCTACTATATGGACGAGTTCCATCTGCTTTTGAAAGAGGAGCAGACAGCGGCCTACAGCGTAGAAATCTGGAAGCGATTCCGTAAATGGGGCGGTATTCCCACCGGCATCACCCAGAATGTGAAAGACCTGCTTTCTTCCCGCGAAGTGACGAACATTTTTGAAAACAGCGACTTCATTTATATGCTGAATCAGGCAGCCGGTGACCGTCAGATTCTGGCGGATCAGCTGAATATCAGCCCGCACCAGCTGTCCTATGTGACCCACTCCGGCGAAGGTGAAGGACTGCTGTTCTACGGAAATGTGATTTTGCCATTCGTTGATCGTTTCCCGACCGATCTGGAACTGTACCGGATTATGACGACTAAATTAACCGAAGTGCAGGAAGCAAAGGAGGCGTAAGCGATGGCTGGCAAGAAAAATCCGAATCTCGGAGACAAGCTGCGGCAGGAGCGCGAGGGTGCGGAGAACACCCTTCGCAATTCCAGAAACAAAACCGCCGATAGCAGTACGGGAGACAGCAGCAAGAAAAAAGCGGAACACCGAAGGCAGATTCGTCACGAAGCCGATCTTGCCAAGATGCGCAGCACGAAGCTGAAATCAGAGCAGGAAGTAAAAGCGAAAAAGAATGCAGCAGCTTCCGGAAAAAAGGGCGGAAAGCCAAAGAAGCCGGGAAATCTTGCGGCAGATGCACTTTCAGCCAAGGCACATCAGAGTGTGCGCAATGCCGACCAGGATAATAATTCTGGTGTGGAGGCAGCGCATTTTACCGAAGGCTCAGCGGAAGGTGCAGCCCGTGCTGGTTCCCGGTTCCAATATGGTCGAAAGCTGCGGCAGTACAAAAAGCTGGAGCGGTTGGAGAAAAAGGGAAATAAAGATGCCGTAGATTCCATCTTTGCGGAACGCATGAAGTCTGATCCGCAGGCTGGTTCCAATCTCTTTTCCCGATGGCGGCAGAAGCAGGCCATCAAAAAAGAGTATGCCGCTGCGAAGGCAGGTGCGGCCGCTGCGGAGAACACAGCATCTGGCACAGCCAAAGCTGCACAGGGTACTGTCAGTATAACGGAAAAGGCATTTCAGTTTGTGCAGAGCCACTCGCATATCATCATCGGTATCGCAGCCGTGGGACTGCTTGTTTTGGTGATTGCCGGGTCGGTTTCGTCATGCTCCGTCTTGATCAATGGCGGCGGCAATGTGGTGCTGGGGACTTCCTACACGGCAGAAGATGAAGATTTGAAAGGCGTGGAGACGGATTATACCAGGCTGGAAGATAAACTTCGCAAACAAATCGACCGCATTGAAACCGACCATCCGGGCTATGACGAGTATCGCTACAATCTGGCAGAGATTGGTCACAATCCCTATGAGCTTGCATCTCTGCTGACCGTAGAATTTGAAAACTATACGAGAAGCCAGGTGCAGGCGCGGCTCCAGAGTATTTTTGAAGCGCAGTATGAGCTGAAGTTGGAGGAAAAGGTGGAAATCCGGACAAGGAAGGAAACCCGTGTGGGCTATCGCTACAATCCAATCACCGGAACCGGACACACCTACACCTATCAGGTGACGGTACAGTATGAGTATAAAATCCTCAATGTAACACTGCTCAATCGGGGCGTTGACTATGTTGCAAGAAATTCCGGCCTTACAGATGACCAGCTGCAACGATACGAAGTCACACTGGAGTGCCGGGGCAATCGAGATGACCTGTTTGCAGGCATAGCCTTTGCAACGCCGGATGGCGCGGGTTCCAGCGGAGAATACCAGGATTACGACATTCCGGGCGAAGCTCTGACGGATGAAAAATTCCGGAAGATGATTACCGAAGCAGAGAAATATCTCGGTTATCCCTATGTTTGGGGCGGCAGCTCGCCGAGTACCAGTTTTGACTGCTCCGGTTTTGTAAGCTGGGTCATCAACCACTGCGGCAATGGCTGGAATGTAGGCAGGCAGACGGCCAACGGTCTGATGGGAAAATGCGACATTGTCCCGAAGAGTGAGGCAAAGCCCGGAGACCTGATCTTCTTCCAGAAAACCTACAACACCAGTGGCGCATCCCATGTGGGCATTTATGTCGGCAACGGGATGATGATCCACTGTGGCTCACCAATTTCCTATGCTTCCATTGAGACGAGCTACTGGCGGCAGCACTACTACTGCATGGGAAGAATTCGATAAAAATAGGGCGTTTATTCGCCCGGAAAGGATACGATATGAGCTTGAAACTGGAAAAGATTGCTGCGGAGCGCGAGAAAGCCCGCAGGAAACGCGATGAATGGGAGGAGCGCAGAAAGGAATGGGACAGAAAGTACCACGAGCAGGAAAACAGCGAAATCTGTGAAATGGTACATGCCCAGAGCCTGACCCCGGAACAGCTGGCAGTCATCATTCAGCTGGCGCAGGCTGCGGTTCCCAACCCGGAGAACCTGAAACTGGATGAGAAAGAAACGGAGGATATGGAATGAAAAAGATGATGGCAATGCTGCTTGCCAGCGTGATGGCGGCAGGAACCTTTACGACCACTGCATTTGCCTATACGGGCGATGATGTGCAGAAGAACACGCCTGTCAGTACCGCTGCACAGGAGACGGATGCAGCAGAAAGCACAAATGCGGGGAAAACGGACAATACCGACAGCATCGAAATCGACCCGGACATGCAGGTTCTGCCGGATGGCTATGAGATCTCTACGGATGCGGATGGGAACCTGATCGTTACGGTGGGCGGCAAAGAATACAATATCGGCAGCGAAAAGTCCCAAAAGCAGACTGGTACGGTGGTGCCGGGGATCACCAGTCTGCATTTTCGTTCCGGTCCCGGCATGGATCAGGAGATTATCGGATATCTGCATTCCGGCGATACGGTGGAGATTGTCGAAAAATGCGGTGACTGGTATAAGGTAAACTTCAACGGCAAAACCGGGTATGCACATGGAAAGTACCTGAATGTCACGGATTCTGCAAAAGACAGCAGCATGTTCAGTGAAGATGCGCTGAAGCTGTTTCTGGATCTGATGCAGAGTGGAATGTCATACGAGGATGAGACGAAATCCAGTGCAGCTTTGACTCCGGAAGGAAATATGACGCTGGTGGACGATATCGGTGAGGAAGAAGATAAATCCAGCCAGCAGTTCATTACGCTGGTGACAAAGGCGGGCAACACCTTTTATCTGATCATCGACCGCGATAAAGACGGCAACCAGAATGTGCATTTCCTGAACATGGTGGACGAGGCCGATCTGCTTGCGCTGATGGATGAAGAGGAAGCTGCCAAGTATCGGGAGAAGGAGCCGGAAGTCACGGAACCTGCGGAAACCGAAAAGCCGCAGGAGACGGAACCGGCACCGGAAGAGCAGAAAACAGAGAGCGAGCAGAAGAAATCGTCTCCGCTTCCGATGATTATGCTGCTTCTGTTTGTGATCGGTGCAGCCGGTGTCGGCGGTTATCTCTATATCAAGATGAAGGGCGTAAAGCCTGCGTCCAAGAAAAATCAGCCGGACCCGGATGCGGATTATCACGATGAGGATGAAGATACGCTCCAGCTGCCGGAGGATGATGGTGACGAGGACGAAGAAGTGGATGTCAACGAGGATTATGAAGCGGAATCGGACGATGAACCTGTCTGATTAACGCAGCGTTGACCGGTGGGGCGGCTGAAAAGCCGTCCCCTTTACATAGCCAAATGGTTGGTGGGTGAACTGTTTTGAGCTATGAAGCTATGGACTCTGTAGGCGATATCTGATAAAATAGAAAGTAAGAACAGCTCAACAACTCGGAATTTTACCATCCAGATTTCCGTGCTCTGCCACTTTTATGAGCGTTCTTTTCAGTATTTTGCCACTTTCATGAGGGAATAATCCGTGCTTCATTACACTTTCATGAGCGAATTTATGCTGTAATATGACATTTTCATGAGGGAATTGGTGCTTCGATGCGACGTGAGGAGGTAGTGGGCGGAGGCATGGGCGCGATAAAGGCAACGAGTGCGAATGGGTGGACGCGACGTGAGAAGGTGGAGGGTGCGGACGCGTGGGCGCGGAGTGAGCAGGCGGAGGGCCGAGACATTGGCCCGGGAAAAGTGAGCAGAAATATACGAGTGTCAACGGGAGGGTTTTATGGTACAACTAGAAGTAGTTTTTTGATGGAGGTGCCTATGGAGCCGAAGGTCAGTATCATCGTGCCGGTGTATAACGCGGAGAAGAGTCTCGCGCGCTGTGTGGACAGTATTCTGAATCAGGAGTTTCGGGATTTCGAGCTGATCCTCATGGATGATGGAAGTAAGGATCGGTCCGGGGAGATCTGCGACGGATATGCGCGGGCGGATGCGCGCGTGGTGGTCGTGCATAAGGAGAATACGGGGGTGTCGGATACGCGAAACCAGGCGATCGCGCGGGCGCGGGGTACGTTTCTGCAGTTCGTGGACAGTGATGACTGGCTGACGGCGGATGCGACGAAGCTGATGGTGCGGGCGGCCGAGGAGACGGGCTGCGACATGGTGATCGCGGATTTCTATCGTGTCATCGGAGAGATGGTGTCGCGGAAGGGGGATATCGACGCGGACCAGGTGATCGGGCGTGAAGCGTTCGTTGGCTTCATGATGGAGAACCCGGCGGACTACTACTATGGGGTGCTGTGGAATAAGCTGTACCGGCGCTCGCTTGTGGAGGCGCACGGGATCCGGATGGATGCGAAGCTCAGCTGGTGCGAGGATTTTCTGTTTAATCTCGAGTATGTGCGCTATGCGACGACGTTCTATGCGCTGCGGACGCCGGTCTACTATTATGTGAAGACGAAGGGTTCGCTGGTGAATCAGAAGATCAGCTTCGCGCGGACGGTGGAGATGAAACTCGCGATGTTCGAGTGCTACAACGACTTCTTCAAGCATGTGCTGGATGAGGATGCGTATGAGCGGAAGCGGCTGCAGGTCTATCATTTTCTAGTGGATGCGGCGAAGGATGGTTTCGTGTTCCCGGCGACGATTCCGGGGACGCAGAAGCTCGGTGAGGAGCGGAGCCAGGCGCTGCAGGAGGTGATTTCGGAGGATGGGATCATCGTGGAGAAGTACCGCGACCGGAAGCTGCTCGAGCGCTATCTCGAGTCGGTGGCGCTGAAGTATGATATGACGCTGGCGGAGCTGTCGCTGCTGCTGTATCGGAAGGACGCGGGAAAGGCGCTCACTCGAGGGGCTGAAGCGCAGATGCCTGCGCGGGAAGATGCCGCGGAGGCGACTGATCGAAAGGATGCCGGAAAGGCGCTGAGCCGGAAGGATCTCGCGGAGCTGATGCATATGAGCCGCGGGGATCTGCGCGCCGCGCTGCAGAAGCTGGTCTCACGCGGGATGCTCGAAGTGGTCGACGTGCCGAGGAAACGACGTGAAGCGGCGGAAATAGCCGAGGCGACCGGTCTTTTCGGAAAGCGTGGCGAGGCACAGGATGCAGACGCGAACGGAATGACGAAGAAAAAACGCGAGCCGCGGAAGATTCGTCTCGAGCTGCTGCCGGCGTCGGATGCGGTGCTGCAGGATATCGCGGCCACGGAGCGTGACTACGAGCAGGCGAAGTTCCGGGGATTTACCGAGGACGAGCTCCGGCAGTATACAGCGCTCGAGCGGCGTGTGCAGGAGAACGAAAAGCAGATACTGCAGAAGTGAGGATGGGCAGACGAACACCATCAGCGATGCCTGGCGATGAGTCAGCGAGGGGCAGAATGCGTTGCGGCGAGGCACAACGCATGCGCGGAGTGATGATGTGGAGGGCCGAAACATGGGCACAAGCGAGTAGGAGGCGGTGACTAGCCGCCGTCCTCTCACACCACCGTGCGTACCGTTCGGTACACGGCGGTTTCAACAGTTGACGTGCATAGACTGATAAGCTGTGGCAAGATCATAAAAGCCCCAGTTTGTAGACCTAAAACAGAATACCGTTCCTTACATAGCAGTCATGCGCTTCGGTGCCTGGCTGCTAATTTTTTTGCGAAAGGAGCAGTATCGAATGAAGCTTGTATTAGCGGAAAAGCCCTCGGTTGCCATGAGTCTCTCGAAAGTGATCGGGGCAGATCAGCGCGGGGACGGTTATATGGAGGGCAATGGCTACCTTGTCAGTTGGTGTGTGGGGCATCTGGTGGAACTTTCCCAGCCGGAAGCCTATGATGAAAAGTATGCAAAGTGGAAGTATGATGATCTTCCGATTTTGCCGGAACATTGGCAGTATCAGGTGTCCGCCAGCACGAAAAAGCAGTTCGGAATCCTGAAAAAGCTCATGCAGCGGAAAGATGTGGAGAGTCTGATCTGTGCAACCGATGCAGGATAGTGCGGTTGGGTGACTTAAGAGAAAGAAAAAAGAGACCTCATCTCGTTGAAAATCAAACCTTAAAATCATTAAAGGAGCCATTCAAATGAAACGAAATCAGAATTTTGACCATAATCGCTCTCAAAAAGTGCTTTCCTGCCGCTACAACATGGACACCAACCGGGTGGAAGTCCGGTTTGAGGATGGAGCCACTCTTTCCATCGACTGCATCGCTATTGAGGACGAATACGGCAACACCCCTGCGCAGCAAGCAGAGCTGGATTGGCTGCTCTACAACAAGCCCTTGGAGTATGCCCAG
Organism: Faecalibacterium sp. I2-3-92; assembly: GCF_023347315.1. Lineage (GTDB taxonomy): Bacteria > Bacillota > Clostridia > Oscillospirales > Ruminococcaceae > Faecalibacterium > Faecalibacterium duncaniae. Next base: position 411,192 of record NZ_CP094470.1, read on the forward strand.
CTTGTGTTGGGTGGTGAGATTGAGCATTATCTCTCACTTGGTTGCGACCATGGTAGACTAGAGGATTAAAATAAAAAACAAGTTACATAGAACAACAACCCTTCATTTGCAGTAACTACAAATGAAGGGTTGTTATCATAAATAAAAATATTTTTAATTCTCGCAGTTCAATCGAACTTTCACGGTAAAAGTTCCATTCTTCTTTTCGGCATAAAAATCGCCATCGCTTTCCTTCACCACACGTTTTACATTTTTCAGTCCATATCCATGGTGGCTGCCAACCCGAAGGCTGCGCGAGATATCACTGTATGGATTGTCAAGGCGGTAGAAAAGGCTTCGATACTGTTTGCGCAGCTGCAAATGGATCTTTCGTTGTTCTGGCGGCAAGCCACAACAAGCTTCAATTGCATTGTCGAATGTGTTTCCAATCAGGATGCTTAAAGATAACGGAGATATAGATAGAACTTCTGGAATCGTTACGTCCAGAGTAACTTTGATGCCGTTTTCTTCTGCTGTATGTAAATACTGATTCAGCAGTGCGTCCACAACTGGATTTCCAATCGTAGAAATATTTTTGGAACGTTCAAAGGCATCCGTTGCATCTCGTACAATTTTGTGAAGTTCTTCGGAATTCCCGCGTTCCGCAACTGCCTGCATTGCCAGAATATATTTTTTGATGTCGTGCCAAAGGGCTCTTGTTTCTTCCTGCCGTTCCTTTAGCTGCTGATAATACTCCATCTGCAAGCGATATTGCTGCTCGTTAAATTCCGCTCTGAGTTTTTCTTGCTCATTTTTTCGGAGGGCTTCCACATGGACATCATATCGCTTGACGCTCTCAACAATATCTTCAAGTTCTGACGGTTCATCATCGCAGACTGCAATTCGATACCTCGCCATTTTGTTGTCCTCCACAAAGTAATGTTGCTGACACTATTATAAACTGTGCATTTGCGCCTGACAAGTGGTTTGACATACCACTTTTGCCGCTAAAACGACCAGTTTTGCCAAAGGTCTTGATTTCAAAAAATTCTATGGTACATTGAAGCTGCAAGTTATATTATCTGTATGTGTCTTTACAATGTTGAACATAACTTTCAAGAGTCAAGAAAGGGTGCTTCCAATGCAGAACTCATAACATTAATTGAATCCAATAACATTAAAAGGACAATTTCTGTAGAAAGAGGTGCAAAAAATGACATTCACAAAAAGATTCATTGCAATTTTGCTTTCGTTTGCGTTGGCGTTTACAGCTCTTTCATCGACAGCTTTCGCATCAAATGGAATAGCCTCAAAAGGTAAAAGAATCCCATATTCCGAACTGCCAGAGGGATATAAAAGCGTAATTAGCTCTGATGCTATTATATATCAGCAAACAGACGGCTCCTATGATATTTATCAAAGCAGCCCTGTACTCAAACAAACGGGAGCCAAAGCATCTCAGAGATACGCGCCTAAAGGCGGCTCATACAGTGATCTTAAAAACGGTTGGATCACATCTTTGACCTGCGTGGTATACCAGACCTATTTGCCAAGAAATAACGTAAATATATGGATTTCAGAACAGGTTCCCGATATTCGAAGCTATATCATCGACAAGATAAGTTCAATGGGAACGGGTGCTATTGTTAAATACATTTCCGAAAAATGGGGATATGCCTTTCTTGCATCTGCCGTTGTTGAAATTGCAAATGGTGCAAAATTTGTTTTAAGCTGGCTCAATTTCAACCAAGTTGATACTGCAAGCAATCATGGTCAAAATGGAATATTGATTGAGTATCTTACAAATATTGGATCAGGGAATGCTAGAGTATATTCTGCATGGACAAGTTCTTATGTTCCTATGGAACCATATGGTGGTAGCGCAACGTGGCATGCAGAAGATTATTATGTGATGCCGTAAATCTTTGATGACACAAGGATAAATCAATAAGGATATCAGTAATTAATGAAAAAAGCGTACTATGGACTTCTTACATTTTCAATAATGAGTTTATCCTATGATTTGTACTATTGGAAAATGAGGAGTGCCGTTGGAGCATTGCGAACAGTGGATAAGGTTCTTTGCCTATCAAGCGGAAGTATTTGTGTACTCATAATAATGTATATTGTCATAAAGAGCATAAAAGGTCACAAGAAAAAATAGAATCTCGTATTAGTTCTATCTTGATTCATCAAACCGGAAAGCTTGCTCCCCAAAAGTAAAACTAATAGCCATCCATCTGCATTAATTGCAAGTGGATGGCTATTACTCTGCCTGCTTTAATTAGAACTCGGCTTACCACTTTTGCCGCCAAAACGACCAGTTTTGCCAAAAGTCTTGATTTCAAAAAAATCTATGGTATATTGAAGCTGAAAATCTCCAAACTGGGAGTGACATTACAATGTGGGAACGGACACTTTCTCAGAAAATTGTAAATAAGCTATGTGAGCAAGATGTAATTGACACCTGCGATGCAGCTGCTTATGTCTATGGATATGAATTACTTATTTCATCTGTTATAAGCGTCCTGATTGTTGTACTTGTTTCCATTATATGTGGTGACTTTCGTTATTCGCTTTCCTTTTTGCTTGGATTTGTTCTCCAACGGATCTATATTGGTGGATACCATGCGACATCACACATACGCTGCTATTTTGCGTTCTCTGGGATGTTTTTGATTTGTGTTTTGCTGAGCAAATTGATTGTAGTCACTTATATTTTCCGCATTATGACAACAGCACTTCTCTTGAGCATTTCGATTCTTTTCGCACCCGTTGAAGCGAAAAACAAGCCTTTGAACGAAAAGAAACGTCTGAAATATAAGATAATCGCATCGACACTCTCCGCAGTGGATTTTATAATTACGCTTCTAAATATGCTTCCAAATAACCGTATTGTAACTTGTTATTATCTCTCCAAATGGGTTCTAGTTATATTTGCAGTAGGTCCACTCTATCAAAAAATAAAACCAGCTCGTACTATATAATTGTCGAAAGGGGCTTCATTCATAATGTTATGATGATTGCCTTGATTATACAAATTAAAATTTGGGAAGGTGAAAATCATGAAAACGCACAATAAAAAATGGATGTTGATTTTTGGTAAATTCACTTGTGTGATGGCCATGGCACTCGCTATCTTGAGTGTTAACAGCACTTGCGGATTTACGGCATACCAACCGGATGTTCCCGAATCTCTTAACAACGAATAATATCAGACAACAAAATATTGATAAAGGAAGTGATTCCAGTGCACAAAGTTGTAAGTGTAACAGTATTGGCTACAAAGGAGATACCATGAATTCAGAAAGTTCCATACGGTTTCCTGCTGATTTTTCATATATTACAGCAGAAGAAGAACTTACAATTCAAGGCGGAACTGAAATCGAAGCAATTGATAGCATCGTTTCAAATATCACAAAAATAAGCAGAGTCTTAAATTACTTAGCAAGAATTTTTGCGGCATCAAGTTCAATGCTAAACAATCTAATAACTGTTTATAATACAGCAAAGCAATTAGACAAGTATATTCAGCAAAATTTTTGATAGCTTCAAATAAAGACATTTATCTAATCTTAATTATGAGGATACAAATATGAAAATATCTAGAAGAAGTTTTATGAGTGGTCTTCATGCTACATTTCTGACAACTGCTCTTGCTTCTATTGCGCCTTCAGCGTACGCAATGGAAAGTCCGGGTATGGATTCGTTGGATGTTTTGGTTTCTATGCACTATTTTCTTTCAGCACCCGATAACGGTACAATTCTTTGGCCAAAAGAATCCGTGATTGCCGAAATTATCCCTCTGTATGATGAGTTTGGAAACATTGTCGCATATTATGGAAAGTTGGAAAACGGAGGATACGCTATCGTTAATAATAATATAAAGAATCCGACTGTAATTGAATTTGGCGAAGATGATAATCCTCTAATTCGTAAAATCTTGAATGAATCTCCAACGACACATATTGTGTATGGTGGTCCATTCTCTGTTAATGACTCTGATTTTAGTGTCTTTTCAAGTGAATCTCAGGGAATGATGGATTTGTACTCGCAGTATCCTGAGTTGCAAGATGATAATGAGCCGCTTGCATCTGCTATTTTAGAGCAGTGTAGTGAGATAAGAAAGCGTTATCCGGCATTTCCAACAGGTGATGGGGATTATGGATTCATTGAGTGGGATGATATGCCTTCTGGTGGTTATAGCGAGAAAAGGCTTCCGGTAAGTGGTGTTCAATGGGTTCAGATGAATGACTATAATGATATTGCTCACGATCACTGTGGCGCAACGGCAGCAACAAATCTGGCAATGTATTTTTCCAATCAGGGATACTTTGACCTTGAAAAAGGAAGTGCTCGTGACACCTTTATTGCTGTACATAATATTGTTGGAAACGGACCAATATTTGAACTTTCCGGAAAAGTCGAGAAGTATTTTTCCAGCTGTGGATATAACTTGAGTTGTTCTTCTGTGGCCGTTCTTGATACGCTAAAAGATGCACTGGACTATGATCATCCATGCGATCTCCTTTTGGCTGATAGTATTATCGCATGGCATTGGATTCTCGCTTTTGGGTATAGAGATTATTATTCAGGAGATTTCTACATTCAAATTATGGATGAATGGAATAAGAATATCAAACGTTTTTACAAGTTGAATTCCGGGTCGGCATGGCTTTCTGCCACGGAATACTGGATGTGATAGCATTGAAAAATAGGTATTGTTTTCTTTTTATTAATATAGGGAGTTTTTTGATACTATACATCGTTTCCACTAGATTCCTTGGAAATATCTACCTTTTTGATTGGACGAGCCGAAATCACTATCTCTATATTTGGATTATTCCAGTACTTATGGATTTTTTGGATCATCATATTAGATCGATAAGTATTTCAACTGGAAATTTTATAGGAATTATTGTCGGACAAACCATCGGAGACTTTATTGTAGAGGCAAACAAATCGAAAATATCCCCCGATATGCTTCCAGGAAAGATAGAACAGTTACGTAGTCACCCCGGAGTATGGATATGGTTATTGACGATTGCCATATCCTATGTAATTGGATTTTTAATCGAGAAAGCTTATCAAAAACATAAATAAAACTTTTTCTGAAAGAGTTCGAGTAAACCGCAAAAATCATACACGTTTTTCCTAGCCAAACAATCAGTGCAAAGCAGATCTGATTGTTTGGCTCTTTATTTTGTAAAGGAGCGTGATGCCGTTGACCCAACCGAAAACCGACCTAGCCTACCTCCGCAGCGAAAAAGCCAAAGCAGAGCAGAAGCTGCGCTCTTGCCAGCACCGGGAGAAGATTCTTGAACGCCGGATGTCAGAGCTGAACCGGAGAGAGCGTGTGCATCGTCTTTGCACCCGTGCCGGAATGCTGGAAAGCTTTCTGGTCTGTCCGGGAGAACTGACCGATGATCAGGTGATGGAACTGCTGAAAATCTCGTTCCGTCAGCCTGAAGTCGTGCTGGCTCTTGCAAAGATGGTGCATGACGTTCACGAAAAGCAGAACGTTCCGAACCCCCTATGAAATAGGGCGCAATTATACACCGTTCCGGTGAAATTGCGGTCTTGCAGACGGCTCGATGAAATCGAAGCTGGCGTTTGTGCGCCAGCCCGATTCCATCACAAGGAAAACTGCATTTTCCTTGCGCTGCTCCGCAGCTATCCTTTTGCGGCTCCCGCCTAAGACCGAAGCGCATAGCACTCCGTTCTAAGGCGGTGAGCACAACCGAATACGATTCCAGACCGTTCATCAAGAGCAATCTTGCTGGGCGGTCTTTTTGTTTGGGGGTGATGCCTATTCCGTGTCCGCATTTCAAAATTACCATCGTCAAGCGCAGCCAAGGACAGTCCGCTGTTGCCGGGGCCGCTTACCAGAGCGGCGAACGGCTGTTCAGCGAGTACGACCAGAAAACGAAATTCTACAACAAGAAGAAAGAACTTGTCCACGCTGAGATCATGCTGCCGCCCCATGCGCCGTCCGGATATGCAGACCGGGCAACGCTCTGGAACGCAGTAGAATCCGTTGAAAATCAATGGAACTCGCAGCTTGCCCGGCGCATCGTGCTGGCGTTTCCGGTGGAGGTGCCGAAGGAACAGTATCTTCCCATGCTCAAAGAATTTTGCAACGAGCAGTTTGTTTCCAAAGGTATGATAGCCGACTTCGCCATCCACGACAAGGGCGATGGCAACCCACACGCCCACATTCTGCTGACCATCCGGGCAATGGATGAACACGGCAAGTGGCTCCCGAAAGCCCGAAAGGTATACGACCTTGACGAGAACGGCGAACGCATCCGGCTTCCATCCGGGAACTGGAAGTGTCACAAGGAAAACACGGTGGACTGGAACGACCAGAAGTACGCCGAGGTCTGGCGGCATGGCTGGGAAACCATCACCAACCGCTATCTGGAAGCCGCTGGCAGACCGGAACGTGTTGATCTCCGCTCATTCGAGCGTCAGGGCCTGCAGCAGATTCCGACCGTGCATCTCGGCCCCGCTGCTCACCAGATGGAAAAACGTGGGATAGAAACCTTTCTCGGCAACCTGAACCGGGACATTCGTGCCGCCAACAGCTTGATGCAGTCCATCCGCAGCGCCATCTGTGGACTGCAACGCTGGATCGCAGACCTGAACGAAAAGAAGCAGCTTCTTCTGGACGCTCTGGAAAAAGCAAAGGAACCCACGCTGTCCGACCTTCTGATGGACTATTTCAATCTCCGCAATGAGCAGCGCAGCGATTGGTCTGGCAAGGCAAAACTGAAATGCACTGTCCGGGATTTTGAGGAAGTCAAACGGGCGGTGGACTATCTGAAAGCTCATTCTCTGAACACCGTTGAGGATTTGAACCAAGCCATTGACAGCTTAAACCAGACCGCTGCTCCTCTCCGCGGGCAGTTGAAGCAGAACGAAAACCGTATGCGGGCAATCGCTCAGATCAAGGACGCTGCTGCCGTCCATGCCAAGCTGAAACCTATCCACGACACCTTTATCAAGAAGAACTTCAAGCTGACCAAGGACGCTTATGCCGCCCAGCACAAAGAGGAGCTGGACACCTTTAATAAAGCTGTCCGCACCCTGATGAAGCTGAACGGCAACACAGCGGTGGATTTTTCGGCATTGAATGCCGAATTTTCTGCGCTGCAATCCGGCAGCGCAGAGCTGCGCACCCAACTGGAAACCTTGCAGCCGGACATCTCCGCACTGAAAAATATCCGCAAGTATATCGACATGGTGCTGAATAAGCAGCAGCTTTCCGCACCGGGCGGTAAGCTGCCGGAGAAGGAATCGGTGCTGAAAAAGCTGGAGCAGTTTCAGCAGAAAAAGTCCCACCACAAAACGACTTCCACTCCCCCAAACCGCGAAGAATCGCTCTAAACGATCTTTCTGTCACCGATATGCTGTTGCAATCAGTGGCAGAAATACATAATTCGTTTTTGTTGGCTTTTGGCTATTCTCGTTGGCTAGTGAGTAAAGGCGCATTTTTAAGGTGGAAATTTTCTCCAACACCCCCCATTTTAGGCCACTTTTTCTGTTAATAGTAGAAACGCTTCTTTGAAGGCTAGTCATTTGTGACTTTTTTGTTAATTCTCAAAAAGATGGTTGTCTTTTGGTCTTTTTCGTCGGCTACCTATTGAGAGGACTTTTTCAAAGCCGGAGATTCGGTCTCAAGAATTACAATTCGATTACAAGTTTCTCACCAGTGCTACGAAACAGGCGTTCTCGATGCCTACCAAGTGTAGGGCATCTTTTTCAAGACCACTTTCAACTTTAGGCACTGCCATTGTTGCAAAGTTCCGTCCTCCATCGGTCGCCCCATGGGTCAATGTTATTTTAATCAAACAGCCACCTCAACTATATTTTCCAAAAACTTTTCAACAAATTTCTTTTTCAGGCTATTTTTTGGCCGTTTTCGATGGCTCGTAAGTAGAGGGACAATTTTTCGGAAGCCTTAAATTCCGAAGATTTTCTATAAAACTCCGTTCTTTGAAAACAGAATAGTTCAATCGTCCGGCACTTCACAAAAGGTACTTCTGTAACTCGCAGCCCGGTCATAACGAAGACGGGGTGGCTGAAATGCCAATGGTGCGGTGCAAGCCCGCCGCCGGACGATTCCCCACTCCTAGGGAAGTCGAGGACCAATATGGGAGACCTTAACTTATTAACGCAGTTGAGCACTTGTTTCGTGCTTTTCTGCGACTGGAGAATTGGAACCCACCAATTCTCGTTACATACTCTTTGTTTCTGATTTCTGCTTCAGCTGGAGGTGATCAACATTTCAGAATATCTTACCACGCAAACTCCGCTGCCGCCGTTTCTCCTATACCCACGCTTCCTTTTGGAACTTGACCTGAGCCAGACTGCAAAAATGACTTATGCGCTGCTGCTCGACCGTGCCACGCTCTCGCAGAAAAATCTCTGGATAGATGAACGTGGTTTCGTGTTTGTCATTTTTACGATTTGCTCTTTGGCTGAGCAGCTAGGGCGCAGCACTGTCAGTGTTTCCAGTGCGCTTAAGGAATTGGACGCTGCGGGATTGATCGAGCGCAGACGAACGCGGTTTTCTTCGCCCAATCACATCTTTGTGAAAATTCCAAATGTTGAATAGTTCTGCGTTTTTCACGATTCAAGAACCGCCAAAATCACGATTCTGTGATGCAGATTCTTAATGGCATCTGCAAAAGATATTTTTCCTATGCAGTATAGCAGCCTTTAAGACTGTATCGAAGAAAACTTTCACCTAACCAACGTAATAAAACAAAAAGAGAAAAACGAATAGAATCCATCCATTCCTTTCCGTATTTGCACCACATGAATGAGGAGGTCTGCCCTTGAACAAAGAAAAATCTGAGAAGAAGCCCACCACACGCAAACGTGCGCCGAGAAGTCCGAAGTCCGTGCGCCTGATCGTGGAACGCCATTATATCGGCAATGTGCCGATGAATACGCTTTTTCAGCGGCTTGTGGAAGAAGAAATTCGTAAAACTGCCGAATCGTATCTCGCCGCTGGCTAATTGGACGTTTTACTGCGGAAAAGGGCTTGCATCGTCACGCAGCATCCGCTACAATGTGATTGATGAGGTCTCTTTTCCATTATGGAGGTACACATGGAAAAGGACAAAAAAGTAACTGCTTTATACTGCCGGCTGTCAAAAGATGACGGTTCAAACAGCGAAAGCCTGAGCATCCGCACTCAAAAGGCGATGCTTATGGAGTATGCCACACGCAACGGTTTCGGGAATTGCCAGTACTATGTCGATGATGGTTACAGCGGTACGAACTCTGACCGCCCTGCCTTTCAGGAACTTCTGGATGATATCCGGGAAGGAAAGGTGGCAACAGTCATTACCAAAGACCAGTCCCGACTTGGACGCAACCACATCGAAACCGGAACGTATATGGAAATCTTCTTTCCTGAGCACGGTGTCCGCTATATTGCAATCAACGATGGTTATGATTCCAACGAGCAATCCCAGATGGATATTGCTCCGTTCAGAAACATCATCAATGAAATGTACGCCAAAGACACTTCCCGAAAAATCAAGAGTGCCCTTCGGACACGCAAGAAAAGCGGAAAGTATATCTCCAGCAACGCACCGTTTGGCTACCAGAAAGACCCTGCCGACCACAATCACCTTGTGATTGACCCGAACACCGCCCCTGTTGTTGAGTACATCTATTCAATGGCAGAGGAAGGGCTGGGGCTTCACCGCATCGCCAAGCGGCTCCACGATGAAAAAGTTCTGAAGCCGTGTTACTACAAGAAAGAGATGTTTGGCCGCTTTATTGATGATGAAAAGATGTATGATTGGGATAATGCCTATATCAGTCAGGTTCTGCACAGCCCGGTCTACGCCGGACACATCATCTACGAAGCCAAGCCCACCGTGTCCATGAAATCCAAAAAGCGACGTTATATTCCGTTTGAAGAACGTGCCATCGTTCCGAATACACATGAAGCAATCATCCCACAAGACCGTTGGGAGAACGTGCAGCGCATCCTTTACAGCCGTTCTGGCTGCTTTATGTGTGATAAGACCGACTACGACAATATTTTCAAGGGAATTATCCGCTGTGCAGACTGCGGCAGAACGATGTTAGTCAAGGTTGAGCACAGGCGCAAACGCAACAGTGTTCTGGATCAGACCTTTTATTGTTGCAGCACTTATCGGAAATATGGTGCGAAAGCCTGTGACTCTCACAATTTGGAAGCCCGTGTTCTGCATGAAGCTGTCTTTGCAGACATTCAGGCACACGCAAAGGCTGCTGTGAGCAATCGGGAAGCCCTTGTGAAGAAGATTGCAAATCAGATGCACCTCCGGGTGTCCTCTGACCGGGCGCAGCACAAACGGGATTTGAAGCAGTGTAAAGCACGAATCGCAGAAATCGAAGACCTGTATGCAAAACTTTATGAGGACGTATCAAAGGGACTTCTCCCGGAGAAACGTTTTCAAATGCTTGCGGATCGCTACGACAAAGAACAGGCTGAACTGACCGAAAAGATTGAGCAGTACGAGCGGGAAGGCCGTGCTGAACACGATCAGCTGGACAAGATTCAGGATTTTATTGATGAAGTCAGCAAGTACGCTGGCATCACCGAACTGAACTATAAGATTCTGCATCAGCTGATTGACAAGATTCTGGTATCCAAAGCGGAAAAGGTCGATGGCGAATACGTCCAGAAAATCCAGATTTTCTACCGCTTTATCGGCCCATTGGATGCCATCGAGTAACAATGTCAGAAAAGTCACCTCCGAGAACTATCCTACAGATGCAGGGCGTGAGGGCGAACTGATTTTCCGACTGGTTTACCATCAGTGCGGCTGCAAAAAGCCGGTGGAACGGCTTTGGATTTCATCAATGGAGGACAGTGCTATCCGGGAAGGCTTTCAGAAGCTCAGACCGGGAACAGAATATGATGCCTTATATGAGGCGGCTTTATGCCGGGAGCGAGCCGACTGGATTGTCGGAATCAACGCCACCCGGCTTTTTTCATGCCTGTATGGGCAGACCCTGAATGTGGGGCGCGTGATGACACCAACGCTTGCGATGGTGGTCATGCGGGATGCAGCAATCCGGGCTTTCAAGCCAGAGCCGTTCTACTCGGCAGAATTGAAATTCCGGGATTTTCAAGCAGGCGGTGAGAGGATGAAAGAAAAAGCAGAAGCAGAAAAACTGGTGGCAGAGTGCTGTCAGGCAGGTAGTGCCATCATTACCAAGGTGGAGCAGAAAGAAAAATCAGAGAAGCCCCCGGCCTTGTTTGATCTGACATCGCTTCAGAGAGAAGCAAACCGGCAGCTGGGATTCACTGCCCAGCAGACCTTGGATTACACGCAGGCTCTGTACGAGAAGAAACTCGTGACATATCCCCGTACCGACAGCCGGTATCTGACGGATGATATGGCACCGCTTGTGCCGGAACTTGTTTCCGTGATTCAGCAGAGCTTTCAGATTCAGCCGGATGCACCGGCACCGGTGAATGCAGCACAGGTCATCAATTCCAAGAAAGTCACCGATCACCATGCCATAATCCCTACAAAAACAGCGGCGGGTTATGACATTTCCTCTCTTCCCAGTGGAGAACAGGCGGTTCTTACCATGCTGGCGGTGCGACTGATTTGCGCGGTAGGAACTCCCTGCCGCTATGCAGAGACCATAGTAGAAGCCGAGTGCGCTGGTCAGAAGTTCCGCACGAAAGGCAAAACAGTCACGGATATGGGCTGGAGGCGATATGCAGGAAAGGCAGTTGAAGATGCTGAGAAGAATGCGGAGGCAGGTGATCTTCCGGAGCTTTCGGAAGGCATGACATTGGAACTTGCCGGTGTCGATCTGAAAGAAGGCAAGACCAGCCCACCCAAGAGGTTTACCGAAGATCTTCTGCTTTCAGCAATGGAAAGTGCCAGCTCGGATGAGTTCCCGGCTGGCGTAGAGCGTAAAGGCATCGGTACACCGGCCACACGCGCTGCCATTATCGAAAAACTGGTACAGAAAGGCTTTATCGAGCGCAGGGGCGATAAGAAAATGAAATATCTTTGTTCTACGGACAAGGGAAATGCGCTGGTGACGGTGGTGCCGGAACAGATTCAGTCCCCATCCATGACGGCAGACTGGGAGGAAAAACTGCTGAAAATAGAACATGGCGAGTACGACAGCGATGCCTTTATGGGAGAAATCAGCAGCATGGTCAGCGGACTTGTAAAAACCTACGAGGCTGTAAAAGGTGCTGATGTGCTGATGCAGCCGGAACGGAAAGTCATTGGTTCCTGCCCGGCCTGCGGCAGTGATGTCTGTGAAACGGCAAAGGGATGGTTTTGCAGGGATAGGGGCTGTAAATTTGCGCTCTGGAAGGAAAACAGGTTCTTTCAGACACTGGGAAAGCAGATGACGGAGGAACTGGCAAAGCAACTGGTAAATCAGGGGAAAGCACGGCTTACTCATTGCTATTCCAAGAAATCTGGACGTTACTATGACACAACCGTTCATGTAGAGACCGGCGAGGACGGTGCAGCAGCATTTAAGCTGGAGTTTGGAGGTAAAAAATGAGCATGAAAATGATGAATGCATCTTATCTGGTGGATAATGTTGCTCTGTTTTCCTTGCAGGAAAAGCAGGACGGTGTGGAGTTCCATTGCTTTGATATGGACAGCAAGGTGCAGATTGCCGAGGGACACATTGGCTGGGATGTGTTGGATAAACAGCCGTTTTCTACGCTGGAAGAAAGCGCGAGGATGGCGGCACTCCAGAAGATTCCCCAGCTTGACGGTCTTGCCGTTGCACCGGTAGCTCCGGAGATGCTGGAGCAGGTACGCGGCGGCAGAAAGGTTCTCTGGCAGATGAAAAAGGCTGATCCTGAGCTGGAGAATGCAAAAAATATCCGGTTTATCACCAGCAGCTACGAGGATCGGTTCAAAATTCCGGATGGCAGTGCGGTGGAGATTGAGTATCCGAATCGGAAATTTTCAGCCCGCTGCGAATATATGGACGAATATCATTTGCGCCTGGGGTATGATGTTCTGCACATCTGTCAGCTGGCAGAAATGCTGGAACGCGGCGGTGGCACATGCCGTCCGGAGCCGCTGATTACGGAAGAACGCAGCGCATGGGATTTGGGAAGCAAGGGCTTTCTTGCCATTCAGACCTGTGAGGACGGTTACGACTATACCTTATATCATAAGGACTTCACGGAAATTGACGGCGGACAGATCGACGACCCGGAAATCAGCATGAATGCAGCCAGAGACCAGATTCTCTCGGATTATGGGTTCGGTGGCCGCACCATGACGCGGATTGACTATGATGAACTTTGTGATCGTGCAGAGAAAGCGGAAATCAGCAGACGGGAATCTGTGCTGGGTAAACTCTCGGATTTGTCTTCCAGAACGGATACGCCGGTGAAAGCTGCCAAGGCGAAGGAGGCGGAGCGATGAAATACAAGCTTACGAAGGCGGAGCAGGAAACCGTCATCAATTTTGACAATGAACTGGATACTGCCAGTATTTACACCCATGACAGCCGTCTGATTAGGAAGCTCCGGGAACTGCGAAAACAGTATCCGGAGCAGTTTATTTTGGAGCACCGAGAGCATGGGGCGGTCACTTATACGATTTCGAAACGCTGTGTCGGTATCCGACCGCCTTACAGTGAAAAGCGTCGGGAACGGCAGCGACAGGAAGCAAAGGAAAACGGCCTGCCGTTTATGGAGAAGGGAGAAATGAACGATGGCAAGAATTGAAAAATGGGATGAAGTGCATGGAAATCAGGCACCGGACGAAAGAATGATGGCATTTCTCGACAGTGCTACCGACCAGTATGCGATTTTGCAGCTTCGCCGCAGCGAGGATACGGTATATGAACGCTTTTCGTCCATGCGCGAACTGGAACGGATGGGGCTGGAACCGGATATTGACCATTATGAAGTGGTTTATACGGCTCCGCTTCTTCCCTACAAGGATCAGAATACGATGTTGGAGGAACTGTATGCGAAATTCAATGTTTCCCGCCCTGATGATTTTACTGGGCATAGTCTTTCTGTGTCTGACATCGTGGCTTTACGGCAGAATGGTGTTGTAAGCTGTCACTATGTGGATTCCATCGGCTTCCAGGAACTGCCCGGATTTTTGAAACCGGAGAATTACCTGAAAGCCGCAGAAATGGCAATGGAAGACGATTACGGCATGATTGACGGTGTAATCAATAACGGAAAGAAGGAAGAACCGGCGGAGAAAGCATCGGTTCTGGATCAGCTGAAGGAAAAGCAGGAGGCGGTGCCGCCTGCACCGCCTCGCAGGTGCTGCGAAGAAAAGGAGTTGTAAATGCGTTTTACGGATGACGAGTGGATGCTCATGATGCTTTACAGCCCTGGCACACGGACGGGGCTGATTGCAGAGCTTCAGACGATGCAGAAAAGTCTGACGGGCAGAGATAGAAACCTGCGTAGGTGGACGGCCTCGCTGCTTGCGAAACTGGCTGAGATGACAGATGCAGAATATGAGGCACTGGATTTGTATCCGGACGAATAAGGGAGAGGAGGAAAAAGACAGATGATGACGAAAACGGCCTATTATATGCAGATGGCACAGGAAGCTGCGGCACAGATCACTGGCAGTAAAGAACAGTGGACAGCATTTCTGACCACATCCGCGCGGCTTTATAAGTATCCCTTTGCGGAGCAGCTGATGATCTATAAGCAGAGGCCAGAAGCGACGGCCTGTGCAGAGTACGATCTCTGGAATGACAGGATGAACCGCTATGTGAAGCGCGGCTCCAAAGGCATAGCTCTTTTGGATATGCGCGGCGAGCAGCCGAAACTGCGGTATGTATTTGATGTGGCAGATACCGGAGAACGGAAGAATTCCCGTCCGGTACAGCTCTGGAAAATGAATACGGAGCATGAGCAGCCAATCATTCGGGCACTGGATGCTGCATTCGATGTTCCTGCCGGTGCCGGGTCTCTGGAAAATCATATCATGGAAGCGGCGGAACGCCTTGCAAGGGATTACTGGGAGGAAAACCGCAGGCAGATTAGTGACATCGTTGCAGATTCCTATCTGGAAGGGTATGATGAACTCAACATCGGAGCTTCCTTTAAGAGAGCTGCTGCTGTCAGCATCGCATATTCCGTTTTTACTCGGACGGTGGGCAATGCAGATGACTATTTTGAACACGAGGATTTTCTGGACATCTTTGATTTTAATACGCAGGCTGCTGCCAATGTGCTGGGAACTGCGGTCAGCGAAATGTCCAGCCAGATCTTCCGGGAAATTGAACGCACGATCCGAACCTATGAAAGAGATAAGCAGGCAGAAAGGAGCCAAAACTATGATGGAGCTGAATTACACGAAGAACGGCGATTACCTGATTCCGGACATCCAGCTGTCGGTGCAGGAACAGAAGCCCTTGGGCAAGTACGGGAGGATGCGCAGAGCGTTCCTGCAGGAGAACAACACGCTGCTGTACAATCACCTGATCCTGACCGAGAAGCTGTACCCGCACCTGTGGGAGATTCAGGAGACCGCGACCGCACGGATGGAGCAGATGATGGCGGAGCTTCTGAAAGCGAATCCGGCACCGGACAAGAAATCGAACCAGATAGCCTGGGTGCAGCACATGAACATGCTGAAGGCGCAGGCAGAGGAAGTTATTCTGACGGAACTTATCAACAGTTGAACTTTATGAGCCTGTTTCAGTCCGAAGCAGAGCAGATTCAGAAAATTGATGCGGCGGCAGAGAATGCAGCCAGAGAAGCGGAGAGCGAAAAGCCCTCCGCTTTTGTTATTTCTGAGGATGAAATCGACCGGATGCTGCGGACAGGTTCTAATTTTGAGGGCGGAAAAATCCGTATTTATGCGCTGTATCAGCAGCAAGGGGACGCAAAAGAACGAGCTGCATTCCTGAAAGCAGAATACGGTCTCGGCGGTCACAGCTATACCTTTATGGATGGCAGTCGCGGTTTTGCGGATTATGACGGAAAAGGCATTTTGCTTCGCAATTATGACCATGACCGGGAAGTGCGCCTCACATGGTCGGCGGTGGATAAGCGGTTAGACCGGCTTGTGGAAAATGGTCAGTATCTGACTGCGCTGGAACTGGAAGAGTATCGGAAGCTGGAGCAGGAATATGGCGCGCCGCTTCCTATGCCGACTGCCGCCCATGTGTTTCCGTCAACGCCACCGGAACGCTACGATACCGGAAATGAGCATGTGGACAACATGCTGAATACGGCTGCGGATGTATATGCCCGGAGTGAACTGGCGGCACCACAGCGGTTTACCGTGATGGAGACAGACGATGGTTATGCGGTCTGGGATGATATTCAGGACGGCATTCATGTGGAGCCGGATGGCGTCAGCGAAGAGTTTACCAGCGAATGGGAGGCAGAGACCTACCGCCAGCAGTTGATTGAAAAAGTTCAGGAACGGGAAGCAAAAGACTGGCTCTATGTTGAACAGAGCAAGCAGAATTTGCAGCAGGACATTCCATTCCCAGATGTGGAATCCGAAGAAGTACAGGAATCGGCTCACGCAGAGACAGATCCTCTGGTACTGGAAATGCAGGAACACGCCAGCGAACTTTCCAGAGAGTCTGGCTATGCACCGGATGAACGGTTTGTGGTCACAATGACCGGCGAGAACTTTCCGGATTCTAAAGATGCGTTTGCCATCTGGGATTATGTCAAAGAAGAGTATTACGGATATTCGGACGGAAAAGTGCAGACATTTGCCGATTATGTGAGTGCATCAGAGGCGTTGCAGGAGATTCGCGGCAGGAACATGGAGGTTGAAAAAGAGCCTGCAACTGTGCAGCCAGAACCCGCAGCTCCGGTGCAGCCGGATTATCGCGTTGGCGATACGCTGTATCTGGACGGAAAGGCATTTACGATTGAAAAAGTCGGGCTTTTCGATGTGGAACTTCGGGACCCGGATTTCGTGTATCCGATCTTCCGCTCGGAAAGCAAGGAAAATCTGGCAAGAATTTTGGGGCATGAGGAAAATGTTCACCTGCACAATCTGGTGGTTGATCTGAATTCTGGAAAAGAAGAAGCGTTCCGGGCAGGGCATGAAGCAAAACATGCGGAGAACTACCGCATCAACAGCTTTCACCTCGGCGAAGGCAGTCCTAAGCAGAAATTCCGTGCCAACATGGATGCCATCTACATGCTGAAAGCCTTAGAAAATCAGCATAGGGATGCGACACCGGAGGAACAGGAAACGCTGGCCAATTATGTCGGCTGGGGTGGGCTGGCAGATGCCTTTGACGCAGAGAAAACTGCCTGGACAGGCGAATATAAGGAGCTGAAAGCAGCTCTTACGGAAGAAGAATATGCCGCAGCCAGGGCTTCGACTCTGAATGCGCATTACACCAGCCCTACTGTGATCCGTGCAATCTATGAGGCATTGGACGGTATGGGATTTGAGAAAGGCAATATTCTGGAACCGTCGATGGGTGTCGGCAACTTCTTCGGTATGCTGCCGGATTCCATGCTGGGAAGCAGACTGTATGGTGTGGAACTGGATTCCATCACCGGGCGCATTGCGCAGAAATTGTATCCGCAGGCAGAAATCAAGGTGGCAGGCTTTGAAACCACCGACCGGCGCGACTTCTATGATCTGGCCGTGGGCAATGTGCCCTTTGGCAACTACCGTGTCAGCGATAAGCCCTATGATAAACTCGGATTTTCTATCCACAACTATTTCTTTGCCAAGGCATTGGATCAGGTTCGTCCCGGTGGCATCGTGGCCTTTGTTACCAGCCGCTACACGATGGATTCCAAGAATCTGGACGCGCGAAAGTATCTGGCGCAACGGGCAGAACTGCTGGGAGCCATTCGACTTCCTAACAACGCATTCCGTGCCAATGCCGGTACAGATGTAGTGTCGGATATCATTTTTCTGCAAAAGAGAGACCATCCAATTGATATCGAACCGGATTGGGTGCATCTGGGGCTGATATCGGAGGGTATTACCCTCAACAGCTATTTTGTTGACCACCCGGAAATGGTGCTGGGTGAGATTACAACGGAAAGTACCCAGTACGGCAAGGAAGAATGTACGGTCATTCCGATTCCGGATGAGGATCTGGGAGACCAGCTGCATGAGGCTGTGCAGCATATCGGCGGTCACTATGAAGCGCAGGAGCTGGCACCGGAGGAAGAACTGTCCTTGCAGGGCGAAACCATTCCGGCAGACCCCAATGTAAAGAACTTCTCCTATGCGGTGGTGGATGGGGAGGTCTACTTCCGTGAGAACAGCATCATGCGAAAGGCTGACCTTTCTGCGACAGCCACCGGCAGGATCAAGGGCATGGTGGAGCTTCGTACCATTGTGCAGGAACTGATTGACTACCAGCTGAACGATTATCCGGAGGACGCGATTGCCCAGAAACAGCGGGAACTGAATGTAGCCTATGACCGATTCGCCGATCAGTATGGGCTTATCAACTCCCGTGCAAATGCGCAGGCTTTTTCAGAAGATTCGTCTTATTATCTGCTCTGCTCTCTGGAAAATGTAGATGAAAACGGCAGGCTGGAATCCAAGGCGGATATGTTCACCAAACGGACGATTCGACCGGAACGGGCTGTTACCAGCGTAGATACTCCGGCAGAGGCTCTGGCAATCTCCATCGGAGAGCGCGGCAAAGTGGATTTGCCCTATATGTCGGAGCTTTTAGGTACACCGGGAGAATTTGAAAAAATCCAGCAGGAACTGCATGGTGTCATTTTCAAAGACCCGATGACGCAGGGCGGCGAGGAAACCGGCTGGGTGACGGCTGATGAATATCTGTCCGGCAATGTCCGGGAAAAACTCCGCGTGGCGGAACTGGCTGCGGCTTCTGATCCTGCCTTTGCGGTAAACACGGAATATTTGAAGAAAGCACAGCCGAAAGACCTGGATGCGTCGGAGATTGATGTGCGCCTTGGTGCCACATGGGTCAATCGGGATTATATCCAGCAGTTTATGGAAGAAACCTTTGAACCGCCGTTCTATCTGCGCAGAAATATTGAAGTGAAATTCTCTCCCATGACGGCAGAATGGCAAATTACCGGCAAGAGTACACCGAGCCGGAATGATGTTCATGCCTATATGACCTACGGCACCAGCCGTGCCAATGCCTACCGAATTCTGGAGGATACGCTGAATCTGCGGGATATTCGTATTTACGATACCGTGGAGGATGCAGACGGCAAGCAGAAGCGGGTTCTGAATAAAAAGGAGACCACCCTCGCCCAGCAGAAACAGCAGGCCATTAAGGATGCGTTCCAGAATTGGGTGTGGAAAGACCCTTATCGCCGTGCGGAACTGGTGGAAAAGTATAACGAGCTGTTCAACAGTACCCGTCCTCGTGAGTACGATGGTTCTCATATCCGCTTTGGCGGTATGAATCCGGAGATCCGGCTGCGTGAACATCAGCAGAATGCCATTGCTCATGTGCTGTACGGCGGCAATACGCTGCTGGCCCACGAGGTAGGTGCCGGTAAGACCTTCGAGATGGCAGCTTCTGCTATGGAGGCAAAGCGGCTGGGACTGTGCCAGAAATCCATGTTTGTCGTTCCGAATCATTTGACCCTTCAGTGGGCAAACGAGTTCCTACGCCTGTATCCGAGTGCAAAACTGCTGGTGGCAAGCAAAAAGGACTTTGAGACTGCCCGCAGAAAAAAGTTCTGCGCACGAATTGCCACTGGCGATTACGATGCAGTTATCATCGGGCATTCTCAGTTTGAGAAAATCCCGGTGTCCGCAGAACGGCAGGAGCGGATTTTGACTGCCCAGATTGATGAAATCGAAAATGCTATTGCTGAGATGAAATCCCAGAATGGCGAGCGTTTCTCCATCAAACAGATGGAAAAGACCCGGAAAGGATTGGAGGCGAGATTGGAGAAACTCCGGGCAACCGACCGAAAAGACGATGTGATTACCTTTGAGCAGCTGGGCGTAGACCGGCTGTTCGTAGACGAGGCACACGCGTTCAAGAACCTGTTCCTCTACACAAAAATGCGCAATGTTGCGGGCTTGTCCACATCGGAAGCGCAGAAATCTTCGGATATGTTTATGAAGTGCCAATATATGGACGAGCTGACAGGCGGGCGCGGCATCATTTTTGCGACCGGCACCCCGGTCAGCAACAGCATGACGGAGCTTTACACCATGATGCGGTATCTCCAGTACGGCACGTTGCAGCAGAAAGGGCTGACCCATTTCGACAGCTGGGCTTCTACCTTTGGTGAGACCACCACGGCCATTGAGCTGGCACCAGAAGGAACCGGATACCGGGCAAGAACAAGATTTGCAAAATTCTTCAACCTGCCGGAGCTGATGAATATGTTCAAGGAAGTGGCAGATATCAAGACTTCCGATCAGCTGCATCTGCCGGTGCCGGAGGCAAAGTTTGAAACTGTGGTGGTGCAGCCTTCGGAGCATCAGCAGGCGATGGTGGCGGAGCTTTCGGAACGGGCAGCGACTGTGCATTCCGGCGTGGTAGACCCGTCGGTCGATAACATGCTGAAAATCACATCGGACGGCAGAAAGCTGGGGCTGGATCAGCGGCTGATGAATCCGCTCCTGCCGGATGACCCCAACAGTAAGCTCAATGCCTGTGTGCGGAATGTGCTTCGTATTTATGAAGAAGGACAGTCGGACAAGCTGACCCAGCTGCTGTTCTGCGACCTCAGCACACCGAAAAACGATGGAACCTTTAATGTCTATGAGGACATCCGCACCAAACTTATCCAGTCCGGTGTACCGGAGGAAGAAATCGCATTTATCCATGATGCTGATACCGAGGCAAAAAAGAAGGATCTGTTTGCCAAAGTCCGTACTGGGCAGGTGCGGGTGTTGTTAGGTTCGACACAGAAGATGGGCGCAGGCACGAACGTGCAGGACAGGCTGGTGGCCGTGCATCATCTGGATGTAGGTTGGCGGCCTGCGGACATGACCCAGAGAAATGGTCGTATCATCCGTCAGGGAAACCGAAACAAAGAGGTGCAGGTTTATCAGTATGTGACGGAAGGAACTTTTGACGCTTACCTCTATCAGACACTGGAGAATAAGCAGAAGTTTATCAGTCAGATTATGACCAGCAAATCTCCGGTACGTTCCTGTGATGATGTGGATGAGCAGGCTCTTTCCTATGCGGAAATCAAGGCACTTTGTGCAGGAGACCCGCAGATCAAGGAGAAAATGGACTTGGATGTAGATGTTGCAAGGCTGAAAGTATTGAAGGCGGACCATCAGAGCCAGCAGTACCGATTGGAGGATAAGCTGATGAAATATTTCCCAGCGGAGATTGAGAAAACGCAGGGGTTTATCAAAGGCTTTCAGTCGGATATTCGGACGGTGGCGGCACATCCGCTGCCGGAAGAAGGGTTCTGCGGCATGGAGGTAAATGGCACACGCTTTACTGAAAAAGCAGAGGCCGGTGAAGCAATCCTCGCAATCTGTAAAGCCAATCAGAGTTTGGAGCCGGTGCCGCTTGGCAGTTACCGTGGTTTCAAGATGGAGCTGGCATTTGACAGCTTCCAGAAAGAGTATCAGGTGCTGCTGAAAGGCGAGATGACCCACCGGGTACCCATCGGCACCAGTGCTGCGGGCAATATCCAGCGTCTGGACAATGCTCTTGCCGGGATTCCTGCAAGGCTGGAAAAGGCGGAACAGCAGTTGGACAATCTTAGTAGCCAGCAGGAAGCGGCGCAGGCCGAGCTTGGAAAGCCATTTCCCCAGGAGGCAGAACTGGCAAAAAAGAGTGCAAGACTGGCAGAACTGGACGCACTGCTGAATATGGATGACCGTGGAAACGATGATCCAGACCGTGAGAAAACAACGGAAAAGCCGTCTGTCCTGGCAGAGCTGCGCGACCGTGTAGGGCGCATTCCGCCGATGACACATCGAGATGATGAGGAGGTGACACTATGAGTGTTCGGGAACACTGGATCAATGTCCGGGTAAACCCGGAAGAGCTGGCGAGAATTCGTGAAAAGCAGAAAGAATTAGGCATCCGCAATACCGGTGCCTATATGAGAAAGATGGCAATGGACGGGTACTGCGTAAATCTTGATTTGTCGGATGTGGCGCAGGTATCCACACTTCTTCGCCGATGCAGCAACAACCTGAACCAGTACGCAAAACGCGCCAATGAATCTGGAAGCATCTATGCGGAGGATATCCGGGATTTGCAGAAGCGACTGGATGAACTCTGGGAGATGCAAAAGCTGATCTTAAAGAGGCTTTCTGGTATTCGATGACGGCGCAAACGTGCGGAACTTCTATTGCACATGGCACAGATGAAACAGTCTGTGTCATTACATATTTTTTGCAGGTCTTCCTGTTGACATCGTGGTGTTTGGCAAGCGGGTACAGTAAAATGAAGATGAAAAGAAAAACGAAGGGGTGAAATCCATGAAGATCGTATGTTTTTTGTTGAAGCTGGTGCTGAAAATCCTGTTGCTGCCGGTTGCGTTTCTGCTGCGATTTCTGTGCTTTATCTGGAATCTGCTGATGCAGCTATCCCTGTGGGTACTTTCGCCGGTTATGCTTTTCGTTCTTGGCTGCGGCATTTATTCTGTGGTTCGGGCGAGCTGGACGGATGTGTTCCTGCTGACCCTGATTGAGATGGGACTGTTCGCAGCTGCGGTTGGAGCGGGCGGCATCATGGAACTGATGGAACGGCTGTGCGAGTGTGTAGAGGATGTTTTGACAATTTGAGTTCAGGAGGGATTAGATGGATATTCAGTTTATGAAAGATTATTATGATTTACGGTACGAGGAAACAGATGGAGAGAATCATTTTGTGGATGAGACTGCTTATCAGGAAAAACAGTCTGAGCAATCGAAGATGGAAGACCAGCTGATGGAAATGGTGGGCGGCAGCGAATCTAATGTGTGGAAGCTATACGAAAGCATCATGTGCATCTATTTCGACATGGAAGAAATCATCAAGCAGGCCGTTTATTTGCAGGGAGCTTATGATCGGGAACGGATGTTAAAATGAGAATAGTGAATTGGTAAGAGCTGCCTTCGGGTAGCTCTTTTTAGATGGAGGAATATGAAAAATGGCGGCTACAAGACTAATTGCGCTGCATATCAATAAAGGAAAGACGGTAGCGCAGTGTCTGGCTGACCGTACTGATTATTCTGAGAATGCAGCAAAGACGGAAGATGGAAAATATATCAGCGCGTATGCCTGTGACGCAAAGACCTGTGATGAAGAATTTCTGCTTTCTAAACGGCAGTATGAGCATATCACCGGTAGAACCCAGGCGCATGATGTGATTGCATATCAGATTCGGCAATCCTTTAAGCCCAGAGAAATCACGCCGGAGGAGGCGAACAAGGTCGGGTATGAGACAGCCATGCGATTCACCAAGGGAAAACACGCATTTATCGTGGCTACCCATGTTGATCGTGCGCACATTCATAACCACATTATTTTTAATTCGACTACATTAGACTGCACCAGAAAATTCCGAGATTTTCGCTTGTCAGGACTTGCACTGGCAAGGCTCAGTGATATCGTCTGCCTGGAACACCGGTTGTCGGTCATTGTCCGGAAGCCCTATGGAGAGCGGCAGAAGAGAACGGAATACCCGGAGAAAAAATCGCAGCGAGATGAAATCTGCGAGGCCATTGATGTAGCATTGGCAAGAAAACCAAAAGACTTCCGGGAACTGATTGGAATTTTGCAGGAAGCAGGATACGAGTATAAAGATGGAAAACAGCCTGCCCTGCGGGGAAAAGGCCACGCCAGATTTGCTCGTTTCCGCTCTCTTGGTAAAGGATATTCGGTTGAAGAACTTTGCGAAGTGATTGCTGGAAATGCGGTTCATAAAAGCAAATTTGTAGAGAAAAACCGCACAAGCGCACGGTCGTCACAGGTGCATCAGAAGGCGGAGTTGTCGTTCCTTATTGATGTCCGTGCCAAAATGCAGGCGGGCAAAGGCGCGGGATATGCGCGCTGGGCGAAAGTCTTTAATCTGAAGCAGATGGCAAAAGCTATGATGTTCATGGAAGAGCATGGAATCAAGAGCTATGCAGAGCTGAAAGAAAAGGCAGAGGAAATTTCTGAAAATTGCGATGCGCTGCTGGAATCTGTAAAGGCGGATGAGGCACGGATGTCAGAAGTGTCGGTGCTGCGGAAGCATCTAATCAATTATGCCAAGACAAAAGATGTCTTTGCTGCATATAAGGCATCCGGCTACAATCGGGAGTTCTATGAAGCTCATCGGGATTCGCTGGCCTTACGCAGCGCAGCGAAAAAGGCGTTTGATGCCTATAAGAAAGAGAACGGTTCTGACAAAAAGCTCCCGCGCATCAGCGAGCTGAACGCAGAGTATGCAATGCTTCTGGAACGAAAGAAAAGCTCCTATGCAGAGTACCGCAAGACCAAATCGGAAATGCAGGATTGGCTTGTGGCACAGAAAATCGTGCAGGAAATCCTAAAAGAGGACGAGCAGAAAAAAGAGCAGACGCATGAGCAGGGAGAAGAAAATAGAGAGAATAGTAGATGATGGAATGTCCGGTGCAGTGTGGGCGTAATGCTCATGCTGCACCGGGCTTTTTCTTTGGCAGGAACTGCCGTTAAAGCATCCGGAACGGATGCGCAGCTCGATGCCGCAGGCAGCGTTCTATGGGGATTGGGGAGTTTCCCCAACAAGCAGAAAATCGCTTTCGTGTCACGAAAGCCCTGCTTGCAGAAGAGTGGATTCTAAAAAAATCGTTCAAAATTTGGAAGAACTTTCGATTGATTTTGTTCGTTTCTTGGAGTAGAATATAAATGAGAAATTTTAACTTGCTGCGAGTGACTTTAGACATCGAAAAAGAGGTTCCGTATGGATTTCATGACGATTAAGCAGGCTTCTGAAAAATGGGGCATCTGCACAAGGAGAGTACAGACATTATGCACGGAAGGGCGAATTGATGGTGCCGAGCGTTTAGGCCATCAGTGGGTCATTCCTATTAACGCCGAAAAGCCGAAGGATGCCAGAATCAAAAGCGGCAGATACATTAAAACAAAATCCGGAAATGGAGAGAACGAAGATGGAAAGAAAACCGTATAGTGCCGGAGCAGTGAAATTTTCGTTCTGGTTCATGGAATTTCGGAAAACCGTGCAGCTTTTGAGCGAGGGTAAGAGCTTTGCAGATATTAAAAAGTTGAATGAAGAGACAAACATCTATGGTGCACCGACAAAACTACGAGCGCAGCAGATTTATTCTACTGTAACAGCCCGTATCAAGACATTAGATGAAAGCTTTTATCCAATCTTTCTGAGCAGTGATCTTGCTACACAAAAATTATTTGTGCTGACTGCGGCTCTTTTGCATGACACGCTATTCTTTGATTTTGTGTATGAAGTAGTGCGGGAAAAAATGATTCTTGGTTCCGATGAGCTGACGGATGCAGATATTCGGATATTTTTCAAAAATAAGCAGGAACAGAGTGAGAAAGTGGCTTCTCTTCAAGACTATACGCTGCACCGCCTCGGCTCCTGCTATAAAACGCAGCTTTATGAAGCTGGGCTTTTAGAAAGCAACCGGGCAAACAGCACAAGAAAAATACTGAAGCCAATTCTTGATATTGCATTTGAGCATTGGCTTTATGACCATGATCTTGGCATCATGGTAAAAACACTGACGGGGGTAAGATGAAATGGATTTAAGCCAAAGACTGGATGAGATGGAGCTTGCAATCCATAAGCCGTCTTTCCGAAAAGGAACAGGCCGCGCAAATGAGGTCAACTATTGGGTGTTTGATTATCCACCGGAAAAGGAACTGGAAGTTCGGGAGCGTGTAGAGTATCTGAAAAATAAGAACGACCGGGGCGATGATGATTTTGAGCTTGTGGTCTTTGACCTGTATGATATCATCATTGACTTTTTGGAAAAGAAAAACTTCATGGAAAAGTGCTATGACTTTGAAAAAAAACGAGGGATCGAGCGTATCGTCAAGGCTGTGACCAACTCCATGAAGGTAAATGACGATGACAGCCTGATCGTGCAATATATCAAAGAACATACGCCGGAGAATGCAGTCGTGTTCCTGACCGGTATAGGCAAGTGCTATCCGATTTTGCGCTCCCACAAGGTGCTTAACAACTTGCACCAGGCGTTTGTGCGCTGCCCGGTCGTGATGTTCTTTCCGGGAACCTATAATGAACAGGAGCTGATCCTGTTCAATGAGATTAAAGACGATAACTATTACCGGGCATTCCGACTGGTAAAGTAATGGATGGAGGAAACTGTTATGCAGATCAAGGACATGTTCCGAAAGAAAATTGACCGTGAGATACAGGGCGTTATCATTGTCGGTCAGGGTGAAGAAACAAATGTAGCGCAGGAGCTGGAAGAGTATGTTGTGACCCGTGAGCTTCAGCGTCATTTTGCGGATTTCTTTGCAGCATATAAAAAAGGTATTCAGGGAACCACACCGAAAATGGGGGTCTGGATTTCCGGCTTCTTTGGAAGTGGTAAATCTCATTTTCTGAAAATCCTGTCCTATCTGCTTCAGAATAAACAGGTCGGAGACAAACATGCCATCGACTACTTCATTGAGGATCAGAAGATTACCAATCAGATGGTGCTGGCAGATATGCAGCTGGCAGCAAACACCCCATCGGACGTAATTCTTTTCAACATTGATTCCAAAAGCGATTCGAATGGCAAAGAAAATAAAGATGCCATTGTGAACGTATTCCTGAAGGTCTTCAATGAGATGCAGGGCTTCTGCGGTTCCATGCCGCACCTTGCCGACCTGGAGCGCAGGCTTTCCGAGGAAGGTCGTTTTGAAGAGTTTAAGGAAAAGTTTGAAGAAGAGTATGGAGATCCGTGGGAAAGCTCTCGCCAGGACTTCGATTTCATTCAGGATTCCGTTGTCGATGTTCTTTCTGACATGGATTTCATGAGCGAATCGGCTGCTCGTAACTGGTGTGAGAAAGCAACCGAGGGCTACCAGATCAGTATTGAGGATTTCGCCAAGCGTGTAAAGTCCTATATTGAGAAAAAAGGTAACAACCACCATGTGGTTTTCCTTGTAGATGAGATTGGCCAGTACATTGGTGATGATTCCAAACTGATGCTGAACCTTCAGACAGTGACGGAAGAACTGGGCAAGGAATGCATGGGCAAGGCTTGGGTAATCGTAACGAGCCAGCAGGATATCGACTCCATTACCAAGGTGAAGGGTAACGACTTCTCCAAGATTCAGGGACGTTTCGATACACGTCTTTCTTTGTCCTCTGCCAATGTGGACGCTGTTATCAAAAAGCGTATTCTGGATAAGACCGAGACAGCAGCACAGAGCCTGCGTCTGCTCTATGACCAGAAAGCAACCATCATCAAAAATCTGATTGTCTTCAACGACGGCGTGGAGAAAAAACTGTACGCCAACGCAGAAGACTTTGCAGAGGTTTATCCTTTTGTTCCATACCAGTTTAATTTGCTTGCCAGCGTGCTGACCAGCATCCGTACCCACGGTGCATCCGGCAAGCACCTGTCCGAAGGTGAACGTTCCATGCTGGCTCTGTTCAAAGAATCTGCCATGCAGCTGATGGACGATGAGATGGGGGCAATCGTGCCGTTCTATCGGTTCTATGATGCATTGGAGAACTTCCTCGACCACAGCCACAGCAGCGTGATCATCCGCGCTTATGACAACAGCTACATCAACCCGGAAAAGAAGGAAAAAGATGTCTTTGCCATCAATGTGTTGAAGACCCTTTTCCTGATTAAATATGTTCTGGAGATTGAAGCCAATGTGGACAACATCGTCAGCCTGATGATTACCAGCATTGACGATGATCGTATTTCTTTGAAGGCACAGGTGGAGGATGCACTGAAAGTGCTGATGCGCCAGATGCTGATCCAGAAGAATGGCTCCATCTATGTATTCCTGACCGATGAGGAACAGGAAATCAACAACGAAATCGAAAAAGAAAATGTGGAGATGCCAGAGGTCATCACGAAGATTGCGGAGATGATCTATGAGGACATTTTCTCCAGCAAGAAGTATCAGTACCCAAGCTTCAGTGGACGGTATGCGTTCTCCTTCAATCAGGCAGTGGATGACCGCCCCTATAAGGCAAACCAGAATTACGATATCGGCCTCCGTGTGCTGACCCCGTGGTATGAGGGCGGCACCGATGATGGTACGCTGCGCCTGCTCTCCGGCCAGGGCAAGGAAGTCCTTGTGGTTCTGCCGAACGATGATGCGTTCCTGACGGAAATGCGGGCATACTTAAAAATTGAGCGCTTCCTGCGTAAGAACACTTCTGTGCAGCTTGCCAAGTATGAGACCATTAAGGAAGCAAAGCGCGTGGAGATGCGGGAACGCAACGGTAACGCCAAGCTTTACCTGACGGAAGCGCTGAAAGAGGCTACCATTTATGTCAATGGCGATGTTCTGCACACTTCCGGCAAGGAAGTGACCAGCCGCATCAACGAGGCTATCGGAAGATTGGTGCAGACGGTTTACCACAAGCTGTCTTACATTGACGCAGCGATGGGCGAAGCAGACATCCGGAAGATGTTCAAGACCAGCAATCAGCTGTCGCTGGCACTGGGAGATACCGGAGAATCCAATGTTCACGCGCTGGATGATGTGCTGCAATTCGTGGCAGGTAACTCCCGGATGCACATGAAAACTTCTATGAAAACGATCAAGGATCGCTTTATGAAAGCACCCTATGGCTTTGTGGAAGATGACATCCATTGGCTGGTGGCACGGCTCTTTAAGCGTGGAGACCTGTCTTTTACGGTCAACGGTGAGAGCGTCAATCTGAACAACCGTTCCGAAGAAGAAATCATCGGCTACATCACGAAGAAGCAGTTCGTGGATAAGCTGCTGACGGAAGTGCGCGTCCGTGTACCGGAAAACCAGAAAAAGGCCGTCCGCACCGTGATGAAAGAGCTGTTCAAGGTGGCACCGCCTGCCGATGACGAAGATACCATCATGAAGAACTTCCAGCACTACTGCGAGAATCGGATCACCGAGATTGAGCGGCTGGAACCGAAATATGAGAATTACGCCTATCCTGGAAAAGAACTTCTGGAAAAGGGCAAGAAGCGGCTATCTGCACTGGTGCAGATTCAGGCACCGCTGGAATTCTTTAAGACCGTATTTGACGAGCAGGATGATCTGATGGATTTTGGCGAAGACTATGAGCCTATCCGTGATTTCTTTGGCAGTGAGCAGCTGACCATTTTCACTCGTGCGCTGGATATGCTGAATATCTACGAGGACAGCAAGACCTACATCGTGGATGCAGAACTGGAAGACGTGGTGGCTAAGATGCGCACCATCGTCCGGATGGCGAAGCCCTACAAGGAGATTCCGAAGCTGCCGGAGCTGCGCGAGAAGTTTATGAACTGCTATATGCGTATTCTGGAAGAGCAGGCAGAGCCGGTCAAGGATTCCATCAATCAGGATCGGAACCGTGTCTTTGAAGTGCTGAACACCAAGTCCTATAAGGATGCGAAGTTCAACCGTTATCTGGAACTGTTTAAGGAGATCATGGACGGTGCGGAGCACTGCAACAATGTCTCCACTCTGCGTAGCTATGCAGATAAGGCGGAAGCACTGAAGCTGCGCCTGCTCAATGAGATGAACGCAGAGGATATCCGTCTTGTGCAGGAAGCTGCGGCAAAGGCCGAGGCAGAGCGCAAGCGTCAGGAAGAAGAGGCGAAAAAACGCGGCGAGACCGTGAAACCGGCAGAAAAGGTCGCAGAACCGCAGCCGGTATATAAGGTGCGCACCACGAAGAATGTTTCCATCAAGACGGTTGCCAAGACTGCATCGTGGCGGCTGGAAAGCAAGGACGACGTTGATAAATACCTTGCCGCATTGCGTGAAAATCTGCTGAAAGAGATGGACGAAGATACAATCGTCAACATTGAACTATAAATGACAGGAGGATTGGCTCCATGAACAAGACAGCCATAAAGAATTTTGCGATCTGGGCGCGGAATAAGCTGATTGCAGATGTCAGCTATGATGCCCGCCTGATCGGTATTACGGAGGACGGCATTGCAAAGCCGCTGCCGCAGAGCTTCGGCGGCACTCAGTTCTTCGATATCGGCACTGCAGAACCGTATTCGATTTCCGGCGAGGCCGTGCGGCAGCGTGACAAGCTGATAGAGGTCATCCAGCAGAAGGAAAAGGATACCGACTACAAAACCGCATATCAGTATGTGATCGAGGAGGTTGCCTATACATGGTTCAATCGCCTGATTGCGATCCGTTTCATGGAGGTCAATGACTATCTGCCTTCTCATATCCGGGTACTTTCTTCCGAGAGCGGAAAGCTGGAGCCAGATCTGGTCACGACACCGTTTGACGCAGAGCTGCCCTTCACTGCGGAGGAAGAGACTCAGATTTTCCAGCTGAAGCAGGACAATAAGCTGGACGAGGTGTTCCGCATCCTGTTCCTGAAACAGTGCAATGCCCTGAACGAGATTCTGCCGGCTCTGTTTGAAAAGACAAAGAACTACACCGAGCTGCTGCTCAGCTTGTCCGTTATTGACCAGGATGGTGTAGTCTATCATCTGATTCACGATATCCCGGAGGATGACTTCAACATCGAGCGCGGTGGTCAGGTGGAGATCATCGGATGGCTGTACCAGTATTACAATACCGAGCCGAAGGCTGCTGCATTTGCAAAGAACGGTAAGATCACCAAAGAGGAAATCCCTGCCGTGACGCAGCTGTTCACCCCGGACTGGATCGTCCGATACATGGTGGAAAACAGCCTTGGCCGTCTGTGGGTGGAAGGACACCCGGACTGCGGCCTGAAAGAAAACTGGAAATACTATCTGGAAGAGGCACAGCAGGAGCCGGAGGTACAGGCGAAGCTGGCGGAAATTCGCAAAGAGTACGCTGCCCTGAATCCGGAAGATATCAAGCTCATCGACCCCTGCATGGGGTCCGGCCATATCCTGGTATACGCCTTTGATGTACTGATGCAGATTTATGAGAGTGCCGGTTACAGCCAGCGTGATGCTGCAAAGAGCATTCTGGAGCACAACATTTACGGTTTGGACATTGATGACCGTGCCTATCAGTTGGCGTATTTTGCCGTGATGATGAAAGCACGGCAGTACAATCGCCGTATCCTTAACGGTGAGAATACCTGCCATGTCTATGCCATTCAGGAGAGCAACAGCATCAACCGTGCGCACCTGAAATATTTCGGCGCAGGGATGGACGATATCGAGAAGAATGCTGCAAAGATGCAGCTGGAAGGTCTGCTGGACACCCTGACCGATGCCAAGGAATACGGCTCTATCCTGAATGTGGAGAGCTATAACTGGGATTTGCTGCGTCGGTTTGTGGCAGCGGAAGATACCGACGGTCAGATCAGCATGGACAGCGTGGGTGTGGAAGATACCGCCGAGCAGCTAAATCGGCTCATTGACATTGGCGAGACCATGGCACGGAAGTATTGGGTTACCTGCACGAATCCACCCTATGCCGGAACCGGCAACCTGAGTGCAAATGTCAACAACTTTGTCAAGAAGAATTACCCGGACAGTAAAGCTGACCTGTTTGCTGTGTTTATTGAGCGTTGTCGCCAGATGACTGTAAATAATGGTTTTCAGGCAATGATCACCCAGCAAGCATGGATGTTCCTGACTAGTTTTGACGCATTGAGAATCAAACTGTTAAGCAATGTAACTATAAGCAGCATGGCTCATTTGGGAACCAAAGCATTTGATGAAATAGGGGGAGAGGTTGTTCAAACAACAAGCTTTGTTTTGCAGAATTGTCAACTCGATGGATATATAGGAATTTATTGTCGATTGATAGATGGGAACTCCCAAACAGAGAAAGAAAAAATTTTTCTATCGGAAACAGAACAATTTGTACAGAAACAAAACAAATTTTTTGAGATTCCCAGCACTCCGATTGCGTATTGGGTAAGCAATTCCATTTACGATGCGTTCGAGAGTGGAATTCCTCTGAAGAATTTTGCAGATTTGCGGCAGGGAATGTCTACTGCAAATAATGACCTGTTTTTGAGACTATGGTTTGAGGTAAGTGAGGATAATATTTCTTATCATTCTGAAACAACGCAACAGGCTATAGAGTCAAAAAAGAAATGGTTTCCTCATACAAAAGGCGGCGGGGCAAGAAAATGGTATGGAAATAATGATTATATTGTTAACTGGTATAATGATGGTGAGGAAATAAGAAATTATCCAGGAAGTGCGCCGCGCAGTACTCAGTACTATTTTCGAGAAGGATTGTCATGGAGTACATTGAGTTCTGATTTTATTTCATTTCGCTATGAACCAAAGGGCTTCACAATGAATACCAAAGGATCAATTTGTTATCTAAAAAAGGCAGACTTGCAAAATTACATTTGTGGACTTCTCAACAGTAAGCCGACAATGAGATTTCTCGAACTTTTGGCTCCGACACTCGATTATAGCCAAGGACCTGTCGGAAAAGTGCCCGTCTTGCTGGAGGCGGAAAACAAGGAAAAAGTTGAGCTTGCTACTTTAGAAAATATAAGATTGTCAAAAGAAGATTGGGATTCGTTTGAAACCTCTTGGGACTTTAAGAAACATCCATTGCTCCGCAATGTTTCCACGATTTCTGAAGCCTTTACCCAGTGGCAGGCAGAATGTGATGACCGCTTTAACAAGCTGAAAGCCAATGAAGAAGAGTTGAACCGCATTTTTATTGACATTTACGGCTTGCAGGACGAGCTGACCCCGGAAGTGGAAGAGAAAGATGTGACCGTGCGCAAGGCTGACTTGCAGCGGGACATCAAGAGCCTGCTGAGCTATGCTGTGGGCTGTATGTTTGGTCGCTACTCACTGGATGTGGAAGGACTTGCCTATGCAGGCGGCGAGTGGGATAGCAGCAAATACCAGAGCTATATTCCGGATGCCGACAATGTTATCCCCATCACCGATGAAGAATATCTGGACGATGATATCGTATCGCGCCTGTGTGCATGGCTGAAAGTGGTGTACGGTGCCGATACGCTGGAGGCAAACCTCGACTATATTGCAAAAGCCCTTGGCAATAAGGGCAGCACCAGCCGAGAGATCATCCGCAACTACTTCCTGAACGACTTCTTCAAGGATCACTGCCAGACTTACTCTGTCACTGGCTCCGGTAAGCGTCCGATCTACTGGCTGTTTGACAGCGGCAAGCAGAACGGCTTCAAGGCACTGGTTTATCTGCACCGCTACACGCCGGATACCATCGGCAACCTGCGTATCGACTACCTGCACAAGATGCAGCGTGTATATGAATCCGAGATCAACCGGATGCAGGATATGATGGATCACAGCGAGAATGCCCGTGAGGTGGCAGCAGCCTCCAAACGCAAGGATAAACTCGCCAAGCAGCTGAAGGAATGCCGGGAGTATGATGAGAAGATCAGCCATCTGGCACTTTCTCGCATCGAGCTTGACCTTGATGACGGCGTAAAGGTCAACTACCGCAAGCTCCAGACCGCCCAGGACGGCAAGTTCTATGAGGTGCTGGCAGACAGTAAGAATATCATGGTGAAAGAAAAGAAATAAGGAAAATGACCGGAGGGAGTGGGAAAATGCAAAATCACTGGACAAAGGATGATGTCGCGGCGGCATGGCAGCGTTTTGAACGTACATATGCCCATGATCCGGTGGCATACCGCTTCCTCTGCGGTCATTGTATTCAAGATGAAACCGATGAAGATGCGTTGGATTACAATATCATTGGTGTCTGGCTTGTCTGTCATAGAAAATATCGTGACTGGTCAACCGAGAAATCCTATGATCTGGCATGGATACTGGAATTTATGCAGGCGTATCACATGACGATTCCACGGTACATCAAAAGAACAAAGTTCTACCGGAAAAAGATGAAGCTATTGCTGAGTTCTCTTGTAAGAGATAAAGACCAATCACAGGAAAAAAGGACAATGATATGGCAGAATTGAACCTGAAACAAATTATAGACCGCCTGAATGCGGAATTTACCGGGGAGACCCGGAAACTGGTTTTCTGGTACGATGACAAGGCAGAATTTGCCGAGGATATGGAGACGGTGGAGCTTCAGAATGCGAAGATCTACCATCTCCAGCCGGATAACCAGTTCTATACAAAGTATTTTCTGGAGCGTGTGGATAAGACCACGAATTATCTGATCTATGCACCGTTTCCGAAGCCGGATGTAAGGGACAACCATCTGGAAGATACAATGCTGTATTCCAGACGGTTCTTTGCTGACCGTGCCTCCCTGCTGTCGGTTGACCTCGGTATTGAGGAAAAGTACAAGCCGGTTATTGAGAAGCACATCAAGTTTTTCGCCAACAAAGAGCGCACTCAGCGGTTCTATGATTTGGAAATCGAAAACTTCAATGAAGAAAATATCCTTGTCGGTCTGCTCAGTGCAGTATGCAAGGCGCGTACCTGCTCTTTTGAGGAAGTCGTGCGCATCGTGTTGACGGATAGCGAGCTGGTGGACAATGCTTTCTTGCAGGAGTTTGAAAAATACGACCTGCTGTCTGCATTCTGGCAGCTCTGTGAGCAGCATTTCGGATACACTGATACAAAGCCGAGTTTGGAACGGCTTTTGGTAACATTGTTCGTTACTTATACTGGGCGATATGTGCAGGCAGAGCTTCCGGCAGCATGGAAGAGCTTTGTCTCCTACAAGTCCGGTAATATCATCGCATTTCTCGATAGCTTGATGAACAGCGTCCTGTACCGGGATAAATACGACGCTTTGTCGGCACATGTTGCCAAGGGTCTGAATGTTCTTTCGGCATTTGCAGGAATGCGAGTGGACGATTTGGTGGAGTGCGACACTTTCCTTGCCGTGGATCAGGTGCTGGTAAAGTGGCTCATTAGCAGACTTGTTTCGGAAGATATTGGTGCAATCGTAAACGGATTTACCATTCCGGAACTCTGTGAAAAACGGGCTAAAATGCACTTTGGCAGAAAGACCGGGAAGACCTATCAGATGCTTTCCAGCGCGTATAGCATGGTGAAAGAAGCGGATTACCATGCCGCAGATGGCTTAAAGCCAATCATCGACCGATATCTTGCTGCGGATTACAATATGGATCAGCAGTATCGGAAATTCTACTATTATTACGACCAGCTGGAGAGCACGGAAAGTTTTGAACCGCTTCGGGAGCTGGTGGAAAATATTTACACGAACGAATATCTGGCTTGTCTGCTCCCTGCCTGGAATGCTGGAATTCAGCAGGATGCCGCATTTTCGGCAATTCCGTTGCAGCGGGAGTTTTACAATGCCAACCTGCGCTATACCAAAGAACGCACCGTGGTCATCATTTCGGATGCCATGCGTTACGAGGTAGGACAGGAGTTGTTTGCCAGAATGCAGGATGACCCGAAATGCACGGCAAAACTTTCTGTACAGTTGAGTGTTCTTCCGTCTTATACGAGGCTCGGTATGGCAGCACTTTTGCCACATAAGACACTGGAAATGACGGATGATTTTCAGGTACTGGCAGATGGTATCCTTTGCGATAATCTGGCAGGTCGGCAGCAGGTGCTGCAAAGCTATAACCCGGATAGTGTCTGTGTACAGTTCGATGATATCAAAAATCTGAAAGTGGCAGAGCTGCGAGATGTGCTGACAAAACGTCAGATCATCTATGTATACCATAATCAGATCGACGCGCGTGGAGACAAGGCAAATACCGAGGATGAGGTGTTTAATGCGTGTGAGGAAGCCGTTCAGGAAATTGTGGATTTGATTCATCGAATCTCCGTCAGCGGCAACACCTATCATTTTATCGTCACTGCCGATCATGGCTTTATTTACAAGCGTGATAAGCTGACAGAAAGTGACAAGATTTCCGGGAAAAGTGCGGACAAAGCATTTGTCAATCGCAGATTTATTGTGTCCAAGGCGACACTGGAAGATGATGGCATCGATCATATGAGCATGGGACGCATTCTGGGGAACGAGGACAGCAAGGTGGTGTCCTATCCTGTCAGCAGCAATGTCTTTAAGGTGGCCGGAGGCGGTGCTAACTATGTGCATGGCGGTTCCTCACCGCAGGAAATGCTGGTGCCGGTGCTGGAGTTTAAGATGGAGCGCGGTCACATGGAAACAAAGAATGCAGAGATTGCTCTGGTCAGCATTGTCCATAAGATTACGAACCTGATCACGTCCATGGACTTTATTCAGTCGGATGCCGTTAGCGATACTGTAAAAGCTGCAAAATACCGCATTTTCTTCCTCTCGGAAGACAATGAGAAAATCTCGAACGAAAACAGTTATGTGGCGGACAGTCGTGAGGAAAATGCGCAGAAGCGTATCTTCCGGATGCGGTTCACATTCAAGAATAAGAAATATGACAAGGACAAGCAGTATTACCTTGTGGTTTACGACGAAGAAAGCGGTCTGGAGCAGTGGAGGCAGCCTGTCATCATGGACATTGCCTTTGTAGATGACTTTGGATTCGGATTCTGATATAGAGGAGGCAGGAATTCCGTATGGAAATGATGGATATGGCGGCAGATGATACCCGTGAAGAACTGCGCCGGAAGCTGCGCAGCAACTTTGACGGTCGGATCGTCCGCAAAGACCTGACAAAGAAAATAAAAGAAGGAGCGAATGTTCCGGTCTATGTGCTGGAGTTCCTGCTGGGTCAGTATTGTAGTTCAGACGATGAGACAATCATTGAGCAGGGCGTTCAGAATGTAAAACGAATTCTGGCAGATAATTTTGTCCGCCCGGATGAGGCTCAGAAAATTCTCTCACAACTGCGCAAGAACGGGAGCCATACCATTATTGATATGGTGACCGTGCATCTGGACATCAAAAAGGATTGCTTTTTTGCAGAGTTCTCTAACCTTGGTCTCACCAATGTGCCGATTACGGATGATTATCCGGAAAAATATGACCGGCTGCTTTGCGGCGGTATCTGGTGCATCGTGCAGCTGGAATATGAGTCTGAGGGAGACAGCAACTTTGGAATCACGGATATAGATGGACAGCCGATTTCCTCTAAACAGAAAAAGCAGAAGGATATCTCTCCCATCAGCATCCATAAGCTGACTCCGATTCAGATGCCCCATATCGACATTGAAGAAGTTCGAGAGGGACGCAAGGCATTCACACAAGAAGAGTGGATGGATGTTATGCTGCGTTCCTGCGGATATGAGCCGGAACAGCTGAACAATCGGGAAAAGTGGCTGCTGCTTGCGCGTATGTTACCGCTGGTGGAGAACAACTTCAATCTCTGTGAGTTGGGGCCGCGCAGCACAGGCAAGTCCCATATCTATAAAGAAATCAGCCCGAACAGTATCCTGGTATCCGGTGGTCAGACGACCGTTGCAAATCTGTTTTACAATATGGGGCGCAAAACCGTAGGTTTGGTAGGCCTATGGGACTGCGTTGCCTTTGATGAGGTTGCCGGAATCAAGTTTAAGGACAAAGACGGCATTCAGATTATGAAGGACTATATGGCTTCCGGCTCCTTTGCCCGTGGCAAAGAGGAAAAGGCAGCATCGGCATCTATGGTCTTTGTAGGAAACATCAATCAGAGCGTGGATGTGTTGCTCAAGACTTCTTCTCTGTTTGATCCGTTCCCGCCGGAGATGGGAACGGACACCGCTTTTCTTGACCGTCTGCATTGCTACATTCCAGGCTGGGAGATTCCGAAGTTCCGTCCGGAGCATTTTACCAACGACTACGGATTTATCACGGATTATCTGGCAGAGTTTATCCGAGAACTGCGGAAAGAACAGTATGGTGATGCGTTGGATAAGTATTTCCGCCTTGGAAAGAATCTGAACCAGCGCGATACGATTGCTGTCCGCAAGATTGTAGGCGGCTATGTGAAATTGCTTTATCCCGATGGAGAGTTCACGAAGGAACAGATTGAAGAAATTCTTGTATTTGCGCTGGAAATGCGCCGTCGTGTCAAGGAACAGCTGAAAAAGCTGGGTGGAATGGAGTTCTATGATGTGAACTTCAGCTATATCGACCTTGATACCTTTGAAGAAAAATTTGTTTCCGTGCCAGAGCAGGGCGGTGGAAAGCTCATCCCCGATGGCATCTGCAATCCGGGACAGGTATATACCATAAGTCAGGGCAAGTCCGGTATGATCGGCGTATTCCGCCTTGAAAGCCAGATGCTGCCCGGCAACGGAAAATTTGAGCGCACTGGCCTTGGCAGCGACCGTGATTGCAAGGAATCCACGAATACGGCGTTCAATTTCCTGAAAGCAAACGGAAATCGAATCAGTGGTAGTATCAGCACCACGATGCGGGATTACATCATCAACTATCAGGATTTACAGGGCATTGGCATGACCGGAAAGCTGGCATTGCCTACATTGATTGCACTATGCAGCATCGCTCTTGGACGGCCTACAGTCAGTACACTTGCCGTGCTGGGAGAAATCAGCATTAGCGGCACGATTCTGAAAGTGGACGAGCTTGCCAATAGTTTGCAGGTGTGCCTCGATAGCGGAGCAAAGAAAGTGTTGCTTCCGATTACCAGTGCAGCAGACCTTGGCACCGTGCCGCCTGAGCTGGTGGGCAGTTTTAATCTGATTTTCTACAGCAGTGCGGAAGATGCGGTGTTTAAGGCGTTGGGGGTAGAGTAACAGGTCTCTGAATGAAAGAATGTTTTGAAATCAGGAATGAGGTAGAAAGGAAAGTTCCATGACAAAAGATGAAGTAAAAAAACTCAGGATGGACAGTCCGGAATCACTACAGTTTTTAAATAATGCTACAAAATTTTATAATTTAATGATGATGTATCGTTGTGCTATTCGGGAGATACAAACTAAGCTTGAGGTTTTGGATGATGAATTTTCAGTTGAGAACAATCGAAATCCTATTTCTTTTATAAAAACAAGAATTAAGAAGCCCAATAGTATTTACAATAAACTGCAGAAGATGGGATATGAATTTACAACAGAAAATATACAGACATATCTCAATGATGTAGCAGGCGTTCGAATAGTTTGTGCGTTTATTGACGATATTTATATGATATCAGATTTGATTACCCAACAGGATGATATTAAAGTTATTGAAATAAAAGATTATATAAAAAATCCAAAATCGAATGGTTATCGAAGCTATCATATGATTGTTGAAATACCAGTATTTTTTGCTAAGGGTAAAACACCTATGCGTGTAGAATTACAGATTCGAACCAATGGTATGGATTTCTGGGCAACATTGGAACATCAACTTCGCTATAAAAAAGGAATTGAAGAAATGCCTGGCTATGATGAGATAAGTGAAGAATTACTTCATTCTGCAAAAGCTATCATTGAAGCAGATAATGAAATGCAGAGAATAAAAGACAAAATTGGTATGTTCCACGAAATTTAAGCAGAAATTTGATCGAGTAGAAAGGTTGGAATATATATGAAACAAGATACTTTAGAAGGAAAAGCGAAAACAAAAAACGGAGTAAAACGATTGTGTTTTTCCATAGTCTGCATTCTTCTAGAAGTAGTTTTTATTATTACTATTGTAACACGCTTAAATGAATATGCAGAAATCATAAATCTATTTACAAGGATTTTAAGTGGAATTTTAGTTTTGGGATTGTATGCATCAGATAAGACATCTTCCATGAAAATGCCTTGGGTTATATTAATTTTAATTTTCCCAATTATGGGTGTAGGCCTATATTTATTGATTGGTTTGAATGGCGGCACACATAAAATGCGTGAGCGATATGCAGAAATTGATAGCAAATTGTTACCAATGCTTTCCGATAATCAGGAGTGCTTAAACAGAATAAACGAAACGATTCCGAAGGCAGGAAATATTGCAAGTTATATACAAAGAAATTCGCAGTATCCAATCTATCAGAATACGGATATTGTGTATTTTGATGAAGCAGTGAAAGGATTAGAGGCACAGCTTAAGGATTTGGAGAAAGCACAAAAGTTTATCTTTATGGAATATCATGCGATAGAAGACGCTGAAGCATGGCATAAGATTCAAGATGTTCTGGAAGAGCGAGTAAAAGCAGGTGTGGAAGTTAGAGTATTCTACGATGATATGGGTTCTATAGGCTTTATTAACACAGATTTTGTGAAAAAAATGGAGGCAATAGGAATTCATTGCCGTGTATTCAATCCGTTTATGCCAGGTTTAAATCTGTTTTTGAACAATCGTGATCATAGAAAAATAACAGTTATTGATGGAAAAGTCGGATTTACAGGTGGATATAATCTAGCAAACGAATATTTTAATTACACACACCCGTATGGACAGTGGAAAGATACAGGTATTCGTTTAGAAGGAGATGCTGTTCAGTCGCTTACAGTGACATTTTTAGAAATGTGGAATGCTGTTAGTGAAAAAGCTACGAATGATACTGATTTTAGTAAATACATTATTCATTACGATTATAAAGCACAGCAAACAGGTTTTGTTCAGCCTTATGCAGACAGTCCTATGGATAATGAGCAGGTCGGAGAAGAAGTTTATATCAGTATGATAAATAAAGCTGAAAAATATTGTTGGTTTATGACTCCATATCTAATCATAACAGATGAAATGACGCATGCGTTATGTCTGGCTGCTAAGCGAGGGGTAGACGTAAGAATTATCACACCTGGTATCCCTGATA
Source organism: Faecalibacterium sp. I2-3-92 (assembly GCF_023347315.1). Lineage (GTDB taxonomy): Bacteria > Bacillota > Clostridia > Oscillospirales > Ruminococcaceae > Faecalibacterium > Faecalibacterium duncaniae. The sequence continues at coordinate 451,747 of NZ_CP094470.1, forward strand.
AAAAATTCATTTATAATGTAACTCGTTCTTTTTATCATGGATTAGTTAAACATGGTGTTCGTGTTTATGAGTGGACTCCTGGTTTCTGTCATGCAAAAATGAGTGTGGCAGATGACTGTATGGCAACTTGTGGAACAATTAATTTGGATTATCGAAGTTTATATCACCATTTTGAAAACGGCTGTTTTATGGCAGATTGTCAGGCAGTTGTGGAAATAAAAAATGATCTGATAAGAACGATGGGAGAATGTCGTGATGTGACAGACCAATATCAAACCGGACGAAGTGCATATTTGCGACTTGGACAATTATTTATGAGATTATTTGCTGGATTGCTATAAGAATCTGATGAAACGACCTTTCAAAAAACAGTTGATTTAGAAGTTAACTGTTTTTGAAAGGCCGTTTTTGCTATATCTAACAGTCTGTTGTACAAAGAAGATTTTGCATGGATGAAAAAACAAACCTTGTTGAGGTTAAATTGAGTTTTCCATTGTATTGTATTGCTAATGAATAAGAATAAGAAATAAAAAGGAATCAGGTGATGTACAATGAAAAAGCATAAAATATGTAAAATCCTTCTTGTTATACTGGCAATTTTTTTATGTGTGGCTTTTTATGAATTGCTCGGAATCTGCGTTGCATATAAAAAGCAGCCGGAAGTGTCCAATACAACCAAAAAAGAAACAAAAAATGGGTCATGGAACGAATGCAGTGAAAATACAGAACGGGCAGTAATCATAGAAAAGAATCCAGAAGCGCTTTTACAAAGAGTGCGTTTGATCAAGAATGCAAAAAAGGAAATTATTCTTTCTACTTTTGCATTTCAATCCGATGAAAGTGGAAAATTGATCTTAGGAGCACTGCATGATGCGGCAGACAGAGGTGTACATATTCGTCTGTTAGTAGATGGAATGGAGAGCTGGATTGATATGGAAGGAAATCCGTATTTCTATGGATTATCTTCCCATGAGAATGTTGAAATTAAACTGTATAATAAGGCCAATCCGTTGAAACCGTGGAAAATAATGGGTAGAATGCATGATAAATATTTGATTGCAGATGGAAAGAGATATATTCTTGGGGGAAGAAATACATACAATTATTTCCTGGGTGATTTTCCGGGACATAAAAACTATGACAGAGACGTGTTAGTGGTTTGCGATGAACCTGAGAAAGAAAATTCAGTTAACCAGTTGTTAGAGTATTTTGAAACGATATGGGAACAAGAAGACAGTGATTATTTTCATGACAATAAAAAACTGGCAAATAGAAAATCTGTAAAGAACGCAGTTTTAGAGCTGCAGAACGGCTATCAGAAATATTTTGAAGAGAATAAGGAAAGAATCTGCGATACCGATTACACGGACGAAACTTTTGAGACAGAAAAGATTGCATTAGTGTCAAATCCTATTCACACAGGTTCCAAAGAACCAGTAGTGTGGTATCAGTTGGGAGAATTGATGAAAAATGCAAAAAATCGTGTGAAGATCCACACGCCATATATTATCTGTAATGATATGATGTATAATACATGGGAGGAGATTGCAGAGAACGTTTCAGATTTTTCTATCATGACAAATTCAGTTGCGAATAATGGGAATCCATTTGGGGCTGCCGATTATGCGAAAAACAGAAATAGAATCTTAAGTACAGGAATTAATATCTGGGAATATGAAGGCGGTTATTCATACCACGGAAAAAGTATTCTGATTGACGATGATCTGTCTGTAATCGGTTCCTTTAATATGGACATGAGAAGTGCATATCTGGATACGGAACTGATGCTTGTAATTCGCAGTAAAGATATTAATAAACAGTTGGAAGAGGGCATGATGGACTATGAAAGAGTGTCCCGCCAGGTATTGGAAGATGGAACCTATCGTGATCCATATCATGTAGAGCCAATCGAATTAACAAAGAAACGTCAGAGAAAAATATTTTTGGTACAGCATCTGCTTGGATGGGCAAGGTATCTGTTTTAATAAGGAGGAAGGAAAACGTGTTTCAAATATTGATTGTAGAAGATGATAAAGAATTAAGCCAGCTATTCCAAAAAGTGCTTGAGAAGAATGGATATCAAGTCAAAAGTGCATCGGATGGAGCACAGGCATTAGAAGTATTGGTTAAGGAATATATTGATCTGATCATTTCTGATATTATGATGCCGGTTATGGATGGTTATGAACTGGTGTCGGAACTCCGTTCAGCAGGATATCAGATACCTGTACTTATGATCACTGCGAAAGGTTCCTTTGATGATATGCGCCAGGGATTTCTTTCGGGAAGTGACGATTATATGGTAAAACCGGTAAATGTGAATGAAATGGTTTTAAGAGTCGGAGCACTGCTTCGCCGTGCACAGATACTGAATGAACACAAAATTGTGATCGGTTCAACAGAGTTTGATTATGATGCAATGACGGTTACAACTGATAAGGAAAGTCTTGTTTTGCCTAAAAAAGAATTCCTGCTTTTATATAAGCTTGCAGCTTCGCCAGGCAGAATATTTACAAAACAACAGTTGATGGATGAAGTATGGGGATACGAGACGGAGGCAGACCCACATACGATAGAGGTACATATAGGAAGAATCAGAGAGCGTTTTAAAGATAACCCTGATTTTGAAATCGTAACAATGCGTGGAATTGGATACAAGGTGGTGAAAAAATAATGGAACAAAAGAAAGAAAAAGGATTGCGGATCCGATCCTGTCTGACTGGTGCAATCTGGCTGGCACTTGTATTTTCAACAGTCATATCTGCTTTATTATTTGCTTTTTTGAATCATTTTTTTAATCTGCCTGGTAGCATACCTGTGCTTGGCTGGCTTTTGATTTTCAATACATTGATTGCAGGGCTGATCACTTCCTTTATTAATGCAAAGTTACTGGAACCAATTACAAGACTTAGTAAAGCAATGAAGGAAGTTTCTCGGGGAGATTTTGAACAGCATTTGGAAACGAATAGCCGTATAGCAGAAGTTGGAGAATCTTATCAAAGTTTTAACGTTATGACAAAAGAACTTCGTGCAACAGAGGTGCTGCAGATGGATTTTGTATCTGATGTTTCTCATGAGTTTAAGACCCCGATTAATGCCATTGAAGGATATACAATGCTGCTTCAGGGAGAAGAACTGTCTCCGGATCAAGAGGAATATGTAGAAAAAATCTTATTTAACACCCAAAGACTTTCCGGATTGGTTGGTAATATTTTGCTGTTATCCAAGTTAGAGAATCAGAATATACCAATGAAAAAAACGGAATATCGTCTGGATGAACAGATCCGCCAGGCAGTTCTTTCATTGGAAACAAAATGGACAGAAAAAGAAATTGGTTTTCAGGTAGAATTGGAGGAAGTTAAATATACTGCGAATGAAGGACTTTTTATGCATATCTGGATAAATCTTTTAGATAATGCGATTAAGTTCAGCCCTTCAAAGGGGACAATTACGATGTTTCTGAAACAAGAACAGGATTCTGTTAAGTTCATTCTGGAAGATGAAGGACCAGGAATAGAGGATGATGTAAAATCCAGAATATTTGACAAGTTCTATCAGGTAGATGGATCTCATAAAGCAGAAGGAAATGGCCTAGGTCTTGCACTTGTAAAACGGATTGTAGATAGTGCCGGAGGAACAATCAAAGCAGAAAACCGTGAATATGGTGGATGCAGATTTGTTATAGAGCTGCCAAAGCAGAAAGATGAGATTATCTAGTTTTAAGATAAATTAGAAGATGAGAGGATTTATATGACATTTTATCAGGAGTTGCAGTTAAATCAGGCAGGTTCTAAAAACCTGTTGAAAAAGAGTGAAACACTAAAAGAAAAACTATATCATATGTGGGTATATCTGGTGAAGATAGCTGCTACAATGGCATTTTGTTTTTTCTTTGTTAGTATTTTCAGCATCTTATTTGGAAATGAGAACAGCATTGTAGGTGTAGTAGTCTTATTATGTCTCATGGTGTTTAGGAATGCGGATCTGGGGATCCACACCGGACAATCTACGATGCTTTTGGCTTTGTTCTTTGTAATTATGACTGTATGTCCGCATTTAGCAAATCAGTTTTCACCGGTATTGGGAATGCTGTTAAATATTGCGGCACTGGCTGTGTTGATTCTGTTCGGATGCCATAATCCATCCATGTTTAATCAATCTACATTGGTTCTTGGGTATCTGCTGCTATATGGTTATGATGTTACGGGAAAAAGCTATCAGATGCGATTAGTCGGAATGGCTTTAGGTGCAGCACTTACCTGCTTCGTATTCTATCGAAATCATAAAAACAGAACTTATAAAAGAAATCTGAAAGATCTGATACAAGAATTTGATATCACTTCTTCCAGAACAAAATGGCAGATATGTCAGATTTTATGCGTACCGATTGTCCTTTGCATTGCAGAACTTTGTAATATGCCACGTGCAATGTGGGCTGGTATTGCGGCCATGTCCGTGATTTTGCCGTCTATGGAAGATATGCACTACAGAGTCCGTAAAAGGATTGTCGGAAATATTGCAGGTGTTATATGTTTTACAGTATTATATTTTCTGCTTCCTTCGTCAATCTATGCATATATAGGAATTCTTGGTGGAATTGGTGTAGGATTTTCAGCACAATATGGCTGGCAGGCAGTATTTAACACATTTGGTGCTTTAGCCATTGCTGCAGAGACATATGGACTACAAGGAGCGGTTAGTCTTAGAGTGAGTCAAAATGTTTTTGGTGTTGTGTTTGCTTTAGCATTTTGTGTTATATTTTATTGGTTTATGCCTAAAAAAAAGGAAAGTGAGGTGACCGTACATGCAGAGTGAAGTGAATAAGGAAGAAAATTTGAATAGAATTATTACGGTTCCTAATCTTCTTTCTTTTTTCGGCTTTGTCTGATTCCGGTAATTATATGGAGTTATTGTGTAAAGAAAAATCCTCTGTTAGCTGGTGAAATCTTATTGCTGTCTGGTCTTACGGATCTTGCTGATGGATATATCGCAAGAAGATTCCATAGGATTAGTAATTTAGGAAAAATACTTGATCCGGTGGCTGATAAGCTGACACAGGCAGCGATGTTAATCTGTCTGTTTACTCGTTTTCCGCATGTGCTTCTTTTAATCGTAATAATGGCAGGTAAGGAGCTGTATATGGTAGTCAGTGGATGTCTTGTGATACAAAAGACAGGAAAAGTACATGGTGCAGACTGGCATGGAAAGATAGTAACCTTTTTATTATATGGAACTGCAGCGGTGCATATTATATGGTTCCACATTACACCGATGGTATCAGATCTGTTGATTGGTTTGTGCGCTATAATGATGGTCATATCGGTCGCTCTGTATATTATCCAGAATACCAGGACTCTTAAGGAAGAGACTGTATAAGCAATTTTATATGCGATACAGTTTCTTTTGTCAGGAAATTTCGGAGCAATTTTAACCGTTCTTTGTTCATCGGTTGCAGGACTTCCGGTGCCATTTGCACCAGTACATTTACTCTTCATTAATCTTTTGACGGATAGTCTTCCGGCAATTGCGTTAGGCTTAGAGCCGGATAGAAGTGAAGTGATGAGTGAAAAACCGAGATTGGCAGATGAGTCGATATTGACAAAAGATTTTCTTAGCAAAATCGGTCTGGAAGGTTTGGTAATTGGAGCAATGACAATGATCAGTTTTTTGACAGGATACAACCAGAATGGTACATTGCTTGGAAGCACGTATGCTTTTGGAACTCTTTGTCTGGCACGTTTGTTTCATGGATATAATTGCAAATCAGATCATCCGGTCATTTTTACAAAAGGTCTCTTTCATAACAAGTGGCTTCAGGGAGCATTTGTGTTAGGTGCAGTACTCATTACAACAGTACTGACGGTTCCTGGTTTCCATAACTTATTCAAAGTGGAAACGTTGAATCTGATGCAGCTTGGATGTGTATATTTATATGCTTTTGCAAGCCTTCTGATTATTCAATTACTTAAGTGTATACGTATGAAACTAAGAAAAAGAGGGGAAAGATAGTGGATTTAAGTAGATGTTCTATGAAAAAAATTCGAGAACTGATAGTGTTTACGGCATTTCTTGTAGTTGCTTTGTGGAAATTCGATGTGGTGATTGAAGTGCTGAAGTCAATATGGAAAATTGTGTTTCCTTTTGCGCTTGGTGGTGCAATTGCCTTTGTGATTAATGTACCAATGAGTTTCCTAGAAAAGAAAATGCTCGGAAAGATAAAAGAAAATAATAAAATGGGAAAAAAAGCTGCGAGACCGATAAGCCTGCTTCTTACAATTATATTGGTAGCAGGTGTCATTATATTGGTAATGTTTGGTGTGATTCCACAGCTTACACAGACCATGGGAAATCTGATGACGAGTATTTCAGATTTTATTCCACAGATGCAAAACTGGATTCGAGAATTTTCACATGATAATCAGGATATTATGAAATTGGTAGATCAGCTGCAGTTTCAGCCTGATCAGGCAATTAAATGGGGAATAAGTCTTCTTGGAAACGGAGTCGGAAATATGATGAATACGACGATGTCAGCAGTAGGTTCCATTGCCAGTGGATTAGCGACCTTTTTTATTTCGTTTTCCTTTGCATGCTATATTCTTTTTCAGAAGGAAAAATTACATTTACAGGTAAGAAAAGTGATTTTCGCTTTTATTCCAAAACAAAAAGCAGATGCAATTCTTAACATATGTTCGCTGACATATCGGACATTTGCAAATTTTCTTGCAGGGCAGTGTCTGGAAGCAGTAATTCTCGGAATGATGTTTGTTATCACGCTAAGTATTTTAAAAATGCCATATGCACTTTTAATTGGAATTTTGATCGCGTTTACCGCATTGGTTCCTATCTTTGGAGCCTTTATTGGCTGTGCCGTGGGAAGTTTTCTGATCTTTATGGTAAATCCAAAGCAGGCAGTTTTATTTATTATAGTTTTTCTGCTTTTGCAGCAGATAGAAGGTAATCTGATCTATCCTCATGTGGTTGGCGGATCAGTAGGACTTCCATCAATTTGGGTACTGGCGGCAGTTACAATCGGCGGAAATCTTATGGGAATTATAGGTATGCTGATTTTCATTCCACTTGTATCGGTATTTTATACTATATTCCGGGAGTTCGTATATCTGCGCCTAAAAAAACAACATATAAAACGAGTAACGAGAACGGATGTGGAAGAGTATGCGGAGGAGGAAATTGCGTCATCCTTTATTGTGCCGAATGAAAAATAATGATGTGATACAAATATAAATGAAGTGTAATGCCGATTATTAAGACGTTATAAAAATAGATTACGAAGGAAGAAGATATTATGAAGAAAATAGGAATCATGACAGACAGCCACAGTGGAATTTTGAGTGAAGAAGCGCAGAGACTCGGAATTAAGGTACTACCGATGCCTTTTTATATCGGAGAGAAAGTGTATCGTGAAGGAGTAGATCTTTCCAGAGATGAATTTTATGATATGCTTCGAAAGGGCGTAGATGTATCTACATCTCAGCCGTCACCAACAGAAGTTATGGATATGTGGAAAGAGATGCTGAAAGAATATGAGGAGATTGTTTATATTCCTCTTAGCAGTGCTTTAAGCGGGTCCTGTATGACAGCAGAAGCCATGGCAAATGAAGATGAATTTGCCGGTAAGGTGTTTGTCGTAGATAACGGTCGTGTGGCAACCCCGATGCATCGTTCTGTTCTTGATGCAGTAGAAATGGCAAAAGAAGGATACAGTGTAGTCGAAATCAAGAAAATTCTTGAAGAAACCAGAGAAAAAATGACAATTTATATCGGGCTCAGCACACTGAAATATCTCAAAAAAGGAGGAAGAGTCAGCTCTGTGACAGCTTTGGCAGCAGATGTCCTGAGTATCAAACCTGTTATGCATTTCAGCACAGGAAAGCTTGATATCTACCAGAAATGCCGTGGTATGAAGAAATCACGTAAAGTTATGATCGATGCAATGAAGCATGAGCTGGAAACGAATTTCCGAGAAGAATATGCTGCTGGTAAAGTGTACCTGATGGCGGCGTCCAGCAGTACCGATGAAGTGACAGAAGAATGGGTAAACCAGATTAAAGAAAGTTTCCCGGGAATGGAAGTCATGTGTGATAAACTTTCCTTCGGTTTGTCCTGTCATATCGGTCCGGATGGACTGGGAATCGGATGCACCTGTAAACCAGTGTAAAAAACTGCTCCGGAGAAGATAAAATAAAAGATTAGGGTGTCAAAAGGTTTATAGCCTTTGATATAAATTTGTACCTTGAAAACTTAACACGATATGTAAAAACATTGGATTCTTTGGTAAAATGTAGGTAGCATTTTATGAGGTGATCTATATGTCTTTTGTTAAAAATGATAATCAACAGCTTACTGTTTTAGACAGTACTTTTAATCTTACAGAACGCGAAAAACGAATGTTAGAAAAATCATGGGCAAAAATTTTTGCAGACAAAGTTTTTCCTGCTATTGATGAAAATATTTTTTCTGTTCTTTACAGTAAAAAAGCATCCAGACCTAATACTCCGGTCAATGTGATTGTTGGGGCACTGATTCTTAAAGAAGCTCTTAATGTTACTGACGATGAGATCGTTGAAGCTATGGCATTTGATATCCGCTATTAGTATGCACTGCACACAACCAGTTTTGAAGAGCAGCCAATTAGTGACAGAACCCTCAGCAGGTTTAGAGCAAGAGTTCTTTCTTACGAAACAGAGCATGATGTTGATCTTTTCATGAATGTGTTGTAAAAATGGCAAAAGAAATATCTGATTTTATGGATATCACTCCGGATTGGCTTACTTGTCAACTGTTTTTTGTAATATTTTTAAAGTTTTTAGGTATAAAAACAGTGGCTTTCTATGACAGAAAACCACTAAAATGATGCTTAACTGAATGGCATTGCTTTATCACCACTTTGAAAATGGTTGTTTTATGGCGGATAGTCAGACAGTTTTGGATATAAGAGATGATCTGAGAGCAACCATGAATGAATGCAGGGAAGTGACCGAAAAGTACCGCACAGGACGGAGTGCATATTTACGGCTCGAACAGTTGTTTATGCGATTGTTTGCAGGATTATTATAGCAGAAAGAAGAGGTGTTCGATATGTGTACAGCAGCAACTTACAAAACAAAAGATTTTTATATGGGCAGAACGCTTGATTATGAATTTTCCTATGGGGAACAGATCACGATAACGCCAAGAAATTACGAATTTGATTTCCGGTTTGCCGGGAAGATAAAAAGCCATTATGCTTTGATCGGAATGGCATTTGTTGCAGAAGGTTATCCGCTTTATTATGATGCTGTTAATGAAAAAGGCCTTGGAATGGCAGGTCTTAATTTTGTCGGCAATGCGGCATATGAAGAGGCTTTGCCGGAAGATGAAACAGAAGTCAGCCAGGTGGCACAGTTCGAGTTCATCCCATGGATCCTTACACAGTGTGCTACTGTAGCAGAGGCGAGAGAGAAGCTGGCAGCAATGAGACTGACAGGTACAGCATTCAGTGAACAGCTGCCGACAGCACAGCTTCACTGGATCATTGCAGACAAAGACTCCTGTATCGTTGTTGAGTCTATGAAAGATGGGCTGCATGTATATGATAATCCGGTAGGAGTGCTTACCAATAATCCACCATTCCCGAGTCAGATGTTTGCACTGAATAATTATGCCGGAGTATCCAGAAAACAGCCGGAGAGTACTTTTGCAGGAGTATTACAGCTTGATGCATATAGCAGAGGAATGGGTGGAATGGGAATACCTGGAGATCTTTCCAGCCAGTCAAGATTTGTGAAAGTTGCCTTTACAAAATTAAATTCGATCTCCGGTGAAGAAGAGGATGAGAGTGTAAGTCAGTTCTTCCATATCTTAGGATCCGTAGATCAGCAGCGTGGATGCTGTGAGGTGACAGAAGGCAAATATGAGATCACGATATACACGTCCTGTTGTAATACAGCAAAAGGTATTTACTATTATACGACTTATGATAATCATCAGATCACAGCGGTTGACATGCATGCGGAAAATCTGGATTCAGATCAGCTGATCTGTTATCCGCTTCTGTCCAAGGGCGAAGTCAGATGGCAGAATAAATAATACGAAAATGCACGGAGAAAGCATAACGCAGAACAACAGGAGGACAATATCGAGATTGTATGGAATGCAGATGTTAGGTTGATAATTGTGCAAGCACCGTCTGCACAATTTGTGCAACAAAAAAGAGGAGCCAGTCCAGACTCCTCAAAGGTACGTTATTTCAAAAAGTTGCTCTTGTGTTCCAGCGCGTGCAGATTATAGCCAAGTGTAGCCAGGTGCGCTACCTTCAGCGCAACCAGATTGATGTCGGTGGACATCGCACTGGCGATCTGCTCGGCTGTGTATCCATACTCATAGATGTAACGAAGGACTTCATCGCTGTCCATCAGAATCTCTGCTGCTACGATGTTCGCTTCATATTCCGGTTTGGATTTCATATCGTAGAGCATGAACTCATGAATCGGGGTGGTTTTCGCCATATTCCGGTGAAGCTGATCATGCCCTAATTCATGTGCGCACACGATGCGCAGCATATTTTCATCCAGACTGTTATTCAGGAAAATAAAGCGATTTCGCTTAATCACCCGGTACATTCCCTTCAGGGAACCGAAATTTTCGCAAAGCATGACATTGATACCAAGCTGCCTTGCAATTTCAAAAGGGTCTCTGGAACCGCAGCGTTTTACCAGTTTCTCACCGACCCGTGAAAGCTGTTCCGCATTCATCATACCACCTCCAGTTTACAGTATAGCGAAAAGTGTGTACGATAAATATCACTGATCGGATTTTTTACGCCTCGTTTTCGGGGCGTATTTTTTATTGTTCTCTTTGGCAATCCAGTAGGCATCGGTCAGAGCTTTATAAGCTCCTTCGATGGCATCTTCGCTTAATTCGCCGCCAGCGAACATACCGGTCACTTCGCTGACCAGTTCTTCAATATCTTTCGCTGCTTTTGCTCCGCCTTTTTCATGGGCTTCTACAACATAGGTGCCGCTGCTTCCCAGCAGATACTCAGTAGTAGTATTCAGCGCATCCGCGATTTTCTGGATCGTAACCATATTGGATGGTTTACGGCTGCCAAGCTCATAATTCTGAATTGTGCGGGCGGTTACACCGGCCTTCTCTGCAAGTTCTACCTGAGTTAAATTGGCTTCTGTTCTTTTCTCTTTCAACCTTTCTTTGAAGACCATAGGAATACCTCTTTCTTTTTTGATTACGAACACGAACACTTTTTCATAAAAATCTATTGACACGAAAAACTGTGCTTGCTATAATGACGATGAAAACACGAAATATAATTCGTGTAATTATAGTATCACAAGAAATGCTGTGTGTCAATGCGTTCGTGAAAAGTTGTTCGTGCTTTCGCGAACGGAGAGGAGGAATACGAGATGCAAAGAGTGATCCTTCACTGTGATATGAATAATTTCTATGCCTCTGTCGAGTGTATGCTGAATCCGGAACTGAAGAACAAGCCGGTGGCAGTGTGTGGTTCTGTGGAGGAACGGCATGGTATTGTACTTGCGAAGAACTATGCAGCAAAGGCGTTTGGCGTTTCCACGGGAGAGGCAATCTGGCAAGCAAAGCAGAAGTGCCAGGATCTTGTGATCGTGGAGCCGCACTATAAGCAATATATAAAGTTTTCAAAGCTGGCTCGTGAAATATACGGTCGCTATACCGATCAGATCGAGCCGTATGGGATGGACGAATGCTGGCTGGATGTGACCGGAAGCGGCTGCATGGGAACCGGATTTGAAATTGCAGATGAGATTCGCAGAACCGTTAAGTTTGAACTGGGTCTTACGATTTCCGCAGGAGTGAGCTTCAATAAGATTTTTGCCAAGCTTGGGTCGGATATGAAAAAGCCGGATGCGATTACCTGTATTGAAGCAGATTCGTTCCGGGAGAAGATTTGGTGTCTTCCTGCCGCTGACTTGCTTGGAGTCGGCAGAGCGACCGAGAAAGTTCTATCTGGTTATGGAATTCATACGATTGGAGAGCTTGCTGCAACATCGGATGATTTCTTGAAGTGCCGCCTTGGAAAGAATGGACTGGCGATTAAGAAATATGCCAATGGGCTGGATGATTCACCGGTTATGCGTTCCGATTATGTCTCTCCGGTAAAAAGCATTGGGCACGGGATAACGACCATGCAGGATTTGGAGAATAACGCCGAAGTCTGGTGTGTCATGCTGGAGCTGGTGCAGGAGATCGGAACCAAGCTGCGAACGCATAAAAAGAAAGCAGGCGGAATTGCAATTTCCATCCGCAACAATGAGCTTTTCACGAAGGAGTGGCAGTGCCGGATTAGCATTCCGACACAAAGCCCTACCTATCTGGCGAAAACCGCATTTTCTTTGTTTGCAAAGAATTATCAGTGGGAACACCCGATTCGTTCGGTGACGGTTCGGGCAATCAACCTGTTTGAAGAGGATTGTCCGATACAATACGACCTATTCACAGATGTGAAATCACTGGATCGCCAGGAACGGCTGGACGCAGCGATTGAGCAGATTCGATTCCGATTCGGGAAAGATGCGATTAAAAATGGGGTACTTTTTCAGAAAAGCAAGATGCCGACAGAGCGAAAAGTGGATTTGGTCATGCCGACAGGAATGATTGGTTAATACAGCACCGGTAGAATCTGGTGAGTTCTTTGCTAAAAGAAGTCAACACATTCGCCGGTTTACAGAGGAGGAGCGTAGAATATGTCGGAACAGAAATGTAGAAAAGTATATGTACCTGTGAATTTGGATGTGGATGCGGAGGGAAATATCCGTCCGCGTCTGATTCGGTGGATTGACGGACGGGTGTATGAGATCGACCGATTGAAACATAAGTGCCGGGCTGCTTCCACGAAGGTAGGTGGCTGCGGAATCCGCTATACGGTCATGATCGGTGGGCATGAGAGTTTCCTGTACAACGAAGATGAAAAATGGTTCGTTGAAGCAAAGGAGCCGTGCCTATGATCCTTTCGCAGAAAAACATAGAAGAAATCGCTGTTGCAGTGATAAGAGATTTTCAAAAGTCCTTTTTCGGCAGCGAAGCAGATGATCCGGCAAGATTCGCACTTCCGACACCCATTGACCAGTTTGCATCCGATTATCTGAACCTGAAGGTGTCATTTCAAAAGTTGTCCTCGGACGGAAGCATCTATGGTCTGACCGCGTATGTGGATACAGAATATCAGATTGAAGTCGATGGAAGTCAGAGGAGCATCTTCCTGAAAACCAATGATGTGGTTCTGGACAAGAGCTTCATTGAACCGGAGAATATACGGAAACTCTGCGGAAAACGCAGGTTTACGCTGGCACATGAGTGCGCTCACCAGATATTGTTTCAGCTGGATGCCGATGACCGAAAGATAGCCTGCCATAAGAGACCGGAAGTGAGGAAAAAAGGTTCCCGCGTTCTGAGAACGCAGGAAGATTGGAACGAGTGGCAGGCCAATTCGCTTGGAGCTGCCATCCTGATGCCCCAGTCAGAAGTGGATCGGGCGATGTGGTTCATCAACAGCAGAAAGCCTCTGACATGTTATGGATGGCGTTTTTATAACAAAGACCAGGTGAAGATAGATACTTTCTGTGGTGTCTTTGGCGTTTCGAGATCGGCAGCTGCTATCCGCTTGGAACAACTGGGCTATCTGAACCGGAAAAAGGATTATGAATATCGTGATCCATTGGAGGTGTGGCCATGAGCAGGAATATCAGAGTATCGGAACCATCTGCGGAAATGCAGATTAAAATCATCCGGGCAAAGGATGCGATTGCTTCGCAAAAGCCCAGGATTGTCAGGTGCCCTTATTGCCGACACAATTCAATCATCGTCTTTGAGGATACCAGAGGACATGTGCAGACCAAATGTAAGGCCTGCGGACGCGAGACCGTCTTCAATGTTTTGGAGATGAGAAGATTACGGAGTATGCAGCTCTACTATTCGTCTTTGAATGGTTGAGATGACAATAAATAACCCTATTAACACAATTTTATAAGTCATAGCTGTGCTGTGGAGCCGCTGACAGGCGAAGTCTTCCGAATGCCGCATGAGACAGAATTATGGGATACCCATGTTCTGTTTTATCGGCACAGGATTTTTCTTCACCGTCATGCGGCTCTTTTTTTGACCTTCCGTCGATCCGGTTCTGTACCGGCTGTGCGGAAGGAGAAACGTATGTATTTTGACGCAAAAGAGTTTGGTAAGAGACTTCACGATGTTCGCACTTCCCGTGGCATTACGCAGGAGGAACTGGCGGTTCGCCTGGGCCTGGCAAGCAAGCAGCATGTCAGCCGCATGGAGAACGGTGAACGCAGCTGCTCTATTGACTTGCTGATCGAATTGTCCTGCATCCTCCATGTCAGCACGGATTATCTTCTGATGGGCAGCGAGCCAAGCAAAGAGGAAGTCAAAAATGATCTTCTTAGTATTATTTCGGAGCTGTCTACGATTGCGAAGAAAATCTAAAAAGCATTAGGCGCAATATAACTGCTGACGGCGTAGAATCATGGTGGCTATCTTGGTGGATACCTTGATGGGTGTCATCCTCTAAGTTATCATGGGTTGCGTCATAGGACTTATCATTGGCTGTACCCATGATAGAGTGAGCATGAGTGATTTGAGCACCCTCACTGCCGTGGGCAATAAGGTGGATACAAAGATTCAAAACTGTGTGTGGGATGTCCGGCGATTTATCTTGCTCACTAACTTGGTCATTGACTAAGTTTTTCTGACTAAGTTGGTAATTTACATTTTTCAAGATGACTCTGAAATCTGTTGCCGTTGAGAAAATTTTCGGATTATATGCCGCTATATATCCAGGCGGCTTTTCGGTTTCCCTGACGATTTTGCGTAGGCCGCTTCCATGACGCTCCATGTATTTCATGCGGTGGAACGGGTCAGCAATCACAGGGCTTGCCATATTGAACGGATACTTTTTAGTGTCAAAAACAAATCAGAAAATAAAAACGGAAAATACGTTGATATTTTCTGATTTGCGGCGTATAATAAGATTATAAGAAAATAAAAACAAAAAAACTGTTTTTAGAGGAGGACTACCTATGAAAATACTCCGTATCACCGCACAAGGACTCCCATTATTCAAAAAAGACTTGGATATTTGCTTTTATACGCAGCAACGTGTTTGCGAAGAGGACAAAGATAGTCTTTACCGTTTGACGGATAACTACTATCTCCACTCTGCCTGTGCTTTCATTGGAATTAACGCATCTGGCAAGACCTCGGTATTAAAGGTCATTAGCTTGGCCTTAAATATTGTGAAAAATGAGCCCATCAATCATGTGGAGGCAAAAAGCATTCTTGGCGGAGCGAAGAATGTTACAATCCGCACATATTTTTATGATAAGCGTAGCTACGTCTGCTGCTTGGAAACTGTAATTGCGGCAAAGAAGTCGAAAACAGGGGAATATGTGTATTCGATTCTGTCTGAAAGCCTTTGGGAAAAACCGATTGCAACCGTTAAGTCGAAAAAGTATCTGACAGATTTTACAGGAATGAAGCCTGTAGAGCAGCGCAATAGCGATGAAGCATACCTTTCTGATGATGTCAGCTTTGTCATTGCACATAATAAAAAAGCGAATGATACAGTGGAAATATTCAGCCTGCTTTCCTATACGAATGTGAATGTGCTTCCATTTACCGAAGATATTCCATTGGAGGTAATTGCATTTCTCGATCCGACCATTGAGAAATTGTGTTTTGAGCAGACAGAGGGAAAAACATTTATCCACTTGAAGTTTAAGGATGAAGAAGAGATTATCCTGAATAATCCGGCAGACCTTGAGCAGTATCTGTCCTCTGGTACGATTAAGGGTATTATTACATTCTCGATGGTAAAGGAAGTTCTTCATTCAGGTGGTTATCTTCTGGTAGATGAAATAGAGAATCATTTCAACAAGGAAATTGTAACGACCTTAATGCGCTTCTTTATGGACAGCCGACTGAACAAAAATGGCGGAACGCTTATTTTCACTACGCATTATCCGGAACTGCTGGACGAATATGACCGAAATGACGGAATTTGTATCGTTAGAAACCGTAATGGCATTACAGCAGAAAATTTGAGCTATATATTGAAACGTAATGATATTAAAAAGAGTGATGCTTACCAGAGCGGCTTCCTTGAGGGAACAACGCCAGCATATGAAGCGTATATGCGCTTGAAGAAAAGCCTGGCTGCTTCAATCAATTAAGGAGGCGGCAGAATGGAATTAGCAAAATACAAGGCGTGTATATGTGAAGGCTCTGCCGAAGAAGCTATTATCGACATACTGGTTGATAATGATCTTCTGATTTTCAACAGAGAAGAAATGTTGGAAGAACGTGTTATCCGTTGCAGAAGTGCTAAACGATTCGAGGAGCGATACTTACGGAAAGGATTCGATGAGCAGATTTCGGTGATACGGATTTTGGATTCTCGTAGAGAGGAATTTCGATTGAGTAAAGCATATGAGCAGAAAATTGACGTGGTAAATGTCATTACTGCTCCAGAAATTGAAATGCTGATTATTCATGCGGAAGGAGCATATGATCAGTTTAAGCGTTCTGGAAAAAAACCAAGCGAATTTTGTAAAATAAATCTTCGGATGCATGATGTGAAGTCGTATGATTTTGTGAAGCAGTATTTCAGTAATCCTCAGCTCTTGGTGAAAGCCATAAAAGAGTATCGCAGAACAGCAAATATCCCCAAAGGAGAATACAGCTTGTCTGATTTGCTGAGATGAGCGTTGCTTTTTTGATACATTGGCCGTGACTCAAATGGTCACCAGGAGATAAACGGGTACCAGTTTATAGAAAACAGAATGGAATCGTCTTTGATGCCTCGTTGGGAAACCAACGGGGTATTTTTTTGCCTCAATCCGGCTGTATAGAACACTGAAAAAGTCAAAACGAACCGTATGTAGTCCTGCAAGGACAACCAAAGTGCGCCTACGAGGCCAACGCGAAACCGGAGGATTCTTGTTAAACTTACTTTGTAAGGACGAAAGTCCGGATGTCCCTTGAAAACTGAATACTCATTCTTCAGGTACATTCCTGTTTGGTCGAGCCTTCGACTGCACGCCATGAAGCCCATCGGGGCGATAGCGGTTTCGCAGAAGCAAATGCCGGATTGCAACCGGCGGCGGTGTTAAAGCCAGACAGGGACAATGATACTTCCGTAATTCGCGGTCCGGCCATAAGGAAGGCGGGATGGTTAAATTCCAATGGAGCAGTGAAGCACACTGCCGCCTGTGAGAAATCCTACATCTCTGGGGTGATAAGAAAAAGTACAGAGAAACCATATTTTCAGAAAGCGCTGCCGGGTGCTGTATCAGCATGATACCTGGCAGGCTTTATCCATATCAGTGTATGGAGATTGGAGACAACAGCATATGAAAGAAAACTGGGTTTATCGGCGAGGTGATTTATATCTCGCCAATCTCGGTGTTCCGGTCGGATCAAAGCAGGGCGGTGTTCGTCCTGTTGTGGTTCTTCAGAATGATGTCGGCAATTATTATGCGCCGACGATCACGATTGCTCCGCTGACATCGAAAATTGAGAAGAAGCGAAAACAGCCAACGCATTTCTTTCTCCGTAAAGCAAAGGGACTGGCAAAACCGTCTATGGTATTGGCAGAACAGCTCGACACCTGCGACAAGATATGCGTGATTCGCTATCTTGGGCGGGTAAGTAAGGGGCAGATGCGTGGGATTGATGAAGCTGTAAGGATTCAACTTGGATATTACATTCCGGAACAAGCAGAGAAAAAAAGACAGGGCAAATGCCGAAAGGATGGCGAAGAAGGCGATGGATAAACTGATTACAAGGAAAGAAGCAGCCAGTATACTGGGAATCAGCGTAAAAACACTGGATGCTGCAAGAACAGACGGTTTGATCTCCTATGTTCAGTATGTGGAAAACGGCTGCGTTTATTTCACGGAAGTGGGGATTCAGGAGTACATTGCAAAATGTACGCACCGTGCAAAACCGATGGAACGTGCTGCGACATATCGCAAACCTCGAAGCTTTCGGCGGTGAAAATCGACATCGTTGAGTATGGACGATGAATCCGCAATAATGAAAGCATCAACAGGATTGGAGGTAATGATATGGCGGCAAGAAGAATGATGCTTCCCGATTATGGTACGGTGAGTATGAAGGGAACGCAATATTATCGAACCCGTGTAACAGATCAGCAGGGACGGCGGGTTTCCTTATATGCAAGAACGAGAGAGGAACTGTACCAGAAGGAACAGGAAGCGATCCAGCAGATTGAGAACAAGACGTATCGCCGCAGTACACCTACAGTGGAGGAGTATTGCGAGAAATGGCTGCTGATGCAGTCGGCACAGATCAGGATGACAACGCTGATTGACTATACATCGAAAGTGAAGAACTACATCATCAAGCCATTGGGCGATATGCATATCGGAGATGTAACAGCAGATGACATTCGCCTGGCACTGTTGGCGGCATCGAAAAAGTCGGCATCCGTGTACAAATCAGTGAACGTTCTATATAAGTGTATTTTCACGGCAGCAATGGAGAGTAAGATCATTGATGAGAATCCGACCATCTATCTGAAGAAGAATGTGGGCGGGATTCCCCAGAAGGATCGCCTCCCGCTTACGGATGAGCAGGTGGATAAGCTGCTGGATGCCATTTACGGCTTACCGCCGTATGTGTTCGTGATGCTGGGGCTGTACGCAGGATTGCGGAGAGAAGAAATCCTCGGACTGCAATGGGATTCGGTGTATCTTGATTGCGAGGCTCCGTACCTTACCGTTCGGAGAGCCTGGCATACGGAGCATAATCGTCCGGTGATTCTGACAGAGCTGAAAACAAAGGCAGCGCATCGGAATGTCCCTCTGCCGGACAATCTTCTGGAATGTCTGAAAGAGGCGAAGAAGACATCGACATCGGATTTTGTGGTTGCAAACCGGGATGGAGACCCGTTGTCCTATACGCAGTTCAAGAGATTATGGCAGTATATCGTAACCCGTACCACCAAGGAACGCTGCTATTACCGCTATGAAGATGGCAAGAGGGTGAAGCATACGGTGAAGCCGGTTCTGGGGCAAAAGGCAGCACACAATGGAAATGTGGTTTACAGTCTGGACTTTGAGGTGACTCCGCATCAGCTGCGGCACACCTACATTACGAATCTGATTCATGCTTCGGTTGATCCGAAGACGGTTCAGTATCTTGCCGGTCATGAAAGCAGCAAGATCACCATGGATATTTACGCCAAGGTGAAATATAATCGCCCAGAGCAGCTCGCAGGAGTGCTGGAAGATGCTTTTGCATCGTGGGATTAAGAGTAAATCAGAAAGAAATTAGGGCAGGGATGGTCAAAAATCCCTGCCTTTTTACATACATTCGACATCCTTGAAGGAAGTGCTGTACGCCATGATAATAAAAGTGACAACACGCAATGTATGAAGATAGATAGGAGGAGAACACATGGCTAAAGGGAAAAAGCGTCCTGCTGAACTTCCGGAATACGGAACAGTGATGATGAAAGGGGTACAGTATTACCGCACCCGGATTACAGATGCAGACGGAAAGAGAGTGGCGATTTACGGGCTGACACGCGAAGAATTGTATGACCGGGTGGAAGATGCCCAGAAGAAAATCGCGGAAGTGGTTTTCCATAGAGAGAATCCGACCGTGGAAGAGTACTGTGAAAAATGGTTGCTGATGCGGTCTGGAACGGTAAGAACTAATACGTTGGAAGGATACGCACGGATGGTGAATCGGTACATCGTGGGTCCGATTGGACAGATGTATATGGACGAGGTGACCACAGATGACCTGCGGCTGCTGATGGTTCCGTTATCAAAAGGTTCTTCCGGAATGTATGGTCAGCTCAATATGCTGATTAAGAACATTTTTAATTCAGCAGAAGAGAGCAAGGTGATTAAAGAGAATCCATCCAAAACGATTTGCGCAAGAGGCGGAAAGCCAGCGAAACGGCGCGAGGCTTTGACGGATGAACAGACTGCCATTTTGCTGGATAGCATTCGTGAGCTTCCACCGTATGTCTTCGTGATGATCGGTTTGTACGCGGGATTGCGTAGAGAAGAGATCCTTGGATTAAAATGGGACTGCGTATTCCTGGATGAAAAAACGCCGTACATTTCGGTAAGGCGTGCATGGCATGTGGAAGGCGGTGAGCCGGTAGTCAACACGCTATTGAAGACACCGGCAGCAAAACGAGATGTTCCGATTCCAAAATGCCTGGTAGCCTGTCTCAAGGAAGAAAGGGAAAAATCAGAATCGGAATATGTGATCTCGAATTCGAAGGGAACTGTTTTGACGGAAACTCAGTTTGTGAGAGTCTGGAAGTACATAACAGTCCGTTCTACTGCAGAACGCTGTTATTACACTTATGTAAATGGACAGTCCATCAAGCATAGAATAAAGCCAAGGCTTGGTGAGCATCAGCCGAATAATCCCAAACTGGTGTATACGATGGACTTCAAGGTGACTCCGCACATGCTGCGGCACACCTACATCACCAATCTGATTTACAAAGGTGTTGATCCTAAGACGGTGCAGTATCTGGCAGGCCATGAGAACAGCAAAACGACTATGGACATCTATGCGAAAGTCAAGTATAATAAACCTGAGGAATTAAGCAGCGTTGTGAATGCTGCATTCGGGCTGCGTTAAACTGCACCAAAAATTTCGCGATTTCGTGGGTTTACCTATGGGTTTACTGAGAGAGGAAAGCCCGAAAAACCGCATGAATACTGGTCTTTTTGGATCAAGGTCAGGTGAGTACGGTCTGAAGGCTGCACGTCGTGCACCCCAGTTCTCCAAGCGCTGATTTATTTCAGATGTATCTTTACGGCTCTGCTTCGGCAGAGCCGTTTTTTGTTGCCTGCTTTCCCGGAGAACTGGGGAGCACGACTGCGCATCTCCGGCGGTTGCCCCGCAAGGGGCGAGCCGGTGGCGCTAAAGATCTTTGCTCAAGCATCGCGTGCAGGGCGTAGCCCTGCCAGCGATGCACCTCAGTTCTCCAAGCGCTGATTTATCTCAAGCTGTACTTTTGCAGCCCTGCTTTGGCAGGGCTGTTTTTGTTTGTTGCGCTCGTGCGCACAAAAAGAACACCCCCGCGCCTTTGGGCCGGGGGTGTTCTGCTGTGATAGGAAATGTCAGGTGGAAGAGGAAAGCATCTTTTGCAGCTGGGTCTTGGCCCGGTAGTAGGTCACCCGGGCCCATGCGGCATTGTGGCCGAAGATCAGCCCGATGCGCTCAAAGGGCAGCTCGCCGAATACCCGGAGGCTGAACACCTCTTTGTAAGGCTCGTCCAGCGTGTGCAGGCACTGATGTACAGTGAATGCCGCATCCTGATCGACCAGCAGTTGGGCAATGTCCGGAGTGTCGGCGGGGGCGGTTTCGGCATCTTCCAGCGGGGCAGTGCGCTTTGTCCGGCGGCAGTGGGAATAATAGGCGTTGCGGGCCACCGTGAACAGCCACGCCCGTACATCCTGCCGGTCGTCGTAGTCCTTCAGGCCGTCCAGTGCCTTGAAGAAAGTCTCCTGCGTCAGCTCCTCGGCCAGTGTCTCGTTGTGGGTCAGGCCCTGCAGGAACAGAAACACATCCCGGAAGTAGAGCCGGTAAATGCTGTCGATGTCCATAGGCTCAGCCCTTCTTATAGTCGGTGCCATATTCCTGGTCGGTGCCGTAGGCGTAGTCGAAGGTACCGTCCGGGTTTTCCTGTACGATGTAGCGGTCTACCAGCTGTCCATCGCGGTAGTACAGGGTCTGGTCTGCGCAGTCCACGGTCAGCAGCTGGGTGCGAGACACCATGACCCATACAGTGGATCGATCAGAATCCACCAGGGCTGTCAGTACCCGATGCACGCCCGGAAAGCGGTAGCGCATGGCCCGCACAGTGATCTGCGGCTTGCCCCAGCTGAAGGTGCCCTCCATATTCAGCCAGACCCCCTCGCCCTGTGCTTCCAGAATGCAGATGTCTGCGCCATTCTCTTTGCGGTTGTAGGTCCAGAACTGAGCCTGCTCTGTGGTGGCCGGGACGCGGGCAGTGCCCATCCAGAATATCAGTGCCAGGGCGCACAGGGCTGCCAGCACAGAGCCGATCGCTGCGCGGATGCTCCTTCTTTGCAGGGCGGCCCTGATCCTGCGCAGGGGCGCATCCGGCTGCGCTTCCGGCCGCACCGGCACCGGCTGCTCCATCTGCTCCAGCTCGGCGCGGCAGGCTTCACATTCGGCCAGATGCTCTTCCACCAGCGCGTTGCTGGCCTCACTGGTGATGTGCTCCGCATACAGCGGCAGTAGGTCACGGATGATATCACAATTCGTTTTCATCGTCTTTTGCCCTCCTTTTTCATGGCCTTTCACCCCAATAACGCAGAAAAGGAGAAAGCGTTACAGGTTTCTGCAAATTTTTTGCAGGCTCAGCCCTTCTCCTGCCAGAATAACCCGCCGCTGGTCTGGAACAGGGGCCAGGGGTTCACGCTCTTGCTGCCGAGCTTGAAGTCCATGGTCAGCTCCTCGCCCAGCACGCCGACAGCCTGCCCCCGCTCCACGGTTTGGCCGCGGGTCACGGAGAGCTCCTGCAGGCTGTACAGATAACTGCGCACGCCGCAGCCATGATCGATGACCACGGTGCTGCCGGTGAGGGCCAGATCGCCCGCAAAGACCACCACGCCGCCTGCCGGGGCACGGCAGGGCTCACCGGGGATGGTGTAGAGCCGGGTGGAGTTGGATCGGCTGCCCTGCTGGCCGCCGGTCACCTTGACCTGGCCGAAATCCACCAGCGTCATGTAGTTTTCAGCCGGGCAGAGGAAGGCACCGGCCCAGAGCTTTTCCCGCGCGGGCTGCTCGTACAGGGGCCAGATGTTGTTCCGGAACTCGGCGTTGGCGGCCTCGGTGGATGCAGGTTCCGGCTCCACCTCCACGGTGCCGAAATCCTTGGGCAGAACGGTCAGCGTCCGGGCAAAGGTCTCGCCGTTGACGGTAACGTTGACCGTGTGCCCGCCCGCCGAAGCGTTGTAGGCGGCGGGGATGTAGGCGCGCCAGCCGCTGCCCAGCCGGACGCACTGAACGCTGCCCAGGTCGGTCTCCACGGCGGGAGCGGTCTCGCCGGTCAGGCCGGTGATGGAAAGCGCCGCCACACCGCCCTGCTCCAGCCGCTCGGTGGAAAGGGCGACCTCCGCGCTGGCCTGCAGGGTGAACCGGAAGGAGTAGCTGTACCAGCCCGTGGGTTTGGCAGGGTGCTCCACGCCCAGGTTCTTGCGGATGGCACCGGTGGAGCCGCCCTCAAACTGGGTGGCAAGATAGTCCTGCGGCAGCCGCCAGACCGTCAGCTTTGCCTTGTAATCCCCGTTGGCAGGGAAGAGAAAGTCCTCGTACTGAGAGGCCGACCCCGCAAACACGATGCTGCCGATGTCGGTCTCGATGGTCAGGGTGGTGTAGCTGGCCCAATCGGGCAGGGCGAGGGCTGGGTGTGCGTCATACAGCACGCCCAGTTTCTGCACGGTGAGCGTTTCGGGGCTGGTGAACACCTTATCGAACACGCCGCCCAGCAGCGGCACCTGCCAGCAGGAGCCGTTCACTTCCAGCGCCTGCCCGCCGAACTGCGTGTCTGCCGCCGGGCGGGAACCCTCGCCGGTAAAGGAATAGCTCACGGTCATCACCGCGCCCAGCAGCACGGCAACGCCCAGAATGACACCAACGACCCACAACAAAAATCGTTTCATGGATATGTACTCCTGTTACAAAGCCGCATCTCTGCACCTGGTTCCCCTGCCAGGGGAGCTGGCCGCGCCGGAGCGCGGACTGAGAGGTTGATTAATCAATGCGGCGTATAAAAAAGCGCACCACAGCTTGCAGGGACAAGCCGGGTGCGTTTTTCGGTGTTTGGTTTATTCTGCGGCATCCTCGGCAGAAGTGTCTTCTGCGGGCTGCTCTGCGGCAGGCTCAACGGTCTCAGCCTTATCCTCGCCAAACAGCAGACGCTCGTACTCGTCCAGCTCCTTCTCACGGCGGTGCAGATAGACAGCCACGGCGGCCAGCGCACCGGCCACAGCGGCCAGCGTGGCGATAACAGCGATCAGACAGGATTTCTTCATAGGACACACTCCTTTTCTGGTGGGGAACGGTGGTTCATGGAACCGGAGTTCATTTTGATAAGGCTATTATACCCGGAAAAGCAAAAAATTACAATCCGAATTGCAGAAATTTCATCAATCCGGGCAATCACAGCAATTTGGTCAGCAGCAGCTTTTTGTAGACCTTGAAGGCACCGGGCAGGGTGTACGCGGCCTCCAGCTGCTCCTTTCCGGCCCAGACGCAGCCTGCGGGGGCGGGCTGCTCCGGCACAGTGAGGAAATAGCCGCTCTGGTGCCATTCGATGTGGGTGAAAATGTGCTTGGCCGCAGGCAGGGGCGTGAAATGTGCCCCTGTGCAGTCCAGCCCCAAGGCAGCAAGGCGGGCGGCGGTCTCTGCGGCGGTGAGGGTGGTATCCTCCCACAGCACCGGCTGCCACAGCCCGGCCAGCAGGCCCTTGGCGGGCCGCTGCTGGAGCAGCACCCGGCCCTCGTTCAGCACCAGCGCCACCGTGACCGGTGTGATGCGCCGGGCCTTGGGGGGCGTTTTCTGGGGCAGGGAGAGGGCGGTGCCTGCGGCCCGGGCCCGGCAGAGCGTGCCCAGCGGGCACTGCTCACACAGAGGTGCGCCGTTGGGCAGGCAGACCAGCGCGCCCAGTTCCATCAGGGCCTGATTGTAGTCTCCGGCTTTTGCGGGCGGCTGGTGCTCCATGACCCGTGCCGTGAACTCCCGCTTCACCTGCGGGTCGGTGACCAGCCGGGGGTCGTTGTAGAGCCGGGCAAACACCCGCAGAACGTTGCCGTCCACGGCGGGCACCGGGAGACCGAAGCTGATGGAGGCAATGGCCCCCGCCGTGTACTCCCCGATGCCGGGCAGGGCCAGCAGGGCGTTGTAATCAGCAGGCAGCTGCCCGCCGTACTGAGCGCAGACGATCTTCGCTGCCTTCTGCAGGTTGCGTACCCGGCTGTAATAACCCAGCCCCTCCCACAGCTTGTGCAGCTTTTCCTCCTCACATCCGGCCAGCGCGGGGATATCCGGCAGGGCGGCAAGGAAGCGCTCGTAGTAGGGCAGCGCCGCCGAGACCCGGGTCTGCTGCAGCATGATCTCGCTCAGCCAGACATGGTAGGGCGTGGGGTCCTCCCGGAAGGGGAGGATGCGGCGGTTGGTGTAGAACCAGTCCAACAGGGCAGGAGCGATATTTTCCACTTGTATTTATCTCCTTGTTGAAAACAACCCTCTCCGTCATTGCTCCGCAATGCCACCTCTCCCGAGGGGAGAGGCTATGCTGCCTTTATCCAAGAGCCGCAATAGGCTCCCCCTTCGGGGGAGCTGGCAAAGCCGACAGGCTTTGACTGAGAGGGTTGAATTTAATCCTTAGAAACCGTAAGCGGTGCGGGGGAAGGGCAGCACGTCACGGATGTTCTGGATGCCCGTGAGGTACATGATCATCCGCTCGAAGCCCAGGCCGTAACCGGCGTGCTCCACGCCGCCGAACTTGCGCAGGTTCAGGTACCACTCGTAGTTGGTCTTGTCCATGCCCAGCTCGTCCATGCGGGCAACCAGCTTGTCGTAGTTCTCCTCGCGCTGGCTGCCGCCGATCAGCTCGCCGATGCCGGGCACCAGCATATCAGCTGCGGCCACGGTCTTGCCGTCCGCGTTCATCTTCATGTAGAAGCTCTTGATCTCCTTGGGGTAATCGGTGACAAAGACGGGCTTCTTGAACACGACCTCGGTCAGGTAGCGCTCGTGCTCGGTCTGGATATCCACGCCCCACTCCACGGGGAACTGGAACTTCTTGTTGTTCTTCTTCAGGATCTCAATGGCCTCAGTGTAGGTGATGCGGCCGAACTCGCTGTTTGCCACCAGCTCCAGGCGCTCGATCAGGCCCTTGTCGATGAACTGGTTGAAGAAGGCCATCTCATCGGGGCAGTTGTCCAGCACGTAGCGGATGACGAACTTGGTCATGGCCTCGGCGGTGTCCATGTAGCCCTTCAGGTCGCAGAAGGCCATCTCGGGCTCGATCATCCAGAACTCGGCGGCGTGGCGGGTGGTAAAGCTCTTCTCCGCACGGAAGGTGGGGCCGAAGGTGTACACCTTGCCAAAGGCCATGGCCATGGCCTCGGCCTCCAGCTGGCCGGAAACGGTCAGGTTGACGGGCTTCTCAAAGAAGTCCTGGCTGTAATCCACGGTGCCGTCCTCGTTCTTGGGCACGTTCTGCAGGTCCAGCGTGGTGACCTGGAACATCTCACCGGCACCCTCGCAGTCGGAAGCGGTCAGCAGGGGAGAGTGGGAGTAGATGAAGCCATTCTCCTGGAAGAACTTGTGGATGGCATAGGCAGCCACGCTGCGCACGCGGAATGCGGCGTTGAAGGTGTTGGTGCGGGGGCGCAGGGTGGGCATGGTGCGCAGATACTCCATGCTCATTTTCTTTTTCTGCAGGGGGTACTCGTCTGCGGGGCAGTCGCCCAGGATCTCCACGCTGTCGGCGTTCAGCTCAAAGGGCTGCTTTGCCTGCGGGGTCAGGACGATGCGGCCCACGATGCGCAGGCTGCTGTACAGGCCGGTGTGGATGACCTCCTCGTAGTTTGCCAGCTTGCCTGCCTCCAGCACGACCTGCAGGGTCTTGAAGCAGCCGCCGTCCGACAGGGCAATGAAGCCGATATTCTTGGAATCACGGATGTTCTTGGCCCAGCCGCACACGGTGACCACCGTGCCGTCGGCGGGAGTGTTCTTGTACAGCGAGACGATCTCAGTACGTTCCATCTTTCTTTCCTCCGATATAAAAATAAAAAGACAGCTTTGCCCTGAATTTTCAGGGCGAACAAGCTGTCTTGTAATGTCCGCGGTGCCACCTGAATTACCGGAAGTGTCCGGTCGCTCGCGCGCTCCAATAAGCGCTGCCCTGGTAACGCTGGGCTTTGCGGCGCACCTACTGGCGGCGGAATGCCGTGTTCAGTTTGCAGCTCCCGGGTGTTCGTTCGCGCACTGGCCCGCACGCGGCTCTCAGCTGCTGCCGCGCTCTCTGGAGCGTCCGGAATGCGTTACTTTTCCCGATCCTTGCTTTTCAGTAATTCTAAAAATAGCACAGCAGCACCGGTTTGTCAATCGGCTTTTTGTGGAAAAACGGTTGAATTCTGCCGGAAAGGATGATATTATTTATTCTGTTATAGTATGTGCATTGCACAAAACGGAACAAACATGAAGATTGGCTTTGTCCTGAGGAGTAGAGCATGAACGAAAATCAAACCACTTACCCCACCGGCGCACAGGATGAGGAAGAAATCGACCTCGTCGCGCTCATGGTGACCCTTCTGCACAAGCTCAAGCCCATCCTGCTGACCGCGGTTGTCTGTGCTGTGATCGCTGGCGGCCTTGCCGGGGTAAAGATCCTGCGCGGCGGCGCTGTTTCGGCAGAAGATCAGGTTGCTTATGAAGAGGCTCTGGCTGAGTATCAGCAGAAAGAGAAGGATTATGAGTTTGCTGTGCAGCAGTACGAGCTGACGGCGAAGAGCAACGAGGATGCGCAGTCTAGTGTGCAGGAAGCACTGAAACAGGCACAGGACTATGCAGAAAAGTCGCTGCTAAAAAATCTGGACGTTTATAATGTCTGGACGGCGCAGGCTGACCTTTATATTGACAGCGGCTACAAAATCCAGCCGGGTTCTGCGTATCAGAATGTTGACCCGACCGGTGCGTTGCTGGCTGCATATCAGAAACAGCTGGTCAGCGGTGACTCCATGAATGCTGCCGCTGATGCCGTAGGGGTAGATGTGCGCTACCTGAAGGGCGTGGTCACGGTAGAACTTTCCCAGAACGACAGTGGCGAGTATAACGGCGTGATGACCTTGCAGGCGTATGCTGCAGATCAGCAGACCGCAGAGAAAATTCTGAACGCGCTGCTGGGTCGTCTGGATCTGATCCATGATAAAGCGGCAGCTGCTGTGTGCAGCCACAGTGTACGCGTGATTGATCAGAGTGTGACACAGGGGGTCTCCACGGAACTGCGTGCGTTGCAGCAGACGAGCAGTGAAGATGTTCAGAATCTGCAGAGCCAGCTGGTGGAACTGCAGAGTGCCCGTCAGGCGCTGGATGACAATCTGGCTTCTGCTAAGAGTACTTGGGAGAGTGCGGAGGAGCCCGCACTGGGCGGCGGCGCTGCCTCCTCGGTGGCAAAGTACCTGCTTATTGGCTTCCTGCTGGGCGGTGTGCTTGCCTGCGGCGTGGTCGTGGTCAAGTTCCTGCTGGACGGCATGGTCTACTCGGCCAGCGAGCTGAACCGCTCCACCGGCCTGCCCGTGCTGGGCGCGCTGGCCAGCGACCGCACTAAGAAAGCTGGAAAGCTGGATGCAAAGCTCTATCAGATGGAAGGCCGCCCCGATGGCAGCGCGGACGCTGAGATGCTCTGCCTGATGGCTCAGACCATCCGCAGCCGCGCCCCAGAGGCGAAGAATATTCTGGTTACCGGCGATCTGCCTGCGGACCAGCTGGAAGCACTGGCCGCTGCCCTGCAGGCCACGGAGCCCCTGCGCGGCCAGAGCGTGACCGCCGCCGAGAGCATCCTCAAGGCCGCTGCCACTGTGCCCCATGTGGTGGCTGCCGATGCCATTGTGCTGGCTGCCGACTGCACGGTCACCCGCACCGATGCCGTGCGGGAGCAGAACGAGAAGATCGTTCGGCTGGGCAAGCAGATCCTGGGCTGCATCGTATACGAATAAGCAGAAATAAAATAAACCTCTCAGTTTCGCATTCGCTCGCCAGCTCCCCTGATAGGGGAGCCCTTGGCAAAGAGGGCAGGTCGTACTTGCCAAAGAAGCAGATGCGGACTGGGAGGTTTTACTGTTTTAATGCTGAAATCAACCCTTGGGCGGCAAGCTGCCCGGCATAGAGGGCCTCGTTCAGGTTGTTGCCGTGCCCGCCGATCTCTATGAGCAGGCTGCCGGGGGTCAGATCCTGATTGTAGAACCGGTAGCTGAACAGGACCGGGCGGGTGAAGCCGGGGTACAGGCCCTCCATGGCGGTTTCCCAGGCAGCGGCAAAGCGGAGGTTGAGCCGGTAGTTGGGCAGGCTGACCGTGGTGCCGTTGTCGCACCCGCAGATGATCATCACCTGCGCTGCCTGCCGCCCGTTGACGGTGCACACCGGGGCCATGCGGGAGCCATTCTCAGTCTCGATGGCATCCCGGTGGACATCCAGCACGATCTTGATGCTGGGATACTGCGATAAGTATTGCTGTACCACCGCGCGGCTGTTGGCGTAGCTGCCGGTGTAGCTGGGGTAGTCGTTCAGGGTCTCATCGTGCAGGGTATTGAGCCCGGCGGCGTTGAGGGTGTCCGCCATCACCCGGCCCACAGCGCACATGTTGAGGTCCCGGTCGGTGGTGCGGGAACCGTCCCCCGGGCGGTACCACAGCCCTGCTGAGAGCCGGTA
This sequence comes from Faecalibacterium sp. I2-3-92, assembly GCF_023347315.1. GTDB lineage: Bacteria > Bacillota > Clostridia > Oscillospirales > Ruminococcaceae > Faecalibacterium > Faecalibacterium duncaniae. Next base: position 481,276 of record NZ_CP094470.1, read on the forward strand.
ATCCTCAGTGGCATGGGTGTGCATGATGAGGATCTGCGGGTCGGGGCTGTTCCACTCCACCGCAAAGGGGAGCGGATTGGTGATCTCGGCGGTAATGTCGGCGCTGGAGACGCTGGTGTTGTTCTTGATGCTGCCGCTGCCACAGGGAATGTATTTTTCCCCGCTGCCCTGCGGATAGTTCTTTTCCAGGATGGCACCGGCTCCCTCCGGGCGGGCCTCGTCGCCTTCCAGCGGGACAAGGTAGGCTTCCATGTCACCGGCAGGCAGGGCGGGAGCCTCCTGTGCAGGCTCTGCCTGTGTTTCCTGCGCGGGTTCGCTTACGGCCTGTGCGGCATTCTCGGAGAGGTCTTTCCGGCTCAGGTAAAGGGCGGTCTGCACGGCTGGCAGCGGCCCGATGACCACCGCCGCCAGCGTGAGAAGCAGCTGGTGCGCAAACAGTGCCAGCCCCAGCGCAAGGCCTGCCGCCGCTGCAAAAGGCAGGGGATGCCCGCACCCTGCCATTTCCCGCCTGCGCATGGAACCTCACCCCCTTCTGCAAAATAGATATGAGAGAACCGCTCCATCAATGCGAACGGATTGCTGCCTCTCCCAGTAGGAGCAGCAGGCCGGCAGCAGCATAAACCTGGCCCCTATCAGGGGAGCAGGCGAGCGAAGGCGAGACCGAGAGGGTTACCCCACCAGCCAGCACAACTGCGCCACACTCAGCTTTGGCTGCAGGGCCCGGTTGATGGCAGCCCCCAGCAGGGCCGCGCCGTGGGCGATGACTCCGTCCAGATCCCGGGGCGTGACGACCAGATCCCGGCCCTCCTCGGCCTGCATCAGGGTGGGGATGCCCGCCGCAAGGACAGGCACACCCAGCCGGGCGGCATCCAGATGCCGGGAGTGGTCGGGCTGGGCCGGGTGGAGCCCAGTGTCTGAAAACTGGAGCGTTCGGCCCAGCCGCTCCGGCTCAGCAGAGCAAAGGCTGTCCACACAAAGCAGGGCGGCGGGGCGCAGCTCCCGCACCAGTGCCCCGGCCAGCTGCTGTAAGCTCAGGCCCGTTGCCGCTGATACCCCCGGAGCCACAGCCGCCACCGGCCGGATGCCCTGCACCGGTACGGTGCGCGGCCCCATGGTCACGAACACCTTCTGCACCGTGCGGGGGCCCAGAGCATCCGCCGTGACCCGGCGGTTGCCCACCCCCAACACCAGCACCGGGCCTTCGGGCGGCAGCAGGGGCCGCAGCTCTGCGGCGGCGGCTTCGATCACGGCGCTGTCCCGCTCGTCCAGCAGGCTCACGCTGGGGACCTCCAGCGTCACATACCGGCCCCGCGGCCGCGCCAGCCCCTCCCGCGCGATCTCTACCCGGGTGATCGTCACGCCGCCCTGACGGGCCGTTGCCACGCGCACCCCGGCGGGCAGGGCGGTTTTGCCCGGCTGGCCGAACAGTTCATCGGCAAGGTCAGTTTCCCGCATTTTGCATCCCCCATCCGGCTGAATTTCCGTATTTGGGCGCTTTTCCCGCCCAAACGGTACCAGAAGTATGGGAAAATGAAAAAATTCTAAACAAAAATTCAAAAAAGGCTTGCGCTGGTACGGCAAATATGGTATCATAAGGTGCGCTGTTATAGGTAGCCAAGGAGGTGGAACGAATGCCTAACATCAAATCTCAGAAGGACCGCGTCGTGCAGGCTGCTGCAGAGCAGGCTCACAACAAGGCCATTAAGACCAACCTGAAAACAGTCGTCAAGAAGGCAGACGCTGCCATCGATGCTAAAGCCGCTGACAAGGACGCAACTGTCCTGGCTGCTGTTTCCGCGATCGACAAGGCTCGCGCTAAGGGTGTCATCAAGAAGAACACCGCTTCTCGCAAGATCAGCCGTATGGCCAAGCGTGCAAACAAGAACGCCTGATTTACGACAGATCAAGTGATCGACTGACGAACAAAACCTCTGTATCGGGAACCCGATACGGGGGTTTTTGTTTTTCCAGCAGCTGTTCCGGGGGCAGGGGCGCGGGCTGCTCTGCCAGCGCCCAGAACGCCCAGCCTGCAGGCACAGCAGCCGCCAGTACCAGCCCGGGCCAGAGCACGGCGGGGTATGTAAGGGCCTCGCTGCCGGGCAGGAACACCGCCGCCGCGCAGAGTACGAGGGCGGTCCAGCCCTCCCATAAGATCGTTGCAAGAGTCTCGCGCATGACTATCATCTCCTTTTCTGGAAAAGTGTACCATACAGAGGGCGCGAATCGGCGCAGAAAAGGACGATACACGAAAAAAGCGTATCGTCCCAGGAAGAGTTCTGCTTCAGTTCTGGTCGTGGCTGCGGCCCGCCAGCGAACAGACCACGCCGCAGACAAGGCTGGTGGTGATGCCTGCAGCCGCGGCGGTCAGCCCGCCGGTCAGGATGCCGATGGCTCCCTCCTCGGCAAGGGCGGTGCGCACGCCTTTGGCAAGCAGATGCCCGAAGCCCAGCAGGGGAACGGTGGCACCGCAGCCTGCAAACTCGGCCAGCGGCGCATACCACCCAAGGGCCGAAAGCACCACGCCCGCCACCACATAGCCTGTCAGGATGCGGGCGGGGGTCAGGGCGGTCAGGTCGAGAAAGAGCTGGCCCACCACGCAGATGGCCCCGCCTGTAACGAATGCCCAGAAATAGTTCATGTGTTCCCTCCGTTCTGTTCCTCCGGGGCAGCAAGCTCCACCAGGTGCGAGATGGCGGGGATGCTCTCCTTCTGTAAAAAGGTGGTCTGGCTCATCAGCGCGCCTGTTGCCAGAAAGAGAACCCGGCGCTGCCCCCGCCGCTCCAGCCGGGGCAGGAGATGCCCGCAGAGCACTGCTGCACAGCACCCCGGCCCAGAAGCGCCGCTGTGCACCGACTGGCCCTCGGCATCATAGAGGAGGGAACCGCAGTCCACATGGTTCTTGAGGAGCAGGCCCTCGGCGGCCAGCAGCTCCCGGAACAGCTGACTGCCCACATGGCCCAGGTCGCCGGTGCAGATGGCATCGAACTCCTGCGGCTGGGTGTTGGTATCAGTGAGGTAGCGCAGGAGCGTTGCCGCCGCAGCAGGAGCCATGGCGGCCCCCATGTTGTTGATGTCCCGGATGCCCAGATCCTGCACCCGGCCAAAGGTCACGGCCCGGATGCCAACCCCCTGCCCGGCGGGGCGGAGCAGGCAGGCCCCTGCCGCCGTGGCGGTCCATTGGGCGGTGGGGGTGCGCACGGCTCCGTAGGAAAGCGGGGTGCGGAACTGCCGCTCGGCGGTGCAGAAGTGGCTGGAGGTCATGGCCAGCAGGCCGTCTGCCATTCCGGCGCTGCACAGGCAGGCCCCAACACCCAGCGCCTCGGCCATGGTGCTGCAGGCCCCGAACAGCCCCGCAAAGGGCAGGCCCAGCGCCCGGGCCGCATAGCCCGAAGCCGTGCACTGGGCCTGCAGGTCTCCGGCCAGCAGGAGGCTTACGTCCTTTTCGGTGGCGTGGGCTTTTTTCAGGCAGAGCCGCGCCGTCTGTAATTGCAGCTGCGTTTCAGCGGCCTCCCAGCTGGCCTGCCCGAGGCGGTTGTCGCTGTGCAGTTCATCGAACTCTGCCGCCAGCGGGCTTTCGCCCTCCTTTTTGCCGCCGATGCAGGCGTGTGCGGCGATGACAGGCGGTTTTGGGAAGATCAGGGTGTCACCCCGGCGGGTCGCCATGAAAAAATCCCCCTTTCAGGGCTGTTTTTCTTTGGGATTTGTGCTATAATAGCGCTCGTGCGATATTCTGCTCCATCCGCTTTGCCGGAAAACTGCAATTTTTGCATCCCGGCAGGCGTATTGTAGACAGAGCGGTCAGCCGCCCAGCAGCCAGAGCACCCCGCCGTAGACCACAGCGGCCAGCGTGCCGTACACGATGACCGGCCCTGCAATGGTGAACATCTTGGCTCCGGTGCCGCAGACCCTGCCCTCGGGCTTGAACTCGATGGCGGCGCTGACCACGGCGTTGGCAAAGCCCGTGATGGGCACCAGCGAGCCTGCCCCGGCTTTGGCGGCAAGCTTCTGGTAGAGCCCCAGCGTGGTCAGCAGGGCCGACAGCACGATGAGGGTGCAGCTGGTCAGGGTACCGGCAAGCTGGGCTTCCAGCCCCATGCCAAGATACCACCCGCGCAGCACCTCGCCCAGCAGGCAGATGCCGCCGCCCACGCAGAAGGCCCACAGGCAGTCGGAGCCCAGAGGGGAGCGGGGGCCGACCTGTTTCACCCGCCGCGCGTATTCTTCCGCTGTCATCTTCATGGCTGTCACCTCGGGCTTAGGATGCCCCCGGAGAAACATAATATACAGAAAACGAACCGAGAAAGAAGGTCTCTTATGAATCAGCAGCAACCCATCCACCGCCGCCGCCTGACCCGGGCAGAGATCCGGCGGCGGCGACGCAACCGCGCCATCCGCCGCATCGCCGGGCTGACCCTTGTGGTCTGCGTGGCCGTGGGCGGTGTGTCCTTCCTGCTTTCCCGCCGCAAGGCCCCGGTGCCCACGGCAGATGCCGCCGGGAGCGCCGCCAATAGTGCGGCCAGCAGTCTGCCGTCGGCTGCGCCGAGCAGCAAGGCGGAGAGCAGTGCCGTGAGCGGAGCCGCCGCCGAGAGCGTGGAGAGCCGGGACAACCTGCTGGGCCTGACCGCCGCCGAGGCGAAGGCCATGCTGGCCGACCCGCTGATGATCCTTGTGAACCACACCAATAAGATGCCGGAAAACTACACCTTTGAGACCGCTGAGTGCGGCTCCAAGACCGCAGTGAACAAGACCCTGCAGACCGTGGCCTGCAATGCCTTTCTGGAGCTGCAGAAGGCTGCTGCTGCGGAGAACGTGACCGTCTGGATGCAGAGCGGCTACCGCAGCGTGTCCTACCAGACCAATCTCTACGAGAAAAAGACCAACTATTATAAGCAGCAGGGCTATGACGATGCAAAGGCGAAGGAAATGGCTGCTGCTATCGTCAACCCGCCGGGCTACTCTGAGCACAACTGCGGCCTGGCCGCAGACCTGAACAGCCCCGAGCACACCGGCCTGGACGAGGGCTTTGAGAACACGGCCGCCTTCCGCTGGCTCTGCCAGCACGCCGGGGAGTACGGGTTCATCCTGCGCTACCCCAAGGGGGCCGAGGAGAAGACCGAGATCACCTACGAGCCCTGGCACTGGCGCTATGTGGGCGTGGAAAATGCCGCAAAGATCAATGCCAGCGGCCTGTGCTTTGAGGACTATATCGCTGCCCTGCAGCAGATCGCGGGCTGAGCGGCAAAGCGCTGGTGAAGAAACCGTAAAATCTTCTGCCTGCCGTTTGCAATTCGGGCTTTGATATGGTAAGATAACAATGGTTCGCTGTCGGAAACTCTTCCGCGTGGGCGAACCGGTGTAAAATAGATAAAAGAGGGAATAATCCATGAAACTTCGTGCTAAAATCATTCTGACCGCTGCTTCTCTGGCCCTGAGCTGTGCTCTGCTGGCCGGCTGCGGTTCTTCTTCCGGTTCTACCGCTTCTTCTGCCGCGTCCTCTGAGCCTGCCTCCACAGTGCTGAGCCAGGCCTCCAGCATCCCGCTGGGCGAGGACAACAGCACCGATGCCCTGAACGCACCGTTCGAGACCCTGCTGGATGCCAACCCCATCTCCAACCAGTTTGAGATCGCTGCCATGAACATTGAGTACGATTTCAACCTGCCCGCTGAGGATGTGGTGAGCTACAAGGGCGTGAAGAGCAACGACAACGGCGATGCCGGTATGGTGCTGGTCGTGGAAGCTGCTGACGGCAAGGCTGAGGAGGTTGCAAACCAGCTGACTGCTTACCAGCAGGATCAGGTGGCGTTCTACGGCAACTACGCTGAGTTCGCACAGGCCCAGGAAAATGTGGAGAACGCCGTGATCGCCTTTAAGGACAACACCGTGGTCATGGTCATCGCTTCCAACGAGTGCACTGCCGATCTGGACAGCGCGGTGGACAGCGCACTGGGAGAGTAAAATAAAACTGAATGGGGCTGCTGCAGGCCCTCTCCGTCAATGCTCCGCACTGCCGCCTCTCCCAAAGGGAGAGCTGACGAGCGCAGCGAGTGTGAGAGGGCATTTGCAGCAGCTCTTTTTTTAAAAGGAGGTCGAAGCCTTGGTTTTCAGCACCATCATCTTTCTGTTCCGGTTTCTTCCCATCACGCTGGCGCTGTATTACCTTGCGCCCGCAAAGCTCAAGAATACGGTGCTCTTTGTGTGCAGCCTGGTGTTCTACTGCTGGGGTGAGGTCCGGTTCTTCCCGGTTATGCTGGCCCTGATCCTCATCAACTATCTCTGCGGTCTGGGGCTGGAAGCGTTTGACGCAAAGCCCGGCGTGCGCAAGGTGCTGCTGCTGGTCGCCCTTGCGGCCAGCCTGGGGATGCTGTTCTACTTCAAGTACGCAAACTTTGTCCTGCGCAGCATCAACAGCCTGCTGGGCACCGGATTTGCGGCCATTCAGGGCATCAGCGTCCTGCCGCTGGGCATCAGCTTTTATACCTTCCAGACCCTTTCCTACACCATTGATGTCTACCGCCGGGAGGTAAAGACTGAGCACAACATCATCGACTTCGGCGCTTATGTTGTCATGTTCCCCCAGCTCATCGCGGGCCCCATCGTCAAGTATCGGGATGTCTCGGCTCAGCTGCACGTTTACAAGCATCGTTACAGCTTGCAGCAGATCGAGGAAGGCATGACCCTGTTCACCTTCGGTCTGGCAAAAAAGGTCCTGCTGGCGGATGCCGTCGGCGCGCTCTGGACAGACATCATCGGCATTGCCGACAGCCCTTCCACCACCTTTGTGGGCCTTGCCAATGCGTCCACGCCGCTGGTCTGGCTGGGTGTCATCGCCTATTCGCTCCAGCTCTACTTTGATTTTTCCGGTTACTCCCTGATGGCCATCGGCATGGGCAAGATGCTGGGCTTTGATTTCCCCCAGAACTTCAACTTCCCCTATATCTCCCGCTCCATCACCGAGTTCTGGCGGCGCTGGCACATGACCCTTTCTGGCTGGTTCCGCGAGTATGTCTATATCCCGCTGGGCGGCAACCGCAAGGGCCTGAAGCGGCAGATCTTCAACCTGTTCGTGGTGGAGCTGCTCACCGGCATCTGGCACGGTGCAGACTGGAACTTTATCTGCTGGGGCCTGTACTACTTTGTTTTGCTGGCCCTTGAAAAGCTGTTTTTGCTCAAGTATCTGGAAAAAGGCAAGATCTGGCCCCACATCTACACCATGTTCCTTGTGGTGGTGGGCTGGGCCATGTTTGTGGGCAACGAGGCCGGGGTGGGCTTCGGGCTGCTGTTCCGCAAGCTCTTTCTCCCCTCGGGCGGTGCGTCTCCGGTCTACTTCCTGCGCAACTACGGCGTGCTGCTGGCGGTCAGCATCCTGTGCTGCACCCCGCTCATTGAGAAGATCTGGAACGCCCTGCGCAAACACACCGTGACCCGTGTGGCTGCGGTGCTGGTGCTGCTGGTGCTCTCTACGGCGTATGTGGTGGGCAGCACCAACAGCCCGTTCCTGTATTTCAACTTCTGAGGAGGGGACCTGAATGGACAAGCATACAAAGAAAACTCCCTCTCTGTTCCGGTATCCGGTGCTGGTGGCCTTCGGGCTGTTCTTTATCGGGCTGTTCGTGCTGGATATGGCCACGCCCGACCGCGCATACAGTGAACTGGAAAACACCACCCTGACCCAGCGGCCCAGGCTGACCGCCGTTTCTGCCGACGGGCTGAACAACTACTTCACCAGCTACACCCGATACGTCAAGGATCAGGTGTTTGGCCGCGACCAGTGGATCAGCCTGCAGAGCGCGGCGGAGACCACCCTCTTCCAAAAGACCCAGAGCGGCGGCATCCTGCTGGGCCGGGAGCACATGATGTTCGCCCGGCATTACAGCATCCTGAAAAATGAAGAAAAGGGGATGGCAAAGAACCTTGCCGCCGTCCAGAGCCTTGCCCAGCGCTACCCGGGCAGGGTGAACCTCATGCTGGTGCCGTCGGCCTCGGTGGTCTACCCTGAGAATGTCCCGGCGGGGGCACCCCAGATCGATGAGAAGGGCATTCTGGAAGGCGTTGCCGCACAGGGGGAGGCCTACGGGCGGTTCATTGATGTCCTGCCCGCCCTGACGGAGCACAAAGGGGAATACCTCTACTACCGCACCGACCACCACTGGACGACGCTGGGGGCCTACTACGCCTACCAGCAGTTCTGCGAGACGCTGGGCCTGACTCCCTTTGACCGGGATGCCCATACGGCCGAGACCTGTGAGGATTTCTACGGCACCCACTACTCCAAGACCCGCACCTGGAATGCCGAACCCGACACCATTACCTGGTACGACCTGCAGAACAGCCTGACGGTCTGGAACGTTACCGGCCCGGGCCAGCCCACCGAGGGCACCACCACCGGCCTGTACGATCTGGACAAGCTGGAGGTGTATGATAAGTACGCCATGTTCCTGCACGGCAACAACGGCCTGAGCCGGGTGGAGGGTGACGGCGAGGGAAAGATCCTGGTCATTAAGGACAGCTATGCCAACAGCTTTGTGCCCTACCTGACAGCCAACTATGCGGCCATCGACGTGGTGGATTTCCGCAACTATAACTATGGGCTGGACCAGCTCATTGCGGCCAACGACTACGACCAGATCCTTGTGCTGTACAGCTATGCCAGCTTTACCACCGACCCGTATCTCTACCGTGCGGGCGTGGCAGGCTGAGTGGGAAATTATTGCAGTGCTTTTCACCAAACTTTCGTTTGTTTTTTCATGCGACTTTCCGATTTTTGATGGTTTTTCACAAAATCCATTGCATGAAACTGTGTCATGTAGTAATATAAGGCTGGAAACCAGATGGTAAATTGGGAAAGAACACCATCGGTTCAAGCTGCTCAAAAAAGGAGTATGAGACCTATGAACAAGAACATGAATCTGCCTGCTGAATACGCAGTGCTTTCCGAAGAAGAGATGACCTATACCCAGGGCGGTTCCGATATTGGCGGCTTTGCAACCACTGCCGCTACGGTCGTGGGTGCTGTGGTGCTGGGTGCCAGCTATATCTGGGGCATTTCCGCTTCCAAGGACTGGCTGAACAAGAAGAGCAACCGTGAGGGCAACCTCTTCACCGTTCTGGGCCGTGCCGCAGATGCTGTCGGCGAGGATATGTCCAAGTCCGCAGCCAACTTTGTCCGGGATGCCGTTTCCAGCACCATGGTGGTGGCTCTGGCTCCCCTGAGCGCTGTTCTGCTGATCCTGTAAGCCGGGATAGTGGGATACCGGGTCTGTTTTCTGTAACTTGCGGTGTATGCTGCACCGTGCAATAAATGCTTTTGTAAAGGAGTATTATTATGGAAAAGAAGCTCATGCTGCCCGCGAACTACAACGTGATGAACGAAGAAGAAATGACCTATACCAGCGGCGGTGACGGTTTTACCGCTCCGTTTGCTGTGGGTTGGACGATTGGCGCAGTCATTTCTGTTGCAAACCTGATCTGGGGTCTGGATCAGACCCGTACCTGGATCAAGAACAACAAAAAGAACGGCGAGAATATCACCGATCTGGCAGCAAAGGGCATCAATGCCGCTGCCGATTACATGGGCAAGTCCATCGGCAACGCAATCGTTGGCGTTTACACCGCTCTGAACCTGACCGGCTGGTGGCCCGTTACCGCAATCGCCTGGGTCACGGCCTGATCGTTCTGACCAGACAACCCGGAGAACTCCAAAGAACAACACAGGGCGGCGGCTCTCCCCAAGCGGGCGGGCCGCCGCCTTTTTTGTTCACAGATTGTTTCTGGAAAAATCCTGTCGTTTGGGGTATACTAGAGCCATAAGTAAGAATCACTCCTTCTTTTGAGGGAACTGACCGCCCCCGCAGAGGGTGCGGATAAAAAATGGAGGAAACCAATATGGCTGTTGTTACCATTACCAAAGAGAATTTTGAAGCCGAGGTGCTGCACAGCACAAAGCCTGTTCTGTTGGACTTCTGGGCCACCTGGTGCGGCCCCTGCCGGATGCTGAGCCCCATCGTGGACGAGGTGGCCGAGGAGCGCACCGATGTCAAGGTGGGCAAGGTCAATGTGGATGAACAGCCCGAGCTGGCCTCTCAGTTCGGCGTGATGAGCATCCCCACCCTGCTGGTGTTCCGCGACGGCAAGCTTGTGAATCAGGCTGTGGGTGCCCGCCCCAAGGCCGGTGTGCTGGCGCTGCTGGGCTAAAAGAAAAAATCGAGCTGTATGGCCGCTGCCTGTTTTTGAATGGGCGGCGGCCTTTTTGCACTTGACAATATGGCATATCTGCCATATACTGAAAGGGGAAAAGTGTAGGGAGGATTTTGAAATGGGACCGTTCGTGGTGGAATTTTATGAAACAAGAGATGGCCAGCGCCCTGCGGAAGATTTTTTGGATGAACTGGATATCAAAATGCGGAGCAAGCTGGTAATGACCCTAAAGGTTTTACAGGAACAGGGAAACCGTCTGAGGGAGCCATACAGCAAGCATCTGGATGATGGGATTTTTGAGATCCGCGGAAAAGTTGGAACGGATATTTCGCGGGTCATGTATTTCTTCTATTATGGGGGAAGGATCATTCTGACGAACGGCTTTATCAAAAAGACCCAGAAAACACCCAAGAGTGAAATTGAACGGGCAAAACAGTATCGGAAAGATTTTTTGGAAAGAGAGGGAGAATCAGATGAAAACACTGGATCTGTATTTGAATGAACAGCTGAAAAATGAGGAGTTCCGCAAGGAGTGGGAAGAGAACCAGCCGGAAATGGATATCATCCGGGCGATGGCAGATGCACGCATTTCTCAGAACCTGACCCAGAAGGAGCTGGCCGAACGCACCGGCATCAATCAGGCGGATATCAGCAAGCTGGAAAATGGAACACGCAACCCATCTTTGAAGCTGCTGAAGCGTCTGGCAGACGGAATGGGAATGGACCTGAAGCTTGTGTTCACACCCAAAGAGCCGCAGAATCTGAAGCTTGCAAAATAAGAAAGATGCCGGGTCGGTTTCCAATGCAGGAGACCGGCCCGGCCTTTTTGCATCCCCGGTTTTTGCTCTCCATCATCTGTTTTGGCGCTGGGGTGAAATGATTTCGCCTTTCTGTACAAACACACAGAAAAACGGTAAGATAGGGCTGAAAAAGCCGTCACTTTCATACTTTACAACTTTATCTCGATAAAGTAAAATAAACAAAAGAAGTGGGAAATACGCAGAGAGGGAACGAGGAGATCGAGATGGAATTCAGCCTGGACAGTTTGCAGCCCAAGGAGCGGGCCTCCTTTGCGCTGCGGGCGCTGTATGAGGCGGCGGGCTGCCGCAAATATCACATGGGCCGCTTTGAGGAGTACGGGCTTTATCAGGAGAACCGGAGCTTTTTGTCCTCGGAGCAGGTCATCACCTTCACCGACCTGGATGGCCGTCTGCTGGCGCTCAAGCCGGACGTGACCCTGTCCATTGCCAAGACGGCCCAGCCTGCCCCCGGCGAGACCCTGCGGTATTACTACCATGAGAACGTCTACCGCCCCTCGGCAGAGAGCCACACCTTCCAGGAGATCTCCCAGATGGGCCTTGAGATGCTGGGCGCGGTGGGGGAAGCACAGGTGCAGCAGGCGGTCCGGCTGGCAGCGCAGAGCCTGGCCCAGCTGGGGGCCGCGTGGGTGCTGGAAGTCAGCCACATGGGCTATCTGTTCGGCCTGTTCGACGCACTGGGCGTGCCGGAGAATGCCCGCCCCGGCCTGCTGGAAAAGCTGCGGGAAAAGAATGCGCACGAGCTGCGCCGCGCTGCGCAGGCCGCCGGGCTGGATGCCGCTGGGGCCGCTGCCCTGACCGGCCTGCTGGAGCTTTCCGGCAGCTGCGAGGAGACGCTGGCAAAGGCAGAGAGCGCCTGCCGCAACGACCGGATGCACGCCGCCGCCGCCGAGCTGCGGGCACTGGCCAAAACGCTGGAGGCCTCCGGCGGGGCGGTCCGCCTTGACCTGAGCCTTGCCGGTGAGATGGAATACTACAACGGGCTGGTCTTTCAGGGCTATCTGCAGGGCCTGCCGCGGCCCCTGCTCAAGGGCGGCCGCTATGACCTGCTGATGCAGAAGTTCACCCCCGGGGCCGGGGCCATCGGCTTTGCGGTCTATCTGGACGAGCTCGACCGCCTGAGCGCCCCCACCCCGCCGGTGCAGAGGAACAGCACGGGCCGGGTCATGCTGAATGTGGCCCTGCCCAAGGGCCGTCTGGGTGACAGGATGTATGACCTGCTGGCCCGCATCGGCTACGGCTGCACCGAGGACTACAACGCCACCCGAAAGCTGGTGGTGGAGAACCCTGCGGCGGGCATCCGGTACTTCCTTGTCAAGCCCAGCGATGTGGCCATCTACGTTGAGCACGGCGCGGCAGATGTGGGCATCGTGGGCAAGGATATCCTCACCGAAGCCTCTGCCGATGTCTACGAGCTGCTGGATACCGGCCTTGGCAGGTGCCGGATGTGCGTGGCTGCCCCGGCGGATTACAAGGACGATCCCAGCCGCCCGGTGCGGGTGGCGACCAAATTCGTCAACATTGCAAAGAGCTACTATGCGTCCATCGGGCGGGATATCGATATCATCAAGCTGAACGGCTCCATTGAGCTGGCCCCCATTCTGGGCCTTTCCGATGTCATTGTGGATATCGTGGAGACCGGCACCACCCTGCGGGAGAACGGCCTGCGGGTGGTCACCGAGTTCATGCCCATCTCGGCCCGGTTCATTGCCAATAAGGCCAGCTACCAGTTCAAGCACAACGAGATGGATGCCATGCTGGAAGCGCTGCGCAAGACCTTGCAGGAGGAAACAAAATGATCAAGCTGTATAATTTTGATGAGCTCAGGCCCGAGGAGATCCTGAACCGGGACATCCGCGCGGAGAAAAACGTGGAGGATGTGGTGGACGGCATCATTGCCGAGGTCCGCGCCCGGGGCGATGAGGCGCTGAAGGAGTACGCGCTGAAATTTGACGGGGCAAAGATCGACGACCTGCAGGTGACGCAGGCGGAGATCGATGAGGCCTTTGCCAATATGGACCCCTATTTCCTTGAGACCCTGCGGGAGGCTGCCGCCAATATTGAGAGCTTTCACCGCCAGCAGGTGCACAAGAACTTTGTGATCAACGAGAAGCCCGGCATTGTGCTGGGCCAGAAATATACCCCCATTGAAAAGGCGGGCGTATATGTGCCCGGCGGCACGGCGGCCTATCCCTCCACCGTGCTGATGGATGTCATCCCGGCCAAGGTCGCGGGTGTGTCGGAGATCGTGATGACCACCCCCGCCGGAAAGGACGGCAGGGTGAATCCGGTCATCCTTGCCGCCGCCGCTACCGCCGGTGTGACCAAGATCTTCAAGACCGGCGGTGCACAGGCCGTGGCCGCGCTGGCCTACGGCACCCAGAGCATCCCGGCGGTGGACAAGATCGTCGGCCCCGGCAACATCTACGTTGCTACCGCCAAGCGGAAGGTGTTCGGCAAGGTGGGCATTGATATGATCGCCGGCCCCAGCGAAATTCTGGTGCTGGCCGACGGCGGCTGCAACCCCGCCTGGGTGGCGGCAGACCTGCTGAGCCAGGCCGAGCACGACAAGCTGGCCAGCCCTGTTCTTGTCACCGACAGTCCGGCGCTGGCCAGGGCCGTGCAGGCAGAGCTGGAGGTGCAGATCCCCCAGCTGCCCCGTGCCGCCATTGCCCGCGCCAGCGTGGACGACAACGGAAAGATCATCGTCTGCACCGACCTGCACAAGGCCATTGAGGCCTGCAACATCATTGCGCCGGAGCATCTGGAGGTCTGCGTGGAGGACCCCTTCGGCGTGCTGAACGAGATCAAAAACGCGGGCAGCATCTTCCTGGGCCGCAATGTGCCCGAGGCCCTGGGCGATTACTTTGCAGGCCCCAACCACACCCTGCCCACCAGCGGCACGGCCCGCTTCTCCAGCCCGCTGGGTGTGGACGACTTTGTGAAGAAGTCCAGCTTCCTCTATTACACCCGCGAGGCGCTGGGCGAGGTGGCACCCCGCATTGCCGATTTTGCCGAGCGCGAGGGCCTGCACGCCCATGCGAAGAGTGTGACGATAAGATATGAAGAGGACTAAAGGCGGCTCGCCCTCTCCGTCATTGCTTTGCAATGCCACCTCTCCCAAAGGGAGAGGCTTTGGCAATTTCCCGCAAGGTTACGGAAAACCGCCAGAGGCTCCCCCTTTGGGGGAGCTGGCGCGAAGCGCCTGAGAGGGCGAGGACGCTGACAGTGAGGAAATTGCTATGAGTAAATATCTCTCTCCGAAACTTGAAACAGTCACCCCCTACACCCCAGGGGAGCAGCCGCAGGACCAGCAATACATCAAGCTGAACACCAACGAAAGCCCCTATCTGCCCAGCCCGGCGGTGGTGGCGGCGGTGAGCGAGCATGAGGTGGAAAAGCTCCGTCTCTACTCCGACCCCGCCTGCACCGACCTGCTGAAAACGGCGGCGGCGCACTTTGGCCTGCAGCCGGATCAGATCATGCCCGGCAACGGCAGTGACGAGAACCTCTTTTTCGCACTGCGGGCCTTCTGCGACGAGACCCACCCGCTGGCCTATGCCGACATCACCTATGGCTGTTACAGCGTTTGGTGCGGGCTGATGCACATCCCAAGCCATATCATCCCGCTGAAGGAGGATTTCACCCTTGACCCCGCCGATTACTACGGCCTGAACGAGACCATCGTCATCGCAAACCCCAACGCCCCCACCGGCTTGGCCCTGCCCCGCAGTGCCATCGAGGGCATCCTGAAAGCGAACCCTGACAATGTGGTCATTGTGGATGAGGCCTATGTGGACTTTGGCGGTGAGAGCTGCGTGCCGCTCATTGACCGGTACGACAACCTGCTGGTGGTGCAGACCTTCTCGAAATCCCGCCAGCTGGCCGGTGCGCGGCTGGGCCTTGCCATGGGCAGCGCCAGCCTCATCGCGGATCTGAACCGGGTCAAGTTCAGCTTGAACCCTTATAACATCAACCGCCTGACCTTGAAAGCAGGGCAGGCCGCGCTGGAAGATACCGTTTATTTTGAAAAGACCCGTGCCGCCATCGTGGACACCCGCACATGGACAAAACAGCAGCTGGAAGCCCGGGGCTTTGCGGTGCTGGACAGCCGCTCCAACTTCCTGTTTGCCTCTACACAAAAGAAAAACGGCGGCGAATTGTACCGGAAGTTGAAGGAAAAGGGCGTTCTGGTGCGCCACTTTGATGCCCCACGCATTGAAAACTGGCTGCGCATCACGATCGGCACGCCGGAGCAGATGCAGATCTTCCTGAACACCCTTGACAAAATAATGGAGGAATGACCCATGCGGGAAGTGACACTGGAACGCAACACCAACGAGACCCAGATCGAGCTGACCCTGAATCTGGACGGTGCAGGCCGCTATGAGGTGGACACCGGCTGTGGGTTCCTGAACCACATGCTGGAACTGTTTGCCCGCCATGGCCGGTTTGACCTGGTGCTCACCTGCCACGGGGATGTGGAGGTGGATTACCACCACACGGCTGAGGATATCGGCATTGCACTGGGGCAGGCCTTTGCCCGGGCGCTGGGCGAGATGCGGGGCATCCAGCGGTATGGCAGCTTCTACCTGCCCATGGATGAGGCGCTGGTGCTCTGCGCGGTAGACCTTTCGGGCCGGTGCACCCTGAACTGGGATGTCCACTGCAAGACCGAAAAGGTGGGCGATTTCGATGTGGAATGCGCCTCGGAGTTCTGGCTGGGCTTTGCCCGCAATGTGCCCGCTACGCTCCACTTTGTACAATTTGCAGGGGAAAATACCCACCACATTCTCGAAGCCTGCTTCAAGGGGGCAGGCCACGCGCTGGCTGCGGCAGTCGCCATTGATGCCGCCCACCGGGACGAGATCCCCTCCACGAAAGGACTGCTGGTATGATCGCGATCATCGATTACGGCGTGGGCAACCTGTTCAGCCTGCGCTCCAGCCTGACGCATCTGGGGCTGGAGGCCGTTGTGACCGCCGATGCACAGACCATCCGCAAGGCTGACCGGCTCATCCTGCCGGGGGTGGGGGCCTTTGGCGATGCCATGGACAAGCTCTCGGCTACCGGTCTGGTGCCGGTCATCCGGGAGCAGGCGGCGCAAAAGCCCCTGCTGGGCATCTGCCTGGGAATGCAGCTGCTCTTTGAAAAAAGCTATGAGTACGGTGAGCATGGGGGCCTGGGCTTTGTCAAAGGCGAGGTCTGCCCGCTGGAGCCTGACCTGAAAGACAAAACCCTCAAGGTGCCGCAGATCGGCTGGAACGCCCTGCACATCGTACGGGATGACCCGCTTTTCCGATACATCCGTGAGGGTGAGTATGTCTATTACGTCCACAGCTACTACGGCAAAAATTGTACCGAGAGTACACTTGCTGTCAGCGATTACTCCATCCCCGTGACCGGCGTGGTCAGGGCGGGCAGGGTGTACGGCACCCAGTTCCACCCCGAAAAGAGCGGGGAGACGGGGCTGCGGATCTTGAAGGCGTTCAGTGAGCTGTAGTGGAAAGGCCCTGCTCCGTACAACCTCTCCGTCAATGCTAACGCATTGCCACCTCTCCTAGTAGGAGAGGCCTTGGCAGTCAGGGAAAGTTTCCCGTTTTGCCAAGGGCTCCCATACTAGGGGAGCTGTCGAACGAAGTGAGACTGAGAGGTTGTACGAAGGAAAAGCTAAAATTAGGAGGGAATCTAATATGCAATTGTTTCCCGCAATTGATTTAAGGGACGGCAAAGTTGTCCGCCTGGCGCAGGGAGATTACGACCGTATGACTGTTTACGGGGATGACCCCTGTGCACAGGCCCGGCAGTTTGTGGAGGCCGGGGCCGGGTATCTCCACGTTGTGGATCTGGACGGCGCAAAGGACGGCACCCTTTCCAACTACAGATCCATTGCCGCGCTGGCAGAGCAGGGGGGCTTGTACATCGAGGTGGGCGGCGGCATCCGCACGGAGGAGCGCATTGAAAAATACCTTTCTCTGGGCGTGAATCGCTGTATCCTGGGCAGTGTGGCCGTGACGGATTTTGATTTCACGGCCAGGATGCTGAAACGCTACGGCGAACGGATCGCCGTGGGGGTGGATGCCAAAGATGGATTTGTTGCCATCCACGGGTGGAAGGAGGTCAGCGCCGAAAAGGGCGTGGACTTCTGCAGGCGGCTGGCAGATGCCGGATGCACGGCCATCATCTACACCGACATTGCCTGTGATGGTGCCATGCAGGGCACGAATCTGGCGCTGTACCGCCAGCTGGCGGCAGAAGTGCCGGACGTGGCCTTCACGGCCAGCGGCGGCATTTCGTCGGAAGCCGAGCTGCTGGAGCTGAAAAAGATGGGCACCGCTGCCGCGATCCTGGGCAAGAGCCTGTACACCGGGGCACTGGATCTGAAACGTTGTGTAAAACTGGTGCAGAATTAAACGGAGGGGAACGAAAATGATCACAAAACGCATCATTCCCTGTCTGGATGTCCGGAATGGCCGGGTGGTCAAGGGCACGAATTTTGAGGGCATCCGGGATGTGGCCGACCCGGTGGAGATGGCCCGGATGTACAACGCTGCCGGTGCCGACGAGCTGGTGTTCTACGATATCACCGCCAGCTTTGAGGGCCGTGCTCTGTTCACCGATATCCTGACCCGGGTGGCAAGCGAGATCTTCATCCCGCTGACCGTAGGCGGCGGCATCAACACGCTGGAGGATTTTGACCGGGTGCTGAAATGCGGCGCCGATAAGGTCAGCGTCAACTCGGGCGCTCTGCGGGACCCCGGCCTCATTCCGGCGGCGGCCCAGAAATACGGCGACCAGTGCGTGGTGCTCTCGGCGGACGTGAAGCGGGTGAACGGCCAGTTCCGGGTGTTCGCCAAGGGCGGGCGCGAGGATACCGGCCGGGACGCGCTGGAATGGATCAGCTGGTGCGTGGCGCATGGCGCGGGGGAGATCTGCCTGAACAGCATTGACACCGATGGTGTCCGCACCGGCTTCGATCTCGAGATGCTGGACGCGGTCGCTGCCCGGGTGAATGTACCCATCATCGCCAGCGGCGGCGCGGGCAAAAAGGAAGATTTCCTTGAGCTATTCCACCACAAGGGCATCGACGCGGGCCTTGCGGCGGGCATTTTCCACCAGAAACTGCTGACCATCCACGATCTGAAAACCTATCTGAATGAAAATGGTGTCGAAATGCGGCTGTAAGCTCTTGCGTTTCGGGCAACTTTAGGATAAACTGTAAGTATCCCCTTTGGGGAGGGAGTATGGACCATGGAACTGAAATTTGATGAAAAGGGCCTCATTCCTGCCATCGTGCAGGATCACTACACCAAAGAGGTGCTCACCCTTGCCTACATGAACGCCGAGACGCTGGCACTGACCATTGCCGAGGGGCGTACGGTGTTCTGGAGCCGGAGCCGTCAGGAGATCTGGCGCAAGGGCGATACCAGCGGCAATGTCCAGCATGTGGTGTCCATCACCGCAGACTGCGACAAGGACGCACTGGTGGTGGAGGTGGTCAAGGATGGCCCTGCCTGCCATACCGGTGCTGAGAGCTGCTTCTTCAACGAAGTGTATGTCTCGCCGGAGCTCAAGCAGTTCAGCTGGCAGGGGCTTTACGAACTCATCCAGGGCCGCAGGGATCATCCCCAGGAAGGCAGCTACACCACCTACCTGTTCGAGAAGGGCAAGGAGAAGATCCTGAAAAAGGTGGGCGAAGAGTGCACCGAGGTCATCATTGCGGGAGAAAAAGAGGACAAGGCCGAGACCATCTATGAGATCAGCGACCTGGCTTACCATGTGCTGGTGCTGATGGTGCAGGCAGGCATCACGGTGGAAGAAATCACCCGTGAGCTGGAAAAACGACACGTCATTGACCACAAGGTCAAACAGGAAAGGATGCAGTGATTTAGTTATGGCAGATTATAAGAAGTCCAGTGTTCATTGCCACTCGACGATGTGCGATGGCAAAAATACCTTGCAGGAAATGGCCAGTGCCGCCTGTGCGCAGGGCCTGACGACCCTGGGCTTCTCCGGCCATAGCTATACTCAGCGGGACCGTGAGTACTGCATGAGCCCCAGCCGCACCGCCCAGTACAAGGCCACCATTGCAAAGCTCAAGGCAGAGTATAAGGGCAAGGTGGACATCCTCTGCGGCATCGAGTGGGACAGCCTGAGCGAGGACAAGCCCGAGAACTACGATTACTGGATCGGTGCGGCCCATCACCTGTACGGCAAGAACACCGGCAAGTACTACGAGATCGACTTCCGCCCGCAGGATCTGCACGACTGCATCTTTGATGATTTCGACGGTGACCCGCTGGCCGCGGTGGAGGCCTACTTTGCAGAGGTGGAGAAGGTTGCCGCCAAGGGACCGGACATTCTGGCCCACATCGACCTCATCAAGAAGCTGAACGGCGAGGGTGAGTTCTTTGATGAAGAGGCTCCCCGCTACCGGGCCGCTGCCCTCAAGGCCCTGAGCGCAGCCAAAGAGCACAACTGCCTGCTGGAAGTGAACACCGGCGGCGTTTACCGCGGCTACCGCAAGGACTTCTACCCCAGTGCATGGATGCTGGAGGAGTGGAACAAGATGGGCGGCAAGGTCATCATCACCTCCGACTCCCACGATGTTTCCAGCCTGACCTTCGGCTTTGAGGAAGCTGCCGCCGCCATCAAGGCTGCCGGCTTCACCAGCGTGGAGGTGCTGACCGGCCACGGCTTTGAGACCCAGGAGCTGTAAAAGAAAAATAAAGCACAACCCTCTCCGTTTTTGCTGTGCAATGCCGGGGAGGGTTGTTTTCCGTAAACTGTGAGGAACCTTATGACCCAAACTGCGAAAAAATCCCCCTTCAGCATGAATGTGGACTTGATGCACGGGCCCATTTTCAAAAACCTGCTGCTGTTCATGCTGCCCATCTTCATCTCCAACCTGTTCCAGCAGCTCTATAACACCGTGGACACCATGATCGTGGGCAATGTGCTGGGCGATACCGCCCTTGCCGCCATTGGCTCCTGCGGCTCGATCTACGAGCTTCTGGTCGGTTTTGGCCTCGGTATCGGCAACGGCCTTGCAATCGTTGCAGCGCGCTCCTACGGGGCGCAGGATCACGATCTGCTCAAAAAGACCGTGGCAGGCTCACTGGTCATCGGTCTGGTGGCTTCCCTCTGCATTACGCTGGCGGGTGTGCTGGGCCTGCACCCGCTGCTCCTCATGCTGGACACCCCGGCGGAGATCCTGGACGATGCGTACCGCTACATTTTGACCATCGATCTGGGCGTGCTGGTCATGTTCGCCTATAACCTCTGCGCGGGCCTGCTGCGCGCCATTGGCAACAGCGTGATGCCGCTGGTGTTCCTGCTCATCTCCTCGGGCCTGAATGTGGTGCTGGATCTCCTGTTCATTGCAAGGATGGGCATGGGGGTGCAGGGAGCGGCTGTGGCAACGGTCATCTCGCAGGGCGTTTCGGTGGTGCTCTGCATCCTGTACATCTTCCTCAGAGTGAAGATCCTGCTGCCGGAAAAACAGCATTTCAGGGTGGGCAGCCACCTTTACTGGGAGTTGTTCAGCCAGAGCATCTCCATGGGTCTGATGAGCAGCATCGTCTCGGCTGGCTCGGTGGTGCTGCAGTATGGCATCAACGGGCTGGGCACGCTGGTCATTGCCGGTCACACCGCCGCCCGGAAGCTGTTCTCCTTTACCAGCATGCCGGTCATGGCCATGGCATCGGCATGCTCCACGTTTGTTTCCCAGAACTGCGGCGCAAACCAGCCGGAGCGTGTCCGCAAGGGCATGAAGGAGATCGCCCTGTACAGCGTGGCGGTGGCCGTGCTGGCGGTCCTTCTGATGCAGCTGGGCGCAGAGTGGATGGTGCAGCTCATCTCTGGCTCCAACGAGCCTGTGGTGCTGGAAAACGGCGCACGGTATCTGCTCTGGAACGCGCCCTTCTACTCGGTGCTGGGTGTCCTGCTGGCCACCCGCTACGCCCTGCAGAGCCTGGGGCAGAAGGTCCTGCCCCTCTTCTCCAGTGTCATCGAGCTGGTGGGCAAGGTGGTATTCGTGCTCTTCTTCATCCCGAAGTTTGCCTATAACGCCGTCATCCTCTGTGAGCCCATCATCTGGTGCTTCATGGCGGCGTACCTCGTGCTGGTCTACCTGCACGACCCGTTTGTGTTCCCGAAAAAAGCAGAATAAGAAAAAGACCCGGCTGCCAATGACAGCCGGGTCTTTGTGTCTGCGGGAAGTGGATGAAACGGATCGGGCAAGGGGGCTTACAGTGCCGAATAGCCGAAGCTGTTGACCAGTGCATCGATATGCTGGCCCGCCTTGCACATGGGGCACTCGCGGGAATCGAAGCTGGCATAATCGGGCAGGTTGGAGGGGTCAAAAATAGAGGTGACCGGGATGCCCAGGCACTCGGTGGCGGTGGCGAAGATGGCGCTCAGGCCCGCCACGGTGCCGCCGTAGTAGTTGACTGCCTCGATCGCAGCCTGCACGGTATAGCCGGTGGTGATGGAAGCAGCCAGGATCAGCACATGCTTGCCCTTGACCATGGGGGCCAGATTGTCGCGCAGGATGATCTGGCTGCCGGTGGTGTACTCCGGGGTGATGACATAGATGGTCTGGTGGGCGTTCATGTTGGCAAAGCCGTCCTTGGTCAGCTCGTTGGCAAGGCAGGTGCCGATGACCTGTGTGCCGTCCAGGCAGAGGACAGTATCCACGATGGTGTTGTGCTGGTAGGCAGCCACCAGCTCTTTTGCCACGGCCTTTGCCTCGGAAAGGCGGGACTTCTGGGTGGTGACATCGATATAGTAATTGATGTGGCTGTGGCTGGTTGCGAAATGGCCCTTTGCCACACGCAGGAACAGATTGCTCTTGTTGGTGGGAAGCTTTACCATGTTGATCATAACTGCAACACTCCTGTTCTGTCAAACTACGGCCCATGGCCTTTTTGAGCGGAAACACAAACAGCGCGGCGGCCCCTGCCGCTGCGCTCCCATTCTTTTCCATGAATCTATGGTATCAGAAAATGCGGGTGTGCACAAGATACAGAATTGCTGAAAATTTAAAGAAAAATTGAGATACTTTGCCAATACGACGGCGCAAAAAAGCCGCCCGGCTTTCCCGGACGGCTTAGGATGTACGTTGGGGAGATTACTTGCTGGAGGTGGAACCGGAGCTGGCGCTTGCGGCACGAGCCAGAACCCAGTTCATGGAATACTCGGCATACTGCAGGTCGGGGCAGTAGGTAAAGACCAGCTTTTCGCCCTCATCCAGAGAGGCATTGAGCGTAATCTTGCCGGAGTTGGTAACGCTGTTTGCCAGGTTGGTGTCCAGCAGGGAAGCATCGATCAAAAGCTGGCTGCTGGTTCCACCAACATACTTTGCCTTTTGCTTGCCGTCCTTACCGTAGACGATCGCCTTGAAGTTGCTGGGCTGGATGGGCAGATTGTTGGTGCGGCCAACGGTGATCTGGAAGGGGAAGGAAATCGAAGCGCCGGTCAGGTCAATGTCCTTGTACTTCTTGGCATCATTATCATAGGTGCCCAGAACAGCATTGATCTGCAGAACAGTGATGGAACCGGCACCATCGCAGTACAGGTTCTTGGTATCGGTCTGATCACAGCCGGAGAAGAGGCTGGCACCCGCAACGGCCACAGCTGCAACAGCGGAGTATTTCAGGAAAGAGCGGCGAGAAAATGCTAACGACATAATCGTTCCTCCTTATAATGTGCAAAGCGCACGAAATGCCAAAAGGCTCTGCCTATACAATAGGCGAAACGGGGGCGAATGTCAATGGTTTTCACAAATCTTTTGTGAAAATTTCCCACCGCCGCCGTGCAAATCATACGAAATTTCGTCCGGATCGATCAGGCTTTGGTCAGGTCAGAGGCGTTGATGGTAAAGTTCAGAGTCTTGCCGGAAACAAAGGTCGGGGTGTAGGTCACACCGATCTGCTGCCAGGTGGTGGGCACCATGCAGACCAGCTCAATGTAGCCTGCACCCTGCGGGGGAATGGCAGAGGCCGTGGTAAAGCTCTCGGTGGTGCTGTCGTACAGCTGGACATAAGCGCCGCCCTCGGCTGCCTGACCGTCGCAGGTGAAGGAGAAGTCGGTGGTGGAAGCGGACAGAGCATGGAAGTAACCGGCAGTGTTGGCTGCGATCTGCTCCGGGGTATCCAGAGGATAGGCCTCACCGATCTCCTGAATGTTCTGTGCGCCGATGGCAAAGGTGTCGCGGCTGGAACGGTTTGCAGAGGTGATCAGCATGGCAATGTACTCATAACCCTCGGCATCGGGGGCACTTGCCAGAGTAAAGACGCTGGTCAGCTGGACCGCCAGATTGTTCCAGTTGCTGATCTTATCGCCGACCTTGACCTCGATGGAAGAGTTATCGCCGGCCTGGCAGCCGCCCAGCACAGCAGCAGCGCCCAGAGCAGCGGCAGAAGCACCGGTGATCTTGAGGAAGGTGCGGCGGGAAATCTTGTTCGACATAAAGCTTGCCTCCTTAATCAATGGCAGAAATCTTTTTCTTCGCTGATTCGTTTATAGCATTTTTTACCGGAAATTGCAAGGCCCTGGGCACAGAATTAACAGGAGTTTCACACAGAAGCTCACTGGTTGGGGTCCAGGCCGCGCACATGGGTCTCGCTGGTCTTGACCAGATTCAGCAGGCTGGGGGTGTACAGCGGGTATTCCCGGGTCAGGCTCTCGGTGGTCATGGCAAGGCAGGAGGGGTCTTTCACGCCCTCGGCACCGTTCAGGTCCTCACCGGCCAGCAGGTCCTCCACGTTGCTCTCGCTCATCCGCATCACGGCATCGGAGTAGCCGGGCCAGCGGCGGGCCTCCACGCTGAACAGGCTCTGGGCGTTGTGGGGCTCGGCGGAGTAGAGCAGGCGGAACATCTTGGCCACGGCCATCATCAGGTAGGTGCTGACCTCGGTGGTCAGGGCCTTGCTGTGGCACTCGGCGATCTTGGCGTACAGCACGTTCAGGCTGTTGGAGATCAGCTTTTTGTTCATGGTGGGCAGAACGCTGCCATGGTAGACGTTGTCCTTCATCTTATCGGGGTTGGGCAGGTCATCGGCGTTCAGCATCATGCCGTTGCGCTCAGCCGAGCGGCCCAGCAGGTAATCGCAGGACACATTATAGTAATCCGCTACCCGGACAACAAAGTCCAGACCGCACTCGCGGATGCCCTTTTCGTAGTGGGAGAGCAGTGCCTGGGACACCCCAAGGTCCTCCGCGGCCTGCTTCTGGGTGATGCCGCGCTCCTTGCGCAGCAGCTTGATGATACGGTTGAATTCCATGATTTTGGACTCCTCAGTAGTGGAAATTGAACTTCTTTGAGTTTTGGTTTACAACATGTTGATTATACACAGTGGAAAACCAAAAGTAAAGCAAGAAAAGTAACGGAAATTCTCGTCATTTTTCGTCATTTTTGTCAAAAGGCTTGCCCCGGATACCATATCTATGCTAAACTAAAGATAATCAACGCATATTTTGTGGCGCACGGCCCGGGCAGGATGCCCACTGCCGGTGCGAAATTTTACAGCAAAGAGGAACTCTTTGCCAGATAGAGGTGTTTTTCCATGAAAACGTTCAAACTTCATCTCATCCGCCACGGCATGACGGCCGGTAATCTGCAGGGCCTGTACATCGGCAGCGGTACGGACATCCCCCTGTGTGATGAGGGACGCGCCCAGCTGAAGGAGCTGAAGGAGCGGTTCGAGTATCCGCAGGTGGACACGGTGTTCTCCTCCCCGCTGGTGCGCGCTGTGGAGACAGCGAACATTCTGTTCCCCAATGCAGGCCACCAGTTCACAGTGCACGATCTGCGGGAAGCGGGCTTTGGCGTGTTTGAGAACCGCCCCGTGAAGGATCTGGTCAAGGAAGAGGATTTCAAGAAGTGGATCACCCCCGGCTCCGGCTTTGTGCCCGAGGGAGCAGAGCCCACCGAGCAGTTCCACGCCCGCTGCGCCGAGACCCTGCTCAAGCTGTTTGAGTATATGATCCGGATGGATGTGACCGAGGCTGCCTGCGTGACCCATGGCGGCGTGATCATGAGTATGCTGAGCCAGCGCGCGCTGCCCTCCCGCCACCCGGAACAGTGGATGGCCGACCCCGGCTGCGGCTATACCGTCCAGACCGACGTGCAGCTCTGGATGCGCGACCGCCTGGTGGAGGCCATCGACATCGTCCCCTTTGGCTACGCCGATACCCTGCGCGGGCAGGCAGAAGCCGAGGAAAACGAGGCGTTTGAGTAAGAATCTTTGCCGCGCCGCTCTGAAAATATCCAAAACACGTAAAAACGCGGAAGAACAGGTAAAATTCCGGGCAAATCTCTTGACAGAAAGCCAGGAATTTACTATTGTATAAAGAGAACTTATTTTCCCGTTAGGAGGAATCCCCGATGTCACAATCCCTGTCCCGCCGCTCGTTCCTGAAATATGCCGGTTCCGGTGCAGTCAGTCTGGCTGCAGCTCTGCTCACAGGTGTTTCGGGCGCGGCTCTGGCCCCCTGCTATGAGGGCGAACCTGCTCTGCTGGACGGCAAGGCGGCAGTGGAGCTGCTGGGCTATGCACCGGCCCCGGAGCTGGACAGCACGCTGGTCTATCTGTCGGTGGAGAACCTCTCGGCCCGGCCGCTGGCTGTGGGTGCCAGCTACCTGCAGAGCCGCGGGCTGGACAGCAGGAACGCCCTGTACAGCCTGGGCACCGGCCTGACTGCCCTGTGTGACGGCAGACAGGTGCGGGTGGGCAGCTTTGCAGCTCCCCTCTACGGTGAGAATGCGGCAGATGCCTCTGCCTTTACCCTGAATCTTTCCGCAGGGCGCGGGGCGATGCTCCACTGCTTCTGCGAGACCCCGGCGGACTGGCAGACGCTGGAGCTGATCTATCAGCCTGACTTTGCCGCAGGCCAGACCGTCCATTTTGTGGTGCGCCGGGATGCCGATGAAGTCCATCTGGGCGCGGTGCCTGCCACCCTTGCCGAGGTGGGCAGCGTGGTCGATCTGTAAATAGCATAGCGTAAAAAGAGACGGTTCTGCATCGGATTGCAGGACCGTCTCTTTTGCTTATAACAGGCTTTCCCCGGTGGAGTTCTGCACAGTGAGCTCCTGCCCGGTCAGGCTGGACACCAGCGCCAGATAGCTGCGGCCTGCCGTCAGGGTCAGGGGGCGGCCGTTGGAATCATACAGGAAGAAGGTGGTCTCGCTGCCCTGCGTCCAGGTGATGTTCCACAGGTGGCCCTCGTTGAGCCAGACACCGCCGCCCATGGTCAGATCGTAATCCAGCGTCACACCATCGTCACGCAGGGTGGATGCACTGAACAGGATGAGCAGGTTGTCGAAATCTGTTTGCTGGCCGTTGTTGGCATCCAGCTGCGGTGTGCCGTCTGCGTGGAGCATCCGGTAGGTCTTGCTGTCGGCATCGTAGGAGAAGCCGGTGGCGTTCTGTGCGTCAAACTGGACCCGGACACTCATTGCGTCCGAAGCATCTGCATCGGGCAGCTTGCCGTTTTCCTGCATGGGCAGCAGATTGGGCACGGAGAGGAGGGTTCCGCTCTCGCTGTCGGAGCCGCTGGAAGAGGTGTCCGTGACGCGGGATTCTGTCAGGGCCGGGGAGATGTTCAGGCTGCCCAGCACACCCGAAAGTGCTGCACCGCTGGTATGCCACAGCGGGACATTCTGCCAATTGGTCTCACAGGAAAAGGCATTGGTACCCACCTCCAGTGCGTCTACCGCGCGCAGAGAGTAGTAATCAAGGTAGTTCTGGTCAAACTGTCCGCCGCCCCGCTGCACCGGCAGTACCTGCTGGCCCACCAGCAGCCGCCAGTAGAGGTCCTGCCCGGCAGAGACAGGCCCGACCTGCGGCACGGCCCCCACGGCAGGGTAGACCAGGCAGAGCCGGGTGGCCTGCTGCTGTGCGGTCAGGGCTTCCAGCACCAGCGAGGCTGTGGAAAGCCCCCACTGAGTGGTGCTGGCGGCCGCGTTGTCAATGGTGATGGCGACCGGCCGCTGGCCCGGCCAGACAAGTTCCTGCCCAGTGAGCGGGTCAGTGGGACTTTCAGCGGGCTGGGAGCTGGGGCTGAGCGCACAGCCTGTCAGCAGTGCGGCGCTGAGCACAAAACAGAGCAAAGCGCGCATCCAAAAGCGTTTCATCGGTTTCCCTCTTCTGCCCCGGAGGGCGAGTGATTTAGTAGCTGAAATTGCTCCACTCATCATTGTCCACCAGTGCCAGATAGGTCTTGCCCCGGTTCAGGGTCATCTCCTCGCCGGTTTCGGTGTAGAGCTTGAGCGGATGGGTGGGATGCGGCTTCTCCCAGCGGCCCACCTGCACGCCGCCCCGTGTGAAGAGGTACGCCTGCCCACCGGCCACATAGTTGACCGACTGGACATCGTGAGAATCGCCCGCATAGGCGGCGATATCGGCAAAGCAGACCACCACGTTGTCAAAGGTCAGCTGCTTCCCGGTCAGCTCGTCCACCGTGTTCTCATAGGCTTTTTTGGAGCGGTTGTACATTTCCAGCTTGTAGCTGCGGCCCCAGCTGTTGTAGGTCAGACGGGTCCTGTAGCTCTCGGAGTGGGTGATGCTGATGGATTTGGCCGCAGGGGCACCGGGAAGGTCATTGGAGGCTGCGGTGCGGTAGTCGGCAAAGTGGAAGAAAGGCGTTTCGTTGGCGTAGGTCAGGCCGATGCCGGCATTACCGGCTGCCTGTTTGATCTCCTTGCCGGAGGTGAACTCGGTATGTTCGTAGGCTACATTGCGGCCGCGGTTGTCACGGTGGGCAACGTGGGGGTGGACTGGTGTGTTGAAGTAACTCTTGCCGCCGATGTTCAGGCCGGAGTAATCGTATACATTGATGAACTGGGTGCAGAAAATGCTCTCGCCATCGTGGTAATAGAGGGCCTGATGGGGCATGAGCAGCTGCAGGAACTGGTCGCGGCCAGAGCGCAGCGGCCCGACCTCCGGGATGGTGTCCGCATCCCGGAACACGGCACACAGGCGGGTGATGCCGCCCTCCACCTTGCTCTCGATGAGCAGGTCTGCCGAGCCGATGCCGCGCTGGGGGCGTGCGTTCTGCTTTTCGGAGTTGGCGATGTTGTTGACCATCACACCCACCATCCGGCCGGTGCTCTTGCGGGCTTCGCCGGTCAGAGGGTCAGCGTCGTAGGCAGGCAGAAGGCTGAACGCAGAGCTTGCGGCTTCGCTGGACGCTGCCGAGGAGGCGGCTGCCTCACCAGCTGCGGCCTCACTGGCTGCGACCACAGAGGATGCAGCGGCCTCAGAAGAAGCAGAAGAGGATGCCGCCGAGCCGCAGAACAGGCTCTTCATCCAGTCGGGCAGGTCACCGCCCAGAATGGCACTGCCGGGGCTTGCAGAGCAGCCAGTGAGCGCCAGCAGCGCCGCCGTCAGCCCGGAATAGCGAAGTACGGACCGTCGAGAAATTTTCATGGAAAAAGCCCTCCTATCGGATCGGCTTGCCCGGCGCGGAAGTGCGCCCGGCAGGTCGGTTGCAGTTTTGTAATGAACTGCTTTGATTGTACTGGTTCTTGCCCGGTTTGTAAAGGGGCAGTTCGTGGCAAAATCTGCCCGATGACGGCTTTGGGAAAGTTTTTTGTGCAGAAAGCTTGCTTTTTGCCCGGGAGTATGGTAATATTATTCGGCAGTATCGTGTTATACTGCGCTTTATAATGTATGCGCTCGTAGCTCAGCCGGTAGAGCATCTGACTTTTAATCAGAGGGCCAGGGATTCGAGTTCCCTCGAGCGCACCAAAGAAAAAGCCATGATTCATCGTTCAAAAGACGGTTTGAATCGTGGCTTTTCTTTTTGCTTTATTGAACTTTTCTGGCCGGATTTTGCGACATTTTTGCGACAGATACAAAAATGTGAGAGCAAGAGCCGTGGACAATGAACGAACCATCAAATAAAATCAGGCCGGTGAAAAGTGAAATTTGGAACAAAAATTGTGATGGAACACGGTGGCCTTATGGTGGTCAGTGCTCCTTTTTTTGGTAGTCTGGGATTTTAGACAGTTCATTAGCATGACGGAGGACTGCAGTTTGACCTGTAGCGTTCATCTTTTTCAAAATATGACCAATCTCTTGTACGATTTTTTCTTGCTGAGACCAATCTTCTTTGTCATTAAAATCTATACGGTTGTTATCTAGTCCAAGTTCCGCACGTAATTGCTCTTTAGAAACATGGTTTTTTGGAGCGATTTCATCCAAAGCGTCCAAAGTCCATTTCCTTTTACATGTGGATGTTACAAATCCACCGCAGAACTCAGCATCTTCTTTCTTGACCTGTAAAATTTCCAGTAGCTCCTTTATGGCATTTTGTATCCTATTTGCTGTAGACCCAAACTGTTCGATATAGGACAGTCTCTCGTTTCCATCCATTAAATCGAGAGGGTCTATGTCCAGGGCCTCGGCTATCCGTTCAAGGGTCTCTGTTTTTGGATTTCTTGTGCCATTTTCCCACTGCGCAACATTGACGTGGGTGATTCCAAGAGCCTTCGCAAGATCTCCCTGGGTCCAGTTCTTTCTCTTTCTTGCTTGCCGGATTAACTCCCCATTACTCATCGTTGTTTCTCCCCCTGAAGATAAAACTAAATGTAAAACGGTATGATTCTGATATTTGCTTACATTTTTAAGGCCAAAATCATACCGGAAAATCTTTTTGAATTTAATGAAATTGCAACTTGACGACAAAACGGACCTGTGCTACAATGATATCGAAGGAAGCAATCTGGTCGGACAGCTGCGGTCTCAATCACCGCTGTTCGGCCCCTGATGCATACCTTTAATAAAACGGGAGGTTCAAAACCATGACGAACACAATCGAGTACCCCATCCACTACCCCACCATGGCTACGGTGAAAGAAGCCGCAGCTCGGTTTGGGGTTTCACCCGCTTACGTCCGCAAACTTTGCCGGATAGGTAAAATTCGCTATACCATTATATCATCGCGCAAGTGGCTGGTCAACGTGGACACGCTGGCAGAGTACTTTACGCAGGGTGATCCGGTCGAACAGGAACCGCAGGTCGTCAACGGAGTCCGCCGCATCATTTCTTAATAAGGAAGGAGGGGGATTCTCGTGGCTCAGGTTACGAGACGAGAGAAGAAGGATGGGACAGTTTCCTATACCATCCGGGTGTACAGTGGCCGAACTCAGTCAGACAAGGTCATCACGAGGTGCAAGACCGTGGTCCCACCGCCGGGAATGAGCGGAAAGAAGGTTGAAAAGTGGGTACAGGAGCAGGCGATGCGGTTTGAACAGCAAGTCACGAACGGCATGGCACTGGACTCGGATATGCTGCTGGACGATCTCATTGACCGGTGGTTTGAGGAGTACGCCAACAAGCATCTCAAGCCCAAGACCTTGTACGATTATAAAAGGATGAGACCAAGGATCACCGCCGGTCTGGGGCACCTGAAGGTGTCCAAAATAAAACCAGCGCACCTGATGGCGTTCTACGATAATCTCGAAGAGAAGGGCATCCGGCAGGACAGTTCTTTTACGGCGACTGCTGCTCTGCTCAAGTTGCTGCCGCATGGAACACGTGGAGCACTGGCAAAAGAAGCCGGAGTGGGTCAGGATACAATGAGGATGGTCTATGCGGGCAAGGGTGTCAGCAAACGAACTGCCGAAAAGGTATCTGCCGCAGTGGGACTGGCTGTTTCCAGAGCTTTCAACGAGCACCCGAAAAAAGGTGGAAAACTGAACAGCAACAGCGTCCTGCACTATCACGCCATGCTGTCCAGTGTATTCCGGAAAGGGGTTCAGTGGGGGCTGATCAACGAAAATCCCTGCGCACGAGCAGAACGTCCGAAAGCTTCAGAAATTTATGTGGAGACGCTGGACGAAGAGGACATCGCCAGGCTTTTGGAGGCGCTTGCTGGTGCACCGGTACATTTTAGTGTGATCACACAGCTGGCCTTGCTGACGGGTGCCAGAAGAGGCGAAATCTGCGGATTGCGCTGGTCGGACATCGATTTCGAAAAGGGGACATTGTCCATTAAACGGACGGTGCAGTTCATCCCCGCAGAAGGAATCGTATTCACATCACCCAAGACCAAGCGTTCCCGGCGGTGCATCCGCATCGGCGCAGACTGCCTGGAACTTCTGAAGGAGTACCGACAGCACCAAATTCAGGAGAGGCTTCGAATCGGGTCCAAGTGGGCACGGAAAGTGACGATTGAAAATGGCAAGGTCGTAGACAATGACATGCTCTTTACCAGATGGAATGGGGAACCGCTGGACCCGGAAACGGTCTCAACATGGTTTCCGCGTTTTTTGGAAGAGCACGGTCTCCCCGCAGTCCACTTCCACAGCCTGCGTCATACCAACGCCAGCTTGCTGATTGCGGCTCATGTACCAATCACAACGGTTTCGGGTCGGTTGGGCCATGCACAAACATCCACGACCTTGAACTTCTATGCGTCAGCCATCCAAAGTGCTGATGCAGCTGCTGCCGATGCGCTGGAAGGTGTCATCAAGATTCGGGAAAAAGCTCATGCATGAGGTCTTTAAAGTTTACCACTTGAAATTAGTTAAAACTAACTGCTGGGGTTATATTCAGGAGGATATTGTAGGATGAGTGGAATGTAGGGTAAAGGACGTGCTCCGCCGGGAGTATAGCTGACTTTGAAAATATCGCCCTTGTGGGGCAACGAAATGATAAAGGAGTACGATTATGTTAGATGTGTATTTTGGCAATATGGACGGTGTGGAGGTTCATGCTGAAACTCCCGAGGAAGAGCAGGAGGCGGCATTCATTCTGAATAGCGCTCTGTCCGGAAAGACAACATTCTTAGGTGGGTGCCTCTGTCCCAGCGAAGCGGATTCTACGGTGAGCAAGGGCTTCCGGCTGATGCTGAGCGAAGGGACGGATTTGTATGTTACACCGGCGCTGGATGTGGACGGTACACCCGCGCTGGAAATTTGCTGCACTACAGCGAATGAGGAACAGCAAGAAGCGGATGAACCGGCGTATACGATGGAACTTGGAATTGAACCAGCCAAGGAGCACTATACGCTGCGTGACTATATCGCCGTAATGTACCAATTTATCTGGAACCTGACAGACAACGAGTTGATGTTGATGGGGCACAATAAAAAAGAAGGCAAGAATCGGCTTGGTTTGGGAATCGAAATGATCGATATGCTGGCAGATTACAGTGAGGAAGCGGCAGAAGAAGAATTCTGGGACTTTATGGATACCAATTTTCCGGGAGTGAAACTTCCCCTTGAAGCTGAACACCGTAAGCCGTCCAGATGGAATCTGTTATGGAGCAAGTGATGATAGAAAAGGCAATTGTAAAGGAGAGTTACTATGGAATACAACTATAATAATACGATGACTATCAGCACATCTGGCCCTAAGAATGAAATGAATGCTCGGTGGGCGCTGCAAAATACATTGGAAGGAAAAGCTTTGGTGTATAACGAGTGCATCAAACCCCTTGTTGGCAACAGGCCGCTTTGTGAAGGTGTGACCTTGCGGTTGGGTGATAAACCAGAGCAAGAGGCAGATACGGAAGTGTTCCTTGTACCAGGAATAAATGACGATGGCGAAGCCGTGCTTCTGATTAGATGCAGATCATGCGATGAAGAGATGCCTTTGTGTGAAAATGAGTCCCTGGATGAAGAACCGGAACGGTCTAGGGTTCCTGCATACACGAGAATCGTAAAAGGGTATATCGAGCAGATGGGTCAAGAAGAACTGGAGGCAATCGGACTGGACGAGGATAGCGGACGAGATCATTTGTTGGCGGCACTTGATACGATTGATAGGCTGTCCACGTACAATGATGAAGAGGCATGGGATTCGTACTGTGATTTCATGGGCAGGAACTTTTCGGGAATATGGTTTTGCCCACATGAAGATCTGGATTTGGAGGAGATGGATGATAAGGATAAGCTGGAGTGGGTTTATGAATCCGACGATATGGAAGATGAGTGGCCCTTTTGACCCCAAAATAAAAGCCGCTTTGCCTGATTGCGACAGGCAGAGCGGCGATAGAGGTGGGATAATGTTGTCCAGACAGTTTCCTACCTCTATTTTAACAGATACAGGGATATTTATCAAGAAATGATTGTACCCCGCACATGGTCTGGCAGAGCGGCTGGGCTATGTGCTTTTTTATTATATAGAGGAGGCACTACAATATGAAGACAAGAATGCCATTTGGAGGCTTTTTCCTGAAGCTTTTGGATGAACAGAATGGAACTTGCGAATATGAGGAATATCAGCGTAAATGCGAGGAAGAGCCACTGACTGAAGAAGAGCAGAAGGAGCAGGCGGAACAAGCTAAGGCCGTGAATAAAGAACTGGAGCGGCTGAACGCGGAGTCCGAACAGAACAAGCCGGAGGTCGTTCCAAAACAGCAGTTGGAATTGATCCCGGCGGAAACTATGCGATGGTCATATGCATCTGAGCTGATCGGTAATGAATTTCGGCATTGGGGGAACGGAAGGGTTATACTGGATATGGGAACGGGCTGTGGCAAGAGCGAGTTTATTATCCGGAAGATGGCTGGCTGGGCAGTGGAACAGATGCTGCATGGGGACAACAGCAATCGCATTCTGTACCTCTGCTCGCTGACGATTCTAAAAGAGGAGCTAAGAAGTCGGCGCAAAGAGGAAGCCTTAGCTGCTTTTGGATCAGAGATGGTGAATGAATGGGACCTGTACAAGGATGTCCTGACAATCGAAACTTACCAGCATATGGAAAAGCTCTGCCGGGGCGATGAAAAGGATCAAAAAGAATTGGCAGAACTACTGGCGCATCACAGGATCATTGTGACGGATGAGTGTCACTATTGGTCCGAGTTTTCCTCGTTCAATATCAACACCCACTATTCACTGGAAGCGATTCTGGTAGCAGAAAAAGACCATACCGTCGTCTACATGAGCGCAACAGGGCAGGATACATGGAAGCTTATAGAGGAACAAGGAGGTCCAACTTCACCTGAACAACATATTTACAGGCTGCCCCAGAGCTATGAACATGTCAAGGCAGCCTATTTCTACGCTCGTTATAATCTGGTGGCGATCCTGAAGAACCTCCCGGCGGGTGAAAAGGCTATTGTGTTCGTGGAAATGGGCGACGATCTGGTGGAGATGGAGAAAATCTTCGGGGATGCCGCCGAGTATTACTGTTCACCTTACAACGAAAGATATCAGAAGAAATACAGTGATTTATCATGTTGTGTAAAAGATGGTCGGCAGCTGAAAGATATTCTGTTCACGACAAAGGCTATGGGGGTGGGTATCGGCATCAAAGACCGTACGGTGAAGCACATTTTTATTGATCAGTGGCATCCTCTCGAAATAGCTCAGTCCCTTGGACGCAAGAGAACTTTGAATGCGGACGATACCTGCACTGTTTACTTTCGGGATTATGGCCTTGACTGGTACTGGGGCACAAACAGCGGCCTGAAAAAGTTTCGAAATATGCTGCTGACAAAATATCAACCGGCACAGGCGTATATAGCAGGCGAAGAAGAATTTGACAAGTATCTGCACAGTGACACCCCGGAAGTAATCCAGAAGCGCATCGATAAGAGCAAAATACTGGAACATAATGTGGTGACAGGATACCATCTGAACCCGCTTGGTGTCAGGCAGGTGAAGAATGATCTCGAGATGCTGTATGACATTATGGGGATGAAAAGCTACCCGGAGGCTTTTATGAAGTATGCGATGTTCGACCTGCACCAGCCAATCAAAGCGTATCGGTTTAAGGATCTGGAAGAGTGGCTCTATGCGCATTTGAATCAACCGATGAATCCAGAAGAAATGACAGCAGAAATTATAAAGTTTGGATATATTGAACGCTATTACGATAGAATGCCAGGACAAGTGAAATTGAATGACTGGCTTCAAGGGTATGAAGTCAAAATTGTGAGTGACAGAGATAGAAGGCGCGGCGAAAATTATCAGACAATGTATTGGAAATTGATTGAGATGCGTCAGAATTTGTAATATAAATAATATAATACACGACAAAAAATGACGCAAAAAATCTTTTTTTGTCTTACATGTAGAACAAGGAATGTGATATAATGTCTTATATAATAGACAACACGAGCGGAGGGAGGAACTGCTATGAACCACGATCTGCTGAAGAATATTATCTACGATCAGCACGAACTGATCCAAAATGCTGACATTGTAGCCCGTCCATCGTATAGCTTTGAACCGAATGCCAACTATGTTCTGGTTGGACTGCGCCGGGCTGGAAAGTCCACATTGCTGTTCAAAATTGTACAGGACCTGGTTGCAAAGGGAGTTACGTGGGAACAGATTATTTACATCAACTTTGAGGATGAGCGGCTCTCTGAGTTCCAGAAAGAGGATTTTAATGACATTCTCTCTGTGCAAAGCGAACTGAGCGCAGAACGGGGTTACTTCTTTTTCGATGAGATTCAGATCGTTCCGGGATGGGAAAAGTTCTGCCGTCGGATGGCAGATGCCAAGGAGCACGTCTATGTGACGAGAAGTAATGCCAGCATGTTAAGCCGAGAAATCTCTACAACACTGGGCGGACGCTATCTGACGAAATACGTTACTCCGTATGACTTTGACGAATACCTGACTGCACAGAATGTTCCCCATGATACCAGAGCACTGCTCCAAACCAAGGCAAATGGACGCATCCGGAGTTATTGCGCGGAATATTTGCAGTATGGAGGCTTTCCGGAGGCGATTCAGTACACGGCAAAGCGTGAATACATTTCCAGCGTCTATCAGAAGATTCTTCTCGGTGACATCATTACACGGAATGGTATTCGGAATGACTATGCCATCAAAATTCTGATGAAGAAGCTGGCAGAATCTGTTAAGAGCGAAATCTCCTACACAAAGCTGCATGGTATTTTGAAATCCATCGGTATTTCAGTGGGAAAGGAAAGCATCATCGACTACATTCAGTATGCAAAGGATGCTTACCTGATCTTCAGCGTTCAGAATTATTACGCCAGATTTGCAGAGAAGGAAAGCAACCCGAAGTACTATTTCAGTGATAATGGTTTGCTGAACCTGTTTTTGGATGATAAGAAGCCGTCACTGTTGGAGAATGCGGTTGCGGTTTATCTGACGCAGAACCATCCGCAAGACGTATTTTATCTGAAATCTCCCAAGACTGGAATCGACATTGATTTTTATATTCCGTCGGCAAGGCAAGTCGTTCAGGTGGCGTATTCTATTCAGGGGGATGCCTATGAGCGCGAAGTCGGAAATCTGAAAAAATTTGCAGCCACCACGACAGAAACGCACCGTTATGTGATCGTGACGTATGAAGAAGAAAAAATCATCAATGACTCTGACGTTAAGATCGAGGTTGTGCCTTTGATGAAGTTCCTGTTGAAGTGCTGATGGCGGATAAGGAATGCAGCCTCTTGCATTTCCATTTATTCGGGTCTTATGGTGACAGGTGACCGGGGGTAGTTAAAAATCTGGAAGGCCGTGCGCATTCTGTGAAATCGGAAAGTTGTTTTATCTCCCCAGACTATGAAAAAATCGGACCTCTGCCTTTGCGTAGGCAGGGGTCTTTTAGCATAAAATAAAGCAGTTGTGTACCCTTCTGCAAAAAAAGAGGAATACTAAAAAGCGGTATCTTCCATTTGAGTAATGGAGAAATTAGAGTGATTTCCTTTGATGCTTTTCCGGTAGCAGCGGGGTTCGGTGGGCTTAGACTCGCTGCCGGAAAGGAACCATGCAGCATTTCCGGCGCCTCCGCACAGCTTTTTGGCATAATAAATGCTTTGGGAGTGGAATTTCCCGGCGGGAGGTGCGGTTTTTGGGTGTCTGGATGACCACCTTTGTATGGCCGTTTCCACAGGAAATTCTGCAGACCGTCCGGTTGATCTTCAGCGTGCCAAGTTTCAGGTCAGAATCGCCCCATTGCAGGCCGCAGATCTCACCAATTCGAAGCCCCAATTCCAGCCCCAGTAGTAAGCCGATTTTGCGAGGCGTGGGGTTCGCCTGTACATATTGATGAAGTCGCTGCTGTTCCGCCGGGGAGAGAGGCGCAGAAATTTTGTCGATGGCTTTTGGTAGCGCAACTTCCAGCTCCATTGGACGAATCAGGCGTAAATGAGTAGCATATTTGCAGATACGTCGCAGCATCGAGAGGCATTCCCGGGCAGAGGAGTTTCCCAGTGGCCTGTGTGCCGCATCTGTGGGCGTGATGATCTGCTGCATGGCCCGCTCCAGAAAGCTTTCCTCAAGGGATGCAACGGGCACTTTGCTCAAAACCGGAAGAAGATACTTGTGCAGTGTGTACGAATAATGCGCATAGGTGGATTCTTTTATACTGTTCCGCAGGGAATGCAGCCATACCTCGGCCAGTGCTTCAAAGGTCAGGTCAGTTCGATTCAGGTTGTAAAAGCCCGCCTCGGCTTTCCTTTGAATCAGCACCCGCATAGGCCGTTCCGTAAACGTAACCCCACTGGATCTTCCCCTCCGGAGTGCTCGCCTTGATGTACCTGCCTTCCCACCGACCGTCCTTACGCTTGCGAATGTTTTCTCCCCGTCGCGCCATCGCTGTTTCCTCCTGCTGTTTAGACCCTCATCTGACCCCTTATTTTCTCAATCTTCGTTTACAGCTGGAATTATTATACAAAACTGGACATGACACAAAAACAATCCGGCCTTCGCGATGTTTTTTCAGGGTCAAATGTGATACATTTATGATGATTTCTATTGAATCCCAGATATAACCATGATAAAATAAGATGAGATTATAGACAACGATGTCAAAGGAACGGTATCCTCCATTTTCACTGTGAAGGATACCCCTGAATTGCGGAAAGGGGTGAACAAGGTGGCACTGCGTCTGTTCGAGCACAACGAGAAAGCATATCATGCGGCAGTCCGGATGATGGAGCAGTATGGCAAGGCCGCCATTGTCCACCCGACCGGCACTGGAAAGAGCTACATTGCGTTCAAGCTGATCGAGGACAACCCGGAGAAGGTCGTGATCTGGCTTTCTCCCAGTGAATATATCTTCAAGACACAGCTGGAGAGCCTGAAAAGGAACGACCCGGATTTTCCGTTGGCAAACGTTCACTTTTATACCTATGCCAAACTGATGTGCTGCACCCAGGCGCAACTGGATGATATCGCAGCGCAGAAACCTGCCTATATTGTACTCGATGAATTTCACCGTGCCGGTGCGGAATGTTGGGGCGAAAGTACGGTGGCTTTATTAAGGTTATGCCCGGACGCAAAGCTTCTGGGGCTGACAGCAACAAATGTCCGATATCTGGATAATAACCGTGACATGGCTGAAGAGCTTTTTGATAGCTGTGTCGCGAGCGACATGACCCTTGGCGAAGCAGTCGTCAGGGGTATTTTGCCTGCTCCGAAATATGTGACCACCGTTTACCAGTACCAGAAAACGCTTGCAAAGTATCAGGCTCGGGTGGACAACCTGCGAACACCGGGCATTCAGGATGCAAACCAAAAGTATCTGGATGCCCCGAATACGGACAAGGCGTTTGCGGACTTCGAAACGGACACCAGTGATCGGCTGAAGCTGCTGTTCTGCATCGATATGCTCAACGAGGGTGTCCATGTGGAGGAGATTTCTGGGGTCATCCTGTTCCGCCCTACGATTTCGCCCATCGTTTACAAGCAACAGATCGGCCGAACTTTGACCGCTGGGGATAATACGGCACCGCTTATCCTAGATGTTGTTAATAACTTCGAAGGGTTGACCAGCATTTCCGGTTTGCAAAGCGAGATGCAGGAGGCAGTCCATCGGCTCTATGCCAACGGCGAGGGCGATAAGATCGTCACCGAGCGGTTCGAGGTTATTGAGCAGGTGCATGACTGTCGGGTACTGTTTGAGCGGCTGCAGGCAAGCTTGGCCTCTAGTTGGGACCATTATTTTTCGGAAGCAAGCATTTACTATGCGGAGCATAGAAACCTGAATATTCCAAAGCGTTATACTACGCCGGCTGGACTGAGCCTTGGCGAGTGGCTGGCGACTCAGCGCCGTGTCCGTGCGGGACAGATTCCGGGGAACTTGACCGAACAGCAAATCGCACGGCTGGACAGCATCGGGATGGTCTGGGGCAACCGGAAGGAAATTGCGTGGCAGCATGGATTTGAGGTCGCAAAGAAATACCATGACACCTATGGAAACCTGATGGTGCCCGGAAAGTATGTAGACCCGGACGGTTACTCACTGGGGCAATGGATCATCAAGACCCGGCAGCAAAAGCTGAATGGCCGCTTGAAGGAAGAACGCATCGCACAGCTTGATGAACTTGGCATGATGTGGAACATTTTCGATGCCAAGTGGGAAAAGGCGTTTGCGCTGGCTGCGGCCTATTATGAGGAAAACGGCAACCTGAATATCCCACGTTTCTATGTGACAGCGGCTGGTGAACGGCTGGGACAATGGGTTGTAAGCCAGCAATGGACATACCCGAAAGGAAAGCTGACAGACGAACAGGTCGAGCGGCTTAACCGAATTGGAATGTACTGGGGTAACCGCAATGACAGCCAGTGGAACGAAGGGTATCAGGAAGCTAAACGCTATTTTGATACCCACGGTGACCTAAATGTTCCGGCCGGTTATGTGTCACCTGACGGATACAATCTCGGGAATTGGGTCAGGCGGCAGCGCTATACCCGTCACAATCCAGCAAAAAGCTGTGCCGTTTTGACGGAGGAGCGAATTGAAAAGCTGGATGAGATTGGGATGCGGTGGGAAACCAGAAATCTAAAATCATGTCTCAAATTTAAAGAAAATGTAGAGCCTGCAAAAGCAGGATGATAGTGTGAGGAAAACATGGAAGAATTGAATTACCACGTTGATTTTGGACCGTTTTATGTCCATTTGACCCAGAAGCAGAAGCGATATCTTGCGGTGAGGTCTATAATTGACCGCATTTTGGCAGCGCTGGCGCTGGTTTTACTTTCGCCTTTGTTCTTGGCGGTGAGTATTGCCCAAAAATTCAGTGCACCGGATGAGCCAATCTTCTTTTTACAGAAGCGCGTGGGTAAGGGAGCGCACTGCTTCAACATCATCAAGTTTAGGACGATGAAGAGTTCGGCTCCGAAGAATGTGGCAACTGGTGATTTGGAAAGTCCGGAAATGTATATTTCCCGGCTAGGGCGTTTTCTGCGGGATACCAGCATTGATGAGTTGCCGCAACTGATGAATGTGGTCAAGGGGGAAATGAGCCTGATTGGCCCTCGTCCGCTGGTGTATACGGAGCGTGAGATTCGTTTCCTGCGGCGTTGGTACGGCGTGTATCAGGTGACGCCGGGTATTACCGGCTGGGCGCAGGTCAATGGTCGAGACACAGTAGATATGTACGACAAGGTTTACTACGACCGCGAGTACGTCCAAAACGTCGGTCTGAAATTTGACCTGAAGGTGCTCTGGAAGAGTGTTCTGGTGGTTCTGGGGCGACATGGCGTGGTTGATGGAAAGGTTGACCCGAAGTTTCGGCAGGAGAGCATCGTGTTGTTGAGGGAAAGTAAGATGGCCTCGACAGACAAAGGAAGCGGTAACTTAGAGCAAGAATTGCAGACGGTGCGAGTGTGAAAAAATGAAAAAGATTTTATTTGTAACGCATAATGGACGGTTTTTGGTTCAATTTGAGCTGAACGATATCCGTATCCTTCAAGAAATGGGGTATGAGGTTCATTGTGCTACGAACTTTAAAGGGGAGTATATGCGGACAGATGCTGAAACGACGTTGAAGGAGCATGGAGTCATCTGTCACCAGGTTGACATTGAACGTTCTCCTGCAAAGCTGAAAAGCAATTATAGGGCGTATAAACAAATCAAAACGCTGATGAAGAAAGAATGCTTTGAAGCACTGCACTGTCATACACCGATGGGGGGAGTTGTAGGACGACTTGCCGCCAATGCGACCGGAACAAAGCCGGTTCTTTATACCGCCCACGGCTTCCATTTTTACAAGGGCTGCCCGCTAAAGAACAAACTCATCTATCAGACAGCAGAAACTTTCTTGGCCCGCTATACGGATGCACAGATCACCATCAATCGAGAAGATTTTGCAGCAGCGCAAAAGTTTCCTCTGCGTGGGAAAGCATACTATGTGCCTGGCATTGGTGTGGATGTGAAGAAGATTTCTTCTATGCAGGTTGACCAGGCAAAAAAGCGTGCGGAACTGGGGATTCCGCAGGATGCGTTTGTGTTTATATCCGTAGGGGAACTGAATGAAAACAAAAACCATTCTACGGTGATCCGTGCCTTGGCAAAAGCAGATATTGCCAATAGCTATTACCTGATTTGCGGCGAAGGAAAATTGAAGCAGCAGCACTTTGAATTAGTACAAAAATTGGGAATTTCTGAGAAGGTGAAGCTGTTGGGCTTCCGGACCGACGTGAGCGAAATCCTAAGAGCCTGCGATTGCTTTGTGTTCCCTTCGTTCCGAGAAGGACTGTCTGTTTCGCTAATGGAAGCGATGGCTACAGGATTGCCGTGCATTGCCAGCCGTATTCGTGGAAATGTGGATTTGTTGGAGAATAGTCGATATCTGTTTGAACCAGCGGATGGAAGTGCGCTCTGCCAGTTGCTGAAAGATGCAGCGAATGGTGTGCAGACCGAGCAAGAGTGCGCACAGAACCGGGAAATGTTGAAAAGGTATGATATTGAAAATGTCAGCAAAGAGATGCGAAGCATTTACTCAGCTGTAATTGAAGGAACTACAACAAATGAGAATTCTACATCTACTAAAAAGTAATAAATATTCCGGAGCAGAAAATGTTGTTCTGACAATTATGGATGTGTGCTCGGATATGGATATGGTTTATGCTTCACCCGACGGGTCAATTCGTGAAGTAGTAGAAAGCAGAGGTCATGAATTCTATCCACTGAATAGACCTACCATTCGGGAAGTGAAAAAAGCAATTCGAGAGCTGCATCCGGATGTGATCCACGCACATGACTTTACCATGGCAAGTACGGCAGCATGGGCGGCCGGAGACATTCCGGTGGTTGCACACCTGCACAACAATCCACCCTGGCTAAAAAAAATCTGCCCGCGATCAGTTGTTTTTGCATTCGCCCTATCAAGAATCCGGCAGGTTATCAGCGTTTCAAAAGCGGTTGAAGATGAATACATTTTCCGTGGATTGATGAAAAACAAAAATACGGTGATTGGAAACATTGTAGATGCAGAAGCTGTCCGCCAAAAAGCACAGGAAAAAAGTGACTGTAAGCCAGTGGATTTGGTGTATTTGGGCAGGATGTCGTTGCCGAAGAATCCGTTGGAATTTTGCAAAATCGTGTGTGAAGTAAAGAGACTGTTTCCCAACATTACAGCAAGGATGATCGGAGACGGTGAACTGATGACGCAGGTCAAGGAATACATTTGTAGCCACGAGTTGGAAGATATAATTGAACTTGTTGGATTTCAAAGCAATCCCTATCCGTATCTGAATGCAGGAAAAATCATGGTGATGCCCTCTACATGGGAGGGCTTTGGATTAGCGGCAGTAGAAGGCATGTGCCTTGGTAAGCCTGTCGTGTGCAGTGGCGTTGGCGGGTTGAACGATATTGTAGACAGCACCTGTGGCGCAAAGTGTAGCTCAATGGAGGAATATGCCCATGCAATTATTGAATTGCTTCAGGACAATGTGCGATATACAAGTGCAGCGGCAAATGCAGTGCTGAGAAGCAAACGATATGTCGATATGAAAAAATATGCGGATGAGATTCGGAAAACGTATGAAGTGGCAACGGAAAGGTAAAAAAGTGGAGTATTGTATTAGATTGGATGATGCGTGTCCACAGATGAACGCGGAGAAATGGGCAAGAATAGAAAGAATTCTGGATAAATATAAAGTCAGACCGATCGTCGGTGTGATTCCTGAAAATCGTGATCCGGATTTTGTTGCAGTTGCAGATGAGAACTTTTGGGAAAAAGCATGTGAATGGCAGAAAAAAGGCTGGACGATCGCATTGCATGGTTTACATCACGAGCTGCATTTTCACGAGCCCAGAGGATACTACCAGCTTTCACATTCCAGTAAAACAGAATGGGCAGGGAAAAGTAGTACAGAACAGTATGAAATGTTGAAGCAGGGATATCAGATACTCAAGGGGCATGGGTTAACTCCAACCTGTTTTTTTGCTCCTTGCCATACCTATGATGAAGCAACCGTTGAGGCGATTGCATCAATGAAAACGGAAGAGTGCTCCATGTATATTTCGGACGGATATGCCCTTCATCCGTACCAAAGAGATGGTGTTGATTTCCTGCCGACACTTTTTGATACGCCCCATAAACTTCCATTGCAGGGTGTGTATACATTTGTCTATCCTAATAATATGCAGGAACAAGACTTTGCATATTTGGAAGACTTCTTAAAGAAATACGCATCGCTGTTTCGAAGTGCGGATGAAATCATGGGAGAATATAGTCTCATGAAAGAACAGGGAATCCTTGGAAAAATAATAGAACACTCAATTTATTTCCTGAGAGGGATAAAGGGATCTAAAGAGTAAGAGAGTATGAGTGATTGGATTTATGAAGAGGAACTAAAGCTGTAGCGCTCTTGTATGCTTTGGATTTTCTTGCGATATTTATTCAATGCTCCCATTTGTTGAGAAAACTAATGATGAAACTTGGTTGGTATGTAATATATGAGCTATACTGTAATGATGACAATCTTGACTCCGACCTATAACCGTGCTAAAACACTTCCTAAATTAATTGAAAGTCTTTACAGTCAAACAACCACAAATTTCCAATGGTTGGTAATTGATGATGGAAGTACGGATGACACAGAGTCTATTTTCGAGAAGCTAAAAAACTATGATCTTCCGTTTCAGTGGGAATACCACAAAAAAGAAAACGGAGGAAAGCACACTGCGCTGAATTTTGCTCACGAATATATTAAAGGTGAAGTTGTTCTGATTCTTGATAGTGACGATTATTTGACAGATGACGCAATAGAAACCGTTGAAAAAGAATGGCCTTTATATAGAAATTGTGCGGATATTTGCGGTATGAGTTACTTTAGAGGGAAAAAGGATGGAAGTCATCTGAGTGTTGCAAATGCACAGGATATCTACATTGATGATGACATTCATTACTTGGTAAATCGAAGGATTAAAGGAGATCGGTGCGAAGTTGTGAGGACGGATTTCCTGAAAAAATACTCGTTTCCGGTTTATCCTGGTGAAAGATTTTTCTCTGAAGGATGGTTTTGGAACACATTGGCCATGAACTACAAAACCGTGTACAGAA
The DNA here is from genome assembly GCF_023347315.1 of Faecalibacterium sp. I2-3-92. GTDB lineage: Bacteria > Bacillota > Clostridia > Oscillospirales > Ruminococcaceae > Faecalibacterium > Faecalibacterium duncaniae. The sequence continues at coordinate 525,520 of NZ_CP094470.1, forward strand.
ATAAAACGATTTACATATGTGAGTATCTGGAGGGTGGCTTGACAAAAAGCGGACGTGCCCTGCGGATGAAATGCCCATTGGGAATGATGGATGACTGCCGAATGTATCTTAACAATAAAGTTTGTGTGGTTGTGCGCATTAAAGAAGAATTACTGTATTGGGTCTATGCAAAGTGCGCGGGGTATTCTTTTAAAAGAGCACTTTCCACAAGTGGCAGACCGGTGGGAATGATGTTGACTGCTTTGCCGGGTATGATGCTATACAGTTACTGGAAGAGAAAGTATCTGAAATAATGAGGGTTTGGTGTGATTTATTTTCTTGTGATTGATTGCGTATTGTTCTATTCTGCTTGGTGTAGACCGAAACAATCAAAAGTATTGTACACAACAGCCATTATAGTGCTGTGGTTTCTAATTGCATTTCGTAACATAGACTTAGGTGGAAGCGACGCACAGGTATATCAGGAGTGGTTCCACACGGCAGTGCCGAAATTATTGCAGGTTGAGTGGAATCCTTTCGTATTTCAAAGAGAAATTCAAGACAAATGGGGATTTGGGTGGCTCTTTACTCTACTGGCATCAGTTATAAAAACAATTGTACCGACCTATGAGTTTTTTCAAGTGGTTTATGTAACGCTGAGTTTTGGAATTTTAATTCTGATTATAGAGGATATGCAGCTTAAACAGCAAGAAAAGGGGCTTTTTTTATTTGCATATCTTTCACAGCAAATGATTTGGTTCTTTTGCGTTCTATTGCGACAGAATCTGGCAAATCTTGTTGTCTGGTTTGTGCTGGAACATAAATTTAAAAAGCACGCTCTCATAAAAAAAGCACTTTTACTATATTTGGCAACACTGCTTCATACATCGGCCTATATTGCAATTGCGGCAATTATTGCGTTGTGGGTGATTCGGAAACTTCCGGCTCGAAAAATTGTTCCAGGGAGTCTTTTGATAGGTGTGATTGTGTTTTTTGCTGGAAAAAGGCTGATATCGTATATTCTTTACTTCATGGCAAATTATGTCGATACACGTTACAGTATGTATCTGAATGCAGCAGGGGAATCATCAAATGCCATAAACTTTATTCTGAGATTGTGCTTTGTGGTGTTGCTCTATCTCGAATTCACTCGGAACAGGAAAGATGGTTCTGAGAAATATTTGTATATTGGAGTGATGGGCTTTCTGATTGGATCGATTCCGCAAGCGCTGGTTGTGCGGATGACAGAATACTTTGCTATTGCAAATAGCTATGCGGTTGCAAAATACGGAAAAATATTTGAGAGGAAAGAGAACGGTACAATCGTAGCGTGCGTGATTTTTATAATGTTTCTTATTGTTTTTGCAAGATTTTTGAACATGAATGCAGATTTCATGAGACACTATGAGCTGTTTTTTTGAGAGAAAACGATTTTGAGATGTTGCATAATGCTGAAATTGAGTGTGCGTGGAACATTTATGGGAGTATAGCACAATGAAAAAAATAGGTATAATTACACATTATTACGGAAGCCGAAATATTGGCGGACTTCTGCAGTCGTACGCAATGTGCGTGGCATTATCAAAACTTGAGGTAAAGGCAGAACAAATCTGCTACAGACCGGTTTTGGAAGACCCGAAGATTAGAGTGCTAGCGGTGAGGCTGAAAGTTGAACAGATCCTTCATTGCCCGCCCAAACAATTGGTGAAGAAGATCACAGAGAAAATACTTAAAATAAAAAAAGAGACAAATGCGGAAGAACAGAGAAAAATTGATCTTCAATGGAAAAGATTTAAAGAATTTGAAAAAATAATACCTCATTCGCAAGATATTTATACTGATACGACCCTGACAAAAGTAAATGAGATCTATGACGCTTTTGTGTGCGGAAGTGATGTAATCTGGCATCCCGGGAATTTGATGCATCCGGCATATTACTTACAATTTGCCGATAAGAACAAGTCGAGAATTTCTTATGCAGCCAGCATGGGACGGCTTCCTGAGACAGTAACAGAAAAGAAGGAGTTCTCAAATAATATCCGCAATATTTCTTATATAAGTGTTCGAGAGAGAAGTACCGCAGACTATTTGAAAAAGACAGAAGATATAGATGCAAGAGTGGTGCTTGATCCGACGCTTCTTCTCGATGCAGAGGAATGGACGACACTGGAAAAAGTGGAGGTGGTTCCAAAGGATCCTTATGTGTTTTGCTATTTTCTGGGGGAAAATGAAAAATCTCGTGAAAATGCAGTAGAGTTTTGTAAAAAAAGAAATTTGCAATTGATTTATCTGCCGTACATTATGGGATACGCAAGAAAGGCAGATATTGCGCTTAACCAATATGGCAACGGTATTTATAACTATGGACCGGAAGATGTAGTGGCACTGATCCATCATGCCGAATATGTTTTCACGGATTCATTTCATGCGGTCGTCTTCTCAACAATTTATAATAAGAAATTTTTTGCCTTTGACAGAGATGAGCGGAATAGCACTTATTCTATAAATGCAAGAATAAATGATTTTTTAAAGGAATATGAATTGCAAAACCACTATGTAGGAAACGGAACAATTCCGTCAGAAGAAGAGGATGATGCTCTTGAACTTCGGAGCGCAGTTCAAGAGAAGCTGGAAAAGAGCAGATTGGAATCTTACGCATTTTTGAAAAGGACTTTGTTGTAAATGAAGGAAGAAAAACAACTGCGGAGCAGAACCGCTTATGCGATGCAGAACTTTGCTTGGTCAATGATGGGCACGCTAGTAAAAGCACTACTTGCTTTTGCATCGCAAACCGTTTTTATTTATACATTAGGTAGTGTATACCTTGGTGTGAATGGACTCTTTACCAATATCCTAGGAATGCTGTCTTTGGCTGAACTGGGCATTGGCGGAGCAATCAGCTTTAGTTTATACAAGCCGCTTGCGGAACATGATACCAAAAAAATTCGACAGATTATAAACTTCTATCGGTCAGCGTATCGGATGGTTGCAGCAAGTGTAACGGTAGTTGGCGTTGCGATTATTCCTTTTTTAAATGTTATTATCAAAGATGCAGACGGAATCGAGCATGTTCGGCTCATTTATAGCATTTATCTGTTCAATACGGTGACATCTTATCTTCTGACGTATAAAACGACTCTTCTGAGTGCGGATCAACGTGAGTACATCATAACCAATATTAACACTGTGATTCAGGTGGCAACGTCTGTTCTGCAAATCACAGTACTTCTGATTTACAAGAATTTTATTGTTTATCTTCTGATTGGAGCACTTGTCCAGTTTGTTGGAAAAGCTGTTCAGAATTATGCTACCGGAAGATATTACCCCTACATCCGAGAAAAAAATAATGAACAGCTTCCGGAAGCGGATAAAAAGATCATTTATACCAAAATTAAAGGAATGATGGCGCATAAACTGGGAGATGTGGCAATCAATCAGACGGACAGCATCATTACATCCGCATTTGTGAACATTGCGTCGCTTGGTCTTGTGTCCAATTTTACGTTGATCATAAATTTTGTAAATAGTATGATCAGTTCCTTTTTCAGTGCTGCGGTGGCGGGGCTTGGAAACATTGTGGCAACAGAAACACCGGAAAAGCGCCGAGCGATTTATAAAAAATACGACTATCTCGCATTTATGTTTTATGGGTGGAGTGCAATCTGTTTGTACTGCCTGTTGGCACCTTTTGTGACAATTTGGATTGGTCCACAAATGCTTGTAGATAAGGCAACAATAGTTCTGCTTTGTGTAAATTACTATTTTACCGGATTACGTGTTCCTTTGGGAAATATCAAAAGCGCCGCAGGCATATATGAGCAAGACTGGTGGTGTCCGATTGTACAATCTGTCATCAATATTGTTGTTTCGGTGGTTGGAGCAATTATGTGGGGACTGAAAGGTGTATACGTAGGAACGCTTGTCAGCAGCCTTGTTCCGAATCTAGTGCGGCCATATATGGTCTACAAATATGTGTTTTTTACAAGTTCAAAAGAGTATTATCAGAACTATGTCAAACGTGTATGTCTGATTTTTCTGATTGCTGTTGGTATGGAGCTTTTTATTCAGAAGCTGCCTGTGCAAAATGATATTATTCGCTTTATAGTAATATTTGTGGTAGCAGTGATAATGCCCGCAGCGATACTTTTTTTTGCTACAAAAAACTCAGAAGAATTTGCGTATGTTAAAACGATGCTGCAAAAAGCTGCAGCGAAAATAAAAAGCAAGGTGTTTGCAAAATGAAAAAACTGGTCTCGATAATTTCCCCCTGCTACAATGGCGCAAAATACTTATCACCCTTTCTGGAATCGGTTTTGTCACAGACATACCGACCGCTGGAATTGATTTTTGTCGATGATGCTTCTACGGATAATACGGTAGAACTCGTAGAGAGCTATCGAAAAAAATTTTGTCAGGCGGATATTGTGTTGAAATTGTTGCGACAGACGGTCAATCAAGGACAAGCAGCAGCAATCAACCGTGGATTAAAAGATGTAAGCGGCGAGTACCTTATGTGGATAGACTCAGACGATATTATGCTTCCCACGAATACGGAAGAAAAAGTGCAATTTCTGGAACAACATCCGGAATGCGGATTTGTTTTGGCACAAGGGGAAATCGTAGAGGCAGGGCAACTAGACCATGTGAAGGGAATCATGAAACGTGAAAAACCGGCAGAAAAAGATGATCTCTTCAGTGATTTGATCTATGAAAATAATGTCGTTTTTGGCCCGGGCACAATTATGACACGAATGAGCGCACTTCGTGAGGCAATTCCAACCGGACAGATTTTTGAAAGCAGAGAAGGACAGAATTGGCAACTGATGCTTCCGCTTGCCTATAACTTTAAAGCAGGTTATATCGAGAAACCATTGTTTAAGTGTGTGGAACATTTTGATAGCCATTCCAGAACCAAGAGAACGTGTGAACAGCTGATCAACCGACAAAAAAACTTTCAAATTCTGCTGACAGAAACTGTCGATGCAATTAGGCAAATGCCGGAGGATGAAAAGTGCTCATGGAAAGAAAGAATTCAGATAAAATGCACAAGAAGTATGTTTATTGCAGCAGTACGAGGTGGGAAACAAAAGCTCATTGTTCAGTATGGAAAAAAACTGCGTGAATTGGGAGAAAAACCACTTTGTATCTTGTGGGAAAAACTAGAAGAGAAAGTGAAGGGACATCTTGCGTAAACATATTGATTTGGAAGAATGGAGTACGTGTTGCGGCTGTTCAGCTTGTGCTCAGGCATGCCCCAAAGGGTGCATTACCATGCAGGCAGATGGTGAAGGATTTTTATATCCCGTAATTGACGAAAATACGTGTATTGCGTGTGGCGCATGTGAGCATGTCTGTCCGATAAAAAATACTTCGCCGGAACCGACAGGAGAACCAGATGCCTATGCGGCATACAGCAAAAACACGGAGCAACGCTTGGAGAGCTCCTCAGGGGGTGTTTTTTCACTGCTGGCAGAAGAGATTCTGCAAAATAGTGGAGTTGTATTCGGTGCTGCAATGAGTGAGGACTGCCGCAAAGCGCAGCATATTGCAGTGGAGCGACAAGAGGATTTATGGAAGCTGCGTGGAAGTAAGTACCTACAGAGCGAGATTGGAAGCACATACCGGCAGGCGGAAAATGCATTGAAACAGGGGCGTAGAGTATTGTTTTCTGGAACGCCTTGTGAAATCGAAGGACTGCACAGATATCTCCGAAGGGAATACGAAAACCTGCTGTGTGTGGATTTGATCTGCCACGGTGTACCAAGTGCCAAATTATGGGAGAAGTATGTTTCCTATCGAGAAAATTGCGCAGGCGCTGCTGCGCAGCGAACGTTTTTCAGACATAAAAAATATGGCTGGAAAACGTACGCTGTATTGTTTGAATTTGCAAACAATACAGCGTACGAACAAGTCCTATCCAAGGACTTGTTCATGCAGATGTTCTTGCAGAACCTCTGCTTAAGGCCATCTTGTTACGCTTGTGCATTTAAAAAGAAGAATCGTGTCAGCGATATTACCCTTGCAGATTTCTGGGGCTGCGACAGTGTGTGTCCAGAATTGGATGATGATAAGGGCTTATCTCTTGTACTGTGTCATTCCATTATGGGAAGAACAGTTTTCAAGGCGATAGAGGGAAAAATTGTGATGGAACCAGTCTCCTTGGAGAAGGCACTGTACGGAAATCCATCGCTGGTGAAGTCCTGCAAAAAACCGGAGCAGAGGGATGCATTCATGATGCAGATGGATTCTCTCATGATTCCGCAGTTGGCACAAGGATACCTGAAGAAGCCATCGCTGTGTTCATACATAAAGCAGCTGATTCCTATGCCACTGAAAAGAACGCTGAAACGATTTTTGAAGGGGTGATTTCTCACTCCATCTCTAGGAAGATAACGTATAGCAACTCTGTCTATTTAGGATATGTGCACAAATGTCTAAAAAATCTGGTGAATGTTGGCGATTTCAAACAACAAATTTGGCCATGCTAAAGCATGGCATGCCGTCCCAATATGCTACCTCTCCGTGGTGAGCAGCAGGCAACGGAATTTTATTCCGGCTAAAACACATAATCGTCAATTCACTCTTAGAATAGGTAAAATGTAATGGGAAAATATTTTGGAACCGATGGCTTCCGTGGTGAGGCCGGTGTGAACCTGACCGCCGACCACGCCTACAAGGTAGGCCGCTTTCTGGGCTGGTATTATAATGCACTGCGGGAGCGCAACGGCAACAACGAGCCTGCCCGCATCGTCATTGGCAAGGACACCCGCCGCTCCAGCTATATGTTCGAGTACAGCCTGGTGGCGGGCCTGACCGCTTCCGGCGCAGATGCCTACCTGCTGCACGTCACCACCACCCCCAGCGTGGCCTACATTGCCCGCGTGGATGATTTTGACTGCGGCATTATGATCTCTGCCAGCCATAACCCGTTCTACGACAACGGCATCAAGCTGATCGACTGCTACGGCGAAAAGATGCCGGAGGAGACCCTGCTGCTGGTGGAGGACTACATCGACGGCAAGCTCCATGTCTTTGATCAGGACTGGCCGGAGCTGCCCTTTGCCCACCGGGAGCATATCGGCTGCACCGTGGACTATGTGGCGGGCCGCAACCGCTACATGGGCTACCTGATCAGCCTGGGTATCTATTCCTTCAAGGGCATCAAGGTGGGTCTGGACTGCGCCAACGGTGCCAGCTGGAACATTGCCAAGAGCGTGTTCGATGCGCTGGGCGCAGACACCTATGTCATCAACAACCAGCCCAACGGCCTGAACATCAACCTGAACGCAGGCTCCACCCACATCGAGGGTCTGCAGAAGTTTGTGGTGGAAAAGGGTTTGGATGTGGGCTTTGCCTATGATGGCGATGCAGACCGCTGCCTCTGCGTGGACGAAAAGGGCGATGTGATCACCGGTGACCACATCCTGTACATCTACGGCTGCTACATGAAGGAGCGCGGAAAACTGCTGACCAATACCGTCGTTACCACGGTCATGTCCAACTTTGGCCTGTACAAGGCCTTTGACGAGCAGGGCATCGGCTACGCCAAGACTGCCGTGGGCGACAAGTATGTCTACGAGTATATGGCCAAGAACGGCTGCCGCATCGGCGGTGAGCAGAGCGGCCACATCATCTTCTCCAAGTACGCCAGCACCGGTGACGGCATCCTGACCAGCCTGAAGATGATGGAGGTCATGCTGGCCAAGAAGAAGCCCCTGAGTGCGCTGGCCGCCCCGCTGAAGATCTACCCGCAGGTGCTGGAAAATGTCCGTGTGACCGATAAGAAGGCTGCGCAGGACGATGCTGCCGTGCAGGCTGCTGTCAAGGCGGTGGCCGAGGCACTGGGCGATACTGGCCGCATCCTTGTCCGGGAGTCCGGCACTGAACCGGTGGTCCGCGTGATGGTGGAGGCCCCCGACCACGACACCTGCCAGAGGTACGTTTCTCAGGTGATGGATGTCATCAAGGCACAGGGCTACGCTGTTTAACGCATATTCTGCTGATCGATATTTCTTGCCATCCAATATTTGTAATGCTATACTTATGTTATAAATACTGAATGGAGGTGTCCCCTATGCCCCGTCCCAAAGGTAGCAAGAACAAGCCCAAGACCGTAAAATCGACCGTTGACTTTGCCGCACAGATCACTGAAAAGCAGGCTGCAAAGAAAGCCGCTACCGTCGAAATTGCATCTATCACTGCCAATATCGATGCATTGAAAGCTGACCTGAAAACCAAGAAAGCCGAGCTGAAAACTATTGACAAAGAAATCGCCAGAATTGAAGCTAAAAAGGTCAAAGCCGAAACCAAAGCTGCCGAAGCTGCTAAGAAGATCGAGGCCGAAGCTGTGCTGAAGAAGTTGCTTGCATCCGGTATGACGGCAGACGAGATCCTCGCAAAGCTGAAATAAATATTTTAGAGCCGTGTGGATCAGTCAGAGCGTAGAGTTATAGCTCTGGCAGTTCACGCGGTTTTCTTATATAAATGGTAATTGATGTGACTCGGAATGAATAGAATTGTTCTATATCAAACATAAATGACTCCATTTCCCACACCATGGCTCAAAATCACGTCCGGAGAAATTTAGCATCTGAGCCAGTAACTTTTTGCGCGACAATGGAAATCTTTCCATATGAGATCTGTCCAATTACAGCACAATCGAAATTGAAAATTATTATATATCCTACGAGAAAAATCTGCTAAGGAACTGTAAGCTGGGAAATAAATGAAGTCCTATTTATAGTATTGTAAAAATGCGCGACAAAAATGCGACAATGCACAGAAACAATGCAGAGTAGTCTGTAACTGAATGAGACGAAAATAACGCGTTATCGGTAAATTTGGTGAATATAAAGACGAAGTTATCCTGAGAATTACTCTCTTTTAATCAGAGGGCCAGGGATTCGAGTTCCCTCAGACAATCAGGCCCCGGGTAGTGGCTTTGAACGACAACACGGTTTGCGGAGCAAAGTGATAGACCATCTGACAGAGATTTTCAAGCATTGAAAATCATAGTGATAAAGTGGATTTTTGTTACAAATCAATAAAAATGTTGAGGAAAAAATCCTTCTGTGGTAAAATAATTAGAAAGATGCTGCGAAATTGCGGAGGGAGGAGCTGTGCAACATGCACCAGCTCTATAAACGCCTTACAGGTGCAGCCAACAGTTCCATAGAAATCATCATTGCTTGGAGTGAGCTTTTGCAGATGCGTAAGAGACTGTTTGTTAGAAACTGGATCCGAAGGCTTTTAAGGTATCTTTGTATTCCGGTTGGGTTCTTCCTGGTCGTGGTTCCTCTGTATAGCCTGATGATCCGCCAGACGATCCAAGCGCAATCCTCCAGCACGATGGAAATGCTGGCGATCGGCACCACCCAGTTGGAGCGATGCCTGAGCAACATCCGCAGTACAACGAACAAATTGTTCAGCGAAACGGAGTATACTCTGCTTGCCAGCAGTTATGATAACAGTATTCTGGGAGATTATCAGACACTGACGAGAGCAAGCAAATCGTTACAGGATAAGACCTACGATTCCTCTGTGATCACATACAGCTATATTACATTTGAGCGGAATGGCATCATATTGGATGACCGGAGCGCGTATGAAAGCCATAGCAATTTTTACCCGGGAGCACTTGAGTATGAGGATGTGTCTCAGGAGGAATGGGATGCACAGAATCAGATCGACGTAATGACGATAAAGCCCGCCCATATTGTCAAACTGATGCATTCCAGCTATGGCAATTCATATATCACAGTATATCAGCCCTATGTGAACACGGCAGGCCGCCTTTGCGGCGCAATGACGGTGCTGATCAAGGAAAAAGATGTCGTTTCGATGTTCCTCTCGCAGCAGCAATGGCGCGAGGAAGGCCTTTTTTGCCTGATTTCCGATGACGGAACGATCCTGGCGGGAAACAACTATGACGGAACGACACTTTCCCTGACGAGTGATGATACGGGTTGGGAGACCTATCAGGGAAAGCGCTATCTGATGGCAACGCGATATGTGGCATCTCTGAATGCAACGGCGGTCATTGGAATGCCGCCGTCGCTCTACGAAGCGGGTCTGTTGGCAGTACAGCGTGCAATTTGTCTGTATCTGATCGTGGGCGTTCTGGGCTGTGTATTGATCAGCGTCTGCATGACACTGGAGGATATGAACAGCCTGCGTCCGATGCTGGATACGCTGGACGAATCGGATCTGGCATCACGGAAAGTGCTGAATGAGATCTTTCTCCGTAATGTAAACAGCCAGCATGAACTGGCGCGGGAACTGGAGCATTCACGCAGCGAGCTGGAACACGGCAAAATGGAAATTTTGCTGCGCACAGGGTCTGTAAGTCAGGAAACCCTTCAGCAGCTGACGGATGCGGTGCAGCTGAAAGCCTATAACTTCCTGCTGCTGATCCCGTCTCTTCAGGAAAACGCCGAGTGCTCACTGAAAGAAGAGCTGCGTACTGTGGTGGTGTCAGAGCAGATACGTCAAATTTACGGGCAGAGATTTTATGTACAGGCAACGGCAGATGACCTGATCCTGGTGATCCTGACGCAGGAAACGGATGAAGCAGAGGAACTGCGGGAAATGTGTTTCCGTACAGAGCAGCTGTATGATGCGCTGCATCTGACAACCCCCCTGATATTGAGCGATCCTTTTGAGAAAATGGAGCAGCTGTCAGATATTTACTGGAAGGCCCGCAATGTGGCGGCCTATGCGGATCCAACACAGAAAATCTGCTATTTGGGGAACAGCAGTGCGCAGCGCGGTACCACGGTCAATGCAACCAATGCAGCGCGGCTTCGGGAGTATCTGCTTTCCGGATGCACGGAAGAAGCGGTTTCGCTTTTGAGTGAACTGTTCTCGGTGGATAATCTGGACCCGGAAAACTTCAAGCAGGATTTTTACACGGCAGGCGGCATTCTGCTGAACACGGCGGAAAGGGTATGCTGTCCGGATATCGCCTATCTGTGCAGTTATGACTCTAAACTGACTGCCCGCCAGATGCTGAGCCGGTTGCAGGACTGCTGTGTGGAGATCTGCAATCATGTGCAATTCCTGAAGCATAGCCACAATGATGCGCTTCAAAAGAATATTCTGGACTGGCTGGCACAGAATTTCCAGAATCCGGAGATCAATGCGGCGATGACGGCGGAGCAGTTCAAGATCTCTAAAAAGTATCTTTCGCAATTCCTGAAGGAGCAAACCGGAAAGAGCTATACAGAGTATGTGGAAGAATTGCGTCTGGATCATGCGATGCAGCTGCTGAGAACGACAGATCTGAATATTACGGATATTGCAGAACAGTGCGGCTTCTCCACAGCGAATACATTCTATAAGGCATTCCGGCGGAAGTATCAGCTCTCGCCTTCTGCAGTTCGCAAAGGAGACAACTGATTTCAGCGCAAAAAAAAAACGAACGATGTCAGCCCATTCGGACAGACATCGTTCGTTTTTTTTACAGGTGGATTCAGGGATGGATGCTTATGGTAACAGTGCAGGGAGCATCCAATGCAAAGGTCAGCTCAAGCAGCCCATCATGGCGTGTGGTCACGGTGCAGGGAACAGAGGCTGTAACAGCTTTGGAGCCCGGCTGCAGAACAGCCAGAACAGTGCTGCGGCCCGCTGCGGTAAAATCCAGCGTGGCATTTAAGGCGCTGTTGTCCGGTGCCCAATCCGTATGCCGGACAAAGGCATCAAAACCGGTCGTGAGGGTGCCGGGGCGGTAGTAAGCGGAAAACCACTGTACAATGGGAGAAGAAAGCCCGCTGAACTGATGCCAGCCGGCACCACGGCGGCTCTCGATCATAAAGTGTTCAAAACAACAGTAGCTTTCGGCACACTCGTTCTGCCACAGGGTAAGAGCGGTGTCGGCAATGCGGTAAGCAAAATCGGCAAGGCCCGCATCCAGTGCAGATTTGAAGAACATCCACTGGTAAGGCATCCATACAGCGCCGTTCCAGTAGCCGTCACGCCGATAGTACGGCGCACTCTGATCCACGGTAGAAAGGCCGCAGGCACACCACAGGTGTTCCGGGCTCTGCAGCTTCTGCCACAGAAGTTCCTTCTGCGGTTCTGTACAGGCACCTGCAAACAGCGGCGAAGCGCCATCCATGCCCATATCATAGTTCAGACCCTGCTCGGTGCGCAAAATATCTGCAGCATCACCAGAGGGATCGTGCAGGAGGTACCCGAAGTAACCGCTTTCCTCGTCCCATGCAGTCTGCAGGGAGCGCCCCAAGCGAAGCGCATCGGCATCAAAAGCATCTGCGTCGGCTGCCTCTCCCAGCAGGCGGGCGGTGTACGCCAGGATCTTGGCACAGCGTATCGCATGGGCAGTTGTGACCACGGGCGCGCAGCTGGCCTGCAAACGGCGGCGATGGACCTCCTGCTGTGGGGGATAATCGTCCCATCCACCAGAATTATAGAAATAATCCCAGGGACGCAGCAGGCCGCTGTGCAGGTTGGCGGTAGTGGAGCCGCCTTCCTGCCCGGTGAAGAAGCGGTAGTACAGCTTTAGGCGCGGATAGCAGTAGGCGGCAAGTTCTCTGCTGCTGGTGCGATTCAACAACTCGGCATACAGATAAAACTGCGTTGGCACCATGGAGCCATGGTGCAAAAAAGCAGCGTCCACAGAATCCGGGGGCATCAGGTAGGTGTTCAGGCAGTCAAAGGCATTGCGCAGGCTGGTCTGAGCCAGGCCCATTCCAATGAATCCGGAATCCCATGTGTAGACACAGTCCCACCAGCGTCCAGGAGTGTAGTGGCGGATATACTGTCCCCGCGTGTACACCGGATACACAACGTTGGTGCAGAGAACAGCATTCATCAACTGTTGGCCCAAGGCAAGCGATTCGGCAGCCGGTAGAGCGGGCGGTGCTGCAAGGGATGCAGAAGCCTGCTGCCATACATGCTCCCAATCGCAGCGCTGCGTCAGCAGCTCATGGCAGCGCAGCGCGGCGGCAGAAGCATCCGGAGCGGCACAGACCGCTCCATAGATCACTTTTGTCTGTCCTGCCTCCAAGGGGATCGGCCCCATAAAGAGATTGACGTAATGCCCTTTTCCGTTGCCGCGCAGCGTGGCATTTACATGGTCGTGTACGGTGTCACGCAGAAAGATATCCAGCTCATCGTTTTCAATCGTGCGAATATGGGTGGTGATATCATCCCACAGGATCCCGTAGCACTCCTGAATGTGGGGATACTGCAGGGTCAGATAGTTCTCATCTGCGGCGGGCTCGGCCTGAGGCCGGAAGCCATCTCCACGCAGGGTGACGGTAAAGTTACCAGCGTCCGCTTGCTCGCACAGAGCGAGACAATCCAGCTTTGCCCCTCCAACACCGGCAGCAGTCAGGGTCAGAGTGAATTTCCCGGCGGGAATGGAAGCATTCAGCGGCAGGATGGCAATAGAAGGCTTCTGACAGGGCGGCAGCCGCAGCGTATCCTGACCATTGACATCGTACTCGGAACTCTCATCTGCCGGATTCCAATATCGTACACAGAGACAGGGGGTATGCAGGGACGCGGTAAGGGAAAGCGTAAAGGTAACGGTGTCCCCTTTTCCGCTGGGCATGACCTGCCCAAAAGGTCCTTTGCCTTCGGAACAGCCGAACCCCGTGCCAATGCCGTATCCCTGACCAAAGCCGGGAACGGCTTCTTCGCCCCGGCGCAGACCATCCCAGGTCAGGCATTCATTGGGACGGTGGATGGAAAAATCCAGGGTGTCATAATCCTTTGCCCAGACAAAGGCCGCGTTTTCCGGCAGGGATACCTCACAGCCCGGCAGGGAGAAGCCGCGGTAGGAAGGAACGGGATCCCAGGCGGATGCCATATAATGAAGCACCAGATTCTGCGGAGCATCGGTATTGTTGTGGAGCTCGGCACGGATCAACCGGGCATCCTCCCCCAAGGGAGCAAAAGAGATGTCTGCATACAGCTGATCCTTCCACAGGAGCTCGTGGCGGAACGTGTAGCAGCTCAGATCCGGAGCCGCAGCCCAGGGGTGAAAGCCGCTTTCAAACCGTACATTGGGCACATCGACCCGGCGGCGATACATTCCCGGAAAAACGGACAGGTCAAATCGAACGCCATCGTTGGCCGCAGGAACATGGGAAATGCCGCTGTATCGTTTGGTGTAGGGGCCCCACGCAGGCAAGGAAAGATCATGTGATTGCATGGTGTGGTATCCTCCCATCAGCCCTTGACCGCGCCAATGGTAACACCGGCAACAAAGTACTTCTGCAGGAACGGATACAGGCACATGATCGGCAGGGTGGAAACCACCATGGTGGCATATTTCAGACCATCGCCGATGACCTCGACATCACCGGTGGAACCGGCCATGTTGCCGATGTCGCTTTGGATCAGGACCTCACGCAGGATCATCTGCAAAGGGTACAGAGAACGATCCCGAATGTACAGCAATGCCGGGAACCAGCTGTTCCACTGCGCAACGCCGTAGAACAGCGCCATAACGGCGAACACTGCACCGGAGAGCGGAAGAACAATGCGGAAGAAGGTCGTGATGTCGTTACAGCCGTCTAAGGCTGCGGCCTCGATCAGCTCATTCGGGATGGTGTTTTCAAAGAAGGTGCGCATGATGATCATGTTATAGGTACTGATGGCGGAAGGCAGTACCAGCGCCCAGATCTTATTCAGCATGCCCAGCTTCTGAATGATCAGGTAAGTGGGGATCATGCCGCCGTTGAAAAACATGGTAAAGATGAAAAGGCTGATAAAGATATTGCGACCGAACAGATCCTTGCGAGACAGGGGGTAGGCGGCGCAGGCGGTAAGGGTCACGCTGATCAGGGTGCCCAGCACGGTATACAGGATCGTGTTCAGATAACCCGTCCAGATGCTGGCATCCTTCAGAACCTTCTCATACATGGAGGTCGTAAAGCCTTTGGGCCAGAAGGAAACTTTGCCTGTCAGCAGCTGCATGGGATCACTGAACGAGCCGCTGATGATGTGCAGAAGCGGCAGAATGATGGTTGCGCTGATCAGGATCAGCAGCAGATACACAACAATGGTATAGATTCGTTCTCCGATGCTTTCCTTCACTTTCGTGGGGTGATTCATCGCATCAATATTCTTTTTCATCACCACAGGCTCACCTCACTGATCTTTTTGCTGAACTTGTTGAACAGCATGATAATGGTAAAATTGATCACAGAATTGAACAGGCCCACAGCCGCGGAGAAGCTGTAATCGCCGCTCTCAAAGGCACGGCGGTAAACGTAAGTGGAGATCACATCGGCAGTCTCATAGGTTGCGGGGTTGTACATCAGCATGATCTTTTCATAGCCGACCGAGAAAATAGAGCCCATGCGGAGGATCAGCATGATGATGATCGTGGGCAGCAGGCCGGGCAGCGTGATGTGGATCAGCTTGTCCCATTTGGAAGCACCGTCAACGGTGGCGGCCTCGTAGAGAGAGGGGTCGATGCCGGTCAGTGCCGCCATGTACACAATGGAACCATAGCCAGCGCTTTGCCAGATGTCAGAAAGAACATAGATCGTCTTGAAGTACTTGGGCTCGGCCATAAAGTGGATCGGCGTACCGCCAAAGGTGGTGATCAGCTGGTTGATCAGGCCGCTGGAAGGAGAAAGCAGGGCGCTCAGAATACTGACAACGACCACAGCGGAGATGAAGTGGGGCAGATACACCACGGTCTGTACGCTGCGTTTGAAGAATTTACCGCGGACTTCGTTGATCAGCAGAGCCAGAATGATGGGAATGGGAAAGCCCACAATAATTGAATACAGGCTGATGCCAAGTGTGTTTTTGATCAGACGGCCAAAATACTCGGATTTAAAGAACTGGGTGAAATATTTGAAGCCGACCCACTTGCTGCCCGTGATGCCCAGTACGGGAGAGAAATCACGGAAGGCGATCTGCGCGCCGTACATGGGCGCGTACATGAACACGATATACCAGATCAGAGCGGGCAGCAGCATCAGAAGCAGATAGCGGCTGCGCCAGAACTTTTTGCAGGCATGATCAAGGCGGTTCGCTGTTGGCAGTGTGATCGGTTTTGCTGCAGTGGCAGTTTTCATGGTGGTATTCTCCTGTTTTCGTTCTGAAGAACCCAGGAAAAAATAGGCCGGGAACAGGGTGTTCCTGCCCCGGCCGTTATTTTACTGGATCAAAAAATAGGTGCCTGCTGAGGCATCAGCCATTCAGAGTCTTCTGGTAGATATCGATGACCTCTGCAATGCCCATGCCATTGACCTTTTCAACGTAGGTGTCCCAGTTGGACAGCGGCTCACGGCCGGAAACAAACTTGATGATCATCTCGTCAACGTAAGTATCCACGTCTGCCATCACTGCGCGACGGACGGCATCATCCTCAGAGGAGAAGGAGGTGGAGCCGGGAATGACGTACTTCTTGGATTCTTCCAGGAAGGGAATGATGCAGTCCTGCTTTGCGCGGTTGACAGCATCATCATCCAGCTGCGTGACCTCGTCCTGGCTCAGAATGAACGGGCCGGAGCTCTGTGCAAAGGTGAAGGTGCCGATCGCATTTTTGGGAGACAGGCCGTCAGGGTTCTTCATTACATAATCGGTGAAGATCGGCTTGCCGTTCTGCATGGTGTAGTGAGTGCCCTCAATACCCATGTTGATCAGCAGGGTGCCCTCGGCGCTGTACATGTAATCCAGCAGAGCGACCACGCGGTCAACATTCTTGCAGCTTGCGGTAATGGTGGCTGCTGCGATTGCACGCGGCTCCTGATCGATATAAGAATGGATCTGTGCGGTACCCTTGGGCGGCACGGTTGCTTCCACATGGAAGCCGGGGAAGGAAGCAGGCATGGTGGCGTTCTGGGCGGCCAGCATACCACCCAGAGGGCCGTAGAAGGAGCCGATGGTATTCTGTGCGAGCTTGGGCACGAAGGAGGCATAATCCATGGTGATGATCTCGGGATCAATATAGCCCTTCTCATACATATCATGCATCCAGGTCACAGCCTCTTTATACTTGGGATCAATGGGGCCGTAGTGGACCTTGCCGCCATCGTCCGGGTCAGTATAGAAATCGTCCAGGCAGCCGAATGCGGTGCAGAAATTCCGCAGACCGGTCATATCATAGGAGCTGAAGGGAACCTCGTCATTGGAGCCGTTTCCGTTCAGATCGGTGGTCTTGACCAGATGCCAGTAATTCTCCCAATCCTCCAGAGTGACCGGGCTTTCGATGCCCAGCTTTTCCAGCCAGTCGGTGCGGACGATGTAGGGCATATTGCCGGAGACCTTCTCATCCAGCATGGGCATATAATAAATATTGCCGTCGCTGTAAGTCAGTGCTTTTTCGACACCGTCCCGCTTGTCGATCTCCTTCTTCAGGTTGGGCATGTCGTTCTCGATGTAGTCGTTCAGGGAAAGGATCACGCCGGACTCGCCGTACTTCAGAACTTCGGTGGTGGGCATATCCATAATGATGTCCGGCAGCTGTGCATCCATCATCACGAGATTCAGGCGCTCGTTGTAATTGTCCTGCGGGGGGTTATCAAATTCAAAATCCATATTGAATTTTTCGCCCAGGACCTTCCAGACATCCATCTGCTCGGCAGCAACTTCGTTTGCGGCCTTGGATTTCAGGATGCGCACGGTGATGCGCTCGTTGGAAGCAGCTGCTCCGGAACCGGCAGCAGAAGAAGCAGTCGTAGAGGAAGAGCTGCCACAGCCCTCCAGAACACCCAATGCCAGGGAAGCGACCATAGCGCTGCATACGGCGCGTCTGCTGATTTTTCTTTCTTTCATAAAATCTTTTCCTCCTTGATTTATGGAATGGGACGGGGAAGATCCCCATGCTTCCATAACCTCCGCTCAGCTCGTACGCTGCCGACCAGTGGTTTTTCCTTACTCAGAAGCATATCATGTCCTTTTTGAAATTGCAACATTTTTCGATACAAAACGCACAAAAGATTTTCTCATTTTTGAGCATGATTGTTGCACAATATCCACAAAGATGCGATTATTCTTCCTTTTGTCATGGTGCGGGATGAAATGTCATGCTCCTTCACCTTGACGATTTCGGCACAAAAAGATATGCTGGAAACAAAATTGGAATCGGAGATCCATTCAAAAGAAAGGAAGAGAGAAACTATGAGTAAGCAAATCACAGCCATCATCGTGGGCGCGGGCCATCGGGCGATCCTGTACAGCCTGTATGCGCTGGAACACCCGGACGAGCTGAAGATCGTGGGCGTAGCAGATCCGGATCCGATCCGGCGGAAGAAGGTTGCGGAGATGCATGGCTTCGGGGAGGAGATGTGCTTCAGGAGTGCTGAGGAGCTGGCAGCAAGACCCAAGCTGGCAGACGCGGTGATCAATGGAACCATGGACCGCCAGCATGTGCCCACTGCGGTTCCGCTCCTGCGCGCAGGATATGATATGCTGCTGGAAAAACCCTTCGCGATCAGTGAGGAGGAAGTAAACTATTTATATAAGGTTGTAAAAGAGACCGGGCGGAAGGTGATGATCTGCCACGTTCTGCGGTATGCGCCCTTCTATGTCGCAATCAAGCAGAGACTGCTGAGCGGGGAGATCGGTGACATTATCAATATTCAGGCCACAGAACATGTCAGCTACCATCACCTGGCTGTCTCCTTTGTGCGCGGCAAATGGGGCAACGAGGAAAAATGCGGGGCTCCGATGCTGCTGGCAAAGTGCTGCCATGACATGGATCTCATTATGTGGCTGAAGAGCGGCGTTTCGCCCAAACAGATCGCAAGCTTTGGAAGTGACTTCCAGTTTGATCCTGCCAAAAAGCCCGCAGGGGCAGGCAAGCGCTGCCTGGTGGATTGCCAGTGCGAGGAGACTTGTCTGTACTCTGCTAAAAAGCATTATCTGGATCACCCGGATCGGTGGGCGTTTTATGTATGGGACTGCCTGGAGAATATTGAGAATCCGACGCTGGAGGACAAGCGTAAGTCGCTGATGACAGACAATATCCATGGACGCTGTGTGTGGGATTGTGAACATACGGTGGTGGATCATCAATCGGTGCTGATGAATTTTGCGGATGGCGCAACTGCGACCCTGAACATGATCGGCGGCACAGCGAAACCGGAGCGCAATATCCACATCATTGGTACAAAGGGTGAGATCAAGGGTGTGTTTGACGATTCGGTTTTCACTGTGCGCACCATAGATACCGCCAGTGAGAAGGGCTGGAACGAGGAAGTGGTAGACCTGAAGATCGGTGGAGATAAGAGCGGCATGACAGGCTCTCATGGCGGCGGCGACCTGCGGCTGGTGGAGGACTTTGTTCATGTGCTTCAGGGGGAGGAGCCTTCCATCTCCTGCACAACGATCAAAGATTCGATCAATGGACATCTGGGGGTCTTCTGCGCAGAGCGTGCTCGCAAGGAGAGCACCGTCATAACGATGCCAGACATCAGATAATGCAGTGCTGACATAGAAAACGTCCCCGTGCAGTTTTGATATCCTGCACGGGGACGTTTTGTGATCTTTTTATTTCCTCATTTCCGCATTCACCCATTCCCGCACGCGGTCAGGCCGGTTGGTGACGATGCAGTCAGGGCCAAGGGGCAGCAGGGAACGGACTGCGTCCTGGGTGTCCACGGTCCAGAACGCGGCCTGGATGCCCATGGCGTGGAGCTGGTTCACAAGCTCGGGGTTGAAGTAGGCGGTGTGGTACTCGCAGCTGACGATATCCACGGGGAAATCCAGCGTTTTGATGTAGGTAGCCACATCTGCCTGCTCCTCCAGATGGCCGATGACCTGCTCCACGGTCTCGCCGGGGAAGTTGGCGCGGAGCATATCGACCTTGTCGGCCACAGTGCGGTAGATGAGATTGTTCCGCAGGTCGATGCAGTTTTCCTCGCTGAAGGGCTCATCCATGCTGTTCACAAGGCCCAGATCCTTCCACACCACCGGCGGAGGCAGCACCATGCTGAGGAAAGCGCCGTAGGTCAGCGCGCCTACCTTCAGCTCGGGCATCAGCTGCTTTGCCTGCCGTAACTGGGAGTGGTGGAAGGAGATGAGGGTGAGCCGATCGGTGAGCCCGGCGGCGCGGACTGCATCCAGCACCCGGGGCACAAAGTCGGGGTCGTCCTCCAGTGGGCTTTTCAGTTCCAGCTGCACTTGCGTGCCCTCCATGCCGGCGCAGAGCTCCAGCGCTTCCTGCAGCGTGGCGATCCTCTCGTTGGCGTAGATGGCATCTTTCCAGCTGCCGAAATCCAGAGCCTTCAGCTCGCCCATGGTCAGGTCGTAGATCTGGCCGGAGATGTCGGTGTGCATGTCCACCATGTAGTCGTGGTGGATGACCAGCTCGTTGTCGTAGGTCTTCTGTACATCCATTTCCACGCCGTCTGCGCCGATCTCCATCGCCTTGCGGAAGGCGACCAGCGTGTTCTCAGGGGCCAGATAGGATGCACCGCGGTGCGCAATGATTTGGGGTGTCGTCATCTTGTGCTATGATTCCTTTCCTCACAGTTGGCTCAGGCCAGATCTTCGCCGTCGGAGGCAATGACCTTTTTATACCAGTAGAAACTATCCTTCCGGCTGCGGGCCAGCGTGCCCTTGCCCTCGTTGTCCTTGTCCACATAGATGAAGCCGTACCGCTTCTTCATCTCGCCGGTGGAAGCACTGACCAGGTCGATGGGGCCCCAGGTGGTGTAGCCCAGCAGGGGCAGGCCGTCCTCGTTGATGGCCTTTTCCATCTGCTCAATGTGGGCCCGCAGGTAGTCGATGCGGTAGGTGTCGTGGATGGAACCATCTGCTTCCACCTTGTCCACCGCACCCAGACCGTTCTCCACGATGAAGAGCGGTTTCTGGTAGCGGTCATACAGGCTGTTCATGGTGATGCGCAGGCCCACCGGGTCGATGGCCCAGCCCCAATCGCTGGCCTTGAGGTAGGGGTTCTTGACGGCATCCATGATGGCATTGCCGCTGGCCTTGTTCATCAGTTCGGGGTCCACAGTGGCGCAGCGGCTGGAATAGTAGCTGAAGGAGATGAAGTCCACAGTGCCCTCTTTCAGCAGCTGCTCGTCGCCCGGCTCCATCTGCAGGGCAATGCCTGCACGTTCCATCCGCTTTTTGGCCCAGACAGGGTATTCGCCGCGGGACTGGACATCAATGAAGAAGTAGTTGTCGCGGTCAGCCTCGGCAGCGGCCTGCACATCGGCAGGGGCGCAGGTGCGGGGATAGAACTGACCGGCGGCCAGCATACAGCCCACCATGGCATCGGGCATGATGGCATGGGCCAGCTTGACGGCCTTTGCGCTGGCCACCAGTTCGTGGTGAGCGGCCTGATACTTGACCTGCTGCACGTTCTCGCCGGGCGCAAAGAGCAGACCGGCTCCCATAAAGGGCATGTGGAGCAGCATGTTGATCTCGTTGAAGGTCAGCCAGTACTTGACCTTGCCCCGGAAGCGCTGGAACAGCACCTCACAGTAGTGAGCGTAGGCATCCACCATCCGGCGGTCTTTCCAGCCGCCGTACTTTTTGATCAGGGCAATGGGGGTATCAAAGTGGCACAGGGTCACCAGCGGCTCAATGCCGTACTTGTGGCACTCATCAAAGAGCTCCTCATAGAAGCGCAGGCCCTCTTCGTTGGGCTGTGCATCATCGCCGTTGGGCAGGATGCGGGTCCAGGCAATGGACAGGCGGTAGCAGCGGAAGCCCATCTCGGCAAAGAGCTTGATGTCCTCCTTGAAGTGGTGGTACATGTCAATGGCTTCGTGGGAGGGGTAGAAGTGCTCGGCATCGCAGTCCAGCATCTTCAGCTGGCCCAGCGCCACGGGGAAGCGGTCGGGGCCAAAGGGCACCACGTCCACACTGGACAGGCCGCGCCCGCCCTCGTTGTAAGCGCCCTCGCACTGGTTGGCGGCAGTGGCACCGCCCCACAAAAAGTCTTTCGGGAATTTGCCCATAGGTCTTACCTCCTGATGCAGTTGAATTCTGATACTTCAATGATACCATGTTCTGAGCCGCTGTCAACCGGGAAAGTACGACTTTAGCCGTCAATTCGACGAAAAATGTTGCTGATTTTTGACACTTTTCACGAAGAAATCGAAAATTGCGAGCGATTTTCCTTGGAATCTGTTTCTTCCAAACGGACAGTAAGTGTGATAGACTGAATAGGTAAACGGAAAACGGCTCACCCTGCCCTCCATTGCTTTGCAATGCCGGAGCGGGCGAGGACGTTGATGAAAGAGCTATCAGGAAAAATGGAGTGTTTGCTATGACTGAATTCAAGCCCATCAAGGAAGGCAAAGTCCGCGAGATCTATGACAATGGTGACAGCCTCATTATGGTTGCCACCGATCGTATCTCTGCATTTGATGTGATCCTGAAAAATAAAGTGACCAACAAGGGCAAGGTGCTGACCCAGATGAGCAGATTCTGGTTCGACTACACCAAGGATGTTCTGCCCAACCACATGCTGAGCGTGGATACCGCCGATATGCCCGAGTTCTTCCGCACGCCTGCCTTTGAGGGCCGGAGCATGAAGTGCCGCAAGCTGACCATGCTGCCCATCGAGTGCATCGTGCGCGGCTACATCACCGGCAGCGGCTGGGCCAGCTACCAGCAGAACGGCACCGTCTGCGGCATCCGCCTGCCCGAGGGCCTGCAGGAATCCCAGCAGCTGCCCGAGCCCATCTACACTCCTTCCACCAAGGCTGAGATCGGCGACCACGATGAGAACATCAGCTACGAAAAGAGCATCGAGGTGCTGGAAAAGCAGTTCCCCGGCCACGGCGAGGACTACGCCACCAAGCTGCGGGACTACACCATTGCCCTGTACAAGAAGTGCGCCGCGTATGCCCTGAGCCGCGGCATCATCATTGCCGATACCAAGTTCGAGTTTGGTCTGGATGAGAACGGCAACGTGGTGCTGGGCGATGAGATGCTCACCCCCGATTCCAGCCGCTTCTGGCCGCTGGAGGGCTATGAGGCCGGCCACGGTCAGCCCTCTTTCGATAAGCAGTTCGTCCGCAACTGGCTCAAGGCCAATCCCGACAGCAACTACGATCTGCCTCAGGATGTCATCGACAAGACCATTGCCAAGTACGAGGAAGCTTATGAGCTCCTGACTGGCAAGAAGCTGTAAACACTCTGATCTTCTTTCTCCCCTCTGCTGTATAACGGCAGGGGGGATTTTTATATCAGCAGACCTGCCCGGAGGGACGGCGGGGTGTTCCCCAAGCAAGTGTCCGGAGGGTGGGACCCGACTGCCGCAGGCAGTTGGGCGGGGGATGGAATGCCCCGTATCACTTGCGGGGGAATACCCCGCTGGCCCGACAGTACGCTGTACCAAAAAAATCCCCCCGCCCATGAACAGATGGGCGAGGGGAAAGCTAAGGGTTGGCAGTGTTACAGGATGCGCACCCGGATGACGGCAGGGATGGCGGCCAGCTTCTCAGCCAGCCTGCCGTCCACGGCACCGGTCGCGTCCAGCATGGTGTAAGCCATGTTCTTTTTGCTTTTGTTCACCATGTTTTCAATGTTCAGGCCCGCTTCGGTGGTCAGGGCGGTGATCTGGCTGATCATGCCGGGCTCATTCTTGTGGATGATGCAGATGCGCTTGCCGCCTGCACGGGGCTGATGCACCTCGGGCATGTTCACCGAGTGGGTGATGTTGCCGTTCTTGAGGTAATCGCTGATCTCCTGCACGGCCATTGCGGCACAGTTGTCCTCGGCTTCCGGCGTGGAAGCACCCAGATGCGGGGTGCAGACGATGCCGGGCTTGCCCAGAATGGCCTCAGTGGGGAAGTCGGTCATGTAGCCGGAGACCTTGCCCGTCTCCATGGCCTCCAGCAGGGCTGCGGTGTTCACCAGCTCACCGCGGGCGTAGTTCAGGATCTTCACGCCGTCCTTGCACAGGGCCAGGGTCTGGGTGTTGATGGTATCCTTGGTGGTGGGCAGGTAGGGAACATGGATGGTGATGTAGTCGCACAGAGGGAGCATGTCGTTCAGGTTCACGCAGTGGTGTACCTGGCTGGAAAGGTTCCAGGCGGCATCAATGGAGATGTAGGGATCGTAGCCGTAGACCTCCATGCCCAGCTCAATGGCGCAGTTGGCCACCCGGGAACCGATGGCACCCAGACCGATGACACCCAGCGTCTTGCCCTTGATCTCGTTGCCCACAAACTTTTTCTTGCCCTTTTCCACGGTCTTGGCCATGGCGGGGTCGCCGGTCAGGCCCTGGCACCACTGGGCGGCGGCGGCCACATTGCGGCTGCCTGCGATCAGCATCCCAATGACCAGCTCAGCCACGGCGTTGGCGTTGGCACCGGGGGTATTGAACACCACGATGCCCTGCTCCGAGCAGCGATCCAGCGGGATGTTATTCACACCGGCACCGGCACGGGCAATGGCCAGAAGGTTGTCGTTGAAGGTGGTGTTCAGCAGGTCGGCGCTGCGCACCAGAATGCCATCGGGGGCATCGGTGCCCACCGAAACATCAAACAGGTTCTTGTTCAGCTTTGCCAGGCCCACCGGGCTGATGGCGTTCAGGGTCTTGATCGTAAACATACTTTCCTATCTCCTATACACAAATCAGGCATTTGCCTTGCGGAATTTCTCCATGAAGTCCACCAGCTTCTCTACGCCTTCGGTGGGCATTGCATTATAAATGGAAGCGCGCATACCGCCCACCAGACGGTGGCCCTTCAGGTTGACAAAACCGGTTTCGGCGGCTTCGGCGCAGAACTTCTTGTCCATGTCAGGGTCGGGGCTGGTAAAGGTGACATTCATCGTGCTGCGGTAGCGGTGCTCCACAGGGTTGTGGAAGAACTCCTGACCGTCCAGATAATCGTACAGGATCCTGGCCTTGGCTTCGTTGATCTTCTGCATGTTCTCCAGACCGCCGATGTCGTTTTCCAGATACTTGAGCACCAGACCGGTCATGTAGATGCACCAGCAGGGGGGCGTGTTGTACATGCTGTCCTTGGCCAGCAGGGTGGTGTAGTTCATCATGGTGGGCACGGTGTCGGCAACGTGGCCCAGCAGGTCGTCCCGGACAATGGCAATGGCCATGCCGGCGGGGGCTACGTTCTTCTGCACGCCAAAGTAGATGCAGCCGTACTTGTTCACGTCCACAGGTTTGGAGAGGATCATCGAGCTCATGTCCGCCACCAGCGGCACACCCTCCACCTGAGGTACCTCAACGTACTGGGTGCCGAAGATGGTGTTGTTCTGGCAGATGTGGATGTAGCTTGCGTCCTTGTCGTAGTCGATGGCGTTGACATCGGGGATGTAGGTGAAGTTCTTGTCCTTGCTGGAAGCAACGATCTTCACCTCGCCGAACTTGGCGGCCTCCTTGGCAGCCAGATTCGAAAAATTGCCGGTGACCAGATAATCAGCCTTGCCAGTGGTCATAAAGTTCAGGGGCACCATGGCAAACTGCTGGGTGGCACCGCCCTGGAAGAAACCGACCTTGTAGTTGTCAGGGATGTTCATCACCCGGCGCAGGGTGGCTTCGGTTTCAGTGATGATGGCATCGAACCACTTGCTGCGGTGGCTCATCTCCATCACGCTCTGGCCGGAATCGCCGTATTCCAGCAGCTCTGCCTGTGCCTGACGGAGCACCTTTTCCGGTAACATGCTGGGGCCTGCGCTGAAGTTGTATACTCGTGCCATATGGAACTCTCCCTTTCCTATCCGTACCGCCGCTCTCATCTGCGGCAGATGTGTGCTTGATTTGTCCGTAGTATACCGGTTCCGGGGGTGCAAAAACAAGAGCATCTTTGCACAAAGATGGGACTGCTCTGCCTGCCTTGAACGCACAAAACACACAACTGTCCTTGAATAAAGAACACTTTTTAAGACAAATGTAAAAATATGCTGATTTTACCGCATGGCTCCTTACTTTTACTGCTTGTCTGTTTGTGCCGGGTGTGGTATAATCGTGCTGAAATAAGACAAATGTAAAAGCAAAAAATCGGAGGTGAAACCGGTGTACGGACTTTCAGACAGACTGAAACCACTCTCTGCCGCCGAGGAGCAGGTGCTGCTGGCGCTCTGGGA
The DNA here is from genome assembly GCF_023347315.1 of Faecalibacterium sp. I2-3-92. GTDB lineage: Bacteria > Bacillota > Clostridia > Oscillospirales > Ruminococcaceae > Faecalibacterium > Faecalibacterium duncaniae. Next base: position 551,497 of record NZ_CP094470.1, read on the forward strand.
CTGCCCCGCCCCGGCCACCCGGCGGGATATCAGCGAAAAGCTGACCGCCACCGGCTGGGCCCCGGCCACGGTGCTCAACTTTTTGTACCGTCTGGAGGAAAAGGGCTGGGTCAAGGGCGGCAAGGCGGGGAGCCAGAACACCTATCTGCCCGCGGTCACCCGCCGGGCCTATTGCGTTGCGGCCATGCGCCAGCGGATGGACACCCTGTTCGGCGGCAGCCTGCCCGAAGCGGTCCGCGCCCTTGCCAGCGAGAGCGGCGCTTCCCAGAGCCAGCTGGAACAGGCCATCCGGGTGCTGGAGGAGCAGCATCAGGAGGCAGAAGAATATGACCTGTACGATCCCTATGGGTGACGGAAAACGAAAAAGCTCCCATTATGGGAGCTTTTTCGTTGCATTCGGTCGAAAGATGTGTTAAAATTAAATGCGAAAAGGTACTGCACATAACGGCAGGCGGTTAGCCCACACTTCCGGAAGGAGGTGAGAGCGATGCCTATTACTTTGACGTTCCATATTTTTGGACTGGTATTTACCATCAAGGTGAAAAGCGAAAACCGCCACCCTGGCCGGTGACGGTTTTCTAGTTAAACCTCAAACCTAAAAGGGCTAACCGCTTGTCGCAGTGCCTTTTCTATTTGTAGTATAGTGATTTTTTCTTGTTTTGTCAAGAGGCGGAAGGATATACGATGGAGTGCAGATTGAAAGCAAAAAAATGCGGCGGCTGTCCGATGCTGGGGCTGGATTATGCCGAGCAGCTCAAACAAAAAGAAGCCGCTGTCCGTAAGCTGGTGGGGAAATACGGCCCGGTGGCTCCCATCCGGGGCGCGGAAAACCCCTGCCATTACCGCAATAAGGTGATCTCTACCTTTGCAGCGGGCCCCGGCGGGAAACTGGTGTCCGGCATCTATGCGGCAGGCACGCATAAAGTGCTGCCCGTGGAAAGCTGCCTGCTGCAGGACGAAGTGCTGGACACCGTGATGCAGGCGGTGCGGGCGGCGGCCAGCACCTGCCGCTACCAGCCTTACAATGAGGACAAGGGCACCGGCCTGCTCCGCCACTGCCTGCTGCGGCGCGGTGTGGTGTCCGGGCAGGTGATGGTGGTAGTGGTGACAGCCCAGCCGGTTCTGCCCGGGGCAAAAAACTTTGTCCGCGCTCTGCTGGCCGAAGCCGAGAAGCGCCATGTCCCCGTGACCACCGTGGTGCAGAACTACAACCCCCGCCGCACCAGCGTGGTGCTGGGCGAAGAAGAAAAGGTGCTCTACGGCAAGGGCTTCATTCTGGATACCCTCTGCGGCAAGACCTATGCCCTGAGCCCCCGGAGTTTCTACCAGATCAACCATGACCAGACCGAGGTGCTGTATGGTCTGGCCGTGGAAGCCGCCCGCCTGACCGGCAAAGAGGTGGTGCTGGATGCCTACTGCGGCATTGGCACCATCGGCCTGACCGCCAGCGGCAGGGCAAAGCAGGTGGTGGGCGTGGAGCTGAACCGGGACGCTGTCCGGGATGCCATCGGCAACGCAAGGCACAACGACGTGAAAAACGCCCGCTTCTTTGCCGCCGATGCCACCCAGTGGATCACAGAAGCAGCGGCCGCCGGGCAGAGAGCAGATGTCATTTTCATGGACCCGCCCCGCGAAGGCTCCACCCCCCAGTTCATCGAGAGCGTGGCCCGCATGGCCCCCAAACGGGTGGTCTATGTCAGCTGCAATCCCGAGACTATGGCCCGTGATCTTGCCCTCCTGACCGCCAAAGGCTACCGCGCCGAGGGCTTTACCCCTGTTGATCTCTTCCCCCAGACCGCCCATTGTGAGGTGGTCGGCGCGCTGACCAGATCACAGAAGTCCAAAGGGTGAAACAAGCCACAATGAATGGATATTTTTATGTATTAACGGCCATTGACCTTTTTGTGCTGAGCTTCATGTGCATCCTCACAAAGCTCAGCGAGTCCCTGAACAAAAAGCAGAAGCAGGGATTTTTCTTTGCCTTTGCGCTGATCGCGGTGATCTCGGTGCTGGAGGTGGTGACACTGGTGGTGGATGGCACCCCGGCGGGCTACCGCTGGCTGAACATCCTGTCCAACTATCTGGGGTTCGGCCTGTCCCCGGGAGTGTGTCTCTGCCTTGTGTATGTCATGGACCGGAAAAAGAGGATGAACCGCTGGTTCAGGGCGGCGGTGTGCTGCGAGGCGTGCTACCTGCTGTTCCTTGCTCTGTCCATCCCCGCCGGGCTGGTGTTCTCCGTCAGCGCCGACAACGTTTATTCCCGCGGGCAGTACTTCTATATTTATATCATCATGTACTTTGCGGCCATCGTGTATCTTTCGGTGTCCACCTTCGTCACGGCGCGGGAATTCCAGAACCGCAGCCGGGCGCTGATCTACCCTCTGATGTTCTTTCTGCTCATTGAGACCATCATTCAGGTGACACTGCCGGAGCTTCACGTTACATGGCTGTGCGTTACCCTGTTGTCGGTGCTGTACTTTATCTACTGCAGCGAGATGTGGAACCAATTGGATGCCCTTACCGGGCTGCTGAATCAGAACAGCTATCTGAACCGCACTGCTGAGATGCGCCGCCGCGGCGGGGTGCTGGTGGTGTTCGATGTGGACGACTTCAAGCAGATCAACGACCGCTACGGCCACCTGCAGGGAGATATCTGCCTGGCCGAGATCGGCCGCTGCATCAAAAAAGTCTATGCCCGCAGCGGCTACTGCTACCGCACCGGCGGCGACGAGTTTTGTGTGCTGATGGAAAACGCAGACCGGGAGGCCCAGTGCGCGCAGGAGTTTGTACGCCAGCTGGAACAGCGGCGAAAAGCCGTGGACTTTCTGCCCACGGTGTCCTTTGGTTCAGCTCCCTTTTTGGGGGAGGATGTGCTGGCTGTGAAGAATCGGGCCGATCAGGAAATGTACCGCTATAAAAAGGCCCGGAAGCCCGATGCCGCTCATTGTTCTCCGAATCATACCCTCCTATGAAAAGGGACTGCTGCACTGGGATCTCCCCCTGTGCGGCAGTCCCTTTTCTTGTTCTGGCAGGGCACGGTGCGCAATGGCGTGATTTGAACTGGCTTTTTTGCATTTCCTGTACTATAATAAAGAACTGTGAAGTTTACACCCGCTATCACTGGGAAAGGAGAATCACCCCTTGAATAAAATGCTTACCCACCTGAACGGCTACAAGCGCGAGGCTGTGCTTGCACCGCTGTTCAAGATGCTGGAAGCCACGTTCGACCTGTTTGTGCCGCTGGTCATGGCAGACATCGTCAACGTGGGCATTACAGCACATGATTTCCACTATATCCTTGTGCGGTGCGGCATCCTGCTGCTGCTGGCCGTTGTGGGCCTTGCCTGCAGCCTGACGGCCCAGTATTTCTCGGCCAAGGCGGCGGTGGGCTATTCCACCTCCCTGCGCCATGCCCTGTTTGAGCACATCCAGAGGCTTGGCTTTACCGAGATGGATACCATGGGCACCAGCACCCTCATCACCCGCATGACCAGTGACATCAATCAGGTGCAGAGCGGTCTGAACCTCTTCCTGCGCCTGTTCCTGCGCAGCCCGTTCGTGGTGGTTGGTGCCATGGTCATGGCGTTCACCGTGAATGTGCGGGCCGCCTGGATCTTTGTGGTCGCCATCCCGCTGCTGAGCGTGGTGGTGTTCGGGGTCATGGTCATCACCAACCCGCTGTACAAAACGGCCCAGGCCCGGCTGGACCGTGTGCTGGGCCTGACCCGCGAGAACCTGACCGGTGTGCGCGTGGTCCGCGCCTTTGATAAGGAGCAGAGCGAGATCGACCGCTTTGAGTCGGCCAACGACCTGCTGACCCGGATGCAGCTCCATGTGGGCCACATCTCCTCCCTGATGAGCCCGCTGACCTACGTCATCATCAATCTGGCCATCGTGGCTCTGCTCTATGTGGGCAGCATCGAGATCAATGTGGGCGGCATGGCCTCCGGTGATGTGATCGCGCTGGTGAACTACATGAACCAGATCCTGGTGGAGCTGGTCAAACTGGCAAACCTCATCGTGCAGGTGAGCAAGGCGCTGGCCTGTGCCGGCCGTGTGCAGGCTGTGCTGGACACCGAGCCCGGCATGGAGTTCCCCGCGGCCCTTAAGGGCGAGGCACCTGCGGATAAGGCCGGGGATGCTGTGCGGTTCGACCATGTCAGCTTGACCTACGCCGGTGCCGGTGCCCCCAGCCTGACCGATATCAGTTTTACCGCAAAGCGCGGCCAGACCATTGGTGTCATCGGCGGCACGGGCAGCGGCAAATCCAGCCTCATCAACCTGATCCCCCGCTTCTATGATGCCACGGAGGGCACCGTGGAGATCCTGGGCCGTCCGGCGCAGGAGTACCCCCGCGCGGCTCTGCGCGGCAGTGTGGCGGTCGTGATGCAGAAAGCCCAGCTGTTTGGCGGCACCATCCGCTCCAACCTGCTGTGGGGCAACAAGAACGCGGCGGACGCTGATCTGTGGGCCGCACTGGAGACTGCGCAGGCTGCGGATTTTGTCAGGGCAAAGCCCCTTGGGCTGGACGAGCCTGTGGAGCAGGGCGGACGGAACCTGTCCGGCGGCCAGAAGCAGCGCCTGACCATTGCCCGTGCGCTGGTGGGCAAGCCCGAGATCCTGATCCTGGACGACAGCGCCAGCGCGCTGGATTACGCCACCGATGCGGCCCTGCGCAAGGCGCTGGCCGCTCTGCCCGGTGACCTGACCGTGTTCATCGTGAGCCAGCGTGCCGCCAGCCTGCAGCACGCCGACCAGATCATCGTGCTGGATGATGGCAGGATGGTGGGTCTGGGCAGGCACGCCGATCTGCTGAAGACCTGCCCCGTTTACGAGGAGATCTACGCCAGCCAGTTCAAAAAAGGGGATGCGCAGAAATGAGTGCAAAAGCAAAGAGTAAGCTGACCCCGGAACAGCGCAACGCAACGCTTCGGCGGGTGCTGGAAAAGATCCGCCCCTACGGCTTTTTTGTGGTGTGCAGTCTGATCGTGGCCGCTGTGAGCGTGGCTGCCCAGCTGTATATCCCCATCCTCTGCGGCAGCGCCATTGATATGATGCTGGGCAAGGGGAATGTGGACTTCAACGGTGTTCTGCGCATCGTGGTGGAGATCGTGATCGTGGCCGTAGTGGCTGCATTTGCCCAGTGGCTGCTGAGTGTCTGCAACAACCGCATCACCTTCTCGGTCAGCCGGGATCTGCGCAACGCCGCGCTCCGTAAGATCCAGACCCTGCCGCTCTCTTATCTGGACAGCCACCCCTCCGGCGATATCGTCAGCCGCATGGTCGCCGATGTGGACACATTTGCGGACGGCCTGCTCATGGGCTTTACCCAGCTGTTCAGCGGTGTGCTGACCATCCTTGGCACCCTGCTGTTTATGCTCAGTGAGAATGTGCCCATCACGCTGGTGGTGGTCTGCATCACCCCGCTGAGCCTGGTGGTGGCAAGCTTCCTTGCCAAGCGCAGCTACAAGTATTTCCAGGGCCAGAGCACCGTGCGCGGTGAGCAGACCGCCCTGGTCAACGAGATGATCGAGGGCCAGAAGGTCGTGCAGGCCTTTGGCCATGAGGCCGAGAGCCTTGCCGCCTTTGACGAGGTGAATGGCCGCCTGCAGAGCGTGAGCCTGAAGGCCATCTTTTTCTCCAGCATGACCAACCCCGCCACCCGCTTTGTGAACAACATCGTTTATGCAGGTGTCGGTCTGGTGGGCGCCGTTTACGCTGTGGCGGGCGGCATCACCATCGGCCAGCTGAGCATCTTCCTGAACTATGCCAACCAGTACACCAAGCCCTTCAACGAGATCTCCGGCGTGGTCACCGAGCTGCAGAACGCACTGGCCTGCGCGGCCCGTGTGTTCGAGCTGCTGGATGCCGAGGACCAGGTGCCTGAGGCGGAGAACGCCAAGGTGCTGGAGACCGACGGCCATGTGGAGCTGAAGGACGTTTCCTTCCGCTACCTGCCGGACCGCCCCCTCATCGAGGGCCTGAATCTGGATGTGAAGCCCGGCCAGCGCATCGCCATCGTCGGCCCCACCGGCTGCGGCAAGACCACCCTCATCAACCTGCTCATGCGGTTCTACGATGTCAACGGCGGCTCCATTGAGGTGGCCGGAAACGATATCCGCAGCCTGACCCGCGCCTCCCTGCGCGGCAGCTACGGCATGGTGCTGCAGGAGACCTGGCTGCGTGCCGGTACTGTGCGGGAGAACATTGCCTACGGCAAGCCCGATGCCACGGAGGAAGAGATCGTTGCCGCCGCCAAAGCGGCCCACGCCGACAGCTTCATCCGCCGCCTGCCCAAGGGTTATGATACCGTCATTGCTGAGGACGGCGGCAACATCAGTCAGGGCCAGAAGCAGCTGCTCTGCATCGCCCGCGTGATGCTCTGCCTGCCCCCCATGCTGATTTTGGACGAGGCGACCTCCTCCATCGATACCCGCACCGAGGTGCGCATCCAGGCTGCCTTTGCCCGGATGATGCAGGGCCGCACCAGCTTTATCGTGGCCCACCGCCTGTCCACCATCCGTGAGGCCGATGTCATCCTTGTGATGAAGGATGGCCACATCGTGGAGCAGGGCGACCACGACACCCTGCTGGCGCAGGGCGGCTTCTATGCCAAGCTCTATAACAGCCAGTTCGAGGGCGTGGAGACCTGAAAAAACCAAAATGGGAGATGTCGGCACACGGCATCTCCCATTTTTTATGCGATGGTTTCCAGCACCGGTTCCTCCGGCGGGGGAAGCAGGGTGGAGTGGGCTTCCACGAACTCTGCCGCCCGCTGGCTGGCGATGCCCTGCCGCACCTTGCGGAAATCGTTGGCAGGGAAGGTGCGCTCACCCTTCCAGTGTGCCAGTGCGGCCTCCACCTCGGCATCGGTGGGCCAGAGGTGTTCCCGCTCGGCCACCATCAGAAGGCCCAGACTGCCCCGCAGCTTCTGCTCTGCCTGTGCGTGGAGCTCAGTGCGGAACTGCTCCACGGTCTGGCCCCGCACCTTGAGGTACTGGTCAAAGTTGACATTGTTGGCCTGCAGCCGCAGGTTGAAGTTCCGCTGTTCGGCAAAATAGTTGCCGGAGACCAGGTCCTTGGGCAGGGTGCCCTTGACACAGCCGCCCAGCTGGAAGATAAGCTCCCGGCGGGCCAGTGCCTTGGCCTGCGCACAGCGCTGGGCATAGAGCTCCCGTGCAACCTGCTGGCGCAGGGCGGCTTTGCCTGCGGCATCGGCGGCGCGGTCTTCATCGCCGTGCCGGGTGTTTACTTCCAGTTCAATGCTCACCTGACGGATGGGCCGGGGCTGGATGGGCTGGGTGAAGCCGGTGTAACGTTCCAGCTTCAGCGGCGGCAGGCAGTAGAACTCTGCTCCCGCCCGGAAGCCCTCGGCCCGGTTGACGGCCAGCAGCTCAAAATCTGGATCGGTCACGGGCACCAGATGCTCTTTTTCCACAAGCTCCTGATATAAAGTGGAAAAACCGGTCAGGATAGCCCGGTTCACGGCGGCAGTCAGCAGGTCCTCTTCCGTCTGCGGCGGGTTCTCTGTGGCCTGCTCGGCCTGAATGGCCGCTTCCAGCTCTTCGGCGCTGGCGGAGAATACCACCCGGCAGTCCCCGGGCTGGGGCATTCCGATATGTTCCAATACCATTGCGGTGACCTCCTTTCAGCGGCTAAAGCTGACCATCAGTGCCAGCAGCACAACGGCCAGACAGAAATAGAGGATCTCGGCCCCCAGAACGGAGCGGTCGCCCTCCACATACATCTTTTCGGGATCTTCGGGGTCGTAGTACAGCGTGACTGTTTCCCCGCTGGCAAAGCCCTTGCCTTTGGCGGCTTTGGGGTAGTGCAGGCGGTGGCTGCCGCCCTCGGTCTCGAACTCAAGCAGATAAGCCGTGCCGTCCCGGCTCTGAACGGTGCCGGCCACCCGGGCCTCCACACGCTGGCCCTTCTGCTGTAAGCGGCGGCGCTGCAGCACACTGCGCAGGCACATGTAGAACATGATGCCCGCGCCGATGATGAAGATCAGAACATTGAACATTCGGTTTCCCTCATTCCGTCATTACTCGCCCGGCGGCATACAGGCCGGACGGTCAGCTTTTATTGTACCATATTCCGGCCCAAATGCCCCTGTACGGAGTGCCCGAAATTTAGAGCATTTTTTTGTCGAACAATTTTGAAAATAGTGCTTGACTTTTCTTGTGGCTGTGGTATAATAACTAACGTTCCGAGCCAAACGGCCCACGAACAAAACAGAATATGCGGATATGGCGGAATTGGCAGACGCGTTAGATTCAGGTTCTAATCGGGGCAACTCGGTGGAGGTTCAAGTCCTCTTATCCGCACCAAACAAGAAAGATCCGAACCTTTTCTCGAAAGAGAAGGGTTCGGATTTTTTGTTGCGCTGGGATTTTCTGATTTACAAACCTGAAGTGCTGTATTATAATAAAGTAATCACACAACAGGAGGCTCCTCAGAATGTCCCATTTGATCGAAACGGTATACAACCTGCTCTGGGGTGATTTGTTCACCCTGCCGGTGGGTGGCGGCATCGGCATTTCGCTGATGGCGGTGCTGCTGCTCACGGCGGGCGTGTTCTTCACCCTGCGCACCCGGCTGCTGCCCGTGCGGCTGTTCCGGGATATGATCGCCGCTGTCTGCGAAAAGAACCAGAGCAGGGACAGCCTTTCCTCTTTTCAGACGCTCATCGTCTCCACGGCCACCCGGGTAGGCATGGGCAATCTGGTGGGCGTGGTGGCGGCAGTGTCTGCCGGTGGTGCCGGTGCGGTGTTCTGGATGTGGGTCACGGCCCTGCTGGGGGCCTCCACCTCCTTTGTGGAATCCACACTGGCCCAGAAGTACCGGCAGCCCGACCCGCTCTATGGCGGTCAGCGCGGCGGCCCAGCTTACTACATCCATGTGCTGGCCGAGCGCAGGCGGGGCAAAAAGCTGCGTCATTCTATCATCGCGGTGTTGTTTGCCATTTCGGGCCTCATCTGCTGGTGCGGCATCAGCCAGGTCATCAGCAACTCGGTCAGCTCTGCCTTTGCCAATGCGTTCTCCATCCCGCCCATCGTGACCACGGTGGTGCTGGTGGTGCTCTCGGCGGTCATTGTCCTGCGCAAGGATGCCACCGTGAAAAGCCTGGATGTTATCGTGCCGATCATGGCGGTCTGCTATTTCGTGATGACGGTCATCATCATTGCGGTAAATTTCCGCCAGCTGCCCGCTGTGCTGGGCCGCATCTTCTCGGAAGCCTTCGGCCTGCGGCAGGTGGCCGCGGGCGGCTTTGGCGCGGTGCTGGTGAACGGTGTCAAGCGCGGCCTGTTCTCCAATGAGGCAGGCAGCGGTTCGGCCCCCTGTGCGGCAGCGGCTGCCTTCTGCGATGATCCTGTGAAGATGGGCTTTGTGCAGGCACTGGGTGTCCTGATCGACACGGTGGTCATCTGCAGCTGCACTGCCTTTATGATGCTGCTGGCTCCCGCAAATGTCACCACTGGGCTGACCGGCATGGACCTGCTGCAGGCAGCGGCGCAGTACCATCTGGGCAGCTTTGGCGTGGTGTTCATTGCCGTCACGCTGGCGCTGTTCAGCTTCTCCACCTTCATCGGCATCCTGTTCTATGCCCGCTCCAATGTGGCGTACCTCTTTGGCGACCGCTGGGGCTGGCAGACAGCCTATAAAGTGCTGGCCCTTGTCATGCTGATGGTGGGCGGTCTGGAAGCCTATACCGTGGTGTGGGACCTGGGCGACGTGGGCATCGGCCTGATGACCATATTCAATCTCATTGCCCTATACCCCATGTCCGGCGAAGCCATTGCCGCCTTGCGGGATTACGAGCGCCGGAAACATCTGACCCAAAACTGACCCTGCCGACAGCTTCTGCAGAAAAGCTGCAAAAATCCGAAAAAAGTAGTTGACAAATCGCCCGCAGTCTGATAAAATAAACAAGTCGTCCGGCAACGGACGTGAACAGAATCTGGGCGTGTTCCCGAGTGGCCAATGGGGACAGACTGTAAATCTGCTGCTTTTCAGCTTCGGTGGTTCGAATCCACCCGCGCCCACCAAGAACTCCAGTATCCGAACCGGGTACTGGAGTTTCTGTTTTGTAATAACCTTCCCGGAGGCTAGGCGGGTGGATTCGAACAGCATCGACCCGCCGAACAGTCCGGCGGGGAAAAAAGCCCCTGCGGGGCTTTTTTAGATGCGCGGCTTGCGTAATCCACCCGCGCCCATAAAAAGACCGTCAGTGTAGAGATACGCTGGCGGTTTTCTGTTTGCAGAGGATGGTGCGCAGAAAAGGAGAAGCGTGTTCCCGGGATCGGGAGCGCACTTCTCCTTTATTATATAGTATAATTATAGTATCGGCTCAGATCTCGTTGCCGGGGAACCGGGGAATGCCGTCAAAGCCCTTTTGCAGGTCGGCATCGGTGGGGATGTAGTCGCTCATCTGGCCATCATGGAACTTCTCATAGGCCACCATGTCAAAGTAGCCGGTGCCGGTCAGGCCAAAGACGATGGTCTTTTCCTCTCCGGTCTCCTTGCACTTGAGGGCCTCGTCGATGGCGGCACGGATGGCGTGGCTGCTCTCGGGGGCGGGCAGGATGCCCTCTCACTGGTTTGGCTGGATTTTATCACGTCATTGTCCTGAAGTCAAGAGGGATTTCAATTTTCACAAAATAATTTACGCCCCCGGCAGAAACAGCAGCGTGCCCCGGGCGGCCAGTACGGGCTGGAACAGGCAGCCCGCCAGCCCGGCGGTGAGCGCCACGACGAGAAACAGCAGTGCCAGGACCAGAACAAGCCGGGCCAGCCCGAAGCGGTGGTGCCCGGCGGGAACTTTTTTGCGCTGCATGGTCAAACCTCCCTTTGTATCAGAGCTCTGCACCATCCTATGCCGGGCTGTGCCGATTGTGTGCGGGCGCAAAATGTGGTACACTGTTACCGACAAATCACGGAGGAACTGTTATGCTGACCATTACACTGCTGGGCACGGCGGCCACCATGCCCCTGCCGGACCGTGCCCTGACCGCCGCGCTGGCCGAATGCGGGGGCCATGCCCTGCTGTTTGACTGCGGCGAGGGCACGCAGGCGGCGGCCCGCCGCGCCGGGGTCAACCTGATGAAGCTGGATGCCATTTGCCTGACCCACTATCACGGTGACCATATCTTCGGCCTGCCGGGCCTGCTGCAGACACTGGGCTGTCAGGGCCGGGAGCGCCCGCTGACCCTTTACGGCCCGGAGGGATTGGGGGAGGTCTGGCCCGCCCTGCGCACCCTGGCCGGGCCGCTGCCGTATCCGGTCAGGGCTGTGCAGCTGGACACAGATCCCATCGACCTGACCACCCTTTCCTCCGGCTGGCCTGCGGGGGCGCAGCTTACGCCTTTCCGCACCCGGCACCGGGTGCCCAGCCGGGGCTACCGGCTCGACCTGCCCCGGGCGGGCCGCTTTGACCCTGCAAAGGCCCGGGCACTGAACGTTCCGGTGCCTGCATGGAAACTGCTCCAGCGGGGCCAGAGCATCCCGCTGGAAAGCGGGGCGGTGGTCGCTCCCGCGGATGTGCTGGGCCCGGCACGCCGGGGTCTGCGGTTCGTGTTCTCGGGTGATACCGCTCCCTGCCCGGCACTGGAACAGGCCGCGCAGAATGCCGACCTTTTCCTCTGCGATGCCACCTACCCCGACAACGAGCAGGAGGCGCAGGCAAAGCAGTGGGGGCACAGCACTTTTGCGCAGGGCGCGGCCATTGCAAAAAAGGCTGACGTGCGCCGGTTCTGGCTGATGCATTATTCGCCCATGATCCTTGAACCGGAAGCCGCCCTGCCCAATGCGCAGGCGGTATTCCCGGCGGCGGAGTGCGGCTTTGACGGCAAACAGATCATCCTGCAATATGACGAGGAAGCAACATGACAACGATCAAACTTGACCCGGGTGCAGCCCTGCTGCTGGATGCGCTCCATGGGGCGGGCCATGCGGCCTACGCTGTGGGCGGCTGTGTCCGGGACAGCCTGCTGGGGCTGGACCCCCACGATTGGGACCTCTGCACCAGCGCCCGCCCGGAGCAGGTGATGGCGCTGTTTGGGGAGGAAAAGTGCATCCCCACCGGCCTGCAGCACGGCACCGTGACGGTGAAGCAGGGCGGCAGGCTCTATGAGACAACGACCTTCCGCACCGAGGGGGCCTATTCCGATGGCCGCCACCCGGATGCCGTCTGCTTTGTGCCGGATGTGCGGGAGGATCTTGCCCGGCGGGATTTCACCATCAACGCCATGGCATACAGCGCCGAGGAAGGGCTCATCGACCCCTTTGGCGGGCGGGACGACCTTGCCGCCCATCTCGTGCGGGCGGTGGGGGAGCCGGAACGCCGCTTTGAGGAGGACGCGCTGCGCATCCTGCGGCTCTACCGGTTCGCAGCCCGGTTCGGCTTTGCCATCGACCCCGCCACCGGTGCTGCTGCCCGGGCGCTGGGGCCGCATCTGGACTGCGTTTCGGCGGAGCGCATCCAGGAAGAACTGCTCAAGCTGCTGGCGGCACCCCGGCCCGGAAGCTATCTGGAACCCGCCGTTCTGGCCGTTGTCCTGCCGGAGCTGGAACCGGAAAAACAGCCGGAACGGTTTGCGGAACTCTGCCGTACCATCGACCGGATCGAACCAACAGCGGAGAACGTGCCCACCCGGCTGGCGGCCCTTCTCTGCCCGCTGGGAGAAGCCGGTGCCCGCAAAGCTCTGCGCAAACTGAAATGCTCCAACGCGCTCACAGATGAGGTGACAGCGTTGGAAAGGGAAGCTGGAGGGGGTGCCGGGAGCTTTCTCCTGCCCCGGAGCCGAGACAGGTGGGCCGGGAGTTCCTCTGAGGACCGTCCGCTGGGGTGGGACCCTGCTGCCGCAGGCAGTAGGGCGGGCGATGGAATGGCCTGCAACAGCAACGACCGCCGCCAGTGGCGGATGCAGGAAGTTGCTGTTGGGGCCGCGGCCAGCGATACGCAAGCAATGCGCAGCGGATGCTGGGAGCCGCAACCCGAACTCGTGTCCGACCAGACACTTACAGCCAAACGTCTTTTAGGCCGCTATGAATTGCCGACCATAAAACGCCTGACCGCCCTTTGCAGTGCCCGGCATCCGGAACAGGCCGAGGCCTTTGCTGCCCTGCAGGCCGAGGCAGAGCAGCTGACAGCAGAAAATGCCTGCTGCCGGGTGAGCCAGCTGGCCGTGAATGGCCGTGATCTGATGGCGGCGGGGGTCAGACCCGGCCCCGGTCTGCGGCAGGTGCTGAACGCCCTGTTGGAGGCCGTCATCACCGGGCAGACACCCAACGAAAAAGACGCGCTGCTGGCTGCGGCGGCCCAATTTTCTGCGTCTTGACAAAAGAAAGAAGCTGCGGTAGTATTATACTACTGTTTTAGTGTGTTATTGAATGAGGGACGATATGACAGAAGCACAGAACACGAAGCGCCCCGGGGCACTCATCGCCATGAGCGGCGGTGTGGACAGCTCGGTGGCGGCATGGCTGATGCAGCAGGCAGGGTACGACTGCACCGGCATCACCATGCGGCTCACCCGAAACGAGACGCTGGGGCAGTCCGGTTTCCATACCTGCTGCTCCGAAAAGGATATCGAGGATGCCGCCGAGGTGGCCTTTGCGATGGATATCCCCTATGAGGTGCTGGATTTCACCGCCGACTTCCGGGAGAAGATCATCGAAAAATTCATCCGGGTATACGAGATGGGCGGCACGCCCAACCCCTGCATCGACTGCAACCGGTATATGAAGTTCGACCACCTGCTCCGCTGGGCTGAGAGCCATGGCATGGAGTATGTGGTCACGGGCCATTACGCCCGGGTGGAGCAGGACGAGGCCACCGGCCGCTGGCTGCTGAAAAAGGGGCTGGACGAGGGTAAGGATCAGAGCTATGTGCTCTATAACCTGACCCAGGAGCAGCTGGCCCATGTGCACCTGCCGCTGGGGGGGCTACACAAGGCCGAAGTGCGTGAAATTGCGGAAAAGCAGCATTTCATCAACGCCCGCAAGCACGACAGCCAGGATATCTGCTTTGTGCCGGACGGCGATTACGCCCGCTTCATGGAGGACTTCACCGGCAAGCATTACCCGGCAGGCGATTTTCTGGACGAGAACGGCAAAAAGGTGGGCACTCACAATGGTGCGGTGCGGTATACCATCGGCCAGCGCAAGGGCCTTGGCCTTGCCATGGGTGCGCCGGTGTATGTCTGCGCCAAGGATATGCAGGCCAACACCGTCACGGTGGGCCCGGAGGAGAACCTGTTTGACCGCATCGTCTATGCCGACGAGGTGAACTGGATCGCCATCCCGGAGCTGACTGCGCCCTTGCGGGTCACGGCCCGCACCCGCTATCACCAGACCGAGCAGGCGGCCACCGTCTACCCGGCAGGAGAGGGGCAGTTCCGGCTGGAATTTGACCAGCCCCAGCGTGCCCCTACGCCCGGTCAGGCCGTGGTGCTGTATCAGGGGGATGTTGTGCTGGGGGGCGGCACCATCGTTGCGGTGGAATAAACCCCTCAGGCGCTTCGCGCCAGCTCCCCTAGTAGGGGAGCCCTTGGCAGTCGTTGGAAAGTATAAAGTAAAACAAAAGCAACTGCGTCGAACTGATAAAACAATAGGCGTAGTGTAAGATGGAGGAGCAAGTATCTATGCAGGATCAATATTCCCGCACCCAGCTGCTGCTGGGCAAGGAAGCAATGGAAAAGCTGCACAATTCCCGTGTGGCGGTGTTTGGCATTGGCGGCGTGGGCGGCTACACGGTGGAAGCGCTGGCACGCAGCGGTGTGGGCGCGCTGGACCTCATTGATGATGACAAGGTCTGCCTGACCAACCTGAACCGCCAGATCGTGGCCACCCGCAAGACCGTGGGCCAGTACAAGGTGGATGTGGCCGAACAGCGTATCCACGAGATCGACCCCAACATCAAGGTCACCACCTACAAGATCTTCTTCACCCCGGAAACGCAGGATCAGTTCGATTTCACCCAGTACGACTATGTGGTGGATGCCATCGACACCGTCACCGGCAAGATCGCGCTGGTGGTCAAGGCCAAGGAGGCCGGTACCCCCATCATCTGCGCCATGGGTGCAGGCAACAAGATGGATCCCACCCGCTTTGAGGTGACGGATATCTACAAGACCTCCGTCTGCCCGCTGGCCAAGGTGATGCGCACCGAGTGCCGCAAGCGGCGGATCAAGCACCTGAAGGTCGTCTACTCCAAGGAACCTGCCATGACCCCCATCGAGGATGATTCCATCAGCTGCAAGAACCACTGCATCTGCCCCCCGGGCACCCAGCGCAAGTGCACCGTCCGGCGCTCGGTCCCCGGGTCCAACGCCTTTGTACCCTCGGTGGCCGGGCTCATCATCGGCGGCGAGGTCGTGAAGGATCTGGTCGGATTTGTGCCGATGAAAGGTTAAAAACGAGAACGCCCCTCTCCGGTCTCACAGATGTCGGAGAGGGGCGTTTTGGGTCAGGGGAAACCGCTCCCACGGCATGGGCACAGGCGGAGCGTGCATCAGGCTGCAGGGCTGCCGCCTGCCCGGGCGTAGCCATTGGCTGTCACCCCAGCAAACACAATGTTGAAATACGTTCATTTGACAAAATACTTTTACTAATTTATACTGGGATGCATATTCACATTCAAAAATCAAGGATAGAAGATAGGAAGTATCGTCATGCTGACTTTGGATAAGATCTACCACGCCGCCTTTGTGCTCAAGGACGTTGCCCGCAAGACCGACCTGATTGAAGCGCCCAAGCTCTCCAAGGACTGCCGCCTCTACCTCAAGACCGAGAACCTGCAGGTGACCGGCAGCTTCAAGGTGCGGGGAGCCTATTATAAGATCAGCCAGCTCTCCAGAGAGGAGAGCGAAAAGGGCGTGATCGCCTGCTCTGCCGGAAACCACGCACAGGGCGTGGCTCTGGCCGCCACCCGCCGGGGCATCAGGAGCATCGTCTGTATGCCGGACGGTGCCCCCATTATGAAGGTGGAAAACACCAAGAGCCTGGGCGCAGAGGTCTGTCTGGTGCCCGGCACCTATGATGATGCCCACGACAAGGCCGTGGAGCTGCAGGCCGAGACCGGCATGACCTTCATCCACCCCTACGATGACGAACAGGTCATCGCAGGTCAGGGCACCATTGGTCTGGAGATCCTTGACCAGCTGCCCGATCTGGATGCCGTCATCGTGCCCGTGGGCGGCGGCGGCCTGATCTCCGGCGTGGCCTTTGCCATCAAGAGCCTGCGCCCCGAGGTCAAGGTCTATGGTGTGCAGGCCGAGGGTGCCCCCAGCATGTACCGCAGCCTGCATGAGCACAAGTATCAGACCCTGAAAAATGTGGCCACCTTTGCGGACGGCATTCAGGTCAAGACCCCCGGCGAGCTGACCTATCAGCTCTGCGAGGAATATGTGGACGACATCGTGACCGTCAGCGAGGACGAGACCGCCGCCGCCATCCTCTCCCTGATGGAGAACCAGAAGCTGGTGGCCGAGGGGGCCGGTGCGGTGCCTGTGGCAGCGGCGCTGTTCCACAAGCTGCCCATCGAGGGCAAAAAGGTGGTCTGCCTGATCTCCGGCGGCAACATCGATGTGAACATCCTCAACCGCGTCATCACCCGTGGTCTGGTGATGAGTGGCCGCAAGGCCAACCTGACCATCGCGCTGGAGGATAAGCCCGGCCAGCTGGAGCGGGTGGCCGCCATCGTTTCCCGCTGCGGCAGCAATGTGGTCTCCGTCCTGCATGACGGCTCTGACCCCAACATGCCCATCTCCAGCTGCTTCCTCAAGCTGGTGCTGGAGACCCGCGACCATGCCCAGATCGAGCAGATCCGGCAGGAACTCACCAAAGAGGGCTTCCAGCTGGTGGCCGAGCGCGTTTGATTTTCTGACTGCCTCATCCGCCGCCTGCGGCGGCAGTTTTCTTTCAAAACAGCAAAAAGCGCCGTGCAGTCATTTCACTGCACAGCGCTTTTTCTTATCCATAAAAACGAAAAAACAAACATTATTTCTGCACGCCGCTCTCGCACTGTTCGATGAACTGTTTGGCCACGCGGGGGCTGCGGCCGCCAGCGCGGATGGCGAAGGCCTCGGCCTTGACCAGCAGCTCTTCCATGGGCATCTGGATGTGGTGCTGTTTTGCCAGCTCTTCCAGAATGGCGGCAAAGCGGGCTTTCTCGGGCCGCTGGAAGGTGACGGTCAGGCCGAACCGGGCGGAAAGGCTCATCAGTTCCTGCCGGGTGTCGGCTTCGTGGATGTCGTCGCCGGTGCGGTCGGTCAGGGTCTCCTTGATGAGGTGGCGGCGGTTGGAGGTGGCATACACCGCAATGTTCCGGGCCCGGCCGCCCACGCTGCCCTCAAGGATGGCTTTCAGGGCGGCAAAGTTGTCGTCGTTGGAGGAGAAGCTCAGGTCATCGATGAAGAGGATGAATTTGAGGGGGTTGGCTGCCAGCTGATCCATCAGGTCGGGGATCTGGTAGAGCTGGTTCTTCTTGACCTCCACCAGCCGCAGGCCGTCGGCGGCATACTCATTGGCAATGGCCTTGACCGTGCTGGATTTGCCGGTGCCGGCATCGCCGTAGAGCAGGACATTGTTGGCGGGGGAACCGGCCAGCAGGGCGCGGGTGTTGGCAATGACCTTTTCCCGCTCTTTCTCGTAGCCCGGCAGCTCGCTGAGCTTCTGGGGGTCGGGGTACTTCACGGGCACCAGCTGGCCGTTCTCCACTGTGAACACATGGTGCTTGGCAAACATGCCGTAGCCCTTCTTCCCGGCTTCCCGCATCCGCTGGTTATAGGCGGCGGTCAGGTCGAGCTGCCTTGCCTCCCAACGGGGCAGGAACGCCAGCTCCCGGTTCTGCCGGTCGGCGGCTTCCAGCAGCGCGTCCAGCGTCAGGCCGCAGAGCTTCTGCAAAAAGTTCAGCTCACTGTTCAGGGCGGCCTCCATCACAGGGGAGAGCTGGCCCGCGGCGGCCTGCCGCACACAGAAGGTCTCGGTCTCCAGCACGGCGTTGGAAAGATAATCGCCCAGATTGGTGGTGTGGGCAAACAGGGCGGCTTCAAAGGCGGCCACAGCATCGCACAGGGGGGCGATGCTGTCGTCAGCCGCTTCCAGCCGGTCGGTCAGCGCTGCCAGCTTTGCCACAACGGGGTCGCCCAGCAGGGCACGGAAAACAACAAGCCCGTGGAGCCGGGCGTTCCATTCACGAAGTTGCATAGGAAAATCCTCTCTTTTTAACGGCCTTGCCCTCTCAGGCGCGCCGCGCCAGCTCCCCCAAAGGGGGAGCCATTGGCAGGTCGGTCAGAAGGCTGTTTATTTTTATAACAGTGTAGAATTGATTATACTCTTGGAAAAGGCGCTTAGCAAGGGTGTGTTCAATTATCTTCATCTTTCGGCTGATTCACTTTACAAATCGTCGATTGACAAAGGCCCGATTTATAGTATAATTGACCCAACGTTCAAATCGGAATGCGAGATGCGAAAAGTAACGTGTCTGAGGGAAATTTTGTTGAGAGTGTAAGAGGAAAAGGAACAGGAGCAACTTACCATGCAGTTAAATGGTTCGCAAATTTTTGTTGAAGTCCTCTGCGAACAGGGCGTGGACACCATCTTCGGCTACCCCGGCGGTGCTGTGCTGAACCTGTACGACGAGCTGTATAAGAATTCTGACCGCATCCACCATGTGCTGACCGCCCACGAGCAGGGCGCTTCTCATGCGGCCGATGGCTATGCCCGCGCAACGGGCCGCACCGGTGTGGTGCTGGCCACCAGCGGCCCGGGTGCCACCAATCTGGTCACCGGCATTGCCACTGCCTACATGGACTCCGTGCCCATGGTCGCCTTTACCGGCAATGTGCCGACCCCCGGTCTGGGCAAGGACAGCTTTCAGGAGGCGTACATCGAGGGCATCACGATGCCCATCACCAAGCACAACTTCACGGTGCGCAAGGTAGAAGAGCTGGCCGATACCATGCGTGCGGCGTTCCGCATTGCGCAGAGCGGCCGCAAGGGCCCGGTGCTGGTGGATATCCCCAAGGATGTCACCGCTGCTGTCTGTGAGTTCACTCCCAAGCAGCCGGAGCAGATCCGCACCGTGACCACCTACGACGAACAGCAGGTCAAGTGGGCCGCCGATATCATCAACGCGGCCAAGCGCCCGCTGGTCTATTTTGGCGGCGGCGTGCGGAGCGCGGCTTCCTGCCAGCCCCTGCGTGACCTGATCCACAAGGCGGAGATCCCCGCCACCTATACCCTGATGGCCGCAGGCGTTGTGCCCTACGGTGACCCGATGAACATCGGCATGGTCGGAATGCACGGCTGCTACACCTCCAACCGGGCGGTCGCGGACTGTGACGTGCTGATCGCACTGGGCACCCGCTTTTCTGACCGCGTGGCCCTGAACCCCAAGACCTTTGCCAAGAACGCCACCATCATCCAGATCGATATCGACCCCAGTGAGCTGGGCAAGAATGTGGATGTGGATCTTGCCATTGCCGGTGATGTCTGCTATGTCCTGAGCGGGATGCTCCCCCTTATTGAGGAGAAGAAGCACCCCGACTGGATGAAGATGATCCACGAGTGGCAGGCACAGGATTACCACCCCGTGTCCGACCCCACCCGCCTGATGCCCCATCAGGTCATCGGCGAGGTGTGCAGCCAGTGCGGCCCTGAGGCCGTGTATGTCACCGACGTGGGCCAGCACCAGATGTGGGCGGCCCAGTACATCCGCCACACCAAGAGCCGCGGCTTTATCACCAGCGGCGGCCTGGGCACCATGGGCTTTGGCTATGGCGCGGCCATCGGCGCGCAGATGGCGCTGGGCCGGGAGCAGCGGGTGGTCATGTTCACGGGCGACGGTTCCTTCCACATGAACCTCAACGAGGCCTGCACCGCTGTCAGCTATGAGCTGCCCATCATCACGGTCATCTTCAACAACTCTGTGCTGGGCATGGTGCGCCAGTGGCAGACCACTTTCTACGAAAAGCGCTACTCCCAGACCGACCCCCACCGCCGCACCGACTTTGTCAAGCTGGCCGAGGGCTTTGGCCTGAAGGGCTACCGCTGCACCAACCTCCCCGAGTTCCAGGCCGCATTTGCCGATGCCCTCAAGCAGAAGGGCCCCACCTGGATCGAGTGCATCATCGACAAGGACGAAAAGGTCCTGCCCATGATCCCCGGCGGCGGCGACATCAATGATATTATCATGGAATAAGGAGGACTGACCCATGGAATCCAAACGCAGAGTCATCAGTCTGCTGGTGGACAACCAGAGCGGTGTTCTGGCCCGGGTGTCCAACCTGTTCTGCCGCCGTGGCTTCAACATCGACAGCCTGACGGTGTCCGCCACCAACGACCCGGCGGTCAGCCGCATCACCGTGACCATCACCAGCGATGAAAAGGCGCTGAGCCAGCTCATCCTCCAGACCGAGCGGCTGGAAGTGACCCGGCAGGTGTTCGTGCTGGATCACGAGAATTCGCTGGAGCGGGAGCTGCTGCTGCTCAAGGTGGCTGCCGATGTCCACAACCGCAGTGAGCTGCGGGAGATCGCCAGCATCTACAAGGCAAAGATCATTGATCTTTCGCCCGACAGCATGGTGCTGGAGCTGACCGGCCGCCCTGAAAAGGTGGACGCGTTCCTCAAGATCCTGGCAGATTACAAGATCCTTGAGCAGTGCCGCACCGGCGTGACCGCCCTGGAGCGCGGCGGGATGCACCAGCACATGCAGAAGCCCCCGCAGGAGGTGCGGGCAGCCCAGCTGCCCCTGCCCGGGACCCATTGCCCGCAGTAAGGCATAACCCCTCAGTTTTATTTACAAATCAAAATATAAAAATAAAACAGGAAAGAGTAAAAGGAGACTACTACCATGGCGATCAAGAAATACTACGATTCCGACTGCAACCTCGGCGTGCTGGACGGCAAGACCGTTGCTGTCATCGGCTTCGGTAGCCAGGGCCACGCCCATTCCGAGAACCTGGCCGAGAGCGGCGTGAACGTTGTTGTCGGTCTGCGCAAGGGCTCTGCCCACTGGGCAAAGGCCTCCGAGTTCGCTGCCACTCACGACAACTTCAAGGTCATGGAGGTCGAAGAGGCTGCCAAGGCTGGCGATGTTGTGATGATGCTGGTGCCCGATGAGCTGTGCGCCGACATCTACAACACGCAGGTCGCACCTTACATGACCGAGGGCAAGGCTCTGGCCTTTGCACACGGCTTCAACATCCACTTCAAGACCATCACCGCGCCCAAGAACGTTGACGTGATCATGATCGCTCCCAAGGGCCCCGGCCACATCGTCCGCCGCCTGTACACCGAGGGCGAGGGCTGCCCCTCTCTGATCTGCGTGGAGCAGGATTACACCGGCAAGGCAAAGGACATCGCTTTGGCTTACGCTTCCGGCATCGGCGCTGGCCGTGCAGGCATCCTGCAGACCACCTTCAAGGAGGAGACCGAGACCGACCTGTTCGGCGAGCAGGCAGTTCTGTGCGGCGGTGTCTGCGAGCTGATCCACGCAGGCTTCGATACGCTGGTTGAGGCTGGCTACGAGCCCGAGATGGCATACTTTGAGACTTGCCACGAGATGAAGCTGATCGTTGACCTGATCAACGAGGGCGGCTTCTCCAAGATGCGCTACTCCATCTCCAACACCGCTGAGTACGGCGATTACCGCACAGGCAAGCGCCTGATCACCGAGGAGACCCGCAAGGAGATGAAGAAGGTTCTGACCGAGATCCAGGACGGCACCTTTGCTTCTGAGTTCCTGACCGAGATGAGCCCCAAGGGCGGCCGCAAGGTGCACTTCTTGGCTGAGCGCCGGATGCAGGCCGAGCACCCCATCGAGAAGGTGGGCGCAGAGCTGCGCAGCATGATGAGCTGGCTGAAGAAGTAATTAACTCCCCCAGTCGCCTGCGGCGACAGCCCCCTCAAAGAGGGAGCCTTTTGTCTGACCGCAGCGTGAAGCCTCCCTCCGTGAGGGAGGTGGCATCGCGCAAGCGATGACGGAAGGAGTTCAGCCAAAAGCTGCTTTTAAAACTAAGAAAGGCTCCCTCCTTTGGGAGGGAGCTTTTTGCTACAAGGAAAAGAGGATATGCTATGAGAAGCGATAATGTGACCAAGGGTTCGGAGCGGGCCCCCAACCGAAGCTTATTCTATGCACTGGGTTACACCCCGGAGGAGCTGGAGCGCCCGCTGATCGGCGTGGTCAGCGCTTACAGCGAGATCGTGCCCGGCCACATGAATCTGGATAAGATTGCCGATGCCGTCAAGGCCGGCGTGGAGATGGCGGGCGGCACCCCCATCCTGATCCCTGCCATTGGTGTCTGCGATGGCATCGCCATGGGCCATGTGGGCATGAAGTACTCCCTGGCCTCCCGCGAGCTGATCTGCGACAGCGTGGAGACCATGCTGATGGCCCATCAGCTGGACGGTCTGGTGCTGGTGCCCAACTGCGATAAAATCGTGCCCGGCATGGTCATGGCCGCGGTCCGCATGGATGTGCCCGCGGTGGTCTGCTCCGGCGGCCCCATGCTGGCCGGCAGCTACGGCGGCGAGGAAGTCAGCCTTTCCAAGATGTTCGAGGCTGTGGGCGCTTACAAGGCCGGTATGATCACCGACGAGCAGCTGGAGGACTGCACCTGCAACTGCTGCCCCAGCTGCGGCAGCTGTTCCGGCATGTACACCGCCAACAGCATGAACTGCCTGTGCGAGGCCATTGGCATTGCTCTGCCCGGCAACGGCACCATTCCGGCAGTCTACTCCAAGCGCCTGCAGCTGGCCAAGCACGCTGGTATGGCCATCATGGACATGGTCAACAAGGGCATCACCGCCCGCCAGATCATCAACGAGCGCTCCATCCGCAACGCACTGACCTGCGATATGGCGCTGGGCTGCTCCACCAATACTGTCCTGCATCTGCTGGCCATTGCCTACGAGGCAGGTGTGCCCATTGACCTGAAGCTCTTCAACGAGATCAGCGCCAGGACCCCCAACCTCTGCCATCTGGCCCCCGCAGGCCCCACCCACATGCCCGACCTCTATGCCGCAGGCGGCATCCCCGCTGTGCAGGCAGAGCTGGCCAAGAAGGGCCTGCTGGATCTGGATGTGCCCACCGTGACCGGCAAGACCCTGGGCGAGAACATCAAGGGTGCCCACATCCTGAATGAAAAGGCCATCCGTCCCATCGAGAATCCCTACTCCCAGACCGGCGGCCTGCAGATCCTGTGGGGCAACATCGCTCCGGACGGCTGCGTGGTCAAGCGCAGCGCTGTGGCCCCCGAGATGCAGCAGCACTCCGGCCCGGCCCGCGTGTTCAACAGCGAGGAGACCGCCATTGCAGCCATCTACGCAGGCCAGATCGTCCCGGGCGATGTAGTGGTCATCCGCTACGAGGGCCCCAAGGGCGGCCCCGGTATGCGCGAGATGCTCAACCCCACCTCCGCTCTGGCCGGTATGAAGCTGGATAAGACCGTGGCCCTCATCACCGACGGCCGCTTCTCCGGCGCATCCCGCGGCGCGGCCATCGGCCACGTCAGCCCCGAGGCTGCTTCCGGCGGTCCCATCGGCCTGATCGAGGAGGGCGATACCATCAGTATTGATATCCCCAACGCAAAGATCACGCTGGAGGTCAGCGACGAGGTGCTGGCCGAGCGCAAGGCAAAGTACGTTGCGCCCGAGCCCAACATCAAGACCGGCTGGCTCAGCCGCTATGCCCGCATGGTCACCAGTGCAAACCTGGGTGCGGTGCTGAAGTGACCCGGAAGACCGCATAACAGCAAAAGCTCCCGACGCGCAGAACGTCGGGAGCTTTTTTTGTGTCCGGGTACAGCGGGATGCAGGGAAGGGAAATGGGACAAAAGAAAAGCATCCTGAATCACTTCAAGATGCTTGGTGGTTGCGGGGGCCGGATTTGAACCAACGACCTTCGGGTTATGAGCCCGACGAGCTACCAGACTGCTCCACCCCGCGATATTTACTTGTCTGCATCAGCTGCTCGCTGACTGCTCAAGTATAATACCACAGAGGCGGGTGGATGTCAAGGGTTTTGGAAAAGTTTTTTACTTTTTCTTTCTGGGATGGCGGACACGGTAGTAGATCACGCCGCAGACCGCGCCGATGAGGATGGCGGGCCATGCACCCACAAGGAACACCGCCACGGCCTGTGCACCGGACACGAAGCCGGTCCAGCCATTGCGCAGGGCGGCCAGCAGCTTTGCGCCGAAGCTGGTGCTGGTGGGGGTCAGGGTCTCCACCTCGTTCAGGGTGATATAGACGGTGCAGCAGGAGACCTGATTGCTGTACCAGTCCAGCTGGCTCTGCCAGCTCTCGATCTGGTACTGCACATCGCTTAGGCTGGACTCGATCTCCAACAGGTCGGCCAGGGTGTCGGCCTGGGCCTGCAGCTCCTGCAGGCGGGTGCGCTGGGCGGTCAGGCTGGCCAGCCGGGCCTCGGTGTCCATATACCGGGTGGTGATATCCTCCGCCTGCTGGTTCTGGTAGGTCACGCTGCCGGACTGGGCAGCGGCGGCCAGAAAGCTCTTGTAGCTGTCCTGGGGCACCCGCAAAGTCAGGCTGACGCTCCGGGTGCTGTCGGTGTTGGTGTACTCGCTGCTGGATTCCATATAGCCGTCCGCGTCAGAAAGGGCCGCATCCAGTGCCGCACGGGCGGTATCGTAATCCCGGGTCTCCAGCGTGAGGTTGGCAGTATAGATGATCTTGGCGCTGTCGGCGGTGCGGGTGGAAGCATCGCTCTCCGCTTCGCCGGAGGTCAGCAGGGAACCGCCGGTGGCAGTGTCTGCTGACCGGTAGCCGTCCTCTGCGCTGAAGGAGGAGATACCGTTGTCCGCAGAACCGTAGGTGGCGTTTTCGGTGTCCTCCATGGAGTAAACAGCGGCCTGCGGGGCGGCTTCCTTGGTGGCGGCGGCAGAGTAGTTGGAGGAAGAGCCGCCGCCCAGCAGGGTGACCCCCTCCCATTCGTAGGCATACACGGCACCGTACAGGCAGACCCCGCAGACTGCCACGCAGGCAGCCAGCTGGGCCCAGCGCCGGACGGGGAAGCGGAGGGGCTTTTTCTGTTTTTTGGGGGTCGGGGAAGGCGCGGGCATGGCGATGCTCTTGGCACCGGGGGTCTCGGCGGCATTGGCCTGCAGGGCAAGCAGCTTTGCCTTCAGGTCATCGGAAGCGTGCAGATCGTCCACTTCCATCTTGTATTCATACCACCTCATCTTCGATCTCCTCCTTCAGCAGCGTATGTAACTGGGCGCGTGCCCGCCGCAGCCAGCTGAGCACCGTGTTGGTGGGCGCACCCAGCATCCGGCCTACCTCAGCGGCGGTGTAGCCCTCGTAATAATGGAGGTACACGGCGTTGCGGTAGTTTTCCGGCAGAGTGCGCACCGCATCGAGCACACTGCCGTCATTTCCGGATTCCGGGGCAGGAATGTTTTCGTCCAGTTCGGTGTCCTTCTGGCGCGCGGCCCGGGTGATATCCCGGCAGCGATTGATGGCGACCCGCAGCAGCCAGGCTTTGAGGTGCTCCTCACTCTCAAAACGGCCTTCGTAGCGCAGGAGCTTTTCAAACACATCCTGCACCACGTCCTCCGCGTCGGCGGCGCAACTGCAATTGTGCATCGCGGCGCGGAACACGGTGTCGCTGTATCGCTGTACAGCCAGCGCAAAAACTTCGTCTTTGGTCAACTGTCCCATAAGTCTCTTTCTCTCCTTTGCGGCCCCGGGCGGGGCTGGTGGAAACAACGGTTTCAAAGGGACGTTTCACCCCATATACGGGTGAAGCGCACGGATTATTGCATTAACGATAAAGCCTTTGGAAAAGGGCAATTTTCTCCGCAAGATACAGATCTGCTTTGGGGTGGGCCAGCCAGTGCTTCTGCCGGGTGGTCTGGCACAGGCGGCGGGCAAGGGTGGCAGGGTCGGTGTCGATGGCCTCCACATCCTGCAGGGTCAATTGCAGGGTCAGAGCGGCCGGGACATCCGGCAGGGGCGGCAGCGGGTCCTCCCAGACAAAGGGAGGCAGCAGCTGCACCGCGCAGACAGCGCGGGAACACTCCTCGGTGAGCAGCAGGGCGGCGGGGGAGCCATCCGGCTCCACATGCAGGCTGCTGTAAAGCAGCTGGAGGTTCCGGGGAGCAGAGAGCAGAACAGCACCCTCATCCGCCGTTTCGCTGAGGGTGAGATACCCGGCGGCCTCGTCGGTATAGATGCGCCGGGCCGGTGCCCGGAAGCTGGCATAGAGCGCAGGCAGGTGGAAAACACCCGCCTTGTCCAGCCCGTGCTGCAGCAGCAGATAGAATTCGGTCAGCGGGTGGTCCGGGTCCGGCTGCGGCATCCCGAAGTCCGGCCGGGAAAGATGTCCTCCGCCCATAGTCTCCCTCCTTTTCCAGAGCATTACCCTTTTAGTATATGGGTTTTGCAACGGATTTTCAACTGTAATTGCAACGCTTTCGGAGAATGGGAAATTTTCCCGCGCGGCCAGAACCCTTTGCGGGGGAGCCTCCGGCAGACCAAAACGGGAGACAGAAACAAAAAGCCCGATCGTTCGGGAACGACCGGGCCTGTGCATATTGTGCTGAGAGAGACGCAGCTACTTCTGATAGCCCAGCGTAGCCGCCATCACGGCTTTGATGGTGTGCATCCGGTTTTCGGCCTCGTCAAAGACGATGCTCTGGGGGCCCTCGAATACCTCATCGGTCACCTCCATGGCATCGCGGCCAAAGCGCTCGCCCATCTCTTTGCCCACAGCGGTCTTGTGGTCGTGGTAGGCGGGCAGGCAGTGCATAAACACGGCCTTGGAGCCTGCAATATTCATCAGCTCCTGATTGATCTGATAGGGGGCCAGGTCGTGGATGCGCTCGGCCCAGACCTCGATGGGCTCGCCCATGGAGACCCACACATCGGTGTAGAGGACATCGGCACCCTGGGCAGCCTTGGCGGGGTCCTCCTCAAAGGTCAGGGTGGCACCGGTCTCGGCGGCAATGGCCTGGCACTGTGCGATCAGGGCGGCATCCGGCTGATACTTTTTGGGGGCGCAGGCGGTGAAGTGCAGGCCCATCTTGGCACAGCCCACCATCAGGCTGTTGCCCATGTTGTAGCGGGCATCGCCGAAGTAGACGAAATGGATGCCCTTCAGGTTGCCGAAGTGTTCCCGGATGGTCAGGAAGTCGGCAAGGATCTGGGTGGGATGGAACTCGTTGGTCAGGCCGTTCCAGACCGGAACACCGGCGTAATGGGCCAGGTCTTCCACAATCTCCTGCCCATAGCCGCGGTACTCGATGCCGTCAAACATCCGGCCCAGCACCCGGGCGGTGTCGGCAATGGATTCCTTTTTGCCGATCTGGCTGCCCGACGGGTCAAGGTAGGTGACCTCCATGCCCAGATCGTGAGCGGCGACCTCAAAGCTGCAGCGGGTGCGGGTGGAGGTCTTTTCAAAGATCAGGGCGATGTTCTTGCCTGCCAGCTGCTCATTGTGGCGGATGCCGGCCTTTTTCCTGGCCTTCAGGTCAGCGGCCAGATCGAGCAGCTCCTCGATCTCGGCAGGGGTGTAGTCCAGAAGCTTCAGAAAACTGCGATTTTTCAGACTCATTGTATACTTTCCTCTCTATGCAATATAAAATGTATATTTATTCGATAAGATAGTTCTATTATATAACGAATAAACTGTATTTTCAAGGGAAAGTTTTGGGAGAGGTTTCGCTCCCCTTACAGCTCCAGCAGTTCCTTCCGCCCGCTGGGGGTGTAGGCGGTCAGCCGCACGCCTGCCTTTTTGAACATGAACCGCGCTGCCACGCTGGAATCGGAATCGTGGTACTTGTCGCCGTAGTACACCACCTCGGAGATGCCGGACTGGATGATGGCCTTGGCACACTCGTTGCAGGGGAAGAGGGTCACGTAGACCCGGGCACCCTTCAGGTTGTTGTGGGCGCTGTTCAGGATGGCGTTGAGCTCCGCATGACAGACGTACATGTACTTCGTGTCCAGCGGGTCGCCCTCGCGCTCCCACGGCATGGCATCGTCATCGCATCCAATGGGCATTCCGTTGTAGCCCAGGGAGAGGATCTTGTTCTCCGGGCTGACGATGCAGGCTCCCACCTGGCTGCTGGGGTCCTTGGAGCGCATGGCGGTGAGCAGGGCGATGCCCATAAAGTATTCATCCCAGTTGATGTAATCGGTGCGTTTCATGGCAAAGTGCCTCCCTCTATCTTTCATTGGGTCTATTGTACCATGCCAACCCACGTCCTGCAATCGATTTTGCGCGCATCCGGTCAAAATGCACAAAAGAACCCTGGGAAGTTTGGCGGGCAGATGAAAGAAAATTTCGGACAATCTATTTGAAAATCATTTGGAGTGTGGTATTATCTTTGTAAAATATGCCACAAAAACGGAGAGACTGCTCCGTGCGGCGGAAATGAGGGAAAAACCGATATGAAATACGCAAGCAACAACATCCGTAATATCTTGATTGCAGGCCATGCCGGCAGCGGCAAAACGACGCTGACTGAGGCACTGGTCTATTTTTCGGGCGCAGCAGAGCGTATGGGCCGTGTTGAGGACGGCACCACGATTTCGGACTTTGACCCTGAGGAAGCAAAGCGGAAGGCAAGTCTGTCGGCATCCGTGGTGCCGGTGGAGTACGAAGGCATCAAGTACAACCTGATCGATGCGCCGGGCCTGTTCGACTTTGAGGCAGGTGAGTATGAGGGCATCCGCGCTGCCGAGAGCGTGCTGGTGTGTGTTTCCGGCCGCAGCGGCGTGACCGTGGGCGCGGAGAAAGCCTTCCAGCTGGCCCGCAAGAACGGCAAGGCCACCATGGTGTTCATCTCCAAGTGCGACCTGGAAAATGCCAACTACTTCAAGATCCTGGAGGAGATGAAGATCAAGTTCGGCTCCACCGTCTGCCCCTGTGTTGTGCCCGCCAAGCTGGACGACGGTACCCCTGTCTACATCAACCTGTTCAGCCAGAAGGCCTTCAAGTATGAGAGCGGCAAGCAGATCCAGGTGGAGCTGCCCGATATCGGCCACCGCTTCCAGGGCCTGATCGAGGCCATGAGCGAGGCCATTGCCGAGACCGACGATGAGCTGATGGAGAAGTTCTTCGGCGGCGAGCCCTTTACGACCGAGGAGATCGTTGAGGGAATGCGCAAGGGCGTTAAGGACGGCCTGATCACCCCCGTGTTCTGCGGCAGCGCCGTCAACCAGCAGGCATTGGATATGCTGCTGTTCAATATGCACAAGCTCCTGCCCAGCCCGCAGCACGATGCCGCCATCCTGGCCGAGAATGCCAGCGGCGAGCCTGTGGAGCTGCACTGTGATGAGACCGAGCCCACCGCAGCCTATGTCTTTAAGACTGTGGCTGACCCGTTCGTGGGCAAGCTGAGCTACCTGCGTGTGATCAGCGGCAAGGTGACCGGCGGCGCTGCTCTGGTCAACGCCCGCACCGGCGAGACCGAGAAGATCGGCAAGCCCATGACCGTCATCGGCAAGAAGCAGGTCGAGACCGACGGCATCGGTGCCGGTGATATCGGCGCTGTGGCAAAGCTGGTCAGCGCAAAGACCGGCGATACCCTGTGCGATGCTTCCCGCGTGGTCAAGCTGCCTGCCGCTACCTTCCCGCTACCCAGCCTGTTCATGGCAGTCACCGTGGCCAAAAAGGGCGATGAGGGCAAGATCTCCAGCGCGCTGGCCCGCCTGATGGAAGAAGATCCGACCCTGAGCTACATCAATAATGCCGAGACCCACCAGCAGATCATTGGTGGCCTGGGTGAGCAGCATCTGGATGTGGTCAAGGCCAAGCTGAAGAATAAGTTCGGCGTGGAGATCGGTCTGGAAACTCCCCGCATTGCCTACCGTGAGTCCATCCGCAAGGCCTGCCAGAAGCAGGGCCGCCATAAGAAGCAGACCGGCGGCCACGGCCAGTTCGGCGATGTCGTCATCAACTTCGAGCCCTGTGACAGCGAGCAGGTCGTGTTTGAGGAAAAGGTGTTCGGTGGCAGCGTGCCCAAGAACTTCTTCCCGGCTGTAGAAAAGGGTGTCCGCCTTGCCGCCGAAAAGGGCGTGCTGGCCGGTTATCCTGTGGTCGGCCTGAAGGCTACCCTGCTGGATGGCAGCTACCACCCCGTGGACAGCTCCGAGATGGCCTTTATCATGGCTGCAAAGCTGGCCTATAAGGCTGCAATGCCCGAGGCAGGCCCCGTCATTCTGGAGCCCATCCATACCCTGAAGGCCCATGTCCCCAACGACAACACCGGCGATATCATGGGCGATGTGACCAAGCGCCGCGGCCGCGTGCTGGGCATGGAACCCGATGAGGATGGCATGCAGACCGTCATTGCCGAGGTCCCGCTGGCTGAGCTGAGCAACTTCACCACCTTTATCCGGCAGATCACCCAGGGCCGCGGCTGGTTCACCACCGAGTTTGCCCGCTACGAGATCCTGCCTGAGATGCTGGTGCCCGCCGTGGTGGAGCAGGCCAAGAAGCTGGGCAACCTGGATGAGGGCGCGGAGGATTAAAACACTCCGTCTCGCATCCGCTCGACAGCTCTCCTGATAGGAGAGTCAAGTTAAATTCCTATTGACATTTCCGGAGCCCTGCTGGCAATTCCCTCTGCCGGCGGGGCTTTTTGTTGTTGGGGGGAAGGGAACAAAACAGGAAAAGGCGGGGCATCAGCTTACTGCACTGATGCCCCGCCTTTTGCAGGTCAGATCATTTTTTCCGTTTTCCGGGTTTCTTTTTCCGCACGCTGTACCCGAAGGTGCCCAGCTTTTTGCCCAGGCTCAGGTACTCGCCGTGGCTGTACACGATCAGCTTTGCTTTGTCCAGGCAGAGCTTGCCGTTTTCATCCAGCAGGCTCTCATCCACATCGCAGGCCACGACTTCGGCCAGGAACAGGTCATGGCTGCCCAGCGGGATGACCTGCGTGACCCTGCATTCCAGATTGACCGGGCTCTCCTCCAGGATGGGGCAGTCGGTCAGAACGCTGCCCGGGGCGGCGTGGAGCTTGCAGGCGGCAAACTTGTCGTTGTCGCGGCCGCTCTTCACGCCGCACCAGTCCACCGCACGCACCAGCTGTTCAGTGGGCAGGTTGATGGCAAACTGTCTGCTCTCCTTGATGAGGTGGTGGCTGTACCGTTCGGGGCGGACACTGATGGATACCATGCTGGGCTGGGTGCAGATGGTGCCTGTCCAGCCGATGGTGATGAGGTTGGGCTGCTCCAGCCCACCGCAGGAGACCAGCACCGGCGGTTCCGGGTTCAGCAGGGTGCTGCCCCGCCAGCTCTGTTTGCTCATCCGTGATACTTCCTTTCATAGGGGGCCCAGGTGCGCTCCGAGATGATGTAGCGCGGGCGGGCCTTTGTTTCCATATAGATCTTGCCGATGTATTCGCCGATGACACCCAGGCAGACCAGCTGCACGCCGCCCACAAAGCAGACGATGCAGATGGTAGAGGCCCAGCCGGCCACCACGCTGCCCATGGCCGCCTGCACGATGGCCCAGATCACGCCGATGAAGCTGATGAGGCTGACCACGATGCCTGCCCCGGTGATGAGACGGATGGGCTTGTTGGAAAGGCTGGTGATGCCATCAAAGGCCAGCGCCAGCATTTTGCGCAGGGGATAGTGGCTCTCACCGGCCAGCCGCTCGTGCCGTTCGTAGAACACCTGCTCGCTCTTGAAGCCAACCAGCGGCACCATGCCGCGCAGGAAGATGTTGACCTCCTTGTAGTCGGCAAAGCTGTCCAGCACCCGGGCGCTGATGAGCCGGTAGTCGGCGTGGTTGAACACGATATCCGCGCCAAGGGCATTCATCAGGTGGTAGAAGCCCTCGGCAGTGAACCGCTTGAAGAAGGTGTCGGTGTCCCGGCGGCTGCGCACGCCGTAGACCACCTCGGCACCGTCCAGATATTTCTGCACCATCTCGTCCATGGCGTTGATGTCATCCTGACCATCGCAGTCAATGGAGATGGTGATGTCGCAGTTGTTGGCGCGGGCCTCCATCAGGCCCGCCAGCACGGCGTTCTGATGGCCCCGGTTCCGGCTCTGGGAAATGCCGATGAAATGCGCATCCTGCTTTGCAAAGCTGCAGATGAGCTCCCAGGTCTTATCGCGGGAGCCATCGTTGACGAACAGCACCCGGCTCTTGTCGCTGATCATGCCTTTTTCGGTGAGGCTGGTGATCTTTTGCAGGAACATCGGCGCTGTAATGGGCAGCACCTGCTCCTCATTGTAACAGGGGATCACGATCCAGAGAATTGGTTTAGACATAGTTATAAATCACTTTCTTTTTATAGAATCATCTGCCGCAGAGCTTCCGGCTCCAGCAGCTTGAAGCTGGAACGGTAGGTGTCCAGCAGGCCGTCCCGCTGCATCAGACTCAGCTCCCGGGAAAGGGCGCTGCGGTCGCAGTTGAGGTAATCGGCCAACTGGATGCGGGAGAAGGGGATGGTAAAGGTCATGCTGCCCTGCTGCTCGGCCTCGCTGAGCAGGTAGGCGCAGACCTTGGCCCGCAGGGTCTTC
Organism: Faecalibacterium sp. I2-3-92; assembly: GCF_023347315.1. Classification (GTDB taxonomy): domain Bacteria; phylum Bacillota; class Clostridia; order Oscillospirales; family Ruminococcaceae; genus Faecalibacterium; species Faecalibacterium duncaniae. The sequence goes on from NZ_CP094470.1 coordinate 584,006, forward strand.
ATCACCAGCAGGTCCACCCGGCGGGAGAGCAGGAAATATTTATCGCTGATGGTCCGCACCAGATTCTGCAGCAGGCGCTGGCGGGCAGCGGAGCCGTCCGGCTGGAGCAGCTTCTCGTAGGGGAAGAGCAGGACCTCGCAGGGGGCGGATGCCACCACCGTGACCGGGCTGTCCAGGCTGGAACCGCCCAGCACGTCACCAAACACGCCCCCCGGCCCCATGTGGGTGATGGGGATCCGTGCCCCGCCCGGTGCCGGGCGGTAGGCTTCAATGCTTCCGGTCAGCACAACGCCGACCCGGCGGCTGGGGGCCCCGGCCTGCACCAGCGCCTCGCCCCGGCCATAACTGCGGATGCAGGCCCCCAGCTCACTGAGCAGGGGGCGCAGTTCCCCGGCAGAGATCCCGGCAAAAAGAGAGGTGGATTGTAACAGCGGCAGATAGTTTTCCATGTCAGTTCCGTGAGGTTTTCCCCGGGCCCTCACCGCCCTTCTGCAATTCCGTTGCATGGGCAACGGTATTTTTAGCTCCATTATAGTAAACTTGAGCGCGTAAAGCAAATGATTTTGCAAAATTTGCAAATTTTGTTTCTGATTGGAACAACAAAGAGAGGAAGGAATCTGAACCATGATGAAAAAACTGACCTCCCTGCTGCTGTCGGCGGCGCTGATGATCAGCCTGCTGGCCTGCGGGGCTTTTGCCGCCAAAACAGAAAGAGGCGTGCGCATTGCGGGCCTGAAGGGCCCCACCACCATGGGCCTGGTCAACCTGCTGGATATGGAGCGCAGCGGCAAGGCCAGCCAGCACTACGACTTGCAGCTCTATGGTGCGGCGGACGAGATCGTGCCCAAGCTCATCAAAGGTGAGCTGGATATGGCCGCCATCCCTGCCAACCTGGCCGCGACCCTTTACCAGAAGACCAATGGCGGCATCCAGGTGATGGCCGTGAACACGCTGGGCGTGCTGTATGTGGTGGAAAAGGGCGACAGTGTCCACAGCTTTGCCGACCTGAAGGGCCGCACCATCCTGTCCACCGGCAAGGGCACCACGCCGGAGTATGTTCTGCGCTACCTGCTCACCAAGAATGGACTGGACCCCGATAAGGATGTGAAGATCGAGTATTACAGCGAGGCATCCGAGGTGACTGCCCAGATGGCCGCCTCCAAAAAGGATGCCATTGCCGTTCTGCCCCAGCCCTATGTGACCGCCGCCCAGCTGAAGGACAGCAGCCTGCGGGTGGTGCTGGATCTGACCAAGGAGTGGAACAAGGTCTGTGACACCCAGCTCATCACGGGTGTCACCGTTGTCCGCACCGAGTACGCCAAAGAGAACCCGGACATCGTGGCAAATTTCCTGCGGGATTACGAGAAGAGCATCAAGGCCGCCCAGACAGATGTTGCCGGCACGGCGGCTCTCTGCGAGGAGACCGGCGTGGTGGCCAAAAAGGCCATTGCCCAGAAGGCGCTGCCCCAGTGCAACATCGTTTACCGTGTGGGGGACGAGATGAAGGCCGATGTCAACGCCTACCTCAAGGTGCTGTATGATGCTTCCCACGCTGCAGTGGGCGGCAAGCTGCCGGATGCAAACTTCTACTACACCAAGGCCACGCCCGGCCAGGTGTTCTGGAAAAGCGTCCAGCGCAGTTTTCAGTAAACCGATAAAAAGGAGAGCCGTGCAGCCGCACGGCTCTTTTTGAGTGAGAACGGAGCAGGTAAAATGAAACAGAAAAAAAAGTGCCGCACAGGGCTGCTGGCAGCGGCGGTGTTCTGGCTGGCCGTCTGGCAGGCGGCGGCCATGGCCATCGGGCAGGAGGTCTTTCTGGTGTCGCCCATTCAGGCGGCGGGCACCCTGATGGAGCTGCTGCCGCAGGCCGATTTCTGGCAGCGGGTGGGGTTCAGCGCCGGGCATATCCTGCTGGGTTTTGCGCTGGGCGTGGTGGTCAGCGTTCTGCTGGCGGCTGCCGCCGAGCGTTGGACCTGGGTGGACACGCTGCTGGCCCCGGTCATCCAGCTGGTTAAGGCCACGCCGGTGGCTAGCTTCATCATTCTGGCGCTGGTGTGGGTCAGCGGGCGGTCGCTCTCCATCCTCATCAGCTTTCTGATGGTCCTGCCCGTGCTGTACAGTGCCGTGCGCACCGGCATCGAGAGCGCGGACGTGCAGCTGCTGGAAATGGCACAGGTGTTCCACCTGCCGCTGGCCCGGCGGGTCAAAGCCATCTGGCTGCCCGCCATTCTGCCGGCCTTCCGGCAGGGGTGCAGCGTGGCGCTGGGCATCTGCTGGAAGAGTGGTGTGGCCGCCGAGGTCATCGGCCTGCCCGATGGCAGCATCGGAGATGCCCTCTACCGGGCAAAGATCACACTCTCTACCGGGGAGCTGTTCGCCTGGACGTTTGTCATCATCCTGCTGAGCGCAGGCTTTGAAAAGCTGTTTCTGGCCCTGCTGGACAAGGCGGTGGCCCGCGTGTTGGGAGAGGATATGACGAAAAATGATTAACAAACTGGAAATTTGCGGATTAACAAAACGTTTTGGAGAAAAAACGCTCTTTGAGGATCTGGATCTTACCCTTGCGGAGCCTGCCGTTCTCTGGGCACCCAGCGGCTGGGGCAAGACCACCCTGCTCCGCATCCTGATGGGGCTGGAAGTACCGGATTCCGGCACGGTGCAGGGCGTGGGCCGGGTCGGTGCTGTCTTTCAGGAGGATCGGCTCTGCCCGCAGCTGACCGCCGTGCAGAACGTGGAACTGGTGCTCCCGGAGGGAAAAACACAATACAAAACGCAAATCGTGTCGGATTTTCAACGATTTGGATATGATGAGCAGGCGCTTGCCCTGCCTGCCCGGAAGCTTTCCGGCGGGCAGAAGCGACGTGCGGCCCTGCTCCGCGCCCTCTGGGCCGGGTGCGATACCCTGCTGCTGGACGAACCCTTCACCGGCATGGACCCGGAGACCATGAAAAAAGCCGCAATACTCCTGAAAGAGCGCCGCGGCGAACGGGCTGTTTTGTTGGCCACCCATGACCGGGAAGCCATCCGGGAGCTGGGGTGGAGGGTCATTGACCTGACGTAAGCGATTGTATTTTGTCAGAAAATATGATATCCTAAAAATACAGCTTTTAAGCTGTCATCAGGTGTTGCCTTAAACGTAGGCGGCTGAACGCTCCTTACCGAACCGCAAAGGTTTTACTTACTGGTAAACAGGCATCGGGAGGGCGGCTTTTTTGGGGCGCACAATCCCGACGCTTCGGCGAAAGGAGGAATGCGCATGACTTTGTCAGAAGTGCTGCTGCTGTTGACATTTGTTTCCAGCGTAGCATATGGTGTTTTTGACATCACATGGAAAATCAGCCATGACGACAAAAGATATAAAAACAAAAAAGACTGACCGCCATCTATGCTTCCCCAAGCAAATCGGTCAATCTTTTTTGATACGAGTAACGTAAGGAGCTAGCCGTTTGGAGGGCAGCACCTTTTGTAATTTCAGTATATACGTTTCAACGTAAATTGTCAAGCAAAAGTCACAGCAGCTCTGCCAGAATGCTGTTCTGCACAATGAGCCCGGCGGGGGTGAGGGCAAGGGTGCTGCCATCGAAGGTGGCATAGCCGGACTTCACACAGTTTTTCACAAAGGCGAGCTGGGCGGTGGAAAACTCCTTCCCGTAGCGGGCCTTATAGGCGGCAAGATCCAGCCCCTTGCGCAGCCGCAGCTGTAAAATGAGATAGTCCTCTGCGCCGCAGCCTCCGTCCATAACGGGGGCTGCTTTGTCATTCAGGAAGGCCTCGGTGTCGGCGGGGTAATAGAATCGTCTGCCACCCATGCAGGAGTGCGCCGCCGGGCCAAGGCCGAGGTAATCCCCACAGTCCCAGTAGATGAGGTTGTGCCTGCCCTCATAGCCGGGCTTTGCAAAGTTCGAGATCTCATACTGCCGGTATCCGTGGTGCTCCAGGTGCTCCACGGCGTAGAGGTAAAAGTCTGCTGCTTCGTCGGGGGAGGGCAGGCCCTCGGGCGGGTGCCTGCCAAAGGCGGAATCCGGTTCGATCTTTAAGAGGTAAGCGGAGATGTGCGTTGCCCCGCCCTCCGCAATGAGCTCCAGTGTCTCGTCAAACTCGGCTTGCGTATAATGGGGCAGGGCCAGCATGATGTCGCCGCTGATGTTGGTAAAGCCTGCCCGCCGTGCCGCCGCAAAAGCTGCCCGGGCCTGCCGGGCGGTGTGGGGGCGGCCCAGCGTTTTCAGCTGGCTGTCCCGGGCCGACTGTACCCCGAAGGAGATGCGGTTCACCCCAGCTTCCCGGAAACCGCACAGGGTCTGCTCGGTCACGGTCTCGGGGTTGGCCTCCAGCGTGATCTCCGCCCCGGGTGCCGGAGCTGCCGCCGCAATGAGCCGGGCGGCATCGGCAGGGGAGAGCAGGCTGGGGGTGCCGCCGCCAAAATAGATCGTGTCCGGGTGAAGAGGCGCTTCCGGCGCAAAGCGGGCAAGCTCCCGCAGAAGGGCATCCACATACTGGGTGGGCACACCGCGCTGGCCGGGGGCAGAATAGAAATCACAGTACCGGCATTTGGAAAAGCAGTAGGGAATATGCAGATAAAGTCCAAGAGACATACAATATCACAGCCTTTTTCACGAAACGTTCATTTCTATGCAGTATACTATAAAACGTAGACCGGAGCAAGGCAGAATGTCCGCCCCGGCAAAAAGACTGGAGGAGTTCCACAATGGATTACAGAAATTATGACCGCGGCTATGCGGAGCCCACGATGAGCGCATCGGACTATATGACCCGCACCTACCGCTGGATGGCCTGCGGCCTGCTCATCACCTTCGCCATGGCCTATCTCACTGCGACGACCTCGCTCATCTATCTGGTCGATTCGCTCTATCTTGTGCTGACCATTGCGGAGCTGGCGCTGGTGTTCGTGCTGAGCTCCCGGGTGCAGACCATGTCGGTGGGAGCTGCCCGCGCGACCTTTTTCGGTTATGCACTGCTCAACGGCATGGTGCTGAGCTACTATTTCCTTGTTTTCTCTGCAAGCACCCTGATCATGGCGCTGCTGGCAACGTCCCTCTACTTCGGGCTGATGGCTGTTTACGGCACCACCACCCATAAGGACCTGACCGGCTGGGGCCCCCGCCTGATGATGGCTCTGATTGCCATGATCATCACCGGCTTTGTGGGGATGCTGTTCGGCTTCGGCTTTGGCGGCTCGGTGCTCTACTGCGGCATCGGTCTGGTGGTGTTCATGCTGCTGACCGCTTACGATACCCAGAAGCTGCAGCAGATGTACAGCTACTACTCCGCTGATGCTGAGATGGCCGAAAAGGCTTCCATCTATGGCGCGCTGACCCTGTATCTGGACTTCATCAACATCTTCCTGTATGTTGTCCGCCTGATGGGCAACAACCGCCGCCGCAGCTGATCTGTGTATTTCAGCCCTCTCCGTCAAGGCCTCAGGCCTTGACGGAGAGGGTTTTCTTTTTATAAAATGTGTATAAACCCGGTTCCGGAATCGCATACTGCAATCAGAAAATCAAGCGAAACCATGACGGATTGGAGTAACGAACATGGAACAGATCAGGAAATTTCTGCGGGACAAAGGGTTTGCACTGGCACTGCTGGCCTGTCTGGTGGCGGCAGCGGCGGCGGGGGTCTGGGCGGTGCGCACCGTGCGCGACGAGCTGGACAAGAACCTTTCGGGCCTGAAGACACCGGACAGCACATCCACGGCCCCCGGCATCGATGAGGGGCTTTCCACCACCACGCCACAGGAGGACGAAACAACATGGGAATGGCCGACCGAACCCGCCGCAAACAGTGTAAGCAATGTGCCCAAGGCGGCCTCCTCGGCATCGCGGAGTGCATCTTCGGCCTCCTCTGTGCCGCAGGCTGGCTCTGGCTCGGTGCGCGAACCATCCGCGCTGCAAGGTGCATCCTCGCCTGCCAGCAGTTCGGCAGCGCCTGCTTCCACGCAGCCGGTCTCTGGCAGGGTGCTCAATGGATACAGCGGCGATGAGCTGGTCTACAACAAGACCCTGGGCGACTGGCGCACCCACAACGGCATCGACTATGCCTGCGCAAAGGATGCTGCCGTCCAGAGCCCCACGGCGGGCACGGTGGTGCTGGCCGGTTCCGATGGCAGCTGGGGCCCCACTGTGGCGATCAAGGACAGTGCGGGCCGTGTCTGGCGGCTCTGCGGCGTGGCCAGCCCGGCGGTGAAGGAGGGCGAGACGGTCAGTGCCGGGCAGACATTGGGCAAAGTGGGCAGCGTCAGCTGTGAATGCGCCGAGGAAAGCCATATCCACCTGGAAGTGAAACAGGACGACAGTTATCTTGACCCCGCAAAACTGATGCAGTGACCCCAAGCGGCAGACGCGACTGTCTGCCGCTTTTCTGTGCCTTTCCAAAGGAATGCAGATTGCAATTGCGGGCCGATTCTGGTATGATAAACTAGAACAAATTTCGACAGGCAGTGAATTGCGGGAGGAACCAGAATGGCAAAGGTGTTGATCGTGGGGGCCGGTGCGGCCGGGCTGATGGCGGCGGGGGCCGCTGTGCGGCAGGGGCATCAGGTAACGGTGCTGGAGCATACCGACAAGCCCGGTCAGAAGATCCTGGTCACGGGCAAGGGGCGCTGCAATGTGACCAACGACTGCACCGCGGAGGAGTTTCTGCACCATGTCCGCACCAATCCGCGCTTTCTGTTCTCCTCGCTGGGGGCGTTCCCGCCCGCCAGGACCATGGAGCTGTTTGAGAGCCTGGGCGTGGAGCTGAAGGTGGAGCGCGGCCGCCGGGTGTTCCCGGTGTCCGACAAAGCCGAAGAGATCCGGCAGGCACTGCTCTGCTACGCACAGGACGCGGAGATCGTCTATGACGGGGCAAAAAAGCTGCTTCTGGAAGAGCTGCCCCCGGAGCCGGAAGCCGCCCCTGCCGTGCCGGAAAATCCGCGCCATCCCAAAAAGAAAAAAGCCGGGCCTGCCCTGCGCTGTGTCGGTGTGCGGGGGACTTCCGGGAAAGAATACCGGGCCGATGCCGTGCTGGTGGCCACCGGCGGTGTGAGCTACCCCACCACCGGCTCCACCGGTGACGGTTACCGGCTGGCCCAGCAGGCCGGGCACACCCTTGTGGAGCCGGTGCCCAGTCTGGTCAGTCTGGTCAGCCATGACCCGGACTGCAAAAAGATGATGGGGCTTGCCCTGAAAAATGTGACCCTGACCCTTTTTGAGGACGGCAAGGACATCTTTGAGGAGCAGGGCGAGATGCTGTTCACCCACTTTGGCATCAGCGGCCCGCTGACCCTGAGCGCGTCCAGCCATCTGGGCGACATGAAAAAACATAAGTACCACGCCGAGATCGACCTGAAGCCCGCCCTGAGCGAGGAGCAGCTCTATGACCGCATCACCCGGGATTTTGCCCTGCTGGCCAACCATGCCGCCCAGGGGGCGCTGGTCAAGCTGCTGCCTGCCAGTATGCAGCCGGTCATGGTGGCACGCTGGGGCATTGACCCTGCCACAAAGGCCAACCAGATCACCCGGGAGCAGAAGCGGGAGCTGGTGCGCCTGATGAAGCACTGGAACGTGCCCATCGATGCCCGGGGCGACCTGGCCCATGCGGTCATCACTTCCGGCGGCGTGTCCGTGCGGGAGGTGGACCCCAGGACCATGCAGAGCAAGAAGGCGCTGGGCCTTTACTTTGCAGGTGAGGTGTTGGATGTGGATGCCTATACCGGCGGCTACAACCTGCAGATCGCTTTCTGTACGGCGCAGAGCTTTGCAAATCACCTCTGAGAGGTTGGACAGAGCAGAGCTTGACCGATGATAAAATACTTATTATATAAATATAAAAGGAGAATCCTAAATGGTTTCAGTTGCAATCGACGGCCCTGCGGGGGCAGGCAAATCCACCCTGGCGCGGCGGCTGGCCGCAGAGATGGGCTACATCTATGTGGATACCGGTGCCATGTTCCGCACCATCGGCCTGTATGCCCTGCGCAAGGGCGTGGACCCGAAGGACAATGCGGCGGTCAACACTCTGCTGCCGGAGATCGGCCTGCGGGTGGACTGCATTGACGGGGAGCAGCATATCTATCTGAACGGTGAGGACGTGAGCACCGCCATCCGCACGGAGGAGGCCGGCATGGCCGCCTCTGCCGTGGGTGCCAATCCGGAAGTCCGCGCCTTCCTGCTGGAGCTGCAGCGCGGCATGACCAAGACCCAGAACGTCCTGATGGATGGCCGGGATATCGGCACTGTGGTGCTGCCGGATGCTACTGTCAAGATCTTCCTGACCGCCGCCCCCGAAGCCCGGGCCAGACGGCGCTGGCTGGAATACCAGCAGAAGGGCATGGAGGTCGCCTTTGAGGATGTGCTGGCTGATGTGAAGCAGCGGGACTATCAGGACACCCACCGTGCCGCCGCCCCCCTGAAGCAGGCCGAGGATGCGGTGCTGCTGGATACCTCTGACCTCAACTTTGAGCAGAGCCTTGCGGCGATGAAAAAGATTATTGCAGAAAAGGTTAATTAAATGGTACTATATTACATACTGCTGCCGCTGGCCTGGCTGGTGTTCCACATCGGCTTCCGGGTCCATACCGTTGGCCGCGAGAACCTGCGCAAGGTGCAGACCAAAGGCTGCATCATTGCCCCCAACCACGTTTCAGCCATTGACCCGGTGTTCATCGTCATCAGCCGGTTCTGGGGCAGGCGGATGCTCGTTTTTGCCAAAAAGGAGCTGTTTGAGATCAACGCCCTGCTCACCTGGTTCTTCCGCTGCTGCGGCGCGCTCTGCGTGCGCGGCACCAAGGAGGAGCTGGAGATCATTGACCGGACCGTGGAGGCCTGCCGGGCGGGGGAGACCCTGCTCATCTTCCCGGAGGGCACCCGCGAAAAAGAGGGCAGGCTCCTGCCGCCCAAGAGCGGCCTGTTCGTCATTGCGGCGCAGGCCGGGGTGGATGTGGTGCCGGTGCGCATCCGCTACGATACGCCGGACGGGAAGATGCGGCTGTTCTGCCGGGTGAACGTCATCTACGGCGAGCCGATGCCCGCCGCCCAGTTCGCCATGGAGAGCCGCCGGGATATGAAGGTGCTCCGGGCCAATAAGCAGGCACTGCTGGATGCCTGGGAACAGCTGAAGTGAGAACCTCTCCGTCACCTTCGGTGACACCTCCCCTGGTAGGGAGGGCAAGAAAACAACAGCGTAAACTTGACTCCCCTATTAGGGGAGCTGCCGAGCGAATGCGAGGCTGAGAGGTTTAGAGAAGGAGAAACGCTATGGAAATTCGTCTTGCCAAAACCGCTGGCTTCTGCTTTGGCGTGAACCGCGCGGTGGAGCTGACCTACAATCTGCTGAACGAGGGTCATAAGGTGGCAACGCTGGGCCCGCTGATCCATAACCCGCAGGCGGTGGCCGATATGGAAAGGCGCGGTGCGCTGGTGGCTGATACCGTGGACGATATCCCCACCGGGTACGAGGTCATCATCCGCAGCCACGGCGTGCCCCGCACCATCTATGATACTTTGGAGCAGCGCGGCCTTGTTTACCACGATGCCACCTGCCCCTTTGTGAAGAAGATCCAGAGCATTGCCGCCCGGGCCGAGGCCGAGGGCGCGGTGCTTCTGGTGGCCGGTGATGCTGCCCACCCCGAGGTGCAGGGTATCGTGGGCCATACCCGGGGAGAGGTATTTGTGTTCAGCGATCTGGACGAGCTGAAGGCCTGGAAAGGCCCTTCTGACCCCCAAAAGCCCATTTTTGCGGTTGCACAGACCACATTTCAGGTAACAAAATGGCAAGAAAGTTCGGAGTTTCTCAAAAAAGCCTATACAAACGCCCGAATTTTTGATACAATATGTAATGCGACGTGGGCGAGGCAACAGGAAGCGGAAGACCTCAGCCAACAATGCGACATCATTGTTGTCATTGGCGGTCATCATTCTTCCAATACCCAAAAGCTGGTACAGGTCGCCGCAAAGCATACGAAAGCCGTGACGGTCGAGACAGCGAGCGAACTTCGGCCGGAATGGTTTGCAGATGTAAAAACGGCGGGCGTAACAGCAGGGGCTTCAACGCCATCGTCTATTATTGAGGAGGTACTTAACAGTATGAGCGCAGAAATCAATGACAGCATGAGCTTCGAGGAGATGCTGAACGCATCCGAGGAGAAGCGTGTTCATGCAGGCAGTATTGTGAAAGGAATCGTGACCAGCATCTCTGCCAACGAGATCCAGGTGGATATCGGAGCCAAGCAGACCGGCTTTGTCAAGCTGAGCGAGCTGACCGATGATTCCTCCGCCAAGGTCGAAGACCTGGTGAAGGTTGGCGATGAGCTGGACCTCATCGTCGAGAAGGTTATGGACCAGGACGGCGTTATCCAGCTCTCCCGCAAGAAGCTCGCATCTCGCAAGGGCATGGAAGAGATCGCCAAGGCTGCTGAATCCGGCGAGGTCGTCGAGGGCGATGTCACCGAGTTCAACAAGGGCGGCGTTGTCGTCAACGTCAAGGGTGTTAAGGTGTTCGTTCCCCGTTCTCAGGCCACGATGCGCCGTGACGAGGACTACACTGCTCTGGTTGGCCAGCATGTCCAGCTGGTCGTTACCGAGTGCTCCGGCCGCAAGATCGTCGGCAGCATCAACAAGGTCACCGCTGAGCAGAACAAGGCAAAGCGTGAGGAGTTCTGGGCAAATGTCGAGGTGGGCAAGACCTACACCGGCGTTGTCAAGAGCCTGACCTCTTACGGTGCATTCGTCGATATCGGCGGTGTGGACGGCCTGTGCCACATCAGCGAGCTGAGCTGGAACCGCATCAAGCATCCCTCCGAGGTTGTCTCCGTTGGTGACACCATCGAAGTGTATGTGAAGGACATCGACACCGAGAACCACAAGGTTTCTCTGGGCTACAAGAAGGCTGAGGACAACCCCTGGGAGCAGCTGAAGAACAACTACCCCATCGGCAGCACCTTCCATGCTCCGGTCGTGTCCCTGACCAAGTTCGGCGCATTCGTCCGCATCCTGCCGGGTGTTGACGGTCTGGTCCACATCAGCGAGATCAGCAATGACCGCGTTGAGAAGGTCTCCGACGCACTGAAGGTCGGCGATATGGTCGATGTGAAGCTGCTGGATGTTGACTTCGACAAGAAGCGCATCAGCCTGTCCATGAAGGCTCTGCTGAACGACGACGCTGAGTAATCAGTCCGTGGTTCGCTGAGTTTCAGACACAATGCGACTGCAGCCCCGTTGCCGGGTAACGGCGGCGGGGCTGTTTTTGTTAAACCTCTCAGTCAAAGCCTTGCGGCTTTGCCAGCTCCCCTAATAGGGGAGCCCTTGGCAAAACCGGGAACTTTGAACTGAATGAGGAAGGTTTGACGGTATGATTAACTGGTTAAAGAAGCACTGGGAGGTCATCTCCTACCTGATCTTCGGCGTGCTGACCACCCTGCTGAACATCCTGCTGTATGCCCTGTTCAACAGGCTGTTCGGCTACACCGCCGCCAACAGCTGGGGCAATGTGCTGGATAACATCCTCTGTATCCTGTTCGCCTATGCCACCAACCGGGCGTTCGTCTTCCGCAGCAAGACCAGAGGCAGGGCGATGGCAAAGGAGTTTGGTGCATTTGTCACCTGCCGCCTGGGCACAATGCTGCTGGACACTGCAATTATGCTGGTGCTGGGCAATTTGCTGGCGGCCCAGGGCGCAGCGCTGATGGACGAGCTGATGCAGGGGGTGCTGAGCGTGGTGGCCCACTGGCTTGGCCCGGATACGGCCATACAGATGGCAGCCTCCTATGCAGGCACACCGGCGGGGGTCACGGATGGCTCTGCCGCTATTGCCGTCATCGGCGGTGCAGACGGCCCCACGGCAATCTTCGTTACCAGCCGCTACAATGCGCAGGCACTGTGGGGTCTTGCCGTGAAGGTCTTTTCCAATGTACTGGTGATCGTGCTGAACTATGTGTTCAGCAAGCTGATCATCTTTAAGAAGAAGTAACTCCCTCTGTCTGCACCTACGGTGCAGCCACCTCCCTCTGGGAGGGAGGCATTGCCTTGCATTTGCCGACAAGGCTCCCTCTCAGAGGGAGCTGTCACCGAAGGTGACTGAGGGAGTTTTAAGTAACAAAACAATGGAGGTACGGTATTATGAAACGTGGTCTGAAAGGTTTTGCATTCCTGGTTTCCGGTCTTGTTCTGGGCATCATTGGTGCCACCGCATCCGTAACGGCAATTGCCCTGAGCGCTGTGGGTATGGCAAAGGTCCGCCGTGCCAGCAAGAATTGATGGAGGAAAATAATATGACCCGTGAAGAAATCCTCTCCCATGTCGATCATACCCTGCTGAAGCCTGAGGCCACCTGGCCCCAGATCCAGACTATCTGTGATGAGGCCATTGCCAACCACACCGCATCCGTCTGCATCAACACCTGCTATGTAAAGCAGGCGGTCGAGTATATGGCGGGCCGCATCCCGGTGTGCTGCGTGGTGGGTTTCCCTCTGGGTGCCATGGATACCGCCAGCAAGGCCTTTGAGGCCAAGACTGCCATTGAGAACGGCGCTGCCGAGGTGGACATGGTCATCAACATCGGCCGCCTGAAGAACAAGGAATACGATGCAGTCCGCGAGGATATCCGTGCCGTGAAGCAGGCCGTGGGCGACAAGGTGCTCAAGGTCATCATTGAGACCTGCCTGCTGACCGACGAGGAAAAGGAAAAGATGTGCGACATCGTCTGCGAGGCAGGCGCTGACTACATCAAGACCAGCACCGGCTTCTCCACCGCAGGCGCTACCTTCCACGATGTGGAGCTGATGGTCAAGGGCGTGCATGGCCGCTGCAAGGTCAAGGCTGCCGGCGGCATCTCCACCGTGGAGGATATGGAAAAGTTCCTCGCTCTGGGCGCAGACCGTCTGGGCACCTCCCGTGCGGTCAAGCTGCTGAACGGCGAACAGGCTAAGGGTTACTAAGAGAGCTTCGGGAAACTCCCGGTACTTCTAGGGGAAATCCTAATCAATTTCGTTGAGATGTCTAAAAAGAGTGATACTCTTCTTGACAATCTGACGAAGAGATGATAAGATATCTCTCGGAAAACAACTGAATACCGACTTATCAAGAGCGGCTGAGGGGACAGGCCCTGTGAAGCCCGACAACCTGTGCGAAAGCATAAGGTGCCAAATCCTGCGGGAAACCGAAAGATAAGAGTGCAAACGCTCAGAGCTTCGGTTCTGAGCGTTTTTGTTTGCGCAAACTTGATGGACGTGTATGAAGCTGTGCAAGATTCACCACACACATGGAGGACAAAATTTATGGCAAGACACCTGTTTACTTCTGAGTCCGTCACCGAGGGACATCCTGACAAGATCTGCGACCAGATCTCCGATGCCATCCTGGACGAGATCCTGACCCACGATCCCGATGCCCGCGTGGCCTGCGAGACCTGCGCTTCCACCGGTCTGGTTCACATTATGGGCGAGATCACCACCAACTGCTATGTCGATTTCCAGAAGATCGTCCGCGAGGTCATCTCTGACATCGGTTACACCCGTGCAAAGTACGGCTTTGACGCTGACACCTGCGCTGTTATCTCCAACATCGACGGCCAGAGCCCCGATATCGCACTGGGCACCAACGACCAGGTCGGCGGTGCCGGTGACCAGGGCATGATGTTCGGCTATGCCTGCGATGAGACCCCTGAGCTGATGCCTATGCCCATCAGCCTGGCCCACAAGCTGGCCAAGAAGCTGACCGAGGTGCGCAAGAGCGGCGAACTGGATTACCTGCGCCCGGATGGCAAGAGCCAGGTCACCGTGGAGTACGACGAGAACAACAAGCCCATCCGCGTGGATGCAGTCGTCATCTCCAGCCAGCACAGTGAGAACGTGACCATGGAGCAGCTCCGGGCCGATATCATGGAGAAGGTCATCAAGGCCACCATCCCTGCCGAGCTGTTGGATGAGAACACCAAGTACTACATCAACCCCACCGGCCGCTTTGTTGTGGGCGGCCCGCAGGGTGACAGCGGCCTGACCGGCCGCAAGATCATCGTTGACACCTACGGCGGCTACGCCCGCCACGGCGGCGGCGCATTCTCCGGCAAGGATCCCAGCAAGGTGGACCGCAGTGCCGCTTACGCGACCCGCTGGGTTGCCAAGAACATCGTGGCTGCCGGTCTGGCTAAGCAGTGTGAGGTGCAGGTGGCCTACGCCATCGGCGTGGCAAAGCCTGTGTCCATCATGGTGGATACCTTTGGCACCGGCACCGTGGCCGATGAGAAGATCGAGCAGGCAGTGGAGAAGGTCTTTGACCTGACCCCCGCCGCCATCATCCGTGACCTCGGCCTGCGGAAGCCCATCTACCGCAAGCTGGCCGCCTACGGCCACATGGGCCGCGAGGATCTGGGCGTGAAGTGGGAGAACACCGACCGCGTGGATGAGCTCAAGGCCGCTGTTGCAGCGCTGTAAAACTGAAACGCAAAGCGCCCTGTACCGTGAAAGGTGCAGGGCGCTTTGCTATGGTTGGCGGCAGACAAACAAAAAACGCTCCCCCGTGCAGGTGGGGAAGCGTTTTTTGTTTGTCCTTTTCAGGACAGGGTAAATGATAAGAAGGTAAATGAAGAAAATAGCATAATAATAGAAGGATGAACAACAGGAGTGCCGGAAAGGAAAGCGCGTCGTTTTGCTTTGTATCCAACTGACGCTCCTGTTGGATACAAGATAACACTTTTCACAGAAAAATACAAGAGCTTTTTTGAAAAAAGTTCTTTTGTTCGAGCAAAAAATGTAATTTTGTCACAACGCACAAAAACGGGGGAGATGTGTTTGGCAAAGTGATGAAACAAGCACGGGCCGGGGCAGAGGTTCGGAATTGCAGAAGCTGATTCTTTACAACGGGATGCGGCTGTGTTATGATGGATACATCTATGAGAAAAGAACGCTCTGCGGCCCGGAAGGGCAGAAAAGGTGTGTGAAGAAGTGAGGAATAGAATGGAACATACGATCGCACAAAACAAGGCTCCGTGCTTTGGCGGGCGGGCCCCGCTGTTCAGCCAGCGTGACCTGCTCAGGCTGGTGGGGCCGCTGCTGGTGGAGCAGCTGCTGGCCGTGACGGTGGGCATGGCCGATACCATGATGGTCTCCCGCTGCGGCGAAGCCGCCATCTCGGGTGTCAGCCTGGTGGATATGATCAACAACCTCATCATCGTGCTGTTTGCGGCGCTGGCCACCGGCGGCGCGGTGGTGGTCAGCCAGTATCTGGGTGCAAAGGAGCAGAAGCACGCTAACGCAAGCTCGGGTCAGCTGATCCTGCTCAGCGCTCTGCTGGGCGTGGGTGTGGGGGTGTTCTGCTTTGTGCTGGCCCGTCCCATGATCCGGCTGTGCTATGGCAGCATCGATGCCGATGTGCTGGAGGCCGGTGTGCTCTACCTGCGCATCACGGCGGTCAGCTACCCGTTCCTGGCCATGTACAATGCCGGTGCGGCACTCTTCCGCAGCATGGGCAACTCCAAAATCTCCATGCAGATCAGCATCCTGATGAACGTCATCAACATCGTGGGCAATGCGGTCTGCATCTTTGTGCTGGGTATGGGCGTGGACGGCGTTGCCTGGCCCAGCGTCCTCTCCCGTGCCGTGGCAGCGGTGCTCATCCTGAACCGTTGCTACCAGAAGGGCCACATGCTCACCGTGCCCAAAACGTTCCGGCTGGATGGCCGGATGGCAAAGCGCATCCTGGGCATCGGCATCCCGTCTGCCTTTGAGAACAGCCTGTTCCAGGCGGGCCGCATTCTGGTGGTGAGCATGATCTCCACCTTCGGCACCGTGCAGATCGCCGCCAATGCCGTGGCAAACAATCTGGACGGCATGGGCTGCATCCCGGGGCAGGCCATTGGTCTGGCCATGATCACGGTGGTGGGCCGCTGCGTTGGCGCAGGGGACAATGAGCAGACCGTTTTCTACACCCGCAAGCTGCTGCTCTGGGCCTACATCTCTATGGGGATCTTCAACGGCGGCATCCTGCTCTTCCTCAAGCCGCTGGTGGGCATCTACGCCCTCTCCGGCGAGACCATGGCGTTGGCCATCCTGCTGGTGCAGATCCACGCAGGCAGCGGCCTGTTCCTGTGGCCGGCCTCCTTTGTTCTGCCCAACGCCCTGCGCGCGGCCAACGATGTGAAATTTACCATGGTGGTCTCTGTGCTCAGCATGGCCATCTGGCGGCTGGGATTCAGCTACCTGCTCTGTGTCAGGATGGGCTGGGGCGCTGTGGGTGTCTGGATCGCCATGGTCATTGACTGGGTCTGCCGTGTCATCTGCTTTGTGGCGCGCATGAAGAGCGGCGCATGGAAAACAAAATATCAGGCATAAGAAAGGAACAGGATATGAAACTGATCAGCTGGAACGTCAACGGCCTGCGGGCCTGCCTGACCCACGATTTTGCCGCAAGCTTTGCGGCGCTGGATGCCGACATCTTCTCGGTGCAGGAGACCAAGATGCAGCCGGGGCAGGCTGATTTTGCCCCCGAGGGCTACACCGAGTACACCTACTCTGCCGAGAAAAAGGGCTACTCCGGCACGGCCTGCTGGTGCAAAACGGCCCCGCTGGCCGTGACCACCGGCATCGGCAGGGAGGAGCACGACCACGAGGGCCGGGTGCTGACGCTGGAATATCCCGGCTTCTATCTGGTCAACTGCTACACGCCCAACAGTCAGGACGGCCTGAAGCGGCTGGACTACCGCATGACCTGGGAGGATGCGTTCCGGGCCTACCTGCTGGAGCTGGACGCAAAAAAGCCGGTCATCCTCTGCGGTGACCTGAACGTAGCCCACACCGAGATCGACATCAAGAATGCGAAGACCAACCGGATGAGCGCGGGCTTCACTGACCAGGAGCGGGCCAAGATGACCGAGCTGCTGGCGGCGGGCTTTACCGACACCTTCCGCGCGGTTCACCCGGACGAGGTGAAGTACAGCTGGTGGAGCTACCGCTTCCACGCCCGGGAAAAGAACGCGGGCTGGCGCATTGATTATTTCATCGTTTCAAACCGCATCGCCGACAAGGTGACCGCTGCCGAGATCCACAACGAGGTGTTTGGCTCCGACCACTGCCCGGTGGAGCTGGTCATCGACCTGTAAGCCGTTACGATCATGATCTTATGATAAGGAGAAACCTGGATGCTCAAGAATTATCTGATGGTGTTTTTTGTCTCGATGGTGCCGGTCATTGAACTGCGCGGTGCCATTCCGATCGGGCTGGGCATGGGCCTGCCCGCCCTGCCCACCTATCTGGTCTGCGTGCTCGGCAATATGCTGCCGGTGCCCTTCATCTACCTGTTTGCCCGCAAGTTCCTCATCTGGGGCTACCACAAGCCGGTCATCGGGCCGGTGTGCAAGTTCTTCATCACTAAGGGGGAAATGGGCGGCCGCAAACTGGAGGAAAAGGCCGGCAAGGGCCTGACCGTTGCCCTGCTGCTCTTTGTGGGGATCCCGCTGCCCGGCACCGGTGCCTGGACCGGCACGCTGGCAGCCTCCATTCTGGACATGAAGTTCAAGGATGTTCTCATTGCCTGCATGGGTGGTGTGCTGCTGGCGGGCATCATCATGGGCCTGGCCAGCGCCGGTGTGTTGGGCGCGGCCAGCAGCCTGTTTGCAGTGTGACAGATAGGAGAATAAATCTCTCCGTCGCGGGCTTTGCCGCGACAGCTCCCCTGGCAGGGGAGCCAAGTCCTGCCTCGCCTATTAGAAGAGGTGGCATCGAGCGATAGCGATGATGACGGAGAGGTTTCGTACAGAAGCAGGCTGCCGAAGGCTGGCAAAAGCGCTTTAAGTGTGTTACAATAAACAGTAACGTGTCGTTACGACAAAGAAAGGACGAAGCAATCATGGATCAGGCATTGAATCAGAAGATCGACGCCTTTATTGCGGCGAACAAGGAGCAGATTCTGGAGGACATCGCGGCGCTGGTGGCCATCAACAGTGTGGAAGGCACCCCGACCGAGGAGGCTCCCTTTGGTGAGGGCCCCCGCGCGGCGCTGGACAAGACGCTGGAGCTGGCTGCAGGCATGGGTCTGGCGACCCGCAACTGCGAGAACTACATCGGCTATGCCGAGCTGGCCGGTGCAGACCCCGAGAAGTATCTGGCAACCATCTGCCATGTGGATGTGGTGCCCGTGGGCAACGGCTGGAGCCAGGACCCCTTCAAGATGCAGATCCGGGACGGCTGGATGATCGGCCGTGGTGTGGCCGATGACAAAGGCCCCATGGTGGCTACCCTGTACGCCCTGAAGTTCCTCAAGGAGGAGGGCGTTTCCCTGCGGTATCCCATCCGCGCAATGGTTGGCGACAACGAAGAGACCCACATGAACGATGTGGAATACTACCTCAAGAACTACCCGGCCCCGGTGTTCTGCTTCACTCCGGATGCAGAGTTCCCGGTGTGCAACGGCGAGAAGGGCCATTTCGGTGCAGAGCTGGTCAGCCCGGTCTGCAATGGTGAGATCAAGGAGTTCGAGGGCGGCGTTGCCAACAATGCAGTCCCCGACCGCGCCAGCGCACTGGTGGAGACTGACATCACCAAGCTGAAAAATGCCCCCAACATCACGCTGGAGCCGGAAGGCAATGGGGTGCGTATCCGGGGCTGGGGCAAGAGCGGCCATGCCGCCATGCCCGAGGGCACGGTCAACGCCATCGGTCTGGTGGTGAACTACCTGCTGGACAACGGTCTGTGCAACGATGCAGAGCGCGCCTATCTGGAAGCCCTGAAAAAGCTGCACGCTTCCACCGCAGGCACCGGCCTGGGCATCGACTGCGCCGACGGCCCCTTTGGCCCCCTGACCATCATCGGCGGCCGCATCTTCATGCGGGAGGGCCGGATCGTCCAGACCATGGACAGCCGTTACCCCACCTGCACCAACGCCGAGAAGATGAAGGAGCAGATCAAAGCTGCCATTGGTACGGGTGCTTCTCTGGAGAAGGCCGAGGGTGCCGAGCCCTTCTATATCGCAGCCGATACCCCCGCCATCAAGGCCTGCATCGAGACCTACAACGAGGTCACCGGCGAGAATGCCACGCCCTTTACCATGGGCGGCGGCACCTATGCCCGCCACTTCCCCTATGCGGTGAGCTTTGGCCCCGAGCACGAGGACATGGTGCTGCCTGAGTTCGGCGGCCCGATGCACGGTGCCAACGAGGCAGCTCCCATCGATAAGCTGCTGGAGGCCCTGAAGATCTACATCATCGCCCTGCTGCGGCTGGAGGAGATCGACTTCTGATGAACGTTCTGGTCATTGACGGCCAGGGCGGCGGTCTGGGCCGCCAGCTGGTGGCGGCCATCTCTGCCGCCTGCCCGGAAGCCCGGCTGACCGCCGTGGGCACCAACAGCATTGCGACTTCGGCCATGCTCAAGGCGGGGACGGTCCGCGCTGCCACCGGCGAGAACGCCGTGGTCGTGAACTGCCGCATCGCGGATGTTATCGTGGGGCCCATCGGCATTGTGATCGCTGACGCGCTGCTGGGCGAGATCACCCCCGCCATGGCAGCGGCAGTCTGCCAGAGCCCTGCCCGGCGGGTGCTGGTGCCCATCAACCACTGTGAGAACATCGTGGTGGGCGTGCCCGACCAGCCCATCGGCCAGCTGGTGGCGGCAGCGGCACAAAAGGTCAAAGAACTGGTGGAAACTCCTTGTAAATAACAGAAAAGCAGCTGCGTTCCGTGTGTGCGGAGCGCAGCTGCTTTCGTTTTGCAGAAGCTTTGTGCAGTTTTTGCGGATAGTACCGCCATGCCAGCGGCTCCCCTATGAGGAAAGCTGGCACGCAAAGTGGGACCGAGAGGTTCAGCGCTGCTGTTTCTGGATGACCTCGTGGATGCTGGGGGGCACATCCCCTTGTGCGTCCTTTTCCAGCCTGCTGATGCGGCGGTCCAGCTCGGTGAGGCGCTGGGACATGACATCCGGCAGATCCTGCTGGTCCAGGTCATCAGCGGGGTTGACGGCCTTGTTGTTGATGCGCACCACCTCGGCGGGCACGCCCACGGCGGTGCAGTTGGCGGGCAGGTTGCGCAGCACAACGCTGCCTGCGCCGATGCGGGCGTTATCGCCGATATACACCGGGCCCAGCACCTTGGTGCCCGCGCCGATCAGCACATTGTTCCCCAGGGTGGGGTGGCGTTTGCCGGTGTCCTTGCCGGTGCCGCCCAGCGTCACGCCGTGGTAGATGGTGCAGTTGTCGCCGATCACGGTGGTCTCGCCGAACACGATGCCCATGCCGTGGTCGATGAACAGGCACCTGCCGATCCGGGCACCGGGGTGGATCTCGATGCCGGTCTTGTGGCGGCCGTGCTGGCTGACCCAGCGGGCAAGGAAAAAGTGCCCGTGCTCATACAGCCAGTGGGCAATGCGGTGGTAGACCAGGATATGGAAGCCGGGGTACAGCAGGATGACCTCCAGCACACTGCGTGCGGCGGGGTCTTTGCGCTGGATGTTCCGTGCGTCCTCCAATAAGCTCATGTGGGGAACCCTCCCTTTTTGTTCAGCCGCCTCGGTGCGGCTCTCTCGATTTGACAGATACTATAATAACACATGCAAACTTCAATGTACAGTGCTTTGGTAGGAATTGACGGAGAAAAAACCTCTCCGCGCAGGGAGTATGGGGCGGGAAACGGGTTTTCGGTAGAGTAGCCAAAATTCCGGGAGATACAGCCAAAACCTTTTCACACAGGAATCTTACAGAAAGCATTGACACATTTTGCGTTTCTATGATAAAATATAACGAAAACAAATGCGAAGGAAAAGGAGAAGCGGACGAATGCTGTCAAAAATGAACGCTGAACTGAAAAAGCAGTTTGCAGCCGTTTTTGCGGTGGGCTCCGTGTTTCCTTTTTTCGCTTTTTGAACTTTTCCGTTTGTGGAAAAGTTCTTTTTTTTGCCTGTCCGCGGGCTGCAATGCCCGCATCCGCCCATCCGAGATACGAACAGGGAGGTAAAAGAATATGCTGCTCATCAACGCTGTAAACGCTGCGGGCCGCCCGGTGGAGCTTTTCGTGAAAGACGGAAAGATCGCCGCCGTGGGTCAGGATCTTTCCGCACTGGCCGGGGAGGGGGAGACTGTCCTCGATGCAGGCGGTCTGACCGTGCTGCCTGCCTTTGTGGACCTGCACTGCCACTGGCGCACCCCGGGCTTTGAATATAAGGAGGACATCGCCACCGGAAGCATGGCTGCGGCCGCAGGCGGCTACACCTTTGTCAACCTGATGCCCAACACAAAGCCCATCTGCTCCTCTGCCGCACAGGCAGCCATGGTGGAGCAGAAGGCCGCCGAGGTGGGCCTGTGCGATGTGAACCAGACGGTTTCCATCACCGAGAACTTTGACGGCAAGACCATCGACCACCTCAAGACCCTGCCCGCCAGCGTGAAGTTCATCACCGAGGATGGCCACGGTGTGCAGGACAACGCCACCATGGCCCGGGCCTTTGCCATCTGCACCCAGCGGGATATCACCGTGATGAGCCACGCTGAGGATATGGAGATCAGCCCCTGGGATTACCGGCTGGCCGAGGATCTGGAGACCGTGCGCAACTGCTGGCTGAGCGAGTACTACCAGACCAGGCTGCACATGTGCCACGTTTCCACCCGGGGCGCGCTGGAGGCCATCCAGATGGCAAAGCTGCGCGGCGCACCCGTGACCTGCGAGGTGACCCCGCATCACCTGTGGTTCAACAATGAGACCTGCGATTACCGGGTCAACCCGCCCATCCGCACCGCGGATGATGTGCAGGCGCTCATCGATGGCATCCATTCCGGTGTGGTGGATGCCATTGCCACCGACCACGCTCCCCACTCCGAGGAGGACAAGCTGAAGGGCATGGCCGGTATGGTGGGCAGCGAGACCGCCTTTGGGGTCTGCTACACCAAGCTCTGCAGGGAAGAGGGCCTGCCGCTGGAACTGCTGGTGCACCTGATGAGCACCCGCCCGGCAGAGATCCTGGGCCTTGCCAAGGGCCAGCTGGAGCCCGGCTACGATGCAGACTTCGTGCTGGTGGATCTCGACAACCCCTACACCGTGGACAAAGAAAAGCTGCACTCCAAGAGCCATAACTGCCCCTTTGATGGTGCACAGCTCTACGGCAGGGTCTATGCCACCATCAAGGGCGGCAAGCTGACCTATCAGGCTGAGGAGTAAAAGTCAGAACGTATCACTTCACCTCTTTGCCAAGGGCTCCCCTACTAGGGGAGCTGGCAGCGCGTCAGCGCTGACTGAGAGGTTTAATTCGTAATAAGAGAGTATGGAGGAACCCGACAATGACAAACATGGACAAGCTTTACGAAGCAGTTGCAGCCCGCGGCCCGGTGTGTGTGGGCCTGGACACTGATTTCAGCTACCTGCCCGCTGACTTTGTGGACACCACCCTGACCAAGGGGGAGAACATCGTCCGCTTCAACAAGAAGCTCATCGATGCCACCAAGGCTGTGGCTGGCTGCTACAAGGTGCAGATCGCATACTACGAGTCCCTGGGTCTGGAGGGCATGAAGGCCTACGCCGAGACCCTGGCCGCTGTCCGCGAGGCTGGTATCCCTGTCATCGCCGATATCAAGCGCGGCGATATCGCCAAGACCGCCGAGATGTACGCCATGGGCCACTTCACCGGCGACTTCGAGTCTGATTTCGTCACCCTGGCCCCCTACATGGGTCTGGATTCCATCAGCCCCTACCTGCCCTATGCCGAAAAGCAGGGCAAGGGCATGTTCGTCCTCTGCCGCACCTCCAACGGCGGTGCAAAGGACTTTGAGTATGAGAAGCTGGCAGACGGCCGCCACGTCTACGATCTGGTGGGCGACAAGCTGAACGCTCTGGGCAAGGACTACATGGGCGAGCACGGTTACTCCTCCATCGGTCTGGTCATCGGCGGCACCCACATCGAGGAGGCCACCGAGATCCGCGCCAAGTATCAGGACAGCTTCTTCCTCATCCCCGGCTACGGCGCACAGGGCGGCAAGGCGGAGGATATTGCCCAGTACCTGACCAAGGGCAACGGCGGCGTGGTCAACTCCAGCCGCGGCATCCTGCTGGCCTACAAGAAGCAGCCCGGCGTGGCCTTTGATGAGGCCGCTTACAACGAGTGTGTGAACATGAAGGAGGCCATTGCTCATGCGTGCAGCCTGCTGTGAAGCCACCGTTCTGAGCCATGAGAGCATCCTGCCGGACATCCGGCTCCTGCGTGCCCTCTGGCCTGACCGGGAGCATGCCCCCCACGCCGGGCAGTTTTTTACCCTGCGTGCCTGGGGTGCCGATGAGGCCCCCTTCCTGTCCCGCCCCATCAGCGTGCACAAGTGGGAGCCGGAGACCCAGACCATTGAGTTCCTGTATCAGGTCATCGGCGAGGGCACTCACAAAATTGCCCAGCTGAAGACCGGTGATACCTTCCAGCTGACCGGCCCCATGGGCAACGGCTTTGATATCCCGGCCCTGGCCGAACAATACCATAAGATCGCCGTGGTGGGCGGCGGCATTGGCACCGCCCCCATGTATCAGGTCACACGGGAACTGGCAGCTGCCGGTGTTAAGCCGGACGTGTTCTTCGGCTTCCGGGATACCCCTTACTGCATGGAGGAGTACCGCTCCATCGCAAATGTGGTAAAGGTCTCCACCGATACCGGCGCGGTGGGTTTCCACGGCTTTGTGACCCAGCTGTATGACCCGGCAGATTACGATGCCGTGCTGATCTGCGGCCCCACCGTGATGATGAAAAACGCCGCCCGGATCTGTGCCGAAAAGGGCACTCCCTGCTTCGTGAGCCTGGAAAAAAAGATGGCCTGCGGCATTGGTGCCTGCCTTGGCTGCACCTGCGAGACCAAGGGCGGCGAGGGCAAGAGCGTGTGCAAAAATGGCCCGGTCTTTGATGCAACGGAGGTGTTCTTCTGATGGCTGACCTGAAAACAAACCTGCTGGGCTTTGTGATGAACAGCCCGGTCATCGGCGCTTCCGGCACTGTGGGCTACGGTGTGGAGTACGAGGAACTGGCCGATTTTTCCAAGATCGGCGGCATCTCCGGCAAGGGCCTGACCCTGCACGGCCAGTACGGCAACAAGGGCGAGCGCCTGTGGGAGACCCCCTCCGGCCTCATCAACAGCATCGGCCTGCAGAACCCCGGCGTTCAGCATTTCATTGACGTGGAACTGAACGAGATGCTGGAGCTCAAGCAGAAATACGGCACAGTGGCCATTGCCAATCTGGGTGGACACAGTGAGGAAGAGTATGTTGAGGGTGCGGCTCTGCTGAGCGAGAGTGCAGTGGACATCGTGGAGCTGAACATCTCCTGCCCCAACGTCAAGGTGGGCGGCATGGCCTACGGCGTGAAGGCCGAGGCTGCCGGTGAGGTGGTGCGGATGGTCCGCGCGGCCTGCAAAAAGCCCCTGATGGTCAAGCTGAGCCCCCAGGCAGAGAACATCCCCGAGATGTGCAAGGCTGTGGAGGCCGCCGGTGCGGATGCCATCAGCCTGACCAACACCTTCCAGGCCTGCGCCATCGATCTGGAAAAGCGCAAGCCGGTGTTCAACAACATCTTTGCCGGTCTGTCCGGCCCGGCGGTGCGGCCCATTGCCCTGCGCATGGTCTGGCAGGCAGTGGGTGCCGTGAACATCCCGGTGGTGGGTCTGGGCGGCATTGCCACCGGCCGTGACGCACTGGAATTCATCATGGCAGGTGCCACGGCGGTACAGGTGGGCGCGGCAAACTTTGCCAACCCCCGCGCCATGGAGACCATTGCCGACGAGATGGCACAGTGGATGGATGCCCACGGCGTGAAAACGCTGGAGGAGATCCGCGACTGCGCCCGAAATGCTGAATAATCGAGCTGATATACCAGAATAACCACGACTTATGCGTATAAAATGAAAAAATGCGCATAAATTTGCAATTGCTGCAAAAGCGTGGTACAATACCGTTCAAAAGATATTTTCCATAAAAAAGAGAGGGAGAACTACAATGAGTGAAGCACTTGAAATTCTGAAGAGCTGTGACGCATTCCTGGAGGGCCATTTCCTGCTCTCCTCCGGCCGCCATTCCAGCGCATACTGCCAGATGGCCTACCTGCAGCAGTACCCTGACCGCTGCGCCGAGGTAATGAAGGCTGTGGCCGATCAGATCAAGAAGCTGGATGTGGATGTCATCGTGGGACCTGCCATGGGCGGCATCGTCTATGCTTACGAGCTGGCCCGCCAGACCGGCAAGCGCGCCATCTTCACCGAGCGCGTGGACAATGTGATGACCCTGAAGCGCTTTGCCATCCATCCGGGTGAAAAGTGCATCATTGCTGAGGACGTTGTCACCACCGGCATCTCCTCCCTGGAGACCAAGCGCGTGATCGAAGAGGCCGGCGGCATCTGCCTGGGCATCACCTGCGTGGTGGACCGCACTAAGCCCGAGGCTCCGTCTCCCATTCCCATCCTGGCCAGCGCCCTGAAGCTGGACCTGCCCAACTACGCACCCGAGGAGTGCCCCATCTGCAAGGAGGGCAAGCTGCCTCTGGTGCACCTGGGCAGCCGCAAGATGAAGCAGGAAGCCAAGCAGACCCTGTAACTTGACAACAACCGTGTTGAAACAAGGAGTACCTATGAACGCTTATCTTCTTTTGGCAAACGGCATGGTCTTTGCAGGCCAGTCAGTGGGTGCTGAGGGCGTTACCGTGGGCGAAGTCGTCTTTGCCACCGGTATGGTGGGCTTTGAAGAGACCCTGACCGACCCCAGCTACTACGGCCAGATCATCACCCAGACCTATCCCCTCATCGGCAACTACGGCATGAACAAGGACGATATGGAGTCGGACCGCATCTGGGCCAAGGGCTACATTGTGCGCGAGGCCTGCACCACCCCCTCCAACTGGCGCTGTGAGGAGACGCTGGACAGCTTTTTGAAGAAAAACAATACCATCGGCATCGAGGGCATCGACACCCGCCACCTGACCCGCATCATCCGGGAGAGCGGCGTGATGAACGGTGCCATCCTGACCACCTTTGACCCCGCTGACCCTGCCAACAAGGCCGAGACGGAGAAGCTGCTGGAGACCATCCGCGCCTATGCCGTGACGGATGCTGTCAAGAGCGTGACCTGCGAGAAGCCCGAGGTCTTTAACGAGAAGGGCGAGACCCACATCGTGCTGATGCACTACGGCTGCAAGCGCAATATCGTGCGCTGCCTGGTCAAGCGCGGCTGCAAGGTAACGGTGATGCCCGCTTTTGCCACCGCTGAGGAAGTGGCTGCCCTGAACCCGGACGGCATCATGCTGTCCAACGGCCCCGGCGACCCCGCCGAGCCGGTGGAGGTCATTGAGAACCTGAAGCAGATCTTTGCACTGGGCATCCCCACCTTCGGCATCTGCCTGGGCCACCAGCTCAGCGCTCTGGCCGCTGGTGCCAAGACCATGAAGCTGAAGTATGGCCACCGCGGTGCCAACCAGCCTGTCACTGATTTTGAGTCGGGCCGCACCTTCATCACCAGCCAGAACCACGGCTATGCGGTCGTGGGCGAGGAGCTGCCCGCCGAGATGGGCGAGGTGGCACAGGTGAACGCCAACGACGGCACCTGCGAGGGCATCAAGTACAAGAAGTGGAACTGCTTCACGGTCCAGTTCCACCCGGAAGCCAACGGCGGCCCCAAGGATACGGAGTTCCTGTTCGACCGCTTCCTGAACAACGTCAAAGCAGCAAAAAAGGAGGTGCGCTGAAATGCCCAAGGACCCCAGAATCAAAAAGGTGCTGGTCATCGGCTCCGGCCCCATCATCATCGGCCAGGCCGCTGAGTTCGACTACTCCGGCACTCAGGCGTGCCGCGCCCTGAAAGCAGAGGGTATTGAGACCGTTCTGCTCAACTCCAACCCCGCTACCATTATGACCGACCCGGATGTGGCCGATCATGTCTATATCGAGCCCATGACCCTTGAGGTGGTGGAGCGCATCCTGGAGATCGAGAAGCCCGACTCCGTTCTGCCCAACCTGGGCGGCCAGATGGGCCTGAACCTCTCCATGGAGCTGGCCCGTTCCGGCTATCTGGACCGCACCGGCATCCGCCTGCTGGCCTGCAAGCCTGAGACCATCGACCGCGCCGAGGACCGTGAGCTGTTCAAGGAGACGATGGAAAAGCTGCATCAGCCCATCATCCCCTCTGAGGTCGTGGAGACCCTGCAGGATGCGCTGGCCTGTGCGGACCGCATCGGCTATCCCGTCATTGTTCGCCCTGCCTTTACCATGGGCGGTACCGGCGGCGGCATCTGCGAAAACAAGGAAAAGCTCATCGAGATCGGCACCAACGGCCTGCGTCTTTCCCCCATCCATCAGATCCTGGTGGAAAAGTGCATCGCCGGTTGGAAAGAGATCGAGTACGAGGTCATGCGTGACCACAAGGGCAACGTGATCACCGTCTGCAACATGGAGAACCTGGACCCCGTCGGTATCCACACCGGCGATTCCGTGGTCGTGGCTCCCTCCCAGACCCTGACCGATCACGAGTACCAGATGCTGCGCACCGCCGCACTGGATATCATCACCGAGCTGGGCATCGAGGGCGGCTGCAACTGCCAGTTTGCCCTGAAGCCCGACAGCTACGATTACGCGGTCATCGAGGTCAACCCCCGTGTGTCCCGCTCCTCCGCACTGGCCTCCAAGGCCACCGGCTACCCCATTGCCAAGGTGGCCACCAAGATCGCCATCGGCTATACGCTGGACGAGATCACCAATGATGTCACCGGCAAGACCTGCGCCTGCTTTGAGCCTGCGCTTGACTACATCGTGGTCAAGTACCCGAAGTGGCCCTTTGATAAGTTCGTCTACGCCGACAAGTCTCTGGGCACCCAGATGATGGCCACCGGCGAGGTGATGAGCATTGGCAACAGCTTTGAGGCAGCCATGATGAAGGCGGTCTCCTCCATCGAGCTGGGTATGGACACCCTGACCCACAAGCCCTTTGAGGAGCTGACCGATGACGAGATCGTGGCCCACCTGCATGTGCAGGATGCAGAGCGCGTGTTCTGTGTCTACGAGGCCCTCAAGCGCGGCATCGACCACGAGACCATCTGGAAGATCACCAAGATCGACTGGTGGTTCCTGGATAAGATGCAGCACCTGGCTGACCTGGAAAAGGGTCTGGCAAAGTGCAACGGTGTTCTGAGCCTGGAGCAGTATCAGACCGCCAAGAAGTATGGCTTCCAGGATAAGACCATCAAGCGTCTGGCACAGGTGGATGCTCTGCCTGTGGAGAACTACCGCGCCGGTTTCAAGATGGTCGATACCTGTGCTGCTGAGTTCTCGGCCAACACCCCGTACTTCTACTCCACCTACGACGGCGACAACGAGGCCGCCGAGTTCATTGCCGCCAGAGAGGCTGAGGCTGCCGCCAACGGCCAGCCCAAGAAGAAAAAGGTGCTGGTCTTTGGTTCCGGCCCCATCCGCATTGGTCAGGGCATCGAGTTCGACTACTGCTCTGTCCACTGTGTCTGGACCCTGAAGAACCACGGCTGCGAGGCCATCCTCGTCAACAACAACCCCGAGACCGTCTCCACCGACTTTGACACCGGCGACCGTCTGTACTTCGACCCCCTGAACCCGGAGAGTGTGGACAACATCATCGCCACCGAAAAGCCCGATGCCTGCGTGGTCCAGTTCGGCGGCCAGACTGCCATCAAGCTGGCAAAGCACATGGATGAGATCGGCCTGCCCATCCTGGGCACCCCGGCGGATGCCATTGACGAGGCAGAGGACCGTGAGCGCTTTGACGAACTGCTGGAGCGCTGCAAGATCCCCCGTGCGCCCGGCCGCACCGTGTTCAATCTGGAGGAGGCTCTGGCTGCTGCCGATGAGATCGGCCTGCCTGTCCTGATGCGTCCCTCCTACGTTCTGGGCGGTCAGAATATGATCGTTGCCTACACCAAGGCCGATGTCATCGAGTACATGGGCGTTATCACCGAGCATGTGGACATGGATCACCCTGTCCTGCTGGATAAGTATATCATGGGTACCGAGTGTGAGGTCGATGCCATCTGCGATGGTGAGAACTTCCTCATCCCCGGCATCATGGAGCAGGTGGAGCGTACCGGTGTCCACTCCGGCGACTCGATCTGTGTCTACCCGGCACAGCATCTGACCCAGGCCGAGATCGACACCATAGTGGATTACACCGGCCGCTTTGCCCGCGAGCTCCACGTCACCGGTCTGGTCAATGTCCAGTACGCTGTTTCCAACGGCAAGGTCTATGTCATCGAGGTCAACCCCCGTTCCTCCCGTACCGTGCCTTACATCTCCAAGGTCACCGGCGTGCCCATGGTGGATCTGGCCGTGCGCTGCTGCCTGGGCGAGAAGCTGGCAGATATGGGCTATGGCACCGGCCTGCACCCCAACGCCCCCTATGTGGCTGTTAAGGTGCCTGTGTTCAGCTTTGAGAAGCTGCACGGCGTGGATACCCAGTTTGGCCCTGAGATGAAGTCTACCGGCGAGGTGCTGGGCATTGCCCCCAACTATCACGATGCCCTGCTCAAGGGCCTGATCGGTGCGGGCTATACCTTTAAGACCCCCGGCCCCGCCTCCTGCTGCATCTTTACGGTGAAGGACAGCGACAAGCCCGAGTTCGTGGATATCGCCTGGAAGCTCAAGAGCATGGGCTACAAGCTGTACGGCACCTCCGGCACCTGTGCATGGCTCAACAAGCACATGGTCCCCTGCAACGAGGTACGCAACATGTCCGGCGAGTCCCCCAACATCGTGGACCTGCTCCAGAGCGGTCTGGTGGACTATGTGTTCTCCACCAGTGCCAAGGGCCGTGACCCCAAGCGCGATTCTGTCCGCCTGCGCCGCAAGGCCGTGGAGCTGAGCATTCCCTGCATCACTGCTGTGGATACCGCCAACGCACTGGTCGATTGCCTGCGCAGCGACCATGACCTGAAGAATATCCCGCTGGTGGATATTGCAACGCTGTATCATAAAAAATAACGCACAAAATGTAACTCGTGCGCAATATTATGCGTTTCGTGCGCAATCTCTCGTAATGAGGGGCTGCATTTGTTATACTCAACAACGCAAAATTTGCCAAAAGACGTTACTTTTGGACGTTCCAGGAGGATATCGATACAATGACTCGTTCCCAGATGATCGAAACCGTGGCACGCAAGACCGGCTTTACCGAAGCACAGGTCGAGACCACGATGGACGCTTTGTTTGACCAGATCGCTGACTGCCTGCGTGCAGACGAGAAGGTGACCATTGCCGGCTTTGGCCGTTTTGAGATGCGTCCCCGCAAGCCCAAGGCTTACACCAACCCCAAGACCAAGGTCTCCAGCCGTCTGGAGTCCACCTCCATCCCCGGCTTCAAGGCCAGCGGCCGTTTCAAGCAGAAGCTGGAAGCAGGCCGTGCCGCCGCTCAGAGCGTGGAAGAGACTGCCTGAGCGCGTACATCCCAGATCCAACCGCAGAGCCGTGCCCAAAAAGGGCGCGGCTCTTTTTGCGTGCTGACAAGCGCCGCGTTTCATGGTATACTGAACAAAACAAGGGTAGAAGGATAAGGAGTATCAAACATGCTTTACAGTGAGTTGCAGTGCAGTGAAGCCATCCACAAGGCCGTGGAGCGGATGGGGTTTGCAGAGATGACAGAAATTCAGGAAAAGACCATCCCTGTGATGCTGGCAGGCCGGGATGTGATCGCCAAGGCCCCCACAGGCACCGGCAAGACCTGTGCCTTCGGCATCCCGGTGGCGGAACATATCGACCCAGAAAAAAAGTACCCGCAGGCTGTGATCATGGCCCCCACCCGGGAGCTTGCCCAGCAGATCGCCGAGGAGCTGACCGAGCTGACCTACTTTATGCCTGAGGTGCAGGTGGCCTGCGTGTACGGCGGTGCCAACATGGAAAAGCAGGCCAGGCGTTTGGCAGAGGGCTGCCAGATCGTGGTAGCCACCCCGGGCCGCCTGATGGACCACTATAAGCACCACAGCATCGATCTGGCTCATGTGACCCAGGTGGTGCTGGACGAGGCCGATGAGATGCTGAACATGGGCTTTTATAAGGATGTGCGGCATATCATTGAGCTGATGAAGGCCCGCAAAAGCCTGTCCATGTTCTCCGCCACCATCAGCCGCGAGGTCATGGACATCGGCTGGCTGTATCAGAACAACGCCGAGGAGATCACCGTTCAGCCCAGGGAGGAGAGCCAGCCCAAGATCACCCAGTACATGCTGGAGACCTCCGGCCGCAATAAGCTGTCCGACCTGGCCCAGATCATCATTGGCGAGGGCTACAAGCGGGTCATGGTGTTCTGCGATACAAAGTTCAATACCGCCACCCTGGCCAACCAGCTGGCCCGTCTGGGCTTCTCTGTGGACTGCCTCCACGGCGACCTCTCCCAGAAGGAGCGCAACCAGATCATGCAGAACTTCCGGGACGGCAGGCTGGCTATCCTTGTGGCCACCGATGTGGCTGCCCGCGGCATCGATGTCTCGGACGTGGATGCTGTCATCAACTACGATGTCCCCGGCGACAACGAACATTACACCCACCGGATCGGCCGCACCGGCCGCGCCAAAAAGGAGGGCGTGAGCTATCTGTTCTATGTGCCCGAGGAGAAAAAGCGGGTGCAGGAGCTTCTCCGCCTGACCCGCAACACCGACCTGTGCACCCCGGTCCACTTTGATTTCAACCATGAGCGCATCGTGGTGGAGAAAAAGCAGGACAATGCCGATCGGTTCCAGATCAAGTGCTATTTCTAAAGGAAGAAACTCCCCCAGTCTGCTCCGCAGACAGCCCCCTCAAGGAGGGAGCCTGCCCGTACGGTAAGCCTCCCTCTCTGAGGGAGGTGTCGAGCGAATGCGAGACGAAGGGAGTTCTTTTTTCAAAAAAACTATTGACCTTCCCCTTTCTGGAAGGTGTAAGATGGTGCCTGTAAGGAGGCTGCAGAGCCAATGAAGATCAACGAGGTGGAAGCCGCCGTGGGCGTGACCAAAAAGAATATCCGCTTTTATGAGGAAGAGGGGCTCATCAGCCCCCGGCGGGAGCCCGGCAACGGCTACCGCAGTTACTCGGAGGCGGATGTCGAGCGTCTGCGGCGCATCAAACTGCTGCGCAAACTGGATGTGCCGCTGGCCGAGATCCGGCAGATGCTGGAGGGAGAGTGCACGCTGGCTGAGGGAATGACCCGCCAGCTGGAACGCTTGAACACCCGCCGCACCGATCTGGACGAGGCAGTGAACTTCTGCACTCTGCTTCAAAAGGAACCTGTCAGCCTCAATGAACTGGATGTGGAACAGACGCTGGCGCGCCTGACTGCAAAAGAAGAACAGGGGGTAACATTTGTGGATATTGAACAGGTGGACCGGAAGGCCGAGCGCATCAGGGGTGCGCTGGTGGGAGCTGGATTGTTTACTGCGATCATGCTGCTGTCCATCGGCATCATGGCGTGGTCGTTCTGCGTCGATCCGCAGGATGTGCCGCCGCTGCCGCTGTTGGTGGTGCTGTTCGGCATCCCGGCGGGCTGCATCATCGGCACGCTAAAGGTGCTGGTGGATCGTCTCAAAGAGATCGGAAAGGGAGAAGAAGATGCTTATCGTAACTATTAACGAAGTCCCCGGTAAAAAGATCGAGGCTCTGGGGGTGGTGCGGGGCAGCACCGTGCAGAGCCGCAACCTTGGCCACGACATCATGGCCGGGTTCCGCACCCTTGTGGGCGGCGAAGTCACCGACTATGCTGAGATGCTCACCGAGGCCCGGCAGATCGCCACAGGCCGCATGGCAAAGAATGCGGAGGAACTGGGAGCCGATGCTGTGGTTGGGATGCGTTACGCCTCCGCCAGTGTCATGCAGGGTGCGGCAGAGGTCATTGCTTACGGAACGGCGGTGAAATTTGTATGAGTGCAAAAGAAAAGCAGGGGTTTACCCTTTATTTCCTGATTGCCTTTGGTCTGGCGTGGCTGTGCCAGGTGGGCGGCTGTATGGCCCTGCTCCAGCAGAAGAATGCCGTGCTGTATCAGCTGGCACTGATCGCCACTATGTTTTGCCCGCTGCTGGCTGTGCTGCTGGTGCAAAAAGTATTTCTGCGCCAGCCTGTCGGTATCGGCTGGAAGGTGCAGGGCAAACGGCGGTTCTGGCTGGCTGCATGGTTTGGCCCGGCAGTGTTCACCCTGCTGGGCGCAGTGCTGTATTTTGCCGTATTCCCCTCCCGGCTGGACTTTTCCTGCAGTTGGCTGGTAGCCGCCTACGGCGGTGAGATGGATGCCCAGACCCTGCGCAGCGAGCTGGGGGTCTCTACCCTCAGCTATCTGCTGCAAAACGGGCTGTTTGCGGTGATCCTTGCCCCCGCCATCAACATGTTTCCCGCACTGGGCGAGGAAGTCGGCTGGCGCGGCTACATGATGCCCCGCCTGAAGGAGCGGTTCGGCCTGCTGAATGGTCGTCTGTTAGGCGGCGTTGTGTGG
The DNA here is from genome assembly GCF_023347315.1 of Faecalibacterium sp. I2-3-92. Classification (GTDB taxonomy): domain Bacteria; phylum Bacillota; class Clostridia; order Oscillospirales; family Ruminococcaceae; genus Faecalibacterium; species Faecalibacterium duncaniae. Next base: position 617,397 of record NZ_CP094470.1, read on the forward strand.
GGTGTCTGGCATTGGCCCCTGATGCTGCTGGTGGGTTACGAGTACGGCACAAACTATCTGGGCGCACCGGTGCTGGGGCTTGTAGTGTGGTGTGTGGTCTGCTTTGCCCTGAACACCCTGCTGGATCTCCTCTACGAGAAAACAGGCTGTATCTGGGTGCCTGCCATTGCGCATGGTGCTTTCAATGCCATTGCGGCGCTGCCGCAGGTACTGATCACCCCGGCAGATGCATATTATAATGTACTGGGTCCCATGCCCATCGGTTTGATCTCTGTGCTGCCCATGCTTGCTGTGGCAGTAGGATTGACCCTGCATCAGATGAAACAGGAACAGTAAGAAGAAAACGCAGTCCCCGGCGGTCAGATCGACTGCCGGGGATTTTCTGCGCTTATAATATAAATAAGGAAAGCAGCGTTCAAGCGATGACGCAGACCCTGCCCGGAAGCACACCTTTTGCGAAATATAGAAAAAACTCAAAAAAGATGCAAAAAAGTGTTGACAGAAGGCTGGGGATGTGGTATTATACTTGAGCGCCAAGGGCCGCCGGAAAGAATGACTTCTGAAAGCGGCAGAAGCAAAGCGAAAGAACCAATATGGATACGTTGAAAAACGAACCACAAGTTCGAAAAGATCGAAAAGCTTCCGAAAAAAGTGCTTGACAAAAAATCACTTCTGTGGTAAAATAATCAAGTCGTCAGTCGCTAAGGCTGAGGCGCACAGGACCTTGAAAATTGAACAATATCGAAAAACTTGTAACGGAACCTATTTTCGTGTTGGAAAAACACGTTAAACAATTCCAAACAAAGTAATTCACACAGGACGCAAGCGATTGCGTGCTGAGCGAAGAAGATTTAACACTTTTTAAGTGATAAATATCATTTATAAAGAGTTTGATCCTGGCTCAGGACGAACGCTGGCGGCGCGCCTAACACATGCAAGTCGAACGAGCGAGAGAAAGCTTGCTTTCTCAAGCGAGTGGCGAACGGGTGAGTAACGCGTGAGGAACCTGCCTCAAAGAGGGGGACAACAGTTGGAAACGACTGCTAATACCGCATAAGCCCACAGGTCGGCATCGACCAGAGGGAAAAGGAGCAATCCGCTTTGAGATGGCCTCGCGTCCGATTAGCTAGTTGGTGAGGTAATGGCCCACCAAGGCGACGATCGGTAGCCGGACTGAGAGGTTGAACGGCCACATTGGGACTGAGACACGGCCCAGACTCCTACGGGAGGCAGCAGTGGGGAATATTGCACAATGGGGGAAACCCTGATGCAGCGACGCCGCGTGGAGGAAGAAGGTCTTCGGATTGTAAACTCCTGTTGTTGAGGAAGATAATGACGGTACTCAACAAGGAAGTGACGGCTAACTACGTGCCAGCAGCCGCGGTAAAACGTAGGTCACAAGCGTTGTCCGGAATTACTGGGTGTAAAGGGAGCGCAGGCGGGAAGACAAGTTGGAAGTGAAATCTATGGGCTCAACCCATAAACTGCTTTCAAAACTGTTTTTCTTGAGTAGTGCAGAGGTAGGCGGAATTCCCGGTGTAGCGGTGGAATGCGTAGATATCGGGAGGAACACCAGTGGCGAAGGCGGCCTACTGGGCACCAACTGACGCTGAGGCTCGAAAGTGTGGGTAGCAAACAGGATTAGATACCCTGGTAGTCCACACCGTAAACGATGATTACTAGGTGTTGGAGGATTGACCCCTTCAGTGCCGCAGTTAACACAATAAGTAATCCACCTGGGGAGTACGACCGCAAGGTTGAAACTCAAAGGAATTGACGGGGGCCCGCACAAGCAGTGGAGTATGTGGTTTAATTCGACGCAACGCGAAGAACCTTACCAAGTCTTGACATCCTGCGACGATGCTGGAAACAGTATTTTCCTTCGGGACGCAGAGACAGGTGGTGCATGGTTGTCGTCAGCTCGTGTCGTGAGATGTTGGGTTAAGTCCCGCAACGAGCGCAACCCTTACTGTCAGTTACTACGCAAGAGGACTCTGGCAGGACTGCCGTTGACAAAACGGAGGAAGGTGGGGATGACGTCAAATCATCATGCCCTTTATGACTTGGGCTACACACGTACTACAATGGCGTTAAACAAAGAGAAGCAAGACCGCGAGGTGGAGCAAAACTCAGAAACAACGTCCCAGTTCGGACTGCAGGCTGCAACTCGCCTGCACGAAGTCGGAATTGCTAGTAATCGTGGATCAGCATGCCACGGTGAATACGTTCCCGGGCCTTGTACACACCGCCCGTCACACCATGAGAGCCGGGGGGACCCGAAGTCGGTAGTCTAACCGCAAGGAGGACGCCGCCGAAGGTAAAACTGGTGATTGGGGTGAAGTCGTAACAAGGTAGCCGTAGGAGAACCTGCGGCTGGATCACCTCCTTTCTAAGGAGTCAGGCAGATGGAAGAACATCGAAGATGGTCGGCCATCTGGAACAGGTGACAGATACAAGCAGAGTAGATATTGTTCGATTTTGAGGGCCCTGAAAAGGACACTCAAAGACGTACCTTGAAAACTGAATAATAACTGCGAAACAAAGATTATAGTAAGTTCTTTTAAGAAATATTGCAATTTCAAAAGGAAGGGTAACAATAATCTTCGTTGGCAAAAGAGAGAATCAAGAGGATACCAAATGTTCTGAAAGAACGTTTGAAAGGTCAAGCGAACAAGGGCGCAGGGCGAATGCCTTGGCACTGGGAGCCGATGAAAGACGTGATAAGCTGCGATAAGCTTCGGGGAGCTGCAAATAAGCATTGATCCGGAGATTTCTGAATGAGGAAACTCACCTGGGTTCATACTCAGGTACAATACACTGAAATTCAAAATAGGTGTATTGAGGGAACCGCCTGAACTGAAACATCTAAGTAGGGCGAGGAAGAGACATCAAACGAGATTCCGTAAGTAGTGGCGAGCGAACGCGGAAGAGGGCAAACCGAGAGTAGAAATACTTTCGGGGTACGGACTGCTTTTAAGACTCAATCTGTTAACCGAACGGCATGGGAAGGCCGGTCAGAGAGTGTGAGAACCACGTAGGTGAAAACGGAGAGAGCTGCGCAGGATCCAGAGTACGGCCAGACACGTGAAACCTGGTCGGAATACGGGGGGACCACCCTCCAACCCTAAATACTACCCAGTGACCGATAGCGTATAGTACTGTGAAGGAAAGGTGAAAAGCACCCCGGGAGGGGAGTGAAAAAGAACCTGAAACCCTGTGCCTACAAGCACCTAGAGCACGTCAATGTGTGATAGGGTACTTTTTGTAGAACGGTCCGGCGAGCGATTGTATGCAGCAAGGTTAAGGACTTAAGGTCTGGAGCCGAAGCGAAAGCGAGTTTGAAAAGGGCGTTAAGTTGCATATAATGGGCCCGAAACCGGGTGACCTACCCATGGTCAGGTTGAAGTGGAAGTAAAATTCCATGGAGGACCGAACCGACCTCCGTTGAAAAGGCGGCGGATGAACTGTGGGTAGCGGAGAAATTCCAATCGAACCCGGAGATAGCTGGTTCTCCCCGAAATAGTTTTAGGACTAGCCTCAAGTTAGATACCTGGAGGTAAAGCACTGAATAGCCTAGCGGCCGAGAGGTTAGCGAAGCTTATCAAACTCAGAATGCCAGAGTATTGATGCTTGGGAGTCAGACAGTGTCAGATAAATGTCATTGTCAAAAGGGAAACAGCCCAGATCTACAGCTAAGGTCCCAAAGTCAGGTTAAGTGGAAAACGATGTGAAGATACGCAGACAACCAGGATGTTGGCTCAGAAGCAGCCACTCATTCAAAGAGTGCGTAATAGCTCACTGGTCGAGCGTCTTTGCGCGGAGAATTTAACGGGGCTAAACCTGACACCGAAGCTTAGGCAATACAGCAATGTATTGGGTAGGGGAGCGTTGTATACGCGGAGAAACAGTAGCGTAAGCGGCTGTGGAGTGTATAGAAGTGAGAATGCCGGAATGAGTAGCGCGAATGCAGTGAGAATCTGCATGGCCGAAAGCCTCAGGTTTCTGGAGGAAGGTTCGTCCGCTCCAGGTTAGTCGGGAGCTAAGGTGAGGCCGGAAGGCGTAGCCGATGCACAGACGGTAGAGATTCCGTCACCACCAAAAGAGTTAAGCACAGGGACACATATGAAGTCTCAGAGCCGGGTGTTGGTTCCGGTAGAGATCGAGGGAAATTAGTACCGAAGTCTGAGATGGAAGATGGCGAGAAAAGCTGTGTGTATTTCTGAGGTGCCCGTACCGCAAACCGACACAGGTAGGTAGGAAGAAGATTCTAAGGCCAACGGGAGAAGGGTTGTTAAGGAACTCGGCAAATTGACCCCGTAACTTCGGGAGAAGGGGTGCTCCAGAGATGGAGCCGCAGAGAATCGGCCCAAGCAACTGTTTACCAAAAACACAGGTTTGTGCTAAATCGAAAGATGACGTATACGAGCTGACGCCTGCCCGGTGCTGGAAGGTTAAGAGGAGATGTGCAAGCATTGAATCGAAGCCCCAGTGAACGGCGGCCGTAACTATAACGGTCCTAAGGTAGCGAAATTCCTTGTCAGGTAAGTTCTGACCCGCATGAAAGGCGTAATGATTTGGGCACTGTCTCAACAGCCCGCCCGGCGAAATTGTAGTACCGGTGAAGATGCCGGTTACCCGCGACAAGACGGAAAGACCCCATGGAGCTTTACTGTAGCCTAATATTGGGTTTCGATGTTGCATGCACAGGATAGATGGGACTCTGGGAAACCAAGGCTTTGGCTTTGGCGGAGAGGCCGTTGGGATACCATCCTTGCGATATTGGAATTCTAACCTGCGGCTCTGAATCGAGTCGGGGGACATTGTTAGGTGGGCAGTTTGACTGGGGCGGTCGCCTCCTAAAGAGTAACGGAGGCGTTCAAAGGTTCGCTCAGCTTGAACGGAAATCAAGCAAAAGAGTGCAAACGCAGAAGCGAGCCTAACTGCGAGACTGACGGGTCGAGCAGTAACGAAAGTTGGAGTTAGTGATCCGGTGGTATGTGAGTGGAAATGCCATCGCTCAACGGATAAAAGTTACCCTGGGGATAACAGGCTGATCTCCCCCAAGAGTCCACATCGACGGGGAGGTTTGGCACCTCGATGTCGGCTCATCGCATCCTGGGGCTGTATTCGGTCCCAAGGGTTTGGCTGTTCGCCAATTAAAGCGGTACGCGAGCTGGGTTCAGAACGTCGTGAGACAGTTCGGTCCCTATCTGTCGTGGGCGCAGGATATTTGATGGGAGCTGTCCCTAGTACGAGAGGACCGGGACGGACGTACCTCTGGCGCACCAGTTGTTCCGCCAGGAGCATAGCTGGGCAACTACGTACGGATCGGATAAACGCTGAAAGCATCTAAGCGTGAAGCCGACCCAAAGATAAGATATCCCACTGATTGAATCAGGTAAGATCCCTTGTAGACTACGAGGTTGATAGGCACGATGTGTAAGTGGAGCGATCCATTCAGCAAGTGTGTACTAATAGATCGAGGGCTTGACCACAATTCGCTTGAATTCTCAAGTCAATGACAAAATGTTAGCAGTGATTATTCAGTTTTGAAGGCACGTCCTTCTAAGAAATACTGGACAAAGTAAAGCAGAAATGTTATACTGAACCAGTCATATTGGTCGGTGACGATGACGGTGAGGTTCCACCTGTTCCCATTCCGAACACAGAAGTTAAGCTCACTCGTGCCCAAGATAGTTCGCTGGAAACGGCGCGTGAAAATAGGTAGTCGCCGACTTACATGAAACCCCTGAGGAAGAAATTCCTTGGGGGTTTGTTGTTTTTGTGCGGTATTTTCTTTCACCGGCAAAGAAATTGCCAAAAGTTTCTATTTTTGCTTGATTTTTTCGTGCATTATGTTATGATGATATTGGGGATGCTGGTTGGCCAATCCCATTCTATAATGATGTGTTATCTAGTGACCTCGGATCCGCTTATTCAACATTAGACAGAAGAAAGGAAATCAGAAAGGATTAAATTATGAAACGTGCAATACTTGTACTGCTTTCGGTTGTTCTGATGCTGGGTGTGCTGTGCAGTTGCAGCACCAACGATAAGGCTGCGGATGATTCGGTTCAGACTACCACCTCTTCTCACCACTCTGGTCATCATGCAGAACCCGGTGAACCAAACCATCATAAATAAATCGGCATAGATGTAGTCCGCCGACTTAAACAAAACCCCTGAGGAAGAGATTCCTTGGGGGTTTGTTTTTACCATTTTCCGAGAAAGAATATATGTTAGAGGATTGCAGACTGGACTAAAAACTGGTATTCTCAGAACAGAAAGGGGTGAGAATATGCGTTCGGACATGACACGCAAAGATTCAGCAATGTATTATGCGATAATGATAGTACTTTTTGTATTTTGCAGTATTGTATTTTATGTGCAGACACATTACCAGCATACCTCGGCAATCAGGCCGGAGGACGATTATAAGGGCAAGATACCGCAGCTTCATAGTAGCGAGGATCGGGATGATGACGGTGTAGATGACCAGTTAGATATTCTGAACGGTGCACTGGCCTATGTGAGTACACATCCAAAATACAAAAGCCGCTACTATGAGAACGGTTATCCTGACGATAATTACGGAGTGTGCACTGATGTAGTGGCTTATGCGTTGAAATATGCCGGATATGATCTACAAGTGCTTGTGGACGCGGATATCCGGGTACACCCACAAGATTATATGGTAGCCGAGCCGGATGCAAACATAGACTTCCGGCGGGTGCGAAACCTGAATATATTTTTTTCACACACAGCAGTTGCCCTGACCACAGATGTCTCAGAAATAGAAGCATGGCAGGGTGGCGATATTGTAATCTTCGAAAGACATATCGGCATCGTGTCCGACCGACGAAATAAAAATGGAGTGCCCTATATCATTCACCACAATGATCCATGGCAGATGGCCTACGAGCAGGACATTCTGGAAAAACGAACTGACATCGTGGGTCATTACCGAATTTCAAAATAAAAAGCGGTCCTACTGCACGGTTATGCACAATGCAGCAGGGGGGCATACTTTATTGGGCGGTATATCGGTTACGATACGGGCTTCTGCAGATAGTTCGCTGGAAACGGCGCGTGAAAATAGGTAGTCGCCGACTTAAGTGAAAGCTCTGAGATGAAAGTCTTAGGGCTTTTTTGTTGTGTATTACCGAAATGCGAAGATATAGTTTGTTCAAACCGCGCATAGCGTACTGCTTGACAAACTGACTACTATGTAATACAATATAGATAAGCTACAACGCATTGCATAGTAGATAGAAAGGAGGAAGCAGATTGGAAAATAATGCACAGCTGCTAAAGGGTGTATTGGAATATTGCGTGCTGCGGCTGATTGAAAAAGAACCAACCTATGGCTATGAAATAGTGATGCAGTTAAAACAGGTCGGTTTTGCAGAGATCAGCGAAAGCACGCTGTATCCGCTGCTTTTACGCCTGGAGCAGCAGGAGAAGGTGACAGTGGAGCGGCGACCTTCTCCCAAGGGACCAAGCCGGAAGTACTATGTGATCACCGAAAGGGGGACGGATTCTCTTTTGGATTTTCAACAGGAATGGAACCGTCTGTGCGGTTTGGTAGAAAAGATTTTTCGGGAGGATAGAAGATGAACAACTATTTTACCATGCGAAGAGCGAACCGTCTGCGCGTAAAACTGCTCAACAGCAAAAGCCAGGAGCAAATCAGAGAGGTTATTCGATATCTGCGGCGTACCAGTTGGGATGAGTGCGGCGTAGAGCTGATATACAGTGACCTGATCGATATGGCGGTGCAGGCCAATGAGAATGGGCAGGAACTATTCAACGTGATTGAGGATGCAAAAACCTTTGCTGAGGAGGTTAAGTCAAGCCTTAAAACTTTGAGGACTGGAGATTATTTCTGGTTTGTGGCACCACTGTATTTCTTTTTTGGCTGGGGGATAGGGGGTCTGTTGCTGTATCCGGTGGTTCCGGACTGGGTGTTTGAACTCTCACTTGGGTATTTGATGCAGCTTGTGGTCTGCATAACTGCTTTTTGCTGGCTGTTCCGGAAGATGATGGAGCAGGCGGGGTTTCCGCCAAGCAAGCATCGTCTGAAATACTGCGGCTGGCTGGTGCTTTATATTGCAGTGCTGTATGCAACAGGTGCATTTTTTACACGGATCGCTGGAGCTTTTGTTTTGCTGCGCCTGCCGATTTTGCCTTATGCCCTTTTCAGCCTCCTGCTGGGTGCGGGGTTGTATGGCATAAAATTTTGGAAGTATGGCAAAGATGAACGCTTGAGAGAACGTATCTGAATCCTCCTTATGATGTACGTCTGCCGGGCCATGGAAAACGAGCTCATCCCTGACCTGAACAAAGTAAAGAAGCGCTTCATCCTCTCCCGGATGAGGCGCTTCTTTTCTCACAGATGATGGGTGCTTACTGCCCTCCATGGCGGTGGGCTTCGGCGGCAAGCTCCTGCTGCAGCGCGGCCTTGCGATGGTCGAGCAGCAGGTCTTTGTTGTACCGGAAATAGCGGTCGCAGCCATTTTCGGTGATGAAAGCATGGGAAGCGGGGTTCAAGGTCAGCTCCGTGACGAACACCACCATCTCCTGGCTTTCGGCAAAGGCATTCTCCATAAAGTCAAATGCAGCTTCCAGCGCGGCGCTGGCGGCTTCCTGTGCCTGATCCCGGGCCTCGGCAAGGGACTGGAACTGTGTGCGCAGGAGGTCAAAGGCGGGCTGTGTGCTCACCGCATTGGCGCGGCGCAGCTCCGCATCCCAGCTGCGGAGGGCGGCATACACCTGCAGGCGGGTATTCAGCGCGTCATGGCTCAGCAGACCAGCGGCACGCTGGCGCTGGGTCTCGGCATCATAGTCCGTGACCATCTGACCGAACAGGGTAAGCTCCCCATCCGGGATGTCCGCAGGCAGGGTGGAAAAGCCCTGTTTGGCCTCCCGCAGGAAGGCGTAGCAGGCATCGGCAACGGCATCGGCCTGCCGGGAAGCAGTGAACCGGGTGTTCAGACCGGACAGAATCAGACTGACCAGCGAGAGCCGTTCATCAAACGGTGCATTGAGCAGGCGGGCATAAACGGCAGGCTTGACCTGACCGGCCAGGATCTCCTCTACGCCGTAGTCATCACGATACTTATAATAGAGATCAAGATAGGCAGAGAAGTCCTCTGCGATCTTCTGGTGCTGGAGATACTGCCGGATGAGCGCTTCATCTGCCTGCAGGTCCAGCGATTCATAGGTGTCCAGCAGGTTGGACAGATCCTCCCAGCCGCGGGCAGTGACGAACTGTGTGCCGTCCACGTCGGCGTTGATCTGGTAGAAGTTCTGGGGATGCAGATCGAGGTAGCTCAGGATGGCACTGTGGATGTGGGCTGTGCGGGCGTAATCCTTCCATACCTGCAGGTCGGGCTCAATGTCCATCCGACGGACACGATCCAGCGTGACGATATCGAAATCGCGGACGGATTTGTTATACTCCGGCGGGTTGCCTGCCGCCACGATGACCCAGCCGGCAGGCACGGCCTGGTTGCCAAAGGTCTTGCACTGCAGGAATTGCAGCATGGTGGGGGCCAGCGTTTCGGAAACGCAGTTGATCTCGTCGATGAAGAGAATGCCCTCTTTCAGGCCGGTGGCTTCCATCTTGGCGTAGACACTGGAAATGATCTCGCTCATGGTGTATTCGGTCACGGAGACATCCTTGTCGCCGTAATGGCGCTGCCGGATGAAGGGCAGGCCCACGGCGCTCTGGCGGGTGTGGTGGGTGATGGTGTAGGCCACCAGTGCCACGCCGCACTCCCGGGCGGCCTGCTCCATGATCTGGGTCTTGCCGATGCCCGGAGGGCCCATCAGCAGGATGGGGCGCTGCCGGATGGAGGGGATGGCATACTCACCCAATGTGTCCTTGGCCAGGTAGGCTTTGACAGTGTGTTCGATCTCTTCTTTGGCGCGTTTGATATTCATAAGTTCACATCCTCACGAGTTGTTCAATTCACGGTAAGGGTCGTCCTCTTCGGCCAGCGCGTCGGCCAGTGCCGATGCGGCCCGGGCCGTTGGCCCTGAAAATTCATCCTCATCCAGAACCACCTTCATGGCCCAGGGGGGAACGTTGGCATCGTCGAATTTTTCGCCCAGGAACAGGAATGCGGTGTCGTAGGCCGGGCGGCGGGCCGGGTAGGTGCCCATGCCATCGGTAAAATAGAGCAGGCCCCGCAGGTTGGAGAACTTCTTCTCGGCGCAGAGCTGGTTCACATATTCAAAGGCAGGCCGGAAATCGGTGCCGCCGCCGCCCCGCAGCTCAAAGTGGTTCATGGCATGGATGAGCTCGTCTTCGTTACGGATGAGCAGATCCTGCCGGATGGCGTTGTCTGCCTGAATGAGATGCAGGTTTATCCGGTGAAAGAAGTTCTCCCGCCCTTTCAGCAGGGTATAGGTTTCGGCCAGAAAGGCCCGTACCAGCTCGCCGGAGGTGGAGTAGCTGGTATCAATGACCAGCGCCAGCTCCTCGATCTTCTTGCTTTCCCGGGTCTCCAGCGGCTCGATCAGGGGCATGTTTCCGTAGACCGACAGGCCGTAGGTGTAGAAGTTCAGATCGAACTCATCCGGATCGAGGTGGACCTCCTCCCGGGTCACGCAGAACCGGCGCAGGAAATCCTGATAGCTCCGGCGGCTGCGGTTGGCGGCCTTGACCTGCTGCTTCAGGGCATCGGCACCGTCACCGGCTTCCTTGTCCCGCAGGTCCAGCTCGGTCTGCATCCGCTCACCGATCTTCTGCCACGTCTTCTGGGGCAGGGGCGTGGGCATCTGTTGGGGCTGCTCGGGGGCATCCTTGGGCCACAGGCGGTGATCATCGGTGTAGAATTCCCGCTCCAGCTGGCGCAGAATGCCGGGGGTCTGGCCCGCCAGCCACCGGTAAGCCGGGGCAGCGGCCACCACCCTGCCCTCCGCGGCAATGGCGGCGTAGGCGTTCTGGCGCACCCAGGTCAGCGGGCGCTTGACACTGGAACGGTTCAGGCTGTCCAGCACGTTCTCCACGGCAATATCGCAGGCCAGATTCCACAGCCGGGCATCCCGCTTGCCCTTGAGCCAAAGATGCCGGAATACGCAGTGGAATACCGTGTGCAGATACAACCGATTGAGATATTTTGGGTTCTCCTGGTAGAGCCGCAGCAGGGCGCTGGGCTGATAATAGAGGTTCACGCCGTCTGTGGCCAGCACGCCGCACCGCTCGTCCGGTACCGGGGCCAGGGCACTGAGCGCCATATCCAGAAAGCGGAAGTCGAGGTACAGCCCGCTGCGTACCACAGCCAGCACCTCGCCGCCCATCCGGGCCTGCCACTCCTCGTGGGTCTCGGGCCGTTTGGATGCAAAGGGCTTGCGGGGGTCGAAGAATTTTTCTTTTTCAGAAATCAAAATCATACCTCCGCTTCTTCGGGGCGGAACCCCTCTTTTTGTGCTCTGCGTCGGCCAGCAGTGCAGCGGCAGCTGCGTTGTCTGCCTTGGCGGCAAGTGCCGCGCCCTCAGCAAAGGCAGCAGCATCCAGCACATCCAGCGCCAGCAGATCCTTTATGCTGTCGGTATCCTGTGCCTTCAGCAGGCGCTGGAGCACAAGGCCGGTGTGAGCGGCCAGAAATTCACGGTAGGGGGCCTTTGCCTTTTCGGTCAGGTTCCATGGCCAGCGCAGGCGGTCGAAGCAGAGCATGGCCGCCACGCCCTGATCCTCGGCGGCGTGGCCGTCCGGGAAGATGGCATCATATTCTGCGGAAAGGATTTTTCCATCCAGAAAACACTGCCTGTAATGATATCCCTGCCCCGAAAAGGTGTGAAGCAGGATGTGGGCGGGGCTTTCCTCCACGTCCTCCCAGTAGGCGGGGTACCATAGCCCTGCCTGGGGACGCGCCTCACCCGGGAGCCAGAACAGTGCCCGCACGGCCTCGGTGATGTTGTTCACAAGGGCGAACAGGCCGGTCTTTTCCTCGGGAGCGGCCCGGACAAGGAGGTCTGCCAGCGCAAAACAGTTCAGGAACACGTCGCTGCCCACGGTCAGGTCGCCGGCTCCCACACTGAGCCGCCGCAGCCTGCGGCAGTTGTAAAAGGCGCAGCTGCCGATGACCTGCAGGCTGTCCGGCAGGATGATCTCCTCCACGAAATTGCCGCACACCGGGTGCAGCTCCTCCGGGGCAGCAGCCCCTTCCCCGAAGTCGAGGTCGTAGCGGCCATGCTGTCCGGTCAGGTTGCGGCCAAAGGCCTGCACAAGGGTGCAGGTACCGTCCGGGCCGACTTCATAGCGGCAGAGCGCATCGGCCCCGGGCAGGCTTCTGGGCTTCTCGGAGAAGCAGTAGCCCCCTAGCTCAGTGATGGCCAGCACCCCGCCCTCCGGGCCCGGTACGCTTGCGGGAAGGGCCACACAGGGTGCGTCGCCGTAAACACGGGTCAGGCGGGCGGTGTTCTTCTGTAACGGGATGATATCGATAAACATAGGGTCTCCTAACAAAAAAACTGCTGCACGGGCAGAGCCGTGCAGCAGTTGGGAGGGATGCGGTTACTGTGCGGCCTGTGAAGAAGCGGTAGAGGCGGCCGCATTGTCGGCAGCTGGAACCGTGCCGGTATTGGCAATATACAGGCTGAGGAACACACCCATGATGAGGGTGGCAACAGCCATCAGGATCGCATTCCGGATCAGATGCTTTTTCATCTGTTTGTACTCCTTTGAAAGGATTTACTTTGCAGGCTTGAAGCTGTCGCGCAGAGTGACCACGCGGTTGTACACGCCGGGGTTCTTGCTGTCCGGGGTGAAGAAGCCGGTGCGGACAAACTGGAACTTCTCGCCGGGCTTGGCATCCTTCAGGCTCTCTTCCAGCTTGCAGCCCTTGCGCACCACAACGCTCTCGGGGTTCAGGTAATCCTTGTAGTCGCTGCCCTCGGGGATGGCGTTCATGTTGGCCTCGGTAAACAGCTTGTCGTACAGGCGGACTTCAGCATCCACAGCGTGGTCAGCGCTGACCCAGTGGATGGTGCCCTTGACCTTGCGGCCATTGGTGGGGTTGCCGTTGCCGGTCTCAAGGTCGGCGGTGCAGTGGATGGCGGCGATGCTGCCATCGGGGTTCTTCTCCACGCTCTCACACTTGACGATGTAAGCGCCCATCAGACGGACTTCACCGCCAATGGTCAGACGCTTGAACTTCGGGGGCGGCACCTCGGCAAAGTCCTCGCTCTCGATCCACAGCTCGCGGGTAAAGGCAACCTTGCGGGTGGAGGCATCGTTGGCTTCGCGGTTGGGGTTGTTGGCCACCTCAAAGAATTCGGTCTTGTCGGCGGGGTAGTTGTCCACGACCAGCTTCACAGGGTCCAGCACGGCGATCCGGCGCTGGGCGGTCAGGTCCAGCTCACTGCGGATGCAGGCTTCCAGCTGACGCATGTCGATCAGGTTGTCGGACTTGGAGATGCCGGCCTCCCGGACAAAGGTGAAGATGGAGGTGGGGGTGTAGCCGCGGCGGCGCAGGCCGCACAGGGTCGGCATCCGGGGATCATCCCAGCCGTCTACGATGCCCATTTCCACCAGCTCGCGCAGGTAGCGCTTGCTCATCACGGTGTTGGTCATGTTCAGACGGGCAAACTCGCGCTGCTTGGGGAACTCGGTGCCGAAGATATTCTCGATGACCCAGTTGTACAAGGGACGATGATTCTCGAACTCCAGGCTGCACATGCTGTGGGTGATGCCCTCAATGGCATCCTGGATGGGATGCGCAAAATCGTACATGGGGTAGATGCACCACTTGTTGCCCTGGCGGTGGTGTTCAGCATACTTGATGCGGTAGATGGCCGGGTCACGCATGTTCATGTTGGGGCTGGCCAGGTCGATCTTGGCACGCAGAGTCTTTTCACCCTCCTGGAACTCACCGGCACGCATCCGGCGGAACAGGTCCAGATTCTCCTCCGGGGTGCGGTCACGCCACGGAGAGGGACGGCTGGGCTTGCCGGCATCGGCACCACGGTACTCGCGCATCTCGTCACGGGTCAGGTCGTCCACGTAGGCCTTGCCCTCCAAGATGAGCTTCTCGGCGTACTCGTAGCACTTGTCAAAGTAATCGCTGCCATAGAAGATGCCGCCGTTGGGGTCAGCGCCCAGCCAGTGCAGATCCTCAATGATGCTGTTGACATACTCCTCACCTTCGCGGGCGGGGTTGGTGTCGTCCAGGCGCAGGTTGAACTTGCCGCCATACTGGTTTGCGATGGACCAGTTGATGTAGATGGCCTTGGCGCTGCCGATGTGCAGGTAGCCGTTGGGCTCCGGCGGGAAGCGGGTATGGATCTCGCTGATCTTACCCTCGGCCAGGTCAGCGTCGATGATCTCCGTCAAAAAGTTTTTATCTGCCATAGTGGTTTCCCCCTTGGTTTCAGGGCATCGCAGCCCGGAATTACACTTTCTTTCAATACACTTTATAATACACCATTTTTGGCTCTGCTTCAAGGCAAAAATACAAAGTAAGGGTGGTTTTCGGTGCCCCGGGCAGATTTCCGCATTCTGCGCACTTGACGAATGCACAAAAAAAGGGTATAGTATGGTAGTGTTCATTTTTACGGGGTGTTGCGCAGTTGGTAGCGCGCCTGCTTTGGGAGCAGGAGGCCGCGAGTTCGAGTCTCGCCACTCCGACCACGGAAAAAGCCACGATACGGCGCCGGAAATGGCGACTGTATCGTGGCTTTATTTGTTGTATAAATGCTCTGAAAATGCTGGTTTGTGCGTCTTTTGTGCGCTATTGGCTCAAAAACTGCTGACGGAACAGACAGAGTTGAACCGTGAACTTTGTACAGCTTTACACTGTTCAACAAGGTTTTTTGTACTGAATCTATGGTCAGAGTTCCAATAGCTCAAAAGTCAGAGCCATCTGGTATGCGTCAGATGATTTGCTGGCTGGCCGTAGTGTGGAGATGAAATTTTCGGCTTCCTGCTCAGTGTCAAAATAATATTTGCCCAGTACCAGGGGAGGGTCTTGATAATGGCTGGTTATCTTGACCACATATTGCTGTTTAGACACAGTCTCATCTCCTTTTAATTGTTCAGAACCACCCACGACGTTTCTTGCCGACACGGTACATCATAATCTTGGAGCCAAAACAAACGAGACTGCTCCACTCATAAAATTTACCTCCTGTATCCTGCAATGTTTTCTGGTGTGATGCAAGTTTAGCAGATGTGCTGTCCGATAATGCGGATTTTTAAGTGGACTTTTGCGTTTTTTGACTGGGTGCTGTTTGGGATTCTTCGTGCTCCAATATGCAGCAAAGCCAAAAAGGCACGCTGATCCGTTGGAGACCAGCGTGCCTTTTTGTATTGTTTCTGTCATTTAGATGATATAATCATTCCCCGCCTGATCGGGTGCGGCGAGGTCGGCCAGAGTGATCTTGCCAAAGTAGTCGGCGATCATGTCGTTCAGGCCCTTCCACATCGCATAGGTTCGGCAGTTGGGCAGCCGCTCGCAGGCGGGAGCACCGGGCACAAGGCAGCTCACGGGGGCAAGGCTGCCCTCGGTCAGCAGCAGGATCTCTGCCACGGTGTACTGGTCGGGGGTGCGGGTCAGCCGGTAGCCGCCGCCCTTGCCGCGCAGACCTTCCAGAAAGCCGTTCTGCACCAGCACCTTCAGGATGTTTTCCAGATATTTTTCCGAGATCTCCTGCCGTTCGGCGACCTCCTTCAGCGGCACATACCGCTCCGCCTGGTGTTCGGCCAGGTCGATCATTACGCGCAGTGCGTAACGGCCCTTGGTTGAAACGATCATAGCTTTTCTCCTTATCAACCCCTCAAACGCTTTGCGCCAGCGGCCCAGTCAGGGGCGGCAATGCGCAGGCATGGATGGTGGGGTTGTCCTCTTCTCATTAACAAACCTATTATACAACAGGGTTTGTAACTTTTCAATCGCTTTTTCGTTTTTCCATTGACAAAGGGGGAAAAGAGGACTATAATACCATCAAACCTACAAACCATGTTGGTTTACAGGGAATATGGAATGCGTCAGAATAACATCCCGGGCCCTGCGCCCGCAGAGGGAGGACTTTTACTATGAGCAAGATTTACACTTCCGCAGATCAGCTGATTGGCCACACTCCGCTGCTGGAGCTGACCCATATTGAGAAGGAAGCAGACCTGAAGGCCACCGTTCTGGCCAAGCTGGAATACTTCAACCCCGCCGGCTCTGTCAAGGATCGCATTGCCAAGAAGATGATCGACGATGCCGAGGCCACCGGCAAGCTGAAGCCCGGTTCCGTGATCATTGAGCCTACCTCCGGCAACACCGGCATTGGTCTGGCCGCTGTGGCCGCTGCCAAGGGTTACCGCATCATCATCGTGATGCCCGAGACTATGAGCGTGGAGCGCCGCCAGCTGATGAAGGCTTACGGCGCAGAGCTGGTCCTGAGCGAGGGCGCAAAGGGCATGAAAGGTGCCATTGCCAAGGCGGATGAGCTGGCAAAGGAGATCCCCAACGCCTTTATTCCCGGCCAGTTCGTGAACCCTGCCAATCCGCAGGCACACATCGAGACCACCGGCCCTGAGATCTGGGAGGACACCGATGGTCAGGTCGATCTCTTTGTGGCTGGCGTTGGCACCGGCGGCACTGTTACCGGCGTGGGCAAGTACCTCAAGAGCAAGAACCCCAATGTCAAGGTCGTGGCTGTGGAGCCTGCCTCCTCTCCTGTGCTGAGCAAGGGCGTTGCAGGTGCGCACAAGATCCAGGGCATCGGCGCGGGCTTTGTGCCGGATGTGCTGGATACCAAGGTCTACGATGAGATCATCACCGTGACCAATGAGGATGCCTTTGCGACCGGCCGTCTGATCGGCCACAAGGAAGGCGTTCTGGTGGGGATCTCTTCCGGTGCAGCGGTCTGGGCTGCGCTGGAGCTGGCAAAGCGCCCCGAGAACGCAGGCAAGAAGATCGTTGCCCTGCTGCCCGATACCGGCGACCGTTACCTGTCCACCCCGCTGTTTGCTGAATAAGCTGTAACCCCACAAGCCGCTGCGCAGAAATTTTTGCGCGGCGGCTTTTTTTGTGCTACAATAAACCCATCAATTCCAAGGAGAACTGTTATGAACTACTACGACGCCCCGATGGAGGGGCTGACAGACCGCATCTGGCGGCAGGCCCACCAGCGCTGGTTCGGTGCACCGGAGGCTCCGGTGCGGTACTATGCGCCGTTTCTCTCGCCGCCGGAGAACCGGGTGCTCATCAAAAAGAAGATGGCTGAGCTGGAACCGGCGGCCAACCCGGGGGTGCAGGTCATCCCGCAGCTGCTGGCAAAGGACGGCGAACTTGCGGCCTGGATGATCGGGGAACTGCGCCGGATGGGCTATACCGAGGTCAACCTGAACTTCGGGTGTCCCTCCGGCACCGTGACAGCCAAGGGCAAGGGTTCCGGAATGCTCCGGGACCCGCAGAAGCTGGATGCCTTTCTGGACGCTGTTTTTTCGCAGGCAGGCGGGCCGGTGTCGGTCAAGACCCGGTTGGGCGTGGCCCGGGCGGAGGAGTTCGGGGAGATCCTGAACGTTTACAACAAATACCCCCTCTGCGAGCTGACCATCCATCCCCGGGTGATGAAACAGCTCTACCGCGGCCAGGCCGACCGGGAAGCCTTTGCTGCCTACCTGCCCGCCTGCACTGTTCCGGTCTGCTACAACGGCGATGTGACCACTGTGGATGACCTGCGGGCACTGGAAGCGGCATTTCCGGGACTGTCGGGCATCATGGTGGGCAGGGGCCTCATTGCAGACCCTGCTCTTCTGCGCAAGGCTGTGGGCGGCCCTGCCGCTTCCCGGGAAGAACTGCGCGGCTACCATGATGAGCTTTATCACGGCTACACCGAAGCCTTTGGGATGGCCAGCTGTGCCGTGAGCCGGATGAAGGCCCACTGGTTCTACCTCATCCATCTTTTCGATGGGGCCGACGCACTGAAAAAGCCCCTGCGCAAGGCCCGGGAAGGCTGGGAGTATGAGACGGTGGTGAACCAGATCTTTGCCTGCTGGCCAAAATAAAAGCCCGCCGCCTCCTGCGAGGCAGCGGACTTGTGTAAGCGCGGCTCAGACGTTCAGGTAGCTGCGGAGCATGGCCTGCAGCAGATCGTCACGGTCAACTTTGCGGATGAGGGAGCGGGCTCCCTTGTATGTGGTGATATAGGTGGGATCTTCGGACAGGATATAGCCCACCAGCTGATTGACCGGATTGTAGCCCTTTTCCTTTAATGCATCGTACACCTGCTGTACGATCTCGTGAATCTCGTAGTCCTTTTTGTCGTGGATCGAAAAAATAGCAGTCGCGTCGCCCACGCAATGCACCCCCTTCGGTATCCCTCTCGCATTCCGTTCCGAGAGGTCATTGGAACTTATAGCCCATTGTACACGAAATGAACGCTGACTTCAAGATTCCAAGCTGGAATTTGCACACTTTGCCTAAAAATTTTTGAAAATTTGAGTAAAAAGAACGGAACGAATTTTTCCGTTCAGGAGGTTTTTCATGGTCTACGGAATCGGCTGCGACCTGTGCAGCATTGCGCGGATGGAAAAGAGCCTGCTGGGCCCCCATGGCGCGGTCTTTGCACGCCGGGTGTTCGGCCCGGCGGAGCAGGCGGCACTGGGCCTGCCTCTGGCAGAGGAAGAGGGCACGGCACGCCGCACCGCCCATACCATGGCCAGCGCGGCGGCGGACTTTGCGGCCAAGGAGGCTTTCCTCAAGGCGGCGGGCACCGGTCTGCGGGAGCCCTTCTCCCTCTGCGAGATAGAAGCCGTCCGCCTGCCCGGCGGTGCACCGGCCTATCACTTTTCCGGCCGGAGCGCCCAGTGGGTGGAAGCACGCCGCCTGCGGGCACATCTCTCCCTGAGCCATGAAGACGGCATGGCCATGGCGTACTGCATCCTGGAAACGGAAACCTGAACTTCTCAGCTGCATACAATGGAATAAGCCCGCGCGTGCATAGCGGCCCTGCAGTCGGCTCATACTAAAGGCAGAGCGACTGAGGATGCGCAAAACGCACCACATAGCGGGCGCATCCTCCAAGATCAGGGAGGGAAGATTCCATGGAGGTACACAGAGGAGAAGTTTTTTACGCCGATCTTTCACCGGTGGTGGGC
This sequence comes from Faecalibacterium sp. I2-3-92, assembly GCF_023347315.1. GTDB lineage: Bacteria > Bacillota > Clostridia > Oscillospirales > Ruminococcaceae > Faecalibacterium > Faecalibacterium duncaniae. The sequence goes on from NZ_CP094470.1 coordinate 636,496, forward strand.
TCGGAACAGGGCGGCATCCGGCCGGTGCTCATCGTCCAGAACGAGATCGGCAACCGGCACAGCCCCACCGTGATCGCAGCGGCCATTACATCCCGGCTGGACAAAGCCCGCCTGCCCACCCATATCAACATCCGGGCGGCAGATACCGGCCTTGCCAAGGACAGTGTGGTGCTGCTGGAACAGATCCGCACGCTGGATAAGCACCGCCTGCGCGAGCGGGCCGGGCAGATCACGCCTGAGGATCAGCGTCGGGTGAATCAGGCGCTGGATGTCAGCCTTGGGCTGGACAGCTACTGACAAAAAAATGAGACTGCCAAGGCCTGGCAGTCTCATTTTTTGATGATTCCGGTTATTTTACGCTGTCCTGCGCGTCGTGGAGCAGGGCATATTCGCGGATCTTTTCCAGCGTCTGCTCACTCAGGATATGCTCTGCCTTGCAGGCATCCTCGGCGGCGACCTCCTCGTCCACGCCCAGCTGCACAAAGAAATGGGTCAGCAGGCGGTGGCGGCTGTAGATGCGCTCTGCGATCTCGCGGCCCGGTTCCAGCAGGGTCAGGTTGCCCTCACCGTCCACCGCGATATAGCCGTTCTCCCGCAGCTTCTTCATGGCAATGCTCACGCTTGCCTTGGTATAGCCCAGCTCATTGACCACGTCGATGGAACGGACACGGCCCATTCTCTGGTTGAGCATCAGGATCGTTTCAAGATAATCTTCTGCGGATTGGTGGATCTGCATGGTATCGGCCTCCTGCCTTCTTGATTCCCGGCCCGGGGCTGAAAACGCACGTCGGTTCGGTTTGTTATAGAATACCACATTCTCCCGGGGGATGCAAGTAATCCCTAAAAGTTTGTTAAAACAAACCAACTGAAACATGAAAAATCTGTGGGTTTGTGCGCAGGAACCACCGGGCAGCAGGCAGGGGGAAGGGGAAGAGGAAGGTAAAAGGAAGGTTTTTTGTGTGAAACTCACAGTCTCCAACGTGTTTTTGAACAACAGCTGTGCAAGCCGCAGAAAATGGCTCCAAGACAGAAATTAGGTGTGTCGAAATCTGTTTTTTGTGATAAAATAAAGACAGATATGCGCTTTCAGCATCTGATTTCATCGTCAAGACAACAGGAACATTGAAGGAGTTGTAAGTATGTCCAACGAGATCAATCCGATGGCATTTTTCCAGGAACCCAGCGTGGCAGACCTGCGTCTGCTGGCCTGCCCCGGTGCAGAGGAGCTGACCAAGCTGATCGACCAGCATCTGGTGGAATGGGCAAAGTCCGCAGGCGTGGAGAAGGATAGCTTTATCATCCCCTGCGAGTGCCCCCGCTTCCAGAGCGGTGACGCAAAGGGCCTGGTCAGGGAGTCTGTGCGCGGCGACGATATCTTTATCGTTATCGATCCGGGCAATTACAGCGTTACCTACAACCTGTTCGGTTACGAGAACCACCTCTCCCCGGATGACCATTTTGCCAACCTCAAGCGCCTGATCCAGGCAGTGGCCGGCAAGGCACACCGCGTGTCCGTTATCATGCCCAGCCTGTACGGCGGCCGTCAGCATCGCCGCGTGGTTCGCGAGAGCCTGGACTGCGCTGTGGCCCTGCAGGAGCTGCAGACCATGGGCGTGCGCAACATCATCACCTTTGATGCCCACGATCCCCGCGTTCAGAACGCTGTGCCGCTGCTCAGCTTCGACAATGCAATGCCCACCTATCAGGTGCTCAAGAGCCTGCTGAAGAAGAACCCCGAGATCAGCTTTGATAAGGAGAAGTTCATCGTGGTCAGCCCCGACGAGGGTGCCATGAACCGCAACATGTACTTCTCCAGCGTGCTGGGCTGCAACCTGGGCATGTTCTACAAGCGCCGCGATTACACCCGCGTGGTGAACGGCCGCAACCCCATTGTGGCACACGAGTATCTGGGCGATTCTGTTGAGGGCAAGACTGTCTTTATCGCCGACGATATCATCGCTTCCGGCGAGAGCATGCTGGAGGTTGCCGGCAACCTGAAGGAGCGCGGCGCTGCCCGCATCATTGCCAACGCGACCTTCCCGCTGTTCACCAGCGGCCTGAAGAAGTTCGATCAGGCAGTTGCCGATGGCAAGCTGGACTACGTTGTGGGCACCAACCTGACCTACCGCCAGCCCGAGCTGCTGACCCGCGACTGGTATGTTGACGTGGATGTCTCCAAGTATGCTGCCTACTTCGTGGTGGCACTGAACCACGATATGTCTGTTTCCAGCATCATCGATCCCATCAAGAAGATCGAGGCTCTGCTGGCAAAGCGCGGCTGATCAGAAAGAATGCAATGCAAAAGGAGCTGTACTCCCGCGGGGTACAGCTCCTTTTCGTATGTACAGCATTCAGCAGAAGCCGGGGCTGCTGTTCCTCAGCGGTTCCGGTAGGCCTCCGGACCTTCCAGATACAGATCTCCGCCGTGGGCATCCAGGATGACAGTCAGGGGCATGTCCTGCACGGTCAGGCGGCGGACGGCTTCACAGCCGAGGTCGGGCCAGGCGATGACCTCCAGCGTCTGGACGCTCTTGGCCATCAGGGCACCGGCACCGCCCAGAGCGGCCAGATAGACCGCGCCGTTGCGGACAACGGCTTCCTTGACAGCGGCATCCCGCTTGCCCTTGCCGATCATAATTTTGTTGCCCAGGTCCAGCAGGCGGGGGCTCATGGCATCCATCCGGCCGCTGGTGGTGGGGCCGGCAGAGCCGATGACCTTACCCGGGCGCTCCGGGGTGGGGCCGACATAGTAAATGGCGCTGCCCTCAAGGTCGAAGGGGAGCGGTTCGCCCCGGTCCAGTGCTTCGATCATCCGCTTGTGGGCCTGATCCCGGGCGGTATACACCACGCCGGAGAGCAGCACGGTATCGCCTGCCCTGAGGGGGGCCAGATCCTGGGCGGTGCAGGGGGTGGTCAGTCTGTATTCCATTGCAAAGCCCCTCCTTACAGCCGGGCCGACGCGCGGCGGGTGACATGGCAGGAAACGTTCACGGCTACGGGCAGGCCCGCCACATGGGTGGGCATCTGCTCAATGGCAAGGCCCAGACAGGTGGTCTGGCCGCCAAAGCCCTGCGGACCGATGCCCAGCTCATTGATGGCGGTCAGCAGCTCCCGCTCCAGACCGGCATAGTAGGGATCGGGGTTGGGAACATCCAGCGGGCGGAGCAGTGCCTTCTTGGCCAGATAGGCCACCTTGTCAAAGCTGCCGCCCACGCCGATGCCCAGCACGATGGGCGGGCAGGGGTTGGAACCGGCCAGCTGGACGGTCTCCAGCACGAACTTCCGGAAGCCCTCCACGCCGTCGGCGGGCTTGAGCATCTGGATGCGGCTCATATTCTCGCTGCCAAAGCCCTTGGGGGCCACGGTGATGGTGCAGCCGTCGCCGTCCACCAGATGAACGGTGATGGCTGCGGGGGTGTTGTCGCCGGTGTTGCCCCGGCGCAGCGGATCGGCCACGATGCTCTTGCGCAGGTAGCCGTCGGTGTAGCCGCGGCGCACGCCCTCGTGGATGGCGGCTTCAAAGCTGCCGTCGATGTGGACATCGGTGCCCAGCTCCACAAACACGCAGGCCATGCCGGTGTCCTGGCAGATGGGCAGGTCTTTTTCTCTGGCGGCGCTCAGGTTGGACCACAGCAGGTCCAGGGTATTCTTTGCCAGCGGCCAGGGCTCTTCCTGCCGGGCCTTGTCCAGCGCCGCCTGCACATCCTGCGGCAGGCGGGTGTTGGCCTCGATGCAGAGCCGGGCTACGGTATCGGTGATGGTTTGTGCGGAGATGTTCCTCATCTCGTGTTCCTCCCTTTACAGGCGGGCAACGCCGGTCTCGCGGGCAGCCTTTGCCACGGCAGCAGCCACGGCCTCGGCCACACGGGGGTCGAACGCGCCGGGGATGATGTTCTCCTCGCTGCGGTCGGCATCGGTGATCAGGTCAGCGATGGCATAGGCTGCGGCCAGCTTCATCTGGTCGTTGATATCGCGGGCGCGGACGCTCAAAGCACCCTTGAACAGGCCGGGGAAGCAGAGCACATTGTTGACCTGGTTGGGGAAGTCGCTGCGGCCGGTGGCCATCACGCGCACGCCGCCTGCCTTGGCTTCGTCCGGCATGATCTCCGGGGTGGGGTTGGCCATGGCAAAGACGATGGCATCCTTGTTCATGGTCTTGCACAGCTCGGTGGTCAGGATGCCGGGGCGGGACACGCCGATGAACACGTCGGCTCCCTCGATGGCTTCCTTCAGGCCGCCCTTGATCTGGCGGGGGTTGGTCACCTCGCCCAGCCAGTTCTTGTGGGCCTCGGCGCTGTTGCAGCCCTTGTACAGGGTGCCGAACTGGTCCACGGCCACGATGTCCTTTGCGCCAGCGGTCATCAGCATCTTGATGATGGCAGTACCGGCAGCGCCGGGGCCGTTCAGGACGATGTGCACGTCCTCCATCTTTTTGCCCACCACGCGCAGGGCGTTGATGAGGGCGGCGGTCACCACGATGGCGGTGCCGTGCTGGTCATCGTGGAACACGGGAATATCCAGCTCCCGCTCCAGCGTCTCTTCGATCTCAAAGCATTCGGGGCTCTTGATATCCTCCAGATTGATGCCGCCAAAGGTGGGGGCAATGGCCTTGCAGGCTGCGATCACGCTGGCGGCATCGTGGGCATCGATACAGATGGGGAAGGCATCCACGCCGCCGAACTCCTTGAACAGCACGGCTTTGCCCTCCATCACAGGCAGACCGGCCTCGGGGCCGATGTCACCCAGGCCCAGCACGGCGGTGCCGTTGGAGACAACGGCCACCATGTTGCCCTTGAAGGTGTACTTATAAACATCGTCGGGGTTTTCCTTGATCTTGCGGCAGGGCTCGGCAACGCCGGGGGTGTAGGCGGTAGACAGGTCGTCGCGGGTCTTGACCTCCACCTTGCTGGTAATGCCCACCTTACCGTGGTGGGTCTCGTGCATTTCAAGGGCGGCTTTGTTGTAATCCATGGGGTATTCCTCCGTTTGTATCGGGCGCTTCCCACGGAAGGGAGCGGCCGGGGTTTCTCGTATCTCTTTTATTTTAACAGAACCGGGCGGGCATTTCCACCGGAAAAGCCGCTTTTTCGGCCAGTGCCCCGCAAAAGTCGGACAAACCCGGCGCTCTATTTGTGGAATTTCTGCAAAATTCTTTTCTTTTTCACTTTTGCCCTTTATAATAAGGTCTGTACTATGCGACCCGAATCTGAACCCGGCGGGATGCCGGTGTTCCAACAGGAGGAACTTTATTTTGAAAAAGATCATCACAAAGGCGGTCTGCCTGCTCTGCGCCGGTGCGCTGGTGCTGGGCGCAGCAGGCTGCTCCAAGTCCGCTGATTCTTCTTCTGCTGCTTCCAGCACAGCCGCCGCTGTTTACGGCAGCGCGGAAGATTACGATTACGAGAACTTCTCCTACAGCAGCGGTCTGGACGAGAATGGCTACTGGGAGGGCGTGAAAGCGCTTGACTATGTCACCCTGCCCGAGAACTTTGCAAGCCTTACCTTCAAGCGTTCTGAGATCGAGCCCACCGAGGAGGAACTCCAGAGCGAGATCGACAGCCTGCTCAGCGACCACGCCACCGAGAAGCAGGTAACGGACCGTGCCGCAGCGGACGGCGATACCGTCAACATCGACTATGCCGGTTCCGTGGATGGCGTTGCGTTCAGCGGCGGCACTTACAGCGGCTACAGCCTGACCTTGGGCAGCGGTACTTTCGTCGATGGCTTTGAGGATCAGATCGTAGGCCACACCCCCGGCGAGACCTTTGATGTCACCGTGACCTTCCCGGAGGGATACAGCGATTCTACCGATTCCGAGGGCAACACCGTTGTCCTGAGCGGCAAAAAGGCTGTGTTCTCCGTTACCCTGAACTACATCAGCGAGAAGGTCCTGCCCGAGCTAACCGACGCGTGGGTGGCCGAGAACTACGGCGAGAGCGATGATGTTCACACCGTGGAGGAGCTGAAAGCGCTCTACCAGAAGATGCTCTACAACACCAACCTGCAGAACGCCATCATGGACGACCTGCTGGCGAACTCCACCTTCAAGGAGCTGCCCAAGGAGGTCACCGATTATCAGGTGAACCAGTGCCTGAACTACTACTACACCATGGCCAACTACTACGGCTACGATCTGGACAGCTTTGTGCAGACCGCCGCTGGCTATGAGAACGCCGATGACCTGCTGGAGGGGATGAGCGACAGCATCACCACCTACTCCAAGGAGGCTCTGCTTTATCAGGCAGTGGCCGAGACACTGGACATCGTGCCCACCCAGGAGCAGATCGATACCTATTCCTCCTACACCGACACCTATGGTGAGAACTACTGCACCATGGTCGCCCTGATGGATGCCGTCACCGATGCGCTGACGGAGAGCGCAGTGGTGAGCTGAGTGCCCTGCCCCCATATCAAGAGAACTTGTGCCGCTTCGGGTCCGCCGGGGCGGCATTTTTGTCTTGTTTGCAAACAATTTGTGAATTGTTGCCGTACCATCGAAAACCCTATTGACAAAGTGGGGTGTTTGGAGTATAGTTTTAGCAGTCGAACAGATAGAGTGCTAAAAATGAAATGGCAATCAATCTGAAAGACTGCTGAAATAACATTTTCGGTACGAATGGAGGTCGATTCTATGAATACCAATCAATATACGCAGAAAACACTGGAAGCTCTGCAGGCTGCCCAGCAGCTGGCTGTGGAGTACCAGCACAACGCTTTGGAGCCGGAACATCTGCTGCACGCCCTGGCTTCGCAGGAGCAGGGCCTGATCCCGCAGCTTCTGCAGAAGCTGAACGTGGACCCGGGCAGCTTTGCCGCTGCTGTGGCTGAAAAGCTGTCGGCCCTGCCCCGGGTGTCCGGCTCTGGCCGTGACCCGGACAAGGTCTATATCTCGCAGGCAGCGGATAAAGTCCTGAGCGCTGCCGCCCGGGAAGCCAAGGCCATGAAGGACGAATACGTCAGTGTTGAGCATGTGTTCCTGGGCCTGCTGGATGAGCCGACCCAGAACACCACGGAGCTGTTCCGCGCCTTCAACATCAAGAAGGATGCGTTCCTGCAGCAGCTGACTGCCGTGCGCGGCAACCAGCGCGTGACCAACGACAACCCCGAGGATACCTACAACGCTCTGCAGAAATATGGCCAGGATCTGGTCGATCTGGCCCGGAAGCAGAAGCTGGACCCCGTGATCGGCCGTGATCAGGAGATCCGCAATGTGATCCGCATCCTGTCCCGTAAGACCAAGAATAACCCCTGCCTGATCGGTGAGCCCGGCGTTGGCAAGACCGCCATCGCCGAGGGCCTGGCCCAGCGGATCGTGCGCGGCGATGTGCCCGAGAATCTGAAGAACCGCACCGTGTTCAGCCTGGACATGGGTGCGCTGGTGGCCGGTGCAAAGTACCGCGGCGAGTTTGAGGAGCGCCTGAAGAGCGTCCTGAATGAGGTCAAGAAGAGCGAGGGCAAGATCATCCTCTTCATTGATGAGCTGCACACCATCGTGGGTGCGGGCAAGACCGACGGTGCCATGGACGCGGGCAACCTGCTCAAGCCCATGCTGGCCCGGGGCGAGCTGCACTGCATCGGTGCAACCACGCTGGACGAATACCGCCAGTATATCGAAAAAGACCCCGCTCTGGAGCGCCGGTTCCAGCCGGTGCAGGTGGATGAGCCCACAGTGGAGGACACCATCTCCATCCTGCGTGGCCTGAAGGAGCGCTATGAGGTGTTCCACGGCGTGAAGATCAGCGATAATGCGCTGATCGCCGCCGCAACCCTCTCTGACCGCTATATCACCGACCGCTTCCTGCCGGATAAGGCCATCGACCTGGTGGATGAAGCCTGCGCCATGATCAAGACTGAGATGGACAGTATGCCCAGCGAGATGGATGATCTGGCCCACCGCATCACCCAGCTGCAGATCGAGCAGGTCAGCCTGAAAAAGGAGACCGATGCCCTGAGCCAAAGCCGCCTGCATGAGCTGGAAAAGGAACTGGCCGAGCTGCAGGATAAGTTCCGCAGCATGAAGGCAAAGTGGGAAAACGAGAAGAACGCCATTGGCAAGGTGCAGACCCTGCGTGAGCAGATCGAGCAGACCAATGCCGCCATTGAGAAAGCCCAGCGTGAGTATGACCTGAACAAGGCTGCTGAGCTGAAATACGGCAAGCTGCCCGAGCTGCAGAAACAGCTGGAAGCGGAGGAAAAGCTGGCCAACGAGAAGAAGGAGGACAGCCTCCTGCGTGACCGCGTGACCGATGAGGAGATCGCCCGCATTGTGGCCCGCTGGACCGGCATCCCGGTGGAGAAGCTGGTAGAGGGCGAGCGCGAGAAGCTGCTGCATCTGGACGATGTGCTCCACAAGAGAGTCATCGGTCAGGACGAGGCCGTGACCAAGGTGAGCGAGGCCATCCTGCGCAGCCGCGCCGGGATCGCCAACCCCAACCGCCCCATCGGCAGCTTCCTCTTCCTCGGCCCCACCGGTGTGGGCAAGACCGAGCTGGCCAAGGCGCTGGCACAGGCTCTGTTTGACGATGAGCGCAACATGGTGCGTATCGATATGACGGAGTATATGGAGAAGTTCAGCGTCAGCCGCCTGATCGGTGCGCCTCCGGGATACGTGGGTTATGAGGAGGGCGGTCAGCTGACCGAGGCTGTCCGCCGCAAACCCTACAGCGTGGTGCTGTTCGATGAGGTGGAAAAGGCCCACCCCGATGTGTTCAACATCCTGCTGCAGGTGCTGGACGATGGCCGCATCACCGACAGCCAGGGCCGTACCGTGGACTTCAAGAACACGGTGATCATCCTGACCTCGAATCTGGGCAGTGACATCATCCTGAACGATCTGGAGCAGCGCCGGGCACAGGGCACCAACGAACTCAGCGACGAGGCAAAGCATCAGATCGACCTGCTGCTGAGGAGCAAGTTCCGCCCCGAGTTCCTGAACCGTCTGGACGAGATCGTCTACTACAAGAGCCTGACCAAGGACGAGATGCGCAAGATCGTGGATCTGCAGCTGGCAGACCTGCGCAGCCGCATGGACGAGGGCAAGCACCTGAATCTGGACGTGACCACCGCCGCCAAGGACTACATCATCGATTCTGCCTACGACAGCGTCTATGGTGCCCGCCCCATCAAACGGTTTATCCAGAGCCGGGTGGAGACTTTGATCGCCAAGGCGATCATTCAGGGCCGCTATGCCGAGGGCAGCACACTGACCGTGGATTACGACGGAAATGCCCTTGTGCTGAAATGATTTTCCACAGTTTTACCAGTTTTGTACCTCTGTGCCGGCTGTAATGCTTGCATGGGGGTGCGGAATATGATATTATAACAAGTAACATTGATGTGCTTTTCATCGCGGAACAGCCACGGTGGAAAGCACATTTTTGTATCCCTAGGAAAGAACTCCTTCCGTCATCGCTGCGCGATGCCACCTCCCTCGGTGAGGGAGGCTGACCGTGCGGCAAGGCTCCCTCTTTGAGGGAGCTGGCTGCGAAGCAGACTGAGGGAGTCCGTTCTTTAATAAAAAACAGAAAGTTGAGTGTGATTTTCCTTTATTATGGACGATGGCAGTATGACGCTCTGGGTAGCGCTGGTGATCCTGGTGGGTTTCTCCGCCTTTTTCTCCGCATCCGAGACCGCATTTTCCTCCCTGAATCAGATCCGCCTGAAAAGCCGCGCCGAGGACGGCGATTCCTCTGCCGCCCGGGTGCTGGCCATGGCGGAGCAATACGATAAGCTGCTTTCCACCATCCTCATCGGCAACAATATCGTGAACATCGCCGCCGCTTCCATCGGCACCATCCTGTTTACCCAGATGCTGGGTGCCGAGCGGGGCGCAACGATGTCCACCATTGTGCTGACGATCATCGTGCTGATCTTTGGCGAGGTGACTCCCAAGAGCCTGGCCAAGGAGATGCCGGAAAAGGTGGCTACGGCAGTCTCGCCCTTCCTTGTGCTCCTGATGGCCCTGATGACCCCGCTGACCTGGCTGTTCACCCAGTGGAAAAAACTGCTGGGCCACTTTGTCCACAGCGGCGAGGCCGATACCATCACAGAGGGTGAGCTGATGACTATGGTCAGCGAGGCTGAAAACGACGGCGAACTGACCGACCGGGAAAGCGAGCTCATCCGCAGCGCCATCGAGTTCGATGACGTAGAGGTGGAGGAGATCCTGACCCCCCGTGTGGATGTGGTGGCTGTGGAGGATGATATCCCGCTGGAGGAGCTGGCCCAGACCTTTGCGGAGTCCGGTTACTCCCGTCTGCCTGTCTACCACGGCACCATTGATAACATCATTGGTGTGGTACATGAAAAGGATTTCTATATCGCCCGCCTGAAAAAGGCGACCAAGATCGATGATCTGGTGGTGCCCACCCTGTATACCACGGGCTCCACGCAGATCTCCCAGCTGCTGCGCACCCTCCGGGAGCAGCACCACCACCTGGCCGTTGTTGTGGACGAATACGGCGGCACCGAGGGTATCATCACGCTGGAGGATATCCTGGAGGAGCTGGTGGGTGAGATCTGGGATGAGCACGACGAGGTCACTGAGGACTTCCGCAAGCAGTCGGACGGCAGCTGGCTGGTGTCCGGCTCTGCCAGCGTCGATGATCTGTATGAGGAGCTCGACCTGCCGGAGGAAGAGGATATCGATTCCAATACCGTCAACGGTCTGGTGCAGGAAAAGACCTGCCATCTGCCCAAGGTAGGCGACCGCTTTACCCTGGGCGAGTACGATGGTGTTGTTACCCGCACCGCCAAGCGCCGCGTGACGGAGGTGCGCCTGACCCCCGCCGCCCCGGCTGAGGATGCCGAGAAGGACGACGAAAAGGATAAGCGCTTCTCCCGCCTTGCACAGCGCGGGGAGAGCCGCTGACAGGAAGCATAAGATAAAAACAGTGAAACGCCGCCGGGTGGAGCTTTTGGCTCTGCCCGGCGGCGTTTTCTTGATTCAAGTCCTTGCCCGCAGCCCTGCACTGTGCTAAACTGAATAAAATACAGAACGCAGGAGGACAAGGAACTTGAAACGGATGTCGAAGTTTGCGCGCCGGTGTGCGGCGCTGATGCTGGCGGTGGTGCTGCTCTGCATGGCAGTGCCTGCCGCCTTTGCAGCGGAAGGGGACACCCTGCCCGCCGGTGCCACCACCATGGGCGGTGCCAACACTACTCTGATCCCGGACGAGGAGGAAAACTGCCTGAGCTGGCTCTTCGGCTCCGGCGATACCATCACCATGCCCTACCTGAACGTCAAGGGGCAGGGCCTGCGCCGGAACGTGACCCTGGATCTTGAGGACTGTCTGGTGGGCATCACCTACACCGAGCTGGGCTCCATCGGCAGCTATGTCAGTGACGCGGCGGCACAGCAGGCGTGGAAAGCGCAGGCGGTGGCCATCCACTCCTATCTGGAATACCACAAGAAATACGGTTCTTCGGCCAACGCGCTGGTGTACACCCCCGTGGACCAGATCCCTTCCTCTGCCCGCAGCGCCATCCGCAGGGCAGTCTCTGAGGTCAAGGACGAGGTGCTGACCTGCAACGGCAGCGTCATCGATGCAGTGTGGTCGGCCAGCGCGGGGTACAACACCCAGACCGGCGTGTACGGCACCTGCTCCGGTCTGGATGCCTGGGGCACCGATGTGCCCTATCTGCAGAGCGTGGAAAGCCCCTACGAGGAGCAGTATCACAACCTGATGCGCCGGATCATCGGCAAGGATTACCGCTACATCGAGTATAACGACAGCAAGACCGGCCAGCCCTACGAGAGCGCCGACACCACCCATAAGGATCTGGGCGGCTTTGTCCAGTACAATACCTTTGTCTCGAACGGAAAGAGCTACCGCTACATCGGCCAGTTCGTTTCCTCCCGTTATTGCTTTGATTTCAGCGCGGACGAGAACGGATCCCCCTGCATGAACTACTATGGCTTCGGCCACGGTGTGGGCATGAGCCAGTGCGGCATGGTGGGCTATGCGCAGGAGCAGGGCATGGGCTACCGGGACATCCTGCGCCACTACTATACCGGCGTGTCCTTTGGTACGGTGGGCAGCGGCAGCTCGAACGGCGGCCTGTTCGGCTGGCTGTGGAGCCTGCTGGGGCTGTAATAAATTTTGCACCGGAAAGCGCAGGAAATGCGGAAAAGCGCTTCTCAAACGGGACGAAATCTGGTATACTATTATAGTTTGTAAAAATGCGTCTGGGCGGTGGAATGGCCCAGTGAAGTGGAGAAGTCGGAATGCAGTTGGAGAAAGCAAAGGAAACAAAGCAGGACATGGAGCGCTGCCGCCTGCTGGCACAGCGCATTGCGGAGGAGCTGGCCCCGGCAACAGCTGCGGTGCTGAACGCCGAGACCCCGGCACTGGAAAAGGCCCTGCACCGGGCGGGCGTGGATGCCAACCCCTTTACAGTGGCTGCCCGGCAGGCAGACCTGCTGGTGGTGGAGGACCCCGCCTGGGTGGAGATGCCCGCGCAGCTGCCCGGACAGGTGCTGCTGGTGTTTACCGGCAGCAACGTGGCTGAGGGCTGGGCCGAGGAACTGGCCCGCCGGGGCTACTACCGGGATTTCCGCTGGCGCAGCCGGGGCCGTGCCCAGCAGTCGGCTCTGTACTGCACGGTCCAGCCTGCCACCGCCGAGATGATCGCGGGCTATGAGAAGGAGTTGGATCTCCTGCGTGACCGGATGGTGCGTGCCGAGCGCACCTGCAACGAGGAAGCCGCCCTCATTGAGCGGCTCCGCAGCGATCTTTCCCTGAGCCGCAGCCATGCCAAGAACCTGGAAAAGACCCTGAACGAGGTGACCAGCTCTACCTTCTGGAAGCTGACCTGGCCCATGCGGTATGTTGTCAGCAAGAGCCGCCAAATCTGGCACACCTTCCCGCTTTTCGTCCTGCTGGGTGAGCTGCGCCGGGACGGCATTTCGGGAGTGCGGGAGCACGCCCGCGCCAGGCGGGAATATGCCGCCCTCTTCCCGGGGAACCTCCTGCGGGCCGACCGTTTTGCCCCGGTGGAGCTGCTGGTCAGGCAGGCGAACGATCAGCCTGCCGGGCCCAAGATCAGCATCGTGGTGCCTCTGTACAACACCCCGCTGGATTTCCTGGACGAGATGCTGGATTCCGTGGTGAACCAGACCTACAAGAACTGGGAGCTCTGCTGCGTGGATGCCGGTAAGGACGAGGCCGTAGGCCAGCATGTGCAGGCCCGTGCGAAGGCCGATGCACGCATCCGGTATCAGAAGCTGGAAAAGAATGAGCTGATCCCCGGCAACACCAACAAGGGCTTTGAGATGGCCACCGGTGAGTATATCGCCCTGCTGGACCACGATGACCTGCTGCATCCCTGCGCCCTGTGGTACGCGGCCAGGGCCATTGCCGAGCAGAAGGCCGACTTTGTCTACACCGACGAGGCGACCTTTGAGGGGAAGCCGGAGCATGTGGTGCTCTACCACTTCAAGCCCGACTTCATGCTGGACAACCTCCGCTCCAACAACTACATCTGCCACCTGACCGTGTTCAGCCGCGCCCTGATGGAGCGGGCCGGCGGCGGCGAGCGGATGGAGTACAACGGCAGCCAGGATTACGAGCTGTTCCTTCGCCTGACGGAGCAGGCTGAGAAGATCGTTCACATTCCCCATGCTCTGTATTACTGGCGCTCCAGTCCCGGCAGCACGGCGGCAGATATCTCCGCCAAGACCTACTGCATCGACGCAGGCATTGCGGCCCTCAAGGCCCACTATGCCCGCTGCGGGATCGCTGTGGACGATGTTGCCCTCATCCCCGGCACCCCGGGCTATTACAAGACCGATTACACCATCGAGCACCCGGGCCGGGTGAGCATCCTCATCCCCACCTGCGACCACATCCGGGATCTGGAGCTCTGCGTGGATTCCATCTATGCCCGCACCACCTACCCGGATTTTGAACTCATCCTCATCGAGAACAACAGCAAGCAGCCCGAGACTTTCCGCGCCTACGAGCGGATGCAGAAGGAACACCCGGACAACCTCAAGGTCGTGACCTGGGAGGGCAAGGGCTTCAATTACAGCGCCCTGAACAACTTTGGTGAGCAGTATGCCACCGGCGAATACCTGCTGCTGCTCAATAACGATACCGAGGTCATCACCCCCAACTGGCTGGAGGAAATGGTCATGTACGCCCAGCAGAAGCGGGTGGGCTGTGTGGGTGCAAAGCTGCTTTACCCCGATGACACCATTCAGCACGCCGGCATCGGCTTTGGCATCGGCGGTGTGGCGGGCCACCTGCACAAGTATTTCCCGGCAGCATCCGATGGCTACATGGGGCGGCTGAACTATGTGCAGGATGTTTACGGCGATACCGCCGCCTGCCTGCTCATCCGCAGGGAGATCTATGATGAGATGAACGGCCTGGACGAGAGCTATGCCGTGGCCTTCAACGATGTGGATTTCTGTGTCCGTGTGCGGGAGGCAGGCTACACCAACGTGTTTACCCCCTTTGCCCAGCTCTACCACTACGAGAGCAAGAGCCGCGGCACCGAGGACAACCCCGAAAAGCAGAAGCGCTTCCAGGGCGAGGTGCTCCGCTTCCAGGCCCGCTGGGGAGACCTGCTGGCCGCAGGTGATCCCTGCACCAACCCCAACTTTGATATCCAGCGTGAGGACTTCACGCTGAAGATCCTGCCTTTGGAGTGAATTGATGAAACTATCAGCCTGTATTGTTGTATATAACGGCTATGACGAGGCGCTGAAGGCGGCGCAGACGGTGCTGCACTGCACGCGCCGCTACCCGGTGACCCTGTATCTGGTGGACAATGCCAGCCCGGACGGCAGCGGCAAAAAGCTGGAGCAGGCCGTGGCGGACGGCCTGCTGGCAGCAGGCCCGGGCCAGCAGGTGGTGGTGCACTGCCGCACCGAGAACGGCGGCTTTGGCACCGGCCATAATATGATCCTGCCCGAGCTGGACAGTGATTTCCACTTTATCCTCAACCCGGATATCCAGCTGACCGCTGATACCCTGAGTGATCTGGCCGACTGGATGGCCGCCCACCCGGATGCCGTGATGGCCCGGCCCTCGCTGGTGTTCCCGGACGGCAAGCCCCAGCAGCTGCCCCTGCGCCGGTGCGCCCTGCGGCCCATGCTCTACCGCCAGCTGCCCCGGCTCAGCTTCTGGAAAGGCCAGAACGACCACTACCTGATGCTGGATGAGGACCTGACCAGGCCCATCGAGATCGAGTTCTGCACCGGCAGCTTTTCCGGTGTGCGTACCAGCACCTTCAAGGCGGTGGGCGGCTTTGACGAGAGCTACTTCATGTATGTGGAGGACGCGGATCTCACCCAGAAGATGCGCACTCAGGGCAAGGTGTATCTGGTGCCCCAGTATACCGCCATCCACGCCTGGCACCGCGCTGCCCACCGGGATCTCAAGCCCGCCCTCTGGCAGACGGGAAACCTGCTGAAGTATTTCCATAAGTGGGGCTTCAAGTGGTAAGAAACGCTCCACCATCGCGATGTGCTGCCGCCGTGGGCGGCTGAACGGTTCTGTTTGACGGCCTGTTCCGGAAAAAATTCTGGAACAGGCCGTTTTTTCTTGCTTTTTTTTCGATTTGAGAGTAGAATAAGGTGTAAAACTATCTGATGCCGCCCCGCGCGGCCGGAACTTTTACCCTGTAACTTTGTTGACAGCGGACGCAGCTCCGCTTTGAATATTACGAGGTGAGCGTTTCACCCCGTATAGCTGCACAACTTTTTCAATACAAATAAAGGAGTGCACAAATTATGAAAGGCATTATTCTGGCCGGCGGTGCCGGCACCCGGCTTTATCCGTTGACGATGGTCACCAGCAAGCAGCTGCTGCCTGTCTACGATAAGCCCATGATCTACTATCCTCTGTCCACCCTCATGCTGGCCGGCATTCAGGATATCCTGATCATCTCCACCCCCACTGATACGCCGCGCTTTGAGGCGCTGCTGGGCGATGGCAGCCAGTACGGCATCCATCTGCAATATAAGGTCCAGCCCTCTCCCGATGGTCTGGCACAGGCCTTTATTCTGGGCGAAGAGTTCATCGGCGACGACTGCTGCGCCATGATCCTGGGCGACAACATCTTCTACGGCAACGGCTTCTCCAAGATCCTCAAGACTGCCGCCGCCAATGCAGAGACCAAGGGCCGCTGCACGGTGTTCGGCTACTATGTGCAGGACCCCGAGCGTTTCGGCATCGTGGAATTTGACCAGAACGGCAAGGTGCTGAGCGTGGAAGAAAAGCCCGAGCACCCGAAGAGCAATTACGCCATCACCGGCCTGTACTTCTACAACAAGGAAGTGGTCCGGATGGCAAAGCAGGTCAAGCCCTCTGCCCGCGGTGAGCTGGAGATCACGACCCTGAACGATATGTACCTGAAGAAGGACGAGCTGGATGTCCAGCTGCTGGGCCGTGGTTTTGCATGGCTGGATACCGGCACGATGGAGAGCCTGGTGGATGCCGCCGACTTCGTCCGCATGGTCGAGAAGCGTCAGGGTATCAAGATCAGCGCCCCCGAAGAGATCGCCTTCAAGTACGGCTGGATCGACCGCGAGACCCTGCTGGAGAGCGCTTCCCGTTATGGTAAGAGCCCCTACGGCCAGCACCTCAAGAACGTGGCCGATGGAAAACTGAGATATTGATGCAGGAGGGGAAACACCCATGAAAATCATCGTCACCGGCTGCAAGGGCCAGCTTGGCACCGAGATCATCAAGCAGCTGCGGGAGGGCCGCAGCGAGATCGGCCCCATTCCCGAAAAGCTGATGAATGCCACCGTGATCCCGGTGGACCTGCCGGAGCTGGACATCTCCAACTATAAGATGGTGGATGACTTCATCCGCCGCCAGCGCCCGGATGTCATCATCAACTGCGCCGCCTACACCAACGTGGATGGCTGCGAGGTGAACCACGACGCAGCCTTCAAGGCAAATGCTCTGGGCCCCCGCAATCTGGCACAGGCCGCCGAAAAGACCGGTGCCCGCCTGGTGCATGTCTCCACGGACTATGTGTTCTCCGGCCGTGAGAACGGCGGCATTGCACAGGACGAGGCCACCATTCCCGGCCCCATCAGCGCCTACGGCTCCACCAAGCTCATGGGCGAAAAGTATGTGGAGCAGTTCTGCCACCGCCACTTCATCGTCCGCACGGCATGGCTGTACAGCTACTACGGCAAGAACTTCGTCAAGACCATCGTCAACGCCGGCCGGAAATTCGGCAAGCTGGAAGTGGTCAACGACCAGTGCGGCAACCCCACCAACGCGGTTGACCTGGCCCATGAGCTGCTGCAGCTCTGCGTGACCCATGAGTACGGCCTGTATCACTGCACCGGTGAGGGCATCTGCTCCTGGTACGATTTTGCTTCCGAGATCATCCGCCTGTCTGGTGTGGATGCCTCTGTGGCCCCCTGCACCAGCGAGGAGTACAAGGCAAAGCATCCCGAAAGTGCCGACCGCCCCAAGTGGAGCGCACTGGACAACCGGATGCTCCGCTGCACCGTGGGCAACGATGTGCGGGACTGGAAAGAGGCCCTGGCCTGCTTCTTCGCCCACTGGGACGGCGAGAATGGGATGAAGTAAAGGTCAATTAAACCCCTCAGTCTCGCTCCGCTCGACAGCTCCCCTAATAGGGGAGCCTCTGGCGAAACCGGGAACTTTGCGAGGACTGCCAAGGCCTCCCCTACTAGGGGAGGTGGCAATGCGAAGCATTGACGGAGAGGTTGTACAAAGAAAACGCTTCCCCAAGAAGACAAAACCTGAAAATTGAGGTAGAATAAACCTATGAAAAAATATCTGATCACCGGCTGCGCCGGTTTTATCGGCTCCAACTTTGTCCACTATATGCTCAAGAAGTACCCCGAGATCCTGCTGGTCAACCTGGATAAGCTGACCTACGCGGGCAATCTGGAGAACCTGAAGGATGTGGAGGGCGACCCCCGCCATGTGTTCGTGCAGGGTGACATCTGCGACAAGGAGCTGGTGGAGAGCCTGTTCGCAAAGTACGATTTCGATTATGTCATCAACTTTGCTGCTGAGAGCCATGTGGACCGCTCCATCAAGAACCCCGAGATCTTTGTCCAGAGCAACGTCATGGGCACCGTGAACCTGCTGCAGCGTGCCAAGGAAGCCTGGTACGATGCCGATGCCAAGACCTGGAAGGAAGGCAAGAAGTACCTGCAGGTCTCCACCGATGAGGTCTACGGCGCTCTGGGTGCCGAGGGCTTCTTCATGGAGACCACTCCGCTGTGCCCCCACAGCCCCTACTCCTCCTCCAAGGCCAGCGCTGATATGTTCGTTATGGCATTCCACGATACCTACGGTATGCCCATCAACATTACCCGCTGCTCCAACAACTACGGCCCCTATCAGTTCCCCGAGAAGCTGATCCCCCTGATGATCAACAACGTCAAGCACCACAAGCAGCTGCCTGTCTACGGTGACGGTATGCAGATCCGTGACTGGCTGTACGTTGAGGATCACTGCAAGGCCATCGATATGGTCTGCAACGGTGGCAAGATCGGCGAGGTCTACAATGTGGGCGGCCACAACGAGCGCCCCAACATTTTCATCGTCAAGACCATCATCGCGCAGCTGCACGACCGCCTGAAGGACGACGGCATCAGCGAGGATCTGATCAAGCACGTTGCCGACCGTCTGGGCCACGACCGCCGCTACGGCATCGACCCCACCAAGATCAAGAACGATCTGGGCTGGTACCCCGAGACCCCGTTCGAGAAGGGCATCGTCCTGACCATCGACTGGTATCTCGAGCACGAGGAGTGGATGGAGCACATCACCAGCGGCAACTACCAGAAATACTACGAGGAAATGTACAAGAATAAGTAAGTTCTTGCTCGGTATGTTGAAAAAGAGAGAACGTCCATCCGCAGACTGTTCGTAAAACAGTATTCAACAAATGACACGGCAACTGGATGTCAGGATTGGTTACTGTTCACTCCGCTCGGTCTAAAAAGCAAAAAGTCCCATGCCCGCACCGCCAAAGTGCTGGGCATGGGACTTTTTGCGTCTGGGAACGTTACACCTCTATCGAGGTGTACCATACTAGACTTTGTACCAAAGTCGTGTGCCAAAGGAGATTGTGCTCCTTTGGAATTTCCGTCATCATAGAGGAAAGAAACAATCTATTAACTTTCCCATGCAGCAACAATGCTTCTTTCTGGGTTTTGAGGATCAATAGTCACCTCTATAGGTGTTCCCTTGCTCACGAGAGGATTGAACCAAAACCAATGGGACTGTCCATAATAAGTGTCTTTTCCGATCTTATATTGGTACCGGATCACCCAAGGATAAATTACATCTTCATCAGCAAGGTGATAGGTGCTCATGTGGAATTTTATGTGAACCCTTTTTACTGCATTAACTTTTCCGGAAACAATCTTTCCGTTTTTCAGCAGGTCTGCTTTGCGGATGTCTGTAATCCATGCTACCCCGATAATTGCGATAGCAATAAGCCACGCAGCTATGAGTGCCCCGATTCCAACTTGCTTATAGGCGATAGAAATCAGAAAAGCAACAAAAATCCCAACAGCACCAAGAATATGGAGCAAATCTTTAGAAAAGAACTTATGGATTTTTTTCATGGAGAGACACTTCCTTTCACGAGGTTTTGTTACACTTGGAATACGGATAAACCGGGAAGAAGATTGCGGTCATACCGGAAAGATTTCTCAGCCCAAGCTGATTCCCATGCGTTTTGCCACGGTGAGGAGCTCGCAGCCCTCGGGGATATTGCGGGTCTTACCGGCGATATCCTCCAGACGGTTGGAGATGACGTGATTGTTCACGAGAGCCACCGTAACGCCGTACTGCTCGATCTCCACCAGCTTGGCGGCGTAGCTGCCGAACTGGGTAGCCAGCACGCGGTCGTAGGCGCTGGGGCTGCCGCCGCGCTGCATGTGGCCCGGGATGCAGACGCGGGTCTCCATGCCGGTCTTTTTCTGGACGGCAGCGGCAATGCGGTTGGTGGCGGTGGTGTAACCGGCCTCGGCGCGCTTGGCGGTCCACTCCTTGCGCTTCAGCTTGGCTTCATCTACATTCATGGCACCCTCGGCCACAGCGATGATGGAGAAGTTGGAGCCGCGCTTTGCCCGGCGCTCCACGGCCTCGCAGACGCGGTCGATGTCGTAGGGCTGCTCGGGCAGCAGGATGATATCCGCGCCGCCTGCAATGCCGGAGTAGAGGGTCAGCCAACCGGCCTTGTTGCCCATGATCTCGATGCACATCACGCGGCTGTGGCTGCCGGCGGTGGTGTGGATGCGGTCGATGACCTCTGTGGCAATGTCCACAGCGGTGTGGAAGCCAAAAGTCACATCGGTGCCGTAGATATCATTGTCGATGGTCTTGGGCAGGCCGATGATGTTCAGGCCTTCCTGCGAGAGCAGGTTGGCGGTTTTGTGGGTGCCGTTGCCGCCCAGGCAGAGCAGGCAGTCCAGCTTTGCGTCCTTGTAGGTCTTTTTCATGGCCGCGACCTTATCGATCTTGTCATCCTCGACCACGCGCATCAGTTTGAAGGGGGTGCGCTTGGTGCCCAGAATGGTGCCGCCCAGTGTCAGGATGCCGCGGAAGTCATCCTCGCACATCTCCTTGTATTCGCCGTTGATCAGGCCGTGGTAGCCGTTCAGGATGCCCACGATCTCCACATTATCACCCATCCGGGCATACAGTGCCTTTGCCACGCCGCGAATGGTTGCGTTCAGGCCCGGGCAGTCGCCGCCGGAGGTCAGGATGCCAACACGTTTTTTCATCTCACAAATCCCTCGTTTCCTCTTGATCTTTCCCGCCGCAGAGCAGGGGATATCTGGTACTATAAGAGTATTCCCAAAGGGGAAATGTGTCAAGAAAAAATTTTGTAAAAAGAAAAAAGAGACACACCGAAGTATGTCTCTTTTTCGATCGGAGCAGCGGGATTTGAACCCACGGCCTCCTCGTCCCGAACGAGGCGCGCTACCAACTGCGCTATGCCCCGAAAATACCGCAGCCGGAAGGCGACTGCGGTTTTCTGGTTGGGGATGAGAGAATCGAACTCCCACAAGTAGAGTCAGAGTCTACCGCACTACCACTATGCAAATCCCCATCATTCTGTTGTCGTCAGCTTTGAACCTCGCCGCTGACAAGGGATATTATACTATACGGCCCGGGTCTTGTCAACACTTTTTTTGAGATTTTTCGCCTGAGCAGAAAATGCCAAAAACTTTCTCTTTCCGGCAAAGTATGTTAGAATAGAGCCACTAAGATTCAGGAGGATATTTTTATGCTGAAACGTCTGCGCGCAAAGCATCCCATCGGCTTCTGCGTTTTATCCGAGGTGCTGTTTCTGGGCAGCCTGCTGCTGGCATCCTATCTCATTGTGTTTGCACTGGTGCTCTTTGGGGTGGACCTGGAACGGGTGGACTCCTACTTCCTCAGCGCCGTGCAGGAGGCGGTGGGCATGGTGGTGGCGTTGGTCATTCTGGGCCGCACCGGTAAGATGTATCTGCTCCGCCGCCGGGGCAGCGGCTTTTTCAACGGGCTGCTGGTGGGAATGTATCCGCTGGTGCTCATCGGTTACAGCCTGTATACCAAGCTGATGTTCGGGATGCCCGAGGATGGCCAGCTGCAGCCTGCGTTCAGCATCTTCAGCTTCTTTTTGAGCATGGCGCTGGTGGGCGTGGCGGAGGAGTTCATCTTCCGCGGGGTCATTGCCCAGAGCCTGCTGGAGCGCTTCGGCACCGGCAGGGCGGGGGTCTGGAAAGCCTGCCTGCTGTCGGGCCTGCTGTTTGGCGCGGCCCACCTGACCAATCTGCTGTCCAGCGCTCCCTTCGGTGTGCTGATGCAGTGTGTCTTTGCGGCATCGCTGGGCACGCTGTTCGCAGCCATCTATTTCCGCACCGGCAACCTGTGGGTCACGGTGTTCCTGCACGGGGCCATGGACATTGCCTCTATGCTGGTGGGCGGCCTGTACGGCACGGAGGACGTGGCCGAGAGCATTTCGGGCTATGATGCCAGCATGATGCTCTCGATCTTGATCTATCTTATTCCGACTCTCTTCCTGCTGCGCAAAAAGAAGATCGGCGAGGTGGCGCTCTACTTTGGCCGGGACTGCGCCCCGGCAGCTGCTCCGGCCCCGGAGGAAAACGAGGAACGGCTCCGGTGAGCCCTCTTGCCTTTTGAAACAAAAAGGATTACAATCAGTCAAGGCAAACCGAGAGACAAATACTTCGATTCGGAGGAGAAGATATTATGGCATGTACAACGCTTCTGGTTGGTAAAAACGCATCCTATGACGGCTCCACCATGATCGCCCGCAACGACGATTCCGGTTCCGGCCATTTCACGGCAAAGAAATTCGTGGTGGTCCAGCCTGAGGAGCATCCGGCGGTCTACCGCTCGGTGCTGTCCCATGTGGAGATCCCGCTGCCCGGTGACCCCATGCGGATGACCGCCATGCCCAACGCCGTGGAGGGCAAGGGAATCTGGGCCGCAGCCGGTGTCAATGCCGCCAATGTCGGCATGACCGCCACCGAGACCATCACCTCCAACCCCCGCGTGCTGGGCGCTGACCCGCTGGTGGTGTACCAGCCTGCCAGGGGGGAGCAGCCCGAGGTGCCCGGCGGCATCGGCGAGGAGGACATCGTCTATCTGGTGCTGCCCTACATCCACACCGCCCGCGAGGGCGTGGAGCGGCTGGGCAAGCTGCTGGAGACCTACGGTACTTACGAGATGAACGGCATCGCGTTCCAGGATGTGAACGAGATCTGGTGGCTGGAGACCATCGGCGGCCATCACTGGATGGCACGCCGTGTGCCCGATGACAGCTATGTGGTGATGCCGAACCAGCTGGGCATTGATGCCTTTGATCTGGACGATGCCTTTGGCGCGCAGGAAAACCACCTCTGCTCGGCTGACCTGAGGGAGTTCATTGCAAAGTATCACCTCGACCTGGCACAGGACGGCGTGTTCGACCCTCGTGCCGCCTTTGGCAGCCACACCGATTCCGACCACGTTTACAACACGCCTCGTGCCTGGTACATGCTGCGCACCCTGAACCCCACCACCTGGGTCTGGGATGGCCCCGATGCCGACTATACTCCGGCTTCCGACGACCTGCCCTGGTGCATGGTGCCTGAGAAGAAGATCACCCCCGAGGACGTGAAGTATGTGCTGTCCAGCCATTATCAGGGCACGCCGTACGATCCGTATGCAAGCTACGGTGCCAGAGAGAACCGGGGCGTTTACCGCTCCATCGGCATCAACCGCAACGACTTTGTGGCGCTGATTCAGCTGCGGCCTGATCTGCCCGCCGACCTGCAGGCAGTGGAGTGGGTGGCCTACGCCTCCAATGCCCTGAACGCCATGGTGCCCTTCTACGCCAATGTGGAGACGACCCCGGCCTATCTAGCCGGCACCACCGGTGAGGTGTCCACCGACAGCTTCTACTGGGTCAGCCGGATGATCGCTGCGATGGCGGATGCTTCCTATGGCAAGTCGGTGTTCCATGTTGAGCGCTATGAGTTGGGGGTGCTCTCCGCCTGCCGTGCCCTGCTGAATCAGTATGACGCAAAGCAGCTGGCCGAGACCGACCCCGCCCGCCGCGCTGCCCTGCGCCAGGAGGCCAACGAGGCCCTGGCTGCTGAGGTCAAGGCCCGCGCCGCCGACACGCTGGATAAGGTGCTGTTTGAGCTGAGCAGCAATATGAAGAACGCATATTCCCGTTCGGATATGTGATATTTGAACGATATAATCCATCTGGTAGAAATAAGAATGCCCTGTACCATGCAAAACGGTACAGGGCATTGTTGTTTTGAAAGATAATTTAAGCGGCCAGAGCGGTCTTGATGGCGTTCATCACGGCATCGCTGTTCTCACAGCACACCATGACCACTTCGCCGGTGGGGACAGTGGCCACCTTGGCGGAGGCGGCAATCTGGTACTGATCCTCGAGGTAGTGCTCCATCGTCTGCTGCTGGTTCTGGATATAGGCATCCATTGCGTCCACGACCTCCTGCGTCTTGCCCTCAGCAGGCTTGACGATGGCAACGCCGTAGCTCTGCACCATCATGGCAGAGAGGGAGGCGGCAAGATCGGTGTAGCTGCCCTCGGGCAGGTCCAGCAGGGGGAGCAGCATGTTCTGGATCTCATCGTTCAGGTCCTCCGCCGGATAGCTGGCGCTGTAGCCGTACTGGGCGGTGAACTTGCCGTCCTCTGCCGGGGAGAAGATCATATAATAATCATTGTCCTCGGCTTCCCGGGCATCGTGGATGATCTGGGTGTAGTTTTTGGGGGTGGTATCTTTTTTGCTGCCGCAGCCGGTGAACACCAGCAGGGCACAGCCAAGAGCCAGCAGAGCGGCAAGAATGCGTTTTTTCATGGTCGTAGTTCCTTTCGTCTGACAAAGGCAGGGTGATCGTGATCAGTCTGCCCGCCTTTGGGGGCGTTTATGCAGCCGCTGAACGGCGGCCTTGTATCAGGAATACGGCCCGGTCGGCCGGAAGATTGCACGGCAGTTGTAACAGTTCTGTGAACGGCTTACAGCTGCAGCGCTTCCAGATCACCATGGTTGACCGGAGTAGAAAGGATGATCTGGGTGCTGGTGGTGCCCAGCTTCTGGAACTGCAGGATCAGGTGCTCCAGCTGGGGCATGCTGCCGCAGCTGACCTTGATGAGGAAGGTGTAGGCACCGGTGACATGGTAGCACTGCAGCACCTCCTTGCTGTTCTGCATCAGCTCCACCAGCTCGTCCCGGTGGCTGGGTGTGACGGACAGGCTGATGAGCGCGTCCACATAGACACGGTCTGCCGGGCGGTTCAGCACCACGGTGTAGCCGCTGATGATGCCGTCGGTCTCCAGCTTGTGGATGCGGCTGGAAACAGCCGGGCTGGTCAGTGCCACCTGCTCGGCGATCTCCTTGACGGGCATCCGGGCATTTTTTGCGAGAAGGGAGAGGATCTTGCGGTCTAAATCGTCCATGAGAAAGGTCTCCTTTTATGTTTTTGTTGAATTGTACAAAAATTTTTAAAAGTAAAGTTTTACTGTTGTCGCAATCGCATAAACTGCGGAAAAACTCGCTTTTGTGTTTTCTGTGTTAATTATATAAAGTTTTGATCGAAATGTAAAGTGCTAAATTAAAGCAAATGCCAAAAATTTTGTTTGACAAGAAAAGAAAAAAGCGTATAATACATATCGCAGGGCACGGTAAGCGCCAAAGACTGCGCAAAACACGTTGTTTCTCAAGTGCCTGCATTTGAATTGCGATTCCCAACTTTATATACTTTCCCACCCCTCTATACACAAAAACCCGCTGCCAGGCGGGTTTTTGTGTTTGTTGGGGATTTTTTTATTTGTTCGAGACGATAGGACGGCGGGGAGTTTCCCAAAGCAAGTGTCCGGAGGGTGGGACCCGACTGCCGTCAGGCAGTTGGGCGGGGGATGGAATGCCCTGCAACGGCAACGACCGCCGCCAGTGGCGGATACAGGGAGTTGCTGTTGGGGCCGCGGCCAGCAAGACGCAAGCAACGCGCAGCGGATGCTGGGAGCCGCAACCCGAATTCGCGTCCGGAGAGCAGATGCTTAAACTAAATATCCTTCAAAATAGTGCAGGTCCTCGGTTTTGACGATGCCTTCCAGATAGAGCCCGTCCTCCCGGTATTCCTCCACCTGCACGCTGCCCCGCTCCCGCATGGGGGCGGCCAGGCCCAGCTTATCATAAGGCAGCAGCACCCGGATGGTGTGCACCCGGTCACTGAGCAGCTCGTCCAGCTTTTTCAGCAGGGCATCCAGACCGTAGCCGGTCTTGGCACTGGTCAACAGGATGTCCGGGTCAAAGTTCAGGGCATTGGGCTTGTCACACTTGTTGTAAACGGTCAGGCGGGGGATGTCGGCACAGTCCAGCCCGTCCAGGACC
This sequence comes from Faecalibacterium sp. I2-3-92, assembly GCF_023347315.1. Lineage (GTDB taxonomy): Bacteria > Bacillota > Clostridia > Oscillospirales > Ruminococcaceae > Faecalibacterium > Faecalibacterium duncaniae. Next base: position 662,377 of record NZ_CP094470.1, read on the forward strand.
TCATCGGTAACGGCCAGCTGTTCTTCCCGCTGGTCGTCGCCCGCGTCCGCCACCCGCACGATGACATCAGACCATGCGGCTTCCTCCAGCGTGGATTTGAAGGCCTCCACCAGATTGTGGGGCAGGCGGGAGACAAAGCCGACCGTGTCCACCAGCAGAACAGCCATGCCGCTGGGCAGAACCAGCTTCCGGCTGGTGGGGTCCAGGGTGGCAAACAGCATGTCGGCCTCGGCCACGCTGGGGCCGCACAGGGCATTCATCAGGCTGGATTTGCCCACGTTGGTGTAACCCACAAGGCTGACCACCGGCATCCCGGTCTTGGCCCGGGCCTTGCGGCTCTCGCCCCGGCGCTTTTCCATCTCGGCCAGCTTTTCGGCCAGTGCGTCGATGCGGGCGTGGACGTGGCGGCGGTCCAGCTCCAGCTTGGTCTCACCGGCACCACGGCGGGCACCTCCACCGCCGCCGCCACCGCCGCCCTGGCGGCTCAGGCTTTCGCCCATTCCCTGCAGGCGGGGCAGACGGTAGCGCAGAAGCGCCAGTTCGGTCTGCAGCTTGCCCTCGTTGGTCACGGCGCGGCTGCGGAAGATCTCCAGAATCAGCATGGTGCGGTCAATGACCTCCATGCCGCCCAGCGCCGTGGAGATGTTGCGGATCTGGCTGCCGGTCAGCTCGCCGTCAAACACGGCACACTCGGCACCCAGCTCCCCGGCGGCAGCGGCGGCCTCCTCCAGCTTGCCGCTGCCCAGCACGATGCCGGTCTCGGGGGTCTGCCGCTTCTGGGTCACGGATGCCACAGCCTCCATGTGGTTGGCCTCGCAGAGTGCAGCCAGCTCGTTCAGGCTGCGCTCACAGTCCCAAAGCCCCTGATCCAGGGCCAGTAAGATGACCTTTGTGGGGGGCGTTTCTACTAAAATGTCATAAAGTTCGCTCAAAATAAACCTCTCAGTTCTTCGTAATGTTCTCTTGTCAATGCGTAGCACCTGCAGGCAACCGGTGTGCCGTCAAATTTGTGGTAGACAGAATCGTGGTCGTAGACAAAGCCGGCTTTCTGCTGGACCCGGCCGCTGGCAGGATTTTCAAACGCATGGCAGCAGGCCAGCCAGCTACTATCTGTATTTTTGAACCAGTATTCTACAACTGCTTTTAGCGCTTCGGTGGTAAAGCCTTTGTTCCACCAGGCCTTGCCGATGCAGTAGCCGACCTCCCACACGCCGTTCGTGTGGTCGAAGCCGGGCCAGGGGTCACGCTCCGGCTCGGCGGAACTGGATGTGAACACGCCGATGGTGCCAAACAACTGTCCGGTGGCCTTTTCCACGATGCCCCACTCGTAGTAATCTCCATTGGGGTAGAGAAGCGCCCATGCGGCCAGCAGTTCCCGGGTCTCGTCCACGTTTTTGTGGGGCTCCCACCGCAGCCAGCGGGTCACGTCCGGGTCGTTGGCCCAGTTGGCGTACATCATGGGGGCATCCTCCGGGGTCAACGGGCGCAGAAGCAGCCGCTCCGTTTCGATCGTTTGTGTGCCTGCATGGCGCATGATACATCTCTCCTCACATGTAAAAGTTACGCATAGGATAGCACAAAACTGCCCTGCCTGCAAGCTGTGGCACGAAAAAACGCTTGACAAGAGGCGAAACTTTATTAAACTGAAGAATATAGAGCTTATTTGTGAGATGCGAGGAAGTATATATGATGAACATCCGCGAACTGTTACAGACCCGCCCCCTGCTTTTTGATGGTGCCATGGGTACTTATTATAAGGCGGCTCCCGGGGTGGAGTGCGAGCAGGCCAACCTGACCGACCCGGCGGGGGTGCTGGCTGTCCACCGGGAGTATCTGGCGGCAGGGGCTGATGCCGTCAAGACGAATACCTTCAGCCTGCCCCGGCTGGCGGCGGCACACACGCCCGGCTGGGAACAGCTGGCGCAGGCAGGCTGGCAGCTGGCTGTGCAGGCCGCAGAGGAGACAGATGCCGCCGTTTTTGCCGACCTCGGCCCGGCTCCGGATACCGAGGCGGTTCCGGCGGGGCAGGTATATACGGCTGTGGCAAAGCAGTTCGCGGCGCTGGGGGCCAGGAATTTCCTGTTCGAGACCCTGAGCTCCGATGCAGGCCTTCTGGATGCCGTGGGGGCCATCAAGGCGGAAGTGCCGGATGCCTTTGTGCTGGTGTCCTTTGCGGTCCTGCCCGACGGCTACACCCGGGAGGGCATGTACTGCAAAGACCTTGCCCGGCGGATGCAGGAAAGCGGCATCGTGGATGCCGTGGGCCTGAACTGCGTGTCGGCACCCGGTGCCATGCGCACACTGGCAAAGCAGCTGGGGGCCACGCTGCCCCTGTCGGTCATGCCCAACGCGGGTTATCCCGTTGTCACCCGGACGCAGGTGAAGTATCAGGGCAGGCCGGAGTACTTTGCAAGGGAGCTGGGCCGTCTGGCCGCCGAGGGCACGGTTCAGATCCTGGGCGGCTGCTGCGGCACCACCCCCGCCCACATTGCCGCCCTGCGGGCGGAGCTGGACAGCCTGCCCGTGGTTGAAAAAACGGCTCCGGCAGAAGAGTGCTCCACCGTGAAGGAACAGACGGTGGAAAATGAGGATGCTTTCCTGCGTAAGCTGAACGCAGGGGAAAAGGTCATTGCCATTGAGCTGGATTCTCCCCGCAATGCGGACCTGACCAGTTATCTGGAAGGGGCAAAAAAGCTGCAGGCGGCGGGCGCTGACCTGCTGACCATTGCCGACTGCCCCATTGCACAGGCCCGGATGGATTCCTCTCTGGTGGCCTGCCGGGTCCACCGGGAGCTGGGGCTGTGCACCCTGCCCCACATGACCTGCCGCGACCGCAACCTGAACGCCACCAAGGCCCTGCTGTTGGGCCTGTATGCCGAGGGCGTGCGGGAGGTGCTGGCCATCACCGGTGACCCCATCCCCACGGCAGAGCGGGACGAGGTGAAGAACGTTTACCAGTTCAACTCCCGCAAGCTGGCCCAATACATCGTCTCGCTGGCAGGGGAAGGCCGGGAGATGCCCGGCCCTATGACCGTGTTTGGTGCCCTGAATCTGAACGCCCGCAACTTTGATGTGGAGCTGCGCCGGGCAAAGGAGAAGCTGGAAAACGGCATGAGCGGCTTTCTGACCCAGCCGGTGCTCTCGGCACAGGCGGTGGAAAACCTGAAAAAGTCCCGGGAGACGCTGGGGGCCGATGCAAAGATCCTGGCCGGTATCATGCCGGTGGTCAGCCAGCGCAACGCCATCTTCATGGAGAACGAGATCAACGGCATCCATGTGGAGGACTGGATCATTGAAAAGTTTGCCGGGCTCGACCGTGCCCAGGGCGAGGAGCTGGGGCTTGCCATCTCGCTGGAAATGGCAAAGGCCGCCCTGCCGTATGCGGATGGCCTCTACCTGATGACCCCCTTCAACCGGGTGGCCCTGATGGAGCGGCTGATCGGCAGATTGAAGCAGGAAGTTCTCGGAGCATATTGACAAAACGCCAAAAAAACGTTATATTCTTTGTATAAATGCAACGAGAAAGAGTGTGCGCGGCAAACCGCCTTGCAGAGAGCCGGGGGCAGGTGAGAGCCCGGCAGGTAAGCGCCGCGCACTGTCGCTTTTGAGCAGGGGCGGTGAAGCCAGTAGCCGCCCTCGGAGCTGCCCCACGTTACCGGGGCATCAAGGGGCACGGGCTGTGTTTGCAGCCGGTGCAATTTGGGTGGTACCGCGGTATGTAGTTTACAGCCGTCCCATGGAACGTTCCGTGGGACGGCTTTTTTCGTCCCACTCATCACATTTTTGGGAGGATACAATGAAAGAACTCGCAAAACAGTACGATCCCAGCCAGGTGGAAGACCGTATCTACCAGTTCTGGCAGGACGGCGGCTACTTCCACACGGAAGCGGACCCCGACAAGAAGCCTTACACCATCGTCATGCCCCCTCCGAACGTGACCGGCCAGCTCCACATGGGCCATGCGCTGGATAACACCATGCAGGATGTGCTCATCCGCACCAAGCGGATGCAGGGCTATGCCGCCCTGTGGGTGCCCGGCACCGACCACGCATCCATCGCCACCGAGGCCAAGGTCGTGGAGGCCATGCGTGCCGAGGGCCTGACCAAGGAGATGGTGGGCCGCGACGGTTTCCTGGAGCGCGCCTGGGACTGGAAGACCAAGTACGGCAACCGCATCGTCAGCCAGCTGAAAAAGCTGGGCACCAGCTGTGACTGGCAGCGGGAGCGCTTTACCATGGACGAGGGCTGCTCGGATGCCGTCAAGGAAGTGTTCGTGCGCCTGTACGACAAGGGCCTGATCTACCGCGGCAACCGGATGGTCAACTGGTGCCCCCATTGCAACACCTCCATCTCGGATGCCGAGGTGGAGTACGAGGAAAAGGACGGCAATTTCTGGCACCTGCTCTACCCGGTCAAGGAGACCGGTGAGATGCTGGAGCTGGCAACCACCCGCCCCGAGACCATGCTGGGTGATACCGCTGTTGCCATCAACGGCGAGGACCCCCGCTATGCCCATCTCCACGGCTGCCATGTTGTCCTGCCCCTGCTGAACAAGGAGATCCCCATCGTCTGCGACGAGCACGCTGATATGACCAAGGGCACCGGTGTCGTCAAGATCACCCCCGCCCACGACCCCAACGACTTTGAAGTGGGTCTGCGCCATGATCTGCCCATTGTCCGGGTGTTCACCTATGACGGCCACATGACCGGTGCTGCCGATAAGGCCGCTGCCGATGCACTGTTTGCCGCAGGCAAGAACACCGTGAACGAGCCCGAGGTGCTGGACTGCGGCAAGTACGCCGGCATGACCACCCTCGAGGCCCGCAAGGCCATTCTGGCAGACCTGAAGGAGGGCGGTTTCCTGAAGGAGATCGAGCCCCTGAAGCACGAGGTCGGCACCTGCTACCGCTGCCACTCCACCATCGAGCCCATGGTCTCCAAGCAGTGGTTCGTCAAGATGGAGCCGCTGGCAAAGCCCGCCATCGAGAGCGTGGAGAAGGGCGAGATTAAGTTCGTGCCCGAGCGCTTTACCAAGAACTACCTCAACTGGATGAAGGGCACCCGCGACTGGTGCATCAGCCGTCAGCTGTGGTGGGGCCACCAGATCCCGGCCTTCTACTGCGATGACTGCGGCGAGACCGTGGTCGCCAAAGAGATGCCCTGCACCTGCCCCAAGTGCGGCGGCAGCCACTTCACCCAGGACCCCGATACGCTGGATACCTGGTTCTCCTCCGCTCTGTGGCCCTTCAGCACTCTGGGCTGGCCCAATGAGGACAGCGCGGACCTGAAGTACTTCTACCCCACCAACACGCTGGTCACCGGCTATGATATCATCGGCTTCTGGGTCAGCCGCATGATCTTCTCCGGCCTGGCCTACACCGGCAAGGCTCCCTTCGACACTGTCTGTATCCACGGCATCGTCCGCGACAGCCAGGGCCGCAAGATGTCCAAGAGCCTGGGCAACGGCATCGACCCGCTGGAGGTCATTGCCCAGTACGGCGCGGATGCACTGCGCTTCATGCTGCTGGACGGTTCCACCCCCGGCAACGATATGCGTTACAGCGAGAAGAAGGTGGAGGCTGCCCGCAACTTTGCCAATAAGCTGTGGAACGCCACCCGTTTTGTCCTGATGAACCTGCCCGAGGACTTCCAGCCCGGCCTGCCTGAGGAGAGCAAGCTGGACATGAGCGACAAGTGGGTGCTGACCAAGCTGAATCAGGTGGCCGGTGCCATGACCGACAACCTCGACCACTTCGAGATGGGTCTGGCCGCGGCCAAGATCAACAGCTTCATCTGGGATGTCTACTGCGACTGGTTCATCGAGATCGCAAAGCCCCGCCTGAACTCCGGCGATGCAGAGCAGGCAGATACCGCCCGCCGTGTGCTGGTGTATGTGCTGGACAAGGCCCTCAAGCTGCTGCATCCCTTCATGCCCTTCATCACGGAGGAGCTGTATCAGGCCCTGCCCGGCTCCGCCGAGACCATTATGACCCAGAGCTGGCCCACCTTTGACGAGGCACACAACTGGGCCGAGGAAGAGGAAGCCTTTGAAAAGGTCATGGACTACATCAAGGCAGTCCGCACCATGCGCACCGAGATGAATGTCCATCCTGCCAAAAAGACCAGCATGATCATCGAGACGGCTGATCCCGCTCCCTTCCGGAATGCGGAGGTCTATCTGGCAAAGTTTGCCTTTGCCACCGACGTGACCTTTACGGAAAAGTACGAGGGCAGCACCGATGGCATGGTGCAGGTGTCCACCCACACCGCCCGCGGCTTTATCCCCATGATGGAACTGATCGACCGCGAGAAGGAGCTGGCCCGCCTGAACAAGGAAAAGGCCAAGGCTGAGAAGGAACTGGCCATGTTTGAGAACCAGCTGGCCAACCCCAAGTTCGTGGAGCGTGCCCCCGCTGCTCTGGTGGAGGAGATCCGCGCAAAGCGCACCAACAGCCAGAGCAAGCTGGCCAACATCGAGCAGAGCATCAAGGCTCTGGGCTAAGCGGATGCAGGAACAGAATCAACGCACCTCCCCGTGGCTCATCGCGTGGCGGGTGATCTTTACCTTTGCCCTCATCGGCTGCATCGTGTTCATCTTCTCCAACTCTCTGCAGATCGCGGATGTGTCCGAGGGGGCCAGCGGCCGGGTACTGGGGATACTGCAGGGCATCCTGCGGCATCTGGGCCTTCCCGGTGCCGCTGACCGGCTTACCATGCACATCGTGCGCAAGCTGGCGCATTTCTGCGAGTATCTGCTGGAAGGCTTCCTGCTCATGCTCTGCCTGCGGGTGTACACCCGGCACTTCTTCAAGCATGTGTCCTGGCCCATGCTGGGCGGCCTGCTCACAGCCCTGACTGATGAGACCATCCAGCTCTTTGTGCCGGGCCGCAGCGGCCAGGTCACCGATATCTGGATCGATTTTTCCGGCGTGATGACCGGTCTGCTGGTGGGGCTCATCCTGCTGGGGCTTATCCGGATGTGCATCATTCTCTATCAACATCGAAACGAGGTTTGACGCAATGACCATTGAACAGGCAAATGCCTATTTTGCATCTCTGCCCGAGGGCTTTGCCCCGGCCCGGCAGCTGCAGGAAGCCCTCTCTGCCAAGGCAGGCCGGGTGGATTATCTGGGCGTAGCCGGTACGGCTGGCAAAACGACTGCCGCCGCCCTCACGGCGGCGGTGCTCAGAGCTGCCGGTCTCGTTACCGGCAGCTACCATGCAGGCTGTGAGCCGCTCTCTGCCCGCATCCGGGTGAATGGGGAGCCTGTGGCACCGGAGCTGCTTGCACAGGCCGCCGAGACCCTGAGCGCCCGGGAGACCCTGCCCCGTGCGGCCGCCGAGCTGGCTGCCGCTGCCCGCTGCTTTGGCGAGGCAGGCTGTGCGCTGGCCGTGGTGGAGCTGCCCGATGCGGGGCTTGCCGAGGCCCTGCCCAAGATGCCGGTCTGTGCGGTGACCTCCATCGGCCCGGACGGCATCAGCGCCTCGCTGGAGCGCTCCGCCGCGCTGGCGGCCGGTGTCATGCGCAAGGGCAGCATCTGCGTCACCGCGCCTGAGCAGCCCAAGGCTGTGGTCAGTGAGCTCGTCGTGGCCGCCGGTAAGGCAGACTGTGAGCTGGTCGTGCCGGACCCCGATGACATCACCTTCCTCGAAGCCGAAAAGTTCGCCAGCCGTGTGGACTACGGCGGTTATACCGTGCCGCTGGCCTTCCTGGGCCGTCACGCGGCGGGCAGTGCCGCCATTGCGGTGGAGCTGGCCCTGGCCCTCTGCAAAAAGGGCTATGACATCCCCGATGAAGCCATTCTGGAAGGTCTGGCCGCTGTGGAGAACCGCAGCAGCATCCGGGTCCTCTCCCAGCGTCCGCTGGTGGTGCTGGATGCCTGCCGCACCCCGCAGCAGGCCATTGCCCTGCTCCGCGTCCTGAACATGGCCAAGGTGCGCCACCTGAGCGCTGTCATCGGTCTGGCAGAGGAAGAAGGAGCCGAGGCCTTCTTCTCCGCGCTGGAAAGCGGCTTGACGGCTGAGACCCAGAAAAAAGACCGTACCACCATGCCCGGCATGAGCGAGAATCCCTTTGATAAGGTGTTCCTCGTTCCCCCGGTGGGTACGGATGCCGCCATGACCGAGCGCCTGCTGGAAAAGGCACGCTACCACTTTGATGCCGAGCTCTGCGGGAGCCTGGCCGAAGCCGTGGAGCTTGCCCGGGCCAACAGCCGCCGCGGCCTGCTGATCTGCGGCGGCGAAGCCATCGCACTGGAGGCTGCCGATCTGCTGGCTGAAAAGTAAGCGACACCCTTTTCTAAAATATGCCCGAAAGAGCCTGTACACTGATGAAAACGTGTACAGGCTCTTTTATTTTGGTTTAGAGGAAACCGCTCGGGCTATGCTTCGCTCTGCCGACCTCCCGGAAAGGGGAAGCCTCCGGCAGACCGGACAAGCCTGAGCGATTCACGCAAGGAAAGGACAGAAAATGGCAACAGTTACATTCAGTGCGGCGGACGATCTGCTCTATGCCTATCTGGCAGGTGAGATCGACCACGATGCCGCACAGAACCTGCGCATCCAGCTGGACGATGCCCTTTTGGCCCGCACCCCCAAAACACTGGTGCTCGATCTGGGCGGGGTTGGGTTTATGGATTCGTCCGGGGTGGGGCTGATTCTGGGCCGCCAGCGCTGCGCCCGCAGTCTGGGCGGAACCCTGCGTATTCAGCACGCCCCGGAGCAGCTGCGCCGCGTTCTGCGGCTGGCCAATATCCCCTGCACGGATGCAGGACAGGAGGAATGAAGATGAAAGCGGAAAACACGACCAGGATCCAATTTGATTCCCTCAGCGTCAACGAAGCGTATGCCCGCGGTGCGGCAGCGGCTTTTCTGGCCCGGTATGACCCCACCGTGCCCCAGCTGGCGGACCTGAAAACGGCGGTATCCGAAGCAGTCACCAACTGCATCGTCCACGCCTACCCCGACCGGGTGGGGCCCATCACCATGACAGTCTCCGTTTATCCGGGGCGGGTGGTCAGGATCGTGATCGCAGACAAAGGGGTCGGCATCCCGGATATCCCCAGAGCGATGGAGCCGCTCTTCACCACCGGCAACCCGGAGGAGCGCTCAGGTCTCGGTTTTGCGGTTATGCAGAGCTTTATGGATAAAGTCAGTGTGCGCTCCGCTCCCGGCCGGGGCACCCGGGTCATTCTGACAAAGCATCTGGAGGAAAAGCCCTCTACATAAAAGGAAATGAGGGAATACCATGGTAACGGACAAGACCCGGCGCAGTGCATTCATTGAACAGAACCTCGGGCTAGTACACGCCTGTGCCGGACGCTTCCGGGGCAGGGGCATTGAATACGATGATCTCTACGGCGCTGGCTGCATGGGGCTGGTCAAGGCGACCGACGGCTTTGATGAAGGACGCGGGGTCTGCTTTTCTACCTATGCAGTGCCAGTAATCCTGGGCGAGATCAAAAAGCTCTTCCGGGAGGGTGGCACAGTCAAGGTCAGCCGCTCCTTAAAAGAACTGGGACTGCGGGTCAATGCGGCGCGGGAACATCACAGGAAGCTCTGCGGCACCGAGCCGACCCTTTCTCAACTGGCAGAAGAGCTGGGGGAGAGCGTGGAGAACATCACACTTGCGATCCAGGCTGCACAGCCCGCCCTGAGCCTGACCCCGGAAGGGGAGAACAGTGACCGGCAGATAGATATCCCGGTGGAATCTCCGGAGGAAGAACTTGCGGATAAGATCGGCCTGGCCGAAGTGCTGGAAAGTCTGCCGGAAGAGGACCGGCTCCTGATCCGTCTGCGGTTCTATGCCAACCGCACCCAGAGTGAGACGGCAAAAGTACTGCATACCACGCAGGTACAGATCTCCCGGCGGGAGCGCAAGATCCTGCGCAAAATGCGGGAGCGGTTATTGGAATGAGCCGTGCAAAAGAAAATAGGGCTTTTCTTGAAAAATGTGAAAAAAGGCTTGCTTTTTGTCTGAGTCTGTGCTAAAATACATTACTGTCAGGCGGATGTCTGACACAAGCGCTTCAGAAAAAACGGATGAAAAGTGACGAAGGTCGATTGGTTCTTCTAAGAACTTCAAAAAATCTTCAAAAAAGTGCTTGACATTCTAACACAAACGTGCTAAAATGTATAAGCTATCAGCCGCTAAGGCTGAGGCGCACAGGACCTTGAAAATTGAACAATATCGAAAAACTTGTAACGGAACCTATTTTCGTGTTGGAAAAACACGTTAAACAATTCCAAACAAAGTAATTCACACAGGACGCAAGCGATTGCGTGCTGAGCGAAACGATTTAACACTTTTTAAGTGATAAATATCATTTATAAAGAGTTTGATCCTGGCTCAGGACGAACGCTGGCGGCGCGCCTAACACATGCAAGTCGAACGAGCGAGAGAGAGCTTGCTTTCTCGAGCGAGTGGCGAACGGGTGAGTAACGCGTGAGGAACCTGCCTCAAAGAGGGGGACAACAGTTGGAAACGACTGCTAATACCGCATAAGCCCACGGGTCGGCATCGACCAGAGGGAAAAGGAGCAATCCGCTTTGAGATGGCCTCGCGTCCGATTAGCTAGTTGGTGAGGTAACGGCCCACCAAGGCAACGATCGGTAGCCGGACTGAGAGGTTGAACGGCCACATTGGGACTGAGACACGGCCCAGACTCCTACGGGAGGCAGCAGTGGGGAATATTGCACAATGGGGGAAACCCTGATGCAGCGACGCCGCGTGGAGGAAGAAGGTCTTCGGATTGTAAACTCCTGTTGTTGAGGAAGATAATGACGGTACTCAACAAGGAAGTGACGGCTAACTACGTGCCAGCAGCCGCGGTAAAACGTAGGTCACAAGCGTTGTCCGGAATTACTGGGTGTAAAGGGAGCGCAGGCGGGAAGACAAGTTGGAAGTGAAATCTATGGGCTCAACCCATAAACTGCTTTCAAAACTGTTTTTCTTGAGTAGTGCAGAGGTAGGCGGAATTCCCGGTGTAGCGGTGGAATGCGTAGATATCGGGAGGAACACCAGTGGCGAAGGCGGCCTACTGGGCACCAACTGACGCTGAGGCTCGAAAGTGTGGGTAGCAAACAGGATTAGATACCCTGGTAGTCCACACCGTAAACGATGATTACTAGGTGTTGGAGGATTGACCCCTTCAGTGCCGCAGTTAACACAATAAGTAATCCACCTGGGGAGTACGACCGCAAGGTTGAAACTCAAAGGAATTGACGGGGGCCCGCACAAGCAGTGGAGTATGTGGTTTAATTCGACGCAACGCGAAGAACCTTACCAAGTCTTGACATCCTGCGACGATGCTGGAAACAGTATTTTCCTTCGGGACGCAGAGACAGGTGGTGCATGGTTGTCGTCAGCTCGTGTCGTGAGATGTTGGGTTAAGTCCCGCAACGAGCGCAACCCTTACTGTCAGTTACTACGCAAGAGGACTCTGGCAGGACTGCCGTTGACAAAACGGAGGAAGGTGGGGATGACGTCAAATCATCATGCCCTTTATGACTTGGGCTACACACGTACTACAATGGCGTTAAACAAAGAGAAGCAAGACCGCGAGGTGGAGCAAAACTCAGAAACAACGTCCCAGTTCGGACTGCAGGCTGCAACTCGCCTGCACGAAGTCGGAATTGCTAGTAATCGTGGATCAGCATGCCACGGTGAATACGTTCCCGGGCCTTGTACACACCGCCCGTCACACCATGAGAGCCGGGGGGACCCGAAGTCGGTAGTCTAACCGCAAGGAGGACGCCGCCGAAGGTAAAACTGGTGATTGGGGTGAAGTCGTAACAAGGTAGCCGTAGGAGAACCTGCGGCTGGATCACCTCCTTTCTAAGGAGTCAGGCAGATGGAAGAACATCGAAGATGGTCGGCCATCTGGAACAGGTGACAGATACAAGCAGAGTAGATATTGTTCGATTTTGAGGGCCCTGAAAAGGGGTTACTCAAAACCTTATGTGGGGGTTTAGCTCAGCTGGGAGAGCACCTGCTTTGCAAGCAGGGGGTCAAGGGTTCGATTCCCTTAATCTCCACCACATGGGCCAATAGCTCAGCTGGCTAGAGCACACGACTGATAATCGTGAGGTCGATGGTTCGAGTCCATTTTGGCCCACCATGTGATGAAAATCAAAGTTTCGGGAGACCGGGCTTTGAAGGACATCACCAAGACGTACCTTGAAAACTGAATAATAACTGCGAAACAAAGATTATAGTAAGTTCTTTTAAGAAATATTGCAATTTCAAAAGGAAGGGTAACAATAATCTTCGTTGGCAAAAGAGAGAATCAAGAGGATACCAAATGTTCTGAAAGAACGTTTGAAAGGTCAAGCGAACAAGGGCGCAGGGCGAATGCCTTGGCACTGGGAGCCGATGAAAGACGTGATAAGCTGCGATAAGCTTCGGGGAGCTGCAAATAAGCATTGATCCGGAGATTTCTGAATGAGGAAACTCACCTGGGTTCATACTCAGGTACAATACACTGAAATTCAAAATAGGTGTATTGAGGGAACCGCCTGAACTGAAACATCTAAGTAGGGCGAGGAAGAGACATCAAACGAGATTCCGTAAGTAGTGGCGAGCGAACGCGGAAGAGGGCAAACCGAGAGTAGAAATACTTTCGGGGTACGGACTGCTTTTAAGACTTAATCTGTTAACCGAACGGCATGGGAAGGTCGGTCAGAGAGTGTGAGAACCACGTAGGTGAAAACGGAGAGAGCTGCGCAGGATCCAGAGTACGGCCAGACACGTGAAACCTGGTCGGAATACGGGGGGACCACCCTCCAACCCTAAATACTACCCAGTGACCGATAGCGTATAGTACTGTGAAGGAAAGGTGAAAAGCACCCCGGGAGGGGAGTGAAAAAGAACCTGAAACCCTGTGCCTACAAGCACCTAGAGCGCGTCAATGCGTGATAGGGTACTTTTTGTAGAACGGTCCGGCGAGCGATTGTATGCAGCAAGGTTAAGGACTTAAGGTCTGGAGCCGAAGCGAAAGCGAGTTTGAAAAGGGCGTTAAGTTGCATATAATGGGCCCGAAACCGGGTGACCTACCCATGGTCAGGTTGAAGTGGAAGTAAAATTCCATGGAGGACCGAACCGACCTCCGTTGAAAAGGCGGCGGATGAACTGTGGGTAGCGGAGAAATTCCAATCGAACCCGGAGATAGCTGGTTCTCCCCGAAATAGTTTTAGGACTAGCCTCAAGTTAGATACCTGGAGGTAAAGCACTGAATAGCCTAGCGGCCGAGAGGTTAGCGAAGCTTATCAAACTCAGAATGCCAGAGTATTGATGCTTGGGAGTCAGACAGTGTCAGATAAATGTCATTGTCAAAAGGGAAACAGCCCAGATCTACAGCTAAGGTCCCAAAGTCAGGTTAAGTGGAAAACGATGTGAAGATACGCAGACAACCAGGATGTTGGCTCAGAAGCAGCCACTCATTCAAAGAGTGCGTAATAGCTCACTGGTCGAGCGTCTTTGCGCGGAGAATTTAACGGGGCTAAACCTGACACCGAAGCTTAGGCAATACAGCAATGTATTGGGTAGGGGAGCGTTGTATACGCGGAGAAACAGTAGCGTAAGCGGCTGTGGAGTGTATAGAAGTGAGAATGCCGGAATGAGTAGCGCGAATGCAGTGAGAATCTGCATGGCCGAAAGCCTCAGGTTTCTGGAGGAAGGTTCGTCCGCTCCAGGTTAGTCGGGAGCTAAGGTGAGGCCGGAAGGCGTAGCCGATGCACAGACGGTAGAGATTCCGTCACCACCAAAAGAGTTAAGCACAGGGACACATATGAAGTCTCAGAGCCGGGTGTTGGTTCCGGTAGAGATCGAGGGAAATTAGTACCGAAGTCTGAGATGGAAGATGGCGAGAAAAGCTGTGTGTATTTCTGAGGTGCCCGTACCGCAAACCGACACAGGTAGGTAGGAAGAAGATTCTAAGGCCAACGGGAGAAGGGTTGTTAAGGAACTCGGCAAATTGACCCCGTAACTTCGGGAGAAGGGGTGCTCCAGAGATGGAGCCGCAGAGAATCGGCCCAAGCAACTGTTTACCAAAAACACAGGTTTGTGCTAAATCGAAAGATGACGTATACGAGCTGACGCCTGCCCGGTGCTGGAAGGTTAAGAGGAGATGTGCAAGCATTGAATCGAAGCCCCAGTGAACGGCGGCCGTAACTATAACGGTCCTAAGGTAGCGAAATTCCTTGTCAGGTAAGTTCTGACCCGCATGAAAGGCGTAATGATTTGGGCACTGTCTCAACAGCCCGCCCGGCGAAATTGTAGTACCGGTGAAGATGCCGGTTACCCGCGACAAGACGGAAAGACCCCATGGAGCTTTACTGTAGCCTAATATTGGGTTTCGATGTTGCATGCACAGGATAGATGGGACTCTGGGAAACCAAGGCTTTGGCTTTGGCGGAGAGGCCGTTGGGATACCATCCTTGCGATATTGGAATTCTAACCTGCGGCTCTGAATCGAGTCGGGGGACATTGTTAGGTGGGCAGTTTGACTGGGGCGGTCGCCTCCTAAAGAGTAACGGAGGCGTTCAAAGGTTCGCTCAGCTTGAACGGAAATCAAGCAAAAGAGTGCAAACGCAGAAGCGAGCCTAACTGCGAGACTGACGGGTCGAGCAGTAACGAAAGTTGGAGTTAGTGATCCGGTGGTATGTGAGTGGAAATGCCATCGCTCAACGGATAAAAGTTACCCTGGGGATAACAGGCTGATCTCCCCCAAGAGTCCACATCGACGGGGAGGTTTGGCACCTCGATGTCGGCTCATCGCATCCTGGGGCTGTATTCGGTCCCAAGGGTTTGGCTGTTCGCCAATTAAAGCGGTACGCGAGCTGGGTTCAGAACGTCGTGAGACAGTTCGGTCCCTATCTGTCGTGGGCGCAGGATATTTGATGGGAGCTGTCCCTAGTACGAGAGGACCGGGACGGACGTACCTCTGGCGCACCAGTTGTTCCGCCAGGAGCATAGCTGGGCAACTACGTACGGATCGGATAAACGCTGAAAGCATCTAAGCGTGAAGCCGACCCAAAGATAAGATATCCCACTGATTCAATCAGGTAAGATCCCTTGTAGACTACGAGGTTGATAGGCACGATGTGTAAGTGGAGCGATCCATTCAGCAAGTGTGTACTAATAGATCGAGGGCTTGACCACAATTCGCTTGAATTCTCAAGTCAATGACAAAATGTGAGCAGTGATTATTCAGTTTTGAAGGCACGTCCTTCAAGAAATACTGGACAAAGTAGAACAAAAATGTTATACTGAACCAGTCATATTGGTCGGTGACGATGACGGTGAGGTTCCACCTGTTCCCATTCCGAACACAGAAGTTAAGCTCACTCGTGCCCAAGATAGTTCGCTGGAAACGGCGCGTGAAAATAGGTAGTCGCCGACTTTTATATGGCCCGTTGGTCAAGCGGTTAAGACAGAGGCCTCTCACGCCTTTAACATCGGTTCGATTCCGGTACGGGTCACCATATGCACCTCTAGCTCAGTTGGTAGAGCAACTGACTCTTAATCAGTGGGCCCAGGGTTCGAGTCCCTGGAGGTGCACCACAACAACAAAATCCGAACTTTTTTCCGATAGGAGAAGGGTTCGGATTTTTTGTTTTCTTTGGAAAACAAAATGAATCCCTTGCTTCCATCGAAAAATGTAGCTGGAGGTCATGGACTAAAATCATAAGATAAATCAATAAACACCCAAAACGGAGACCTTTTATAAGGTGCTCCGTTTTTTAGGTTGCGTAACGGTGATTTTAATCTTGCACTGCACTGGAAAGAATGCTATACTAGGTAAGCTAAAACTAACTGCGGTATATTTGACCGGATTCAGGAGATCGCGAAAGAAGATGGAACTTAAACAGCTAGAGTATTTTACCATTGTATGTGAAAAAGGCAGCTTCAGCCAAGCGGCAGAATGCCTTTATACATCGCAGCCCAATGTCAGCAAGGTGATCTCCTCGCTGGAAAAAGAGCTGGGGCGAAAACTGGTGGAGCGGAGCAGCCGAGGGCTGCGAATCACGCCCTATGGGGAAACGGTGCGCGATTATGCAAAAGTCATTCTGAAACACGCTTCTCTGATCAGCTCGATGGCGACGCACCACAATGGCAAAAAATTTACGTTGGCAACTTACCCCAGCAATATGATCACGAATCTTCTGGTGGATTTTTATCGGCACTGGGGCAGAGAGTACATTGTCGAGCATCAGGAGGGCAGTGTCGAAGAGGTCAGCAACTGGGTGGCCAGCGGGCAGACGGGAATCGGCATCGTCTATATTGCACAGCGTCAACTGGCGGCGTTTCGGCATATCCTTGGACATAAGAATTTGGAATTTGAACCGCTCGATGTAAAAGAGGCTTGTGTCTATGTGGGACCCAATCACCCATATTACGAGAGAGACTGCGTGGATTTCTCGGAGCTGTCCAGCTTGCGCTTCATCGGGGCGGTACGGGACTACTTTTCTATGGAGCATCATCTGGACCGGGTCTCATTGGGTGCTATCAGCACCAAAGATTTGAATTATTCCATTTACTCGAATAGCGACCACATGACCATCAATGCGCTGATGCAGACCGACCTGTGCAGCCTTGGCATCAATTTTATGCACCAGCCGTATAAACACTATGACATTAAGAATCTGAAAATCAACGGATGTGAGCCATTTTTGCTGATTGGAATCGTTCGACCAGAAGGTGATGAACTAAGTGAAGCAGCACAATGGTTTATCGAAAATTTCAAAAAGTTGCTCTGAGAAAAGGCTTGATTTTCCATAACGATTTGTTATGGAAAACCATGCCGATTTCATCACTGGTCAGGCAGGACAAACTGTGGTATCCTATGGGAGCGCCGCGCAGCAAGCGTGGGGCTCCTTTTTCGTTATAACTGATGTTTTTTGATACCACAGGAGGAAACACACTATGAAAATCTCTCGCAGAAACTTCTGCCTGCTGATGGCAGGTGTCTGCTGCACCGGCGTGCTGGCTGCCTGCGGCTCCAGCTCTTCGTCTACTGCTTCGTCCAGCGCTGCATCTGCTTCCGCTGCGGCATCCGGGGAGGTCCGCGATGAGCTGATCTTTGTCAACTATCGTGATATTCGTGATCTGAACCCGCATCTGTATGCAGGCGAAATGTATGCCCAGAGCATCCTCTACGATACATTGGTCAGCATTACGGCAGATGGCTATGAAGGCTGTCTGGCGGAAAGCTGGGACATCAGCGAGGATGGCTGTACCTACACCTTCCACATTCGTCCCAATGTTCTGTTCTCGGATGGCGAAAAGTGCGATGCCAATGCCATTCTTGCCAACTTCAACGCCATTCTGGAAAACCGCGAACGCCACACTTGGCTGGAGATGATGAACCTGCTGGTGGGTGTGTCTGCTCCCGATGAAAACACTTTCGTCATTGAGATGAGCGAGCCTTACTACCCCATGCTGACGGAGCTGGGCTGCATCCGTCCCTTTGCTATGATCTCCCCCAACTGCATGATCAACGGCAGCACGAAGGATGGCGTCAATGGCCATATTGGCACCGGCCCCTATGTGCTGACGGATTTCGTGACCGATGAATACGCCGTGTTTGAGCGGAACGAGAACTATTGGGGCGAAACTCCGGCCATCCGCAAGATCACGGTCAAGGTCATTCCCGATAACCAGACCCGTATCATGGCGCTGGAATCCGGCGAGATCGACCTGATTTTCGGCAAGAACATGATCGACGCTGATGCCATCAGCCAGTATCTGGACAGCGACAGGTTCACGGTCGGTCTGTCTGACCCCACCTCTACCCGGCACATCGTTATGAACACCACCCATGAGATCCTGGGCGACCCGGCGGTTCGTAAGGCGTTGCAGCACGCTACCGACCGTCAGACCATCTCTGATGGCATCTTCTACGGTCTGGAGCAGCCCGCGGATACGCTTTACGCCACCACGGTTCCCTACTGCAATGTCGGCCTGAAGCCGTATGAGTACAGCACGGAGACTGCGGCGCAGATCCTTGACGAAGCTGGATGGGTCCTTGGCAGCGACAAGATGCGCGCCAAGGATGGCAAGCAGCTTGCACTCGACCTGCTCTACAACAGCGACAGCGTGACGGAAAAGACCATTGCCGAGTATCTCCAGAGCGAGTACCTCAAGCTGGGCATTTCCATGACCATTCACGGCGAGGAAGAGCAGTCCTACCGCGATAACATGAAGGCCGGCAACTTCGATATGGTGTTCAATATCTGCTGGGGTATGCCGTATGACCCGCAGTCTTCGCTGGCTGCAATGCGTGCCCCGGTCTATGGCGACTATGCCGCTCAGCAGGGTCTTGAGGACAAGGCGGAAATTGACGAAGCCATTACCAAGATCCTGACTTCCACGGACGAGGCCGAGCGTCAGGAGCTGTATAAGTCGGTTCTGACCAACCTGCACGAGGACGCAATGTATCTGCCGCTGACCTATGAGTGCAACAAGGCTCTGTACACCTCTGCTCTGCACGGTGTCCACTTTGGCACCGACCAGTATGATGTGCCCTTTGCGGATATGTATTTTGAATAAGAATTGACAGGGAAAGCCGCTTCGGGTATGGAGCGGCTTTTCTTGAAGAAAGGACTGTCCATGAAACGCTATGTTGTACGCAGACTGTTGATGGCGATTCCGCTGCTGCTGGCCATTTCGTTCGTCTGCTTCTGCTTTGTCAATCTGATTCCGTCCAACCCGGCGGAGGTTGCGCTGCGCGTCCAGCAGACCCCTGTGATCACGGAGGAGATCATCGCTGCGATGGAAGAGCAGCTTGGTCTGAACAAACCCTTCTTTGTCCGTTATTTTGATTGGGTGCTGGGCTGTCTCCACGGTGACTTTGGCATCAGCTATGTCAACCCGAAACGCACCGTGGCGGGCGAGCTGCTGCGCTGCCTGCCTGCGACCCTTCAGCTGGCAGGAACTTCTTTTGTCATTGTGGCGGTGCTCAGCATCCCCATTGGCTTCCTTTGTGCAGTCTATAAGGACGGCTGGTTTGACAAAATTATGCGCGGACTGGTCTTTGTGACGACTGCCATGCCTGCCTACTGGGTGGGTCTGCTGCTGATGTGGGGCATTGGCGTTCAATTGAACTGGCTTCCCACCAACGGCAACGGAACATGGCGGCATCTGATCTTACCGTCCTTCACGGTGGCATTGAGCTATATTTCGACGTATATCCGTCTGATCCGCAACAATATGCTGGAAAACATGAAACAGGACTATGTGCTTTACGCCAATGTGCGCGGGCTGCCGCAGAAGTCGATTCTGGTCAAGCACATTCTGAAAAACTCCATGCACACCTGCATCGTGGCGATGGGTATGAGCATCCCGCAGCTGATCTCCGGCACCATCGTGGTCGAAAATGTTTTTTCGTGGCCGGGACTTGGTACGCTCTGCATCAGTTCCATCTTCAATCGGGATTACCCGGTTATCCAGACCTATGTTTTGCTGATCGGGGTACTGTTTGTCCTGTTCAATCTGCTGTTTGATATTTTGCAGACCGTCTCCGATCCCCGTCTGCGCAAGGAGGACTGACCATGAAAGAACGATTCTTCCGCAACCGCACGGCAGTGTTTACCGTTGTATTTGTATTGCTGGTGGGTCTTGTAGGCATTCTGGCTCCTGTCATTGCGCCCAACGACCCCTATGAGACCAATATCCTGAACAAATTTGCATCCTACAGCCTGCAATATCCGCTGGGCACCGACCAGCTTGGCCGCTGTGTCCTTTCCCGCATGATCTATGGCATCCGTCCTACCCTCGGCCTTGCCCTGCTGACCATGTTCGGCACCATCAGTCTGGGTGCCATTCTTGGCATCATGGCGGGTTATTTCCGGGGCATCGTAGAAGAAGTTATCATGCGTGTGGTGGATGTGATGCTGTCTTTTCCCAGCCAGATCATGGTGTTCGCTGTTGTGGCACTGCTGGGTGTCAGTGTCCAGAACGTCATCATTGCAAATGTTTTCATCAAGTGGGCGTGGTATGCCCGCATGATCCGCACGGGCGTCATGCAGTACCGCGACCGCAACTTTGTTCAGTTCTCCCGCTGCGTGGGAATGCCGGAGCGGTTCATCCTGTTCCGTCATCTGCTGCCCTCCATCACTTCCGACCTAGTGGTTCTGGCTTCACTGGATGTGGGCTGGGCGATCATCAATATTTCCACGCTGTCGTTCTTGGGACTGGGCGTACAGGCCCCCACGCCGGAATGGGGCGCAATGCTCAATGAGGCAAAAAATGTGATGACTTCGAACCCGGTGCAGATGATCGCTCCAGGTATCGCCATTGTGGTGCTGGTCTGTGTGTTCAACCTGATGGGCGACACCCTGCGCGATGTGCTGGACACCAAGGAGGTGCAGAAATGACCCCTGTTTTTGAATTGAACGATCTGCACGTTTCTTTGCAGAGCCACCATAAGGAGATCGAGCTGGTGCGCGGGGTGTCCTTCGCGGTTGCTCCCGGCGAGTGCCTCGGCATTCTGGGGGAAAGTGGTTCCGGCAAGTCAATGTCGATGAAAGCGGCGATGGGCCTGCTGGACCACAGCTTCCATGTCAAGGGCAGTGCACAGTTTCAGGGGGAAGAGCTTCTGGGCAAGAGTGCCGAGGAGCTGCGCCGTCTGCGCGGTGGAAAGGTGGGCATCATTCTTCAAAACCCCATGACCTGCTTTGATCCGCTGTACCGCATTGGGCAACAGATCGCTGAGACGTTTTCGGCGCATAATAACTGGACAGCAGAGGAAATCCATATCCGCTCACTGGAACTGCTGGAAAAAATGCGCATCCGAAACCCGGAGGAAGTGCTGGAAAAATATCCGCATCAGCTTTCCGGCGGTATGCTCCAGCGCATTATGATCGGCATTGCAACAGCCATGAAACCGTCTCTTCTGATTGCAGACGAGCCAACCACGGCCATTGATGCCATCACCCAGTATGAGATTCTGAATGAACTTCTGCATATCAAAGAAAATCATAACACAGCCATGATCTTCATTTCACATGACCTGAATGCCATTTCTCGCGTGGCAGACCGTATCGTGGTGCTGAATCACGGAGCAGTGGTGGACCGCGGCGATTTCCAGCATATCCTGCATCATGCACAAGACCCCTATACGAAACTGCTGGTGGAGAAGCGCGCGGATGTGATGCGTCGGTACACCGCTGTTTTGAATGGCAAAAAGGAGACTGCCCATGCTTGAACTCAAAAACATCAATGTAAGCTTCCGCAGTGAGCGGCAGGATAAAATTTTTGGCCATACCCGGCAGCAGGTGTTGTTTGATGTGTCACTTACCGTAAAAGAGGGCACCTGTCTCGGTATTCTGGGGGAAAGCGGTTCCGGCAAATCTACGATGGGCCGTGTGCTCTGCGGACTGCTCAAACCGGACAGTGGCGAAGCCGTTCTGGATGGCGTTTCGGTCTACGCTTCCCGTGCCGGACGGCAAAATCTGCAAAACAAACTCAGTATCGTGTTTCAGGATTACACGACGTCCGCAAATCCCCGGTTCCGCATTCGGGATATTATTGGGGAAGGTCTGACCGTACAGGAACGCAGAGAGGGCAAAAAACTGGATCGGAAAGCAGAAACGAGCCGTTTGCTGGCGTTGGTCGGTCTGCCTGCCGATTTTGCTGACCGGTTTCCCCATGAGCTTTCCGGCGGACAGCTGCAGCGTATCTGCATTGCCCGCGCAGTGGCCTGCAAGCCGGAGATCATTCTGTTTGATGAAGCGATCTCCTCGCTGGATGCACATACGCAGGTACAGGTTATGGACTTGCTGCGGGAACTGAAAGACCGCCTTGGTTTGACGTACATCTTTATCACCCATGACCTGACTTCCATTACCTATCTTTGTGATGATGTGTTGTTCCTGTATCAGGGCCGGGTCACAGAGAACCTGCCGGTCGAGCGTATCAGTGAAACGAAGGACGAGTATGCCCGTAAGCTGCTGGAATCCATTGTCGTCTTTGATACGGAGGAATCGGCATGACACTGTGCGGCTTTGAAATCGCCCCCGGCGAAAAACGGCAGGTGAAACTGCCTGTTCCCGGCGGTGCACCGCTGGAAGCATGGCTGCTGTGCGGGGCGCACCCCGGAAAGACGCTGGTGGTCACAGCTGGGGTGCATGGCTGTGAGTACGTCGGCATTCTGGCTCTGCAAAAATTAGTGGAAACGCTGGACTGTGCCACTCTTTTTGGACAGGTCATTTTGCTGCCGCTGGTCAATTCCAAAGGATTTTTTGCAGGGGTAAAACAACTGAATCCGGCAGATGACAGGAACCTGAACCGGGAATTTCCCGGCAAGGAGAACGGAACCGAAACACAGCGGATGGCATGGACGATCGAAAAACTCCTTTACCCGGAAGCGGATTTTCTTCTGGATCTTCACGGCGGAGACTGGAATGAAGAACTGGCCCCGTTGGTATTCTTTCCCTGTGGAGCCGGGCAAAAATTGGAGCAGGAGACCCGCAGGGCGGCACAGGCTCTTTCGGTTTCCATGCGGGTCTGTTCAACAGCTCGAAATGGATTGTACAGCTGGGCAGCACAAAAAGAAATCCCTGCTTTGCTGTTGGAGCGAGGCGGAAATGGCCGCTGGACTCCCGAAGAGGTGGAAGCAGATTGCGAGGATGTACTCCGTCTGATGAACCATCTTGGAATCATAAAAGAAGATTTCAATGTGATCCGTCAGACAGAAATCTCAAAAGCCGTCTACGAAGAAGCACCGGCAGATGGATACTGGTTTCCGCAAGTCTGTGCTGGGCAGGAAGTATTAAAGGATGCACTGCTGGGCAGGTGGAAAAGCTCCGATGGGACGCAGAACTGCGAGGTCCGTGCAAGATTTGCAGGGCGGGTTTTGTATGAGACCACTGCACTGGGCGTTCGCAGAAATGACCCGCTCGTTGCATATGGAACAGCATGAGTTTCCATAAAAACAAAAACAGGGTGCGCCCCGGAATAGGACGCACCCTGCCATCGCAATTCACAATTTGATTTGTTGGCAACAACCGTGAATTGCATATCGCAAACACGTTGTTGAGAATTGCGCTGCTTGAAAAACTTGCGATTAAATCCGCATACGACAGCGATATGTACAACAGGGCGTTCCCCGTCGGGAACGCTCTGTTTCTCTTTGCTGGGGGCATGATGAGCCTGCTCCGCCTGCCAAGGCAAGCTCGCGTTTGCGCAGCAACAAAAGCCCCATTGGGGCTTTCATTGCTCTGCTCCGCTGCGCAAACGCGAACTTTTGAGAATACGTCACTTTCGGCAGTGTGCAAGAAAACACAAGGAAAACTTTGGCAAAAAGAGAGAGGGCTGGACGGTGCCAGCCCTCTTGACAAGGAAAAACACAAGGCTCTTTATTATAATAAAGCTATAAGAACATAATAAAGGCAATTATTTGAAATTTTTGAAAAAACAGAAATCATTTTGATGATATGGGACGTTTTAATAGACAGGAAGGGGGGTGAACCGTATCCAGACAGAATTATTGCTGCGGAAAGTGCAGAGCGGAGATACGGGTGCGCTGGACACTCTGATTACAGCGTACTATCCACAAATTCTGAACTATTGCCGTTGGCATACAGCGGACGAGCAGCAGGCGCAGGATGCAGCACAGGAAACCTTTTTGAAGGCGGTGCGCTGGCTGGATTCCTGTGGTGGATTTCAGGGGGCATTCCGTCCCTTTCTGTACAAAATCGCAAAAAACATTTGCATCGATCTGAACCGTACGATGAAGCGGACGGAGGTATCGCTGGAGAGCTTGCCGGGCGAACCCGCCTATCAGGAAAGCGGCTTTGCTGCGGCAGAGGAGAAAGCAAACCTGCGAGCGCTGACGGCCCAGCTGGAGCCGGAACAGCGGGAACTGGTATTGCTGCGGTTCGCACAACAGCTTAAATTGCGGGAGATCGCGCAGATTACAGGTCTGCCCCTGCGCACAGTGCAGTCCCGCCTGCGTGCCGCATTGAAAACCTTGAAAATGCAATTGGAAAAGGAGGACTGGAGATGAATCGAGCCTTTGAAAAAGAACTGTCCAGAGCACTGGCGACAGAACTTGACACAGCCGCACCGAAAACGCTGCTGCGCCGCTGCCGGGCGGAACATGTCGTAAAACAACGGAGTGATTGGCGTGATTTGCTGCACTGCCAGTTCAAATTGCTGGGCTGGAAGGTCTGGGCGCTGGAAGCAATAGCGGCACTGGCGTTGTACAGTGTGGGTCGGGAACTTGCCCTGTGGGAGAAGGCATGGACATTACGCAATGCACTGTTTGGTCTGAGCACACTTGCCATGCTGACAGCCATGCTCGGCCTGCCGTTTTTATACCGGGCAAGTCAATATAAGATGCTTGAACTGGAACAGGCCACATATGCAGGAATCGGTCGTCCGCTGGTGATGCGGTTTTTGCTGCTGCTGGCGGGGGAAACGATTCTGCTAGGAGTGCTGGTACTCAATGTGCGGGCAGCCGTGCCATGGAGCATCGGGCAACTGCTGGCGGTGCTGACCGTGCCATTCCTGACCGCAAACAATGAGCTGCTTCTGTTGCTGCGCTGGGTGCGCCCGGAATGGATGATGACCGGGGCTGTACCGCTGTTTGCAGGGCAGCTGTGTTTGCTGCGGTTCGTGCAATTATCGGAACTGCCGAAAGGTCTGCCGCTGGCGGCGGGTGTACTGGTGCTCTGCATGGTGTTGCAGTGCATCCGGCTTGCCGCCCGGTCAGAATATATTGCAGAAGCTTGAAAGGAACAAGTCATGGAACTGAAAATTCAGAATATTACAAAGCGATACCGGGATAAAACGGCGGTGGATGATGTGTCCATCACTCTCACGCCGGGTGTGTGGGGACTGCTGGGGGCGAATGGCGCAGGCAAAACAACCTTAATGCGGATGCTGGCGGGCATTCTGCGGCCCAGCAGTGGCCGGATTTTGTGCGATGGGGTGGAGGTTGGAACGCTTGGTGCGGCCTACCGGGAAAAGCTGGGGTATCTGCCGCAGGAATTCGGGTTTTACCCGGAATTCACGGTGCAGGACTATTTGGAATATATGGCGGCGCTCAAGGGTCTGCCGCGCACAGAGGCTGCCCGGCAGATCGACGCACTGCTGGAGCGGGTAAGCCTCACTGAGGTGCGCTGCAAAAAGATCATAAAGCTTTCCGGCGGTATGAAGCGCCGGGTAGGCATCGCACAGGCACTGCTCAACGACCCGGAAATTTTAATTCTAGATGAGCCCACGGCAGGGCTGGACCCCGGAGAACGGGTGCGCTTCCGCAATCTGCTGTCGGAGTTTGCGCAGGAGCGGATCGTTCTCATTTCAACGCATATCGTTTCGGATGTGGAATACATTGCAGCTGAAAATGCCGTGATGAAGGCTGGCAAAATCATTGCACAGGACACCACCGAAGGGCTGGTAAAGCAGATCGAAGCTAAAGTCTGGCAGGGAAATATCCCGATGGAACAGCTTGCCCGGTGGGAATACCGGCTGCGGGTGGTGAACCTGCGCAACGAGCCGGACGGAACGGTAACATTGCGGTATCTGGCGGATGCACCGCAGCTGCCGGACAGCGTCCCGGCACAGCCCCGGCTGGAAGATCTGTATCTGTGGCTTTTCCCAGAGGAAATGGAGGAAGCAAAATGAACCTGTATCGTTTGGAATTGAAACGTGTGTGCAAAACCCGTATGACAGCTATTCTGCTGGCCATTGCGCTGGTGCTGGCTGTGGTCATGGCATATCTGCCGGTGACCTTTATCGGCTGGACGGAACTGGATGCCAGCGGAAACAAAGTGAGTTACACGGGTCTGAAAGCAATCAGGAAACGGCAGGAGCAGCAGGTATCCGGTACCATCACGCCGGATGTCATGCAGGAAGCACTGGAAACCTATCAGCGGGTGTACCGGCAGTATGATGCAAGCTCCATCAACGATATCCCGGTCGAGGTATTTTATAAAGAACTTGCCCGGTATCAGCCTCTTGTGAACAACGCAAAGGAAGCCTTTGCCGACCCGAAAACCGGCATGGCACCGGGCGTGATGGGGCTGACCGCAGAGGATATGCAGAACTTTTACAGCCAGCTCCCCAAACGGCTGGAATCGGTGATCTGGCTGGAACAAAGCGGAAAGCCCGGCTATGAGCAGGCGCAGGCCATTGCACAGAAAAAGTTCGATGCTGTACAAAAACCGTTCACCTATTCATTTGGGGTCAGTTCAGATGCAATGGATTACCAGACCCTGTTGAGCTTGCTGCTCACCCTGCTGTGCGCGGTGATTGCGGCCCCGGTGTTTGCATCGGATGCACAGACCGGGGCGCAGGACATCCAACTGTGCGCAAAAAACGGCGGTCTGCGGCTAGCAGCGGCAAAGCTAGCGGCGGCGTTTAGTATCACAGGGGCGGCGTATCTGCTCTGCGGCGTGGTGTGGATCCTGGTCACGAATGCTCTATTTGGCTGGGAAAGTACCCAAACTTCCGTGCAATGGCTGTTTTCTGTGACCAGCCTGCTGCCGTATACCGTTGGCCAGATGGAGTGGGTCATGCTGGTGGCAAACTTCCTGCTCTTCTTTGCGGAGGTGGCCTTTGTGCTGATGGCATCCGTATGGGCCAAGAACAACCTGACCGCTTTGTCTGTGGCGCTGATCAGTGTGGTGGCACCGCTGATTGTTTATATGGTCGTGCCGGGCTCCTTTGGAGAATGGCTGTCCACCCTGATTCCGGCAGGGGGCATTGGGCTTTCCAATGCATTGCTGTATAAAATGATCAGCTTTGATTTTCTCTATGCAGGCGGGCATGCCTTCTTTCAGGCAGATGTACTGCTGGCATCGGCACCGATCAAGATCGTTCTGCTCGTTGGATTGGCAGCATGGGGGTATCTGCGAAAGACCAAGGTGGCTTAAGCTGGGCTATGCAGACTTGATTCTGAACGGCGACCCGGAGGAATATTTGAAAAATGTAGCTGGGAGCCGTGGACTAGAAAGCTAAATGAATGTTGGACATTACTGTTTTTTAACGGGTGATGTCCGGCATTTTTTAGTGTTGGCCGATTAATTTTAATGGAATCTTTATACTTCTACAATTTTCTTTACGGCTCTTTTATTTATTCCATGCTAATCTTTATGCACACGGATAGGTAAAGGAGCTTTTATGATTCAATATCCTCGTTACAGGCAGCACCGTTTTTCTTCTTTTCAGGTCATTATTGCAGGTTTTGCGGCAGTTGGTCTGGTGGGCGCATTGCTTCTGATGCTCCCGATTGCTACACAACAGCGGTGCGTCACACCGTTCCATGAGGCATTATTTACCTCTACCTCCGCCCTTTGTGTGACCGGACTTGTGGTTCAGGATACCGGCAGCTACTGGTCGGTATTCGGGCAGAGCGTGATCCTTCTTCTGATCCAGATCGGAGGATTGGGTGTCATTACGGTGGGCGCTGCCTTTGCGCTGCTTTCCGGGCGAAAGATCTCCCTCAAGCAGCGCAGCACGATGCAGGAAGCTACGGCTGCCCCGCAGATGGGCGGCATCGTGCGGCTGACAGGCTTTATTCTGCGGATCACCGCCCTGTTTGAATTGGTCGGTGCTGCACTGCTGCTGCCGACATTTTGCGCCGATTATGGATTGCGCGGGATCTGGTATGCACTGTTTCATTCCATTTCGGCGTTCTGCAATGCCGGCTTTGACCTGCTGGGAACAGAGGGGGCAAAATTTGTTTCGCTGACACGGTATGCAGGAAACCCATTGCTTACCACAGTGATCGCTGCATTGATCGTCTTTGGCGGCCTTGGCTTTCTGACATGGGAGGACATTTGTACATATCGCCTTGATTTTCACCGTTACCGGATGCAGAGCAAGGTGATCCTTGTCACAACGGCATTTCTTCTGGTGCTGCCGACGCTGTACTTTTATTGTTTCGAGTTCACGGCAGGCTCTGCCCGGCAGCGCATTTTATTGTCGATGTTCCAATCCGTCACACCCCGTACTGCTGGTTTTAACACCGCTGATCTTGCTGCGATGGGCAGCACTTCACAGGCATTGATGGTGGTTCTGATGCTGTTGGGCGGTTCGCCCGGCTCTACGGCAGGCGGCATGAAAACCACAACATTTGCCGTTCTGCTGGCCAATATGTGGGCGACCTTCCGCCGCAGAGAAGATGCCGAATTTTTCGGGCGGCGCATAGATGGTTCCGCGGTCAAGAATGCTGCCACGATCGCAGGGATGTATTTGACGCTGTTCTTCCTCGGAGCCTTTGTCATTGCTGCGGCAGAGCAGCTGCCGATGTCGGTCTGTCTGTATGAAACTGCTTCGGCTGTGGCAACGGTAGGTCTGACATTGGGCATCACGCCACAGTTGGGCATCCTTTCGCAGGGGGTGCTGATCGCACTGATGTTTCTAGGACGTGTTGGTGGATTGACGTTGATCTATGCGGCATTTGGCAGTAGCCCTGCCCACTCTCGTCTGCCGCAGGAGAAGATCGCAATCGGATAAAGGAGACAGGTATGAAATCGATTCTTTTGATTGGGCTTGGCCGTTTTGGCCGCCATATTGCGCAGGAACTGAATGAGCTGGGTCATCAGGTCATGGCGATCGACAGCAACGAAGACCGTGTGAACGCCGTGCTTTCCTATGTGACGAATGCACAGATCGGTGACAGCACCAGCGAATACTTTCTGCGTTCCCTTGGCGTTGGCAATTTTGATGTGTGTATCGTAACCATCGGCGGCAATTTTCAAAGCTCACTGGAAACAACATCACTGCTCAAGGAACTGGGCGCAAAGCTTGTGGTCTCGCGTGCAGAGCGGGATGTACAAGCCAAGTTTCTGCTGCGCAACGGTGCGGATGAAGTGGTCTACCCGGAAAAGCAGCTGGCAAAGTGGGCAGCGATCCGATACAGCTCCGAACACATTCTTGATTATATCGAGCTGCAGGACGACCACGCCATCATGGAAGTGACCATTCCGCCGGAATGGATGGATCGTACGATCGGTGAGATCAATATCCGAAAAAAGTATAACATCAACATTCTTGCGCTGAAAAAAGACGGAAAGCTCGATATGAACATCACGCCGGATACGCAGCTGTGCCGGGATGAAAGTATGCTGGTTTTGGGAAAATACGCATCGATCCAGAAGTGTTTCCGGCTCTAAAAAGATAGGACGGATCGTATGGATGTTGCTTTGTTATTGATGGTTCTTGGAGTCATGTTGAGTGGTTTTTGGGCAGCAGATGCGCTGGATCACATGCGGAAGGAGATCCTTCGACAGGAAGGAAAAAGACGTGGCTGGTGGTCGTGACCATCAAATTGTGCTATACTGTGGGCAAGGCAGGTGATCTTTATGAATCGGAACGACCCACCCACTGAACATATTCTGGCGTGTCTGTCGTCCTCTCCCTCCAATGCAAAGATCGTGCGGACGGCAGCAACGATGGCAAAGGCGTTTGGAGGGACCTTTACAGCTCTGTATGTCCGGACGCCTGATTCGGATCAGATGGGAAAAGAAGACTGTCGGCGTTTGCAGCAGCACATTCGTATGGCAGAGCAGGCAGGTGCCGACATTTCTACGATCTACGGGGATGACATTCCGCAACAGATCGCAGAGTTTGCCCGCATCTCCGGTATTACAAAAATCGTACTGGGGCGCTCCAGCGTACATCGCCGCCATTTCTGGAGTGGACCGTCACTGACTGAAAAATTGACGATGACTGCGCCTAATCTGGATATTTACATCATCCCGGATGCTTCTGCAGAGAACGGCTACGGCTCAGGAAGAAAGCTGTTCATCCGTCCGTTTCTGCCTTCTGTCCGCGATTTACTGATCACCGCAGGCATTTTGAGCTGTATCACGCTCATCGGCTTTCTTTTTTTACAATTGGACTTTGCGCGCTATAACATTATTACGTTCTATATGTTGGGGGTGCTGTTCACCGCATTGTGTACCAGCGGTTACACCTGCGGTGTGCTGGGCTCCATTGCCAGTGTTGCGCTATACAATTTTTTCTTGACGGAACCGCGCCTGACATTCCATGCGTATGATCCCGGTTATCAGGTTACATTTGCCCTGATGCTGACCTCTGCAATCATTACCTGCACCCTGACAACACGGTTGAAGGATCATGCAAAAATGTCTGCGCAGGCAGCGTTCCGTACAAAAATACTGTTTGATACAAATCAGCTTTTACAGAGAGCAAAAAGCGAGGAAGAAATCCTCTCTCAGACAGCGTCCCAGTTGATGAAGCTGCTGAACCGGAGTCTGATCGTTTACCCGGAACAAAACGGAGATCTTGGGTCAGAACAGGTTTTTTCGGTTGACGGGGAAACGGCGCAAAACATCTTTTCTGCACCGGAAGAACGGAATGCAGCAAACTGGACGTTTGCAAACAAAAAGCGTTCCGGCGCAGGCACGGATAGCTACCCGAATGCAAAGGGGCTTTATCTTGCGCTTCGGACCGGAGGCGGTGTGTTTGGAGTGATCGGAATCGATCTGTCCGAAAAACCGCTGGATGCCTTTGAAAACAGCGTGCTGCTTTCCATTCTGGGCGAAGGTGCGCTGGCAATCGAAAACCGCAGAAATGCGCTGGAAAAAGAGCAGGCAACAGTGCAGGCAAAGAATGAAGAGTTGCGGGCAAACCTGCTGCGCACGATCTCCCATGATCTGCGCACCCCGCTGACCTCCATTTCCGGTAATGCCAGCAATCTGCTTTCCAACGGAGAAACGCTGGATACAGAGACCCGGAACAAGATCTGCACCGATATTTTTGACGATGCACAATGGCTGATCGGTCTGGTGGAAAATCTGCTTTCCATCACCCGCATTGAAGATGGGCGGATGAATCTGCAGATCTCACCGCAGCTGATGGATGAGATGATCGAAGAAGCACTGCATCATGTCAACCGGAAAAGCTGCGAACACACCATCACAACACAGTATGGGGACGAGATCCTTCTGGTCAATGTGGATGCACGGCTGATCATGCAGGTCGTTGTCAATCTGGTGGATAACGCCATCAAATACACCCCCGTAGGCTCGGTTATTCAGATCTCGGCTTACCGGAAAGACCATCAGGTCGTAGTGGAAGTTGCAGATAACGGTCCCGGCATTCCGGATCGCGCAAAAGCACAGGTGTTCGAGATGTTTTATACCGGGCAGAGCCGCATCGCAGACAGCCACCGCAGCCTTGGACTGGGCCTGCCCCTCTGCCGTGCAATCCTGACGGCTCACGGCGGAACATTGACCCTGCGTGACAACATTCCCAATGGCAGTGTCTTTTCCTTTGCATTGCCGCAAAGCGAGGTGAATATCCATGAATAAGCCGACCATTCTGGTCGTAGAGGATGATGTTCCTGTACGGTGTCTGATCACAACGACCCTGAAGACCCACGGCTATAAATATCTGACTGCTTCCAATGGGGAAACGGCAATCATGATGACTACCAGCCACAATCCGGACATCATGCTGCTGGATCTTGGACTGCCCGATATAGACGGCATCGAGGTCATCCGCAGCGTCCGCACATGGTCGAACCTGCCCATCATCGTCCTGAGTGCCCGGAGCGAGGATTCTGATAAGATCGAAGCATTGGACAACGGCGCAGACGATTATCTGACAAAGCCGTTTTCCGTGGATGAGCTGCTGGCAAGACTGCGTGTAACGCAGCGCCGATTGAATCTGCTGGCTTCTGACGGCATCAACAGCCCGGTTTTTGTCAATGGTCCTTTAAAGATCGACTTCTCGGCTGGGTGCGTCTGGTTGAGCGAGAATGAATTGCATTTGACCCCCATCGAGTACAAACTGCTGTGTGTGCTGGCGCATAATGTGGGCAAAGTGCTGACGCATACCTCCCTCACGCAGAAAGTATGGGGCAGTACGCAGGAAAATGACATTGCATCCTTGCGAGTTTACATGGCATCCCTGCGCAAAAAATTGGAACGATGCCCGGATGCGCCGCATCTGATCCAGACTCATGTTGGTGTAGGATACCGGATGCTTCGCGTGGAAAATGATGAATCATAGTAAAAAAACAGGGCGCGCCCCTGAATGAACAACACCCCATTTGTCCGACAGTATTCGGTCTGACAAATGGGGTGTTTTTATATGTCGGAAAAACGAAAGGCGTATAGCGGAGAATGAGACCAATTTTTATAGTGCAAGATGCTTTGCACGATAGTCCCGTGGGCTGATGCCATATACATTTTTGAACGCACGGGAAAAGTGAAGCTGATTGGGATAGCTGACCATGGCGCTGATGGTGCTGATGGGCAGACGGCTTTCAGTCAGCAGCTGCGCCGCCCGTGCCATGCGGTAGTGCAGCAGGAATCCCTGAGGGCTTTCGCCCATGGTATCTCGGAATACCTTGCTGAAATAGCTGCGGTTTAGTCCGCAGAAGGAGGAGATATCCTCGATGGAAATATCTTCGCTGTAATGCTGCTCGATGAAAGACAGATTGAGATATAACAAGTCGCATTTTTGCATTTACGAAACTGCTGGCGGATAGTATAATAATGACACAACAAGAGAAAAGAAACTGTGCAATGTGATGATGCACAAAATTTTCTCGCTGCTTTTGTAAGAGCTGACAAAAGCAAGAAAATCGACACGACCGCCTGTCTGTCGGCATTTCTATTAAAAATAATCTCGTTGAGGTATAGGATCCATGAGTATTCGATTTGATTCCGAGGCACGCATTTTTGTATTGGAGACCGCCCATACCAGTTACCACATGAAGGTGGATGCGCTGGGGCACCTGCTGCATCTGTACTACGGCAAAACCATCGGCACCGGGGACCTGATGCAGCTGTATCCCCGCACAGACCGGGGATTCTCGCCGGATTACTACGCTTACCGCACCCACCGGGGCATTTCCCCGGATCTGCTCCCGCAGGAGTATACCGGCTGCAACGTGGGCGATTTCCGTCTGTCCTGCCTGACGGTGGCCGACAGCCGTGGTGCTTTTGGCGCAGATTTTACCTATGTGAGCCACACGGTGGAGGCGGGCAAATATCAGCTGACCGGTCTGCCCTGTGCCCACGCAGAGGAAAACGATGCCGAGACCCTGATCGTCCGAATGCAGGACGAGGCCACCGGTCTGACGCTGGAGCTGCTGTACGGCGTGTTTGCACAGCAGGATGTCATCACCCGTGCGGCGCGGCTGACAAACCACGGAGATACCCCGCTGCGGCTGGACAAGGCGGCATCTGCCTGTCTGGATCTGCCCTTTGGCAGATGGGATCTGCTGCATTTCCACGGCAGACACGCCATGGAGCGGCAGCTGGAGCGGGAAGCTGTGGGCACCAATATCCAGACCATTTCTTCGGTGCGGGGCAGCTCCAGCCACCACAATAATCCCTTCCTGATCCTCTGCCAGCAGGATGCAACGGAGACCAGCGGTGCCTGCTACGGGGTGATGATGGTCTATTCCGGCAGCTACCAGATGGACGTGGAGCGCTCTCAGACCGGGCTTGTCCGGGT
Source organism: Faecalibacterium sp. I2-3-92 (assembly GCF_023347315.1). Taxonomy (GTDB): domain Bacteria; phylum Bacillota; class Clostridia; order Oscillospirales; family Ruminococcaceae; genus Faecalibacterium; species Faecalibacterium duncaniae. The sequence goes on from NZ_CP094470.1 coordinate 695,822, forward strand.
AGTGAGCGGCATTCAGGAGGAGCGTTTTGCATGGAACCTGAAGCCGGGCGAGACCTTTGACACCCCGGAGGTGATCCTCTCCTTTGCGGCAGAGGGTCTGACCCCGCTTTCCCAGCAGTACCACCGCTTTTTGCGGCGCAATATCTGCCGTGGCCCGTGGAAGGACAAACGCCGCCCGGTACTGATCAACAATTGGGAGGCCACCTATTTTGATTTCAACACCGAAAAGATCGTAAAGATCGCTGAAAAAGCGGCCTCTCTCGGCGTGGAGATGATGGTGCTGGACGATGGCTGGTTCGGCACCCGGAATGACGACAATCAGGGCCTGGGCGACTGGACCGTGAACTGCGAAAAGCTGCCCGGCGGACTGGACCCGCTGATCGGGCAGATCAATGCGCTGGGCATGAAATTCGGCCTGTGGATCGAACCGGAAATGGTCAACGAGAACTCCCAGCTGTACCGCACCCATCCGGACTGGGCGCTGACACTGCCCGGACGCAAGCCTGCCATGGGGCGCAACCAGCTGGTGCTGGATCTTTCCCGCCCGGAGGTGGTGGACTATCTGGCAGGGGTTATCGGCAAGTTGCTGCGGGAGCATCACATTGAGTATATCAAGTGGGATATGAACCGCAGCATGAGCGATGTGTACAGCCGTGCTTTCCCTGCCGAACAGCAGGGTGAGATCATGCACCGCTATATACTGGGCGTTTATGCGCTGGCAGAGCGGCTGACGCAGGGCTTCCCGGAGGTGCTGTTCGAGGGCTGCGCAGGCGGCGGCGGACGCTTTGATGCCGGAATGCTGCGCTACTATCCCCAGATCTGGTGCAGCGATGATACCGATGCCATTGAACGGTTGACGATCCAGCACGGCACCTCCTTTGGCTACCCGGTTTGCACCATGGGTGCCCATGTTTCTGCCTGCCCCAATCACCAGACCGGCCGTACTACGCCCATCGACACCCGTGCTGTGGTGGCGATGAGCGGTACCTTTGGCTACGAGCTGGATCTGGGCAAGCTGAAGCGCACCGAGTGCACCGCAGTGAAAAACCAGATCAAGCGGTTCAAGCGGCTGAACGACCTGATCCGCACCGGCGATTATTACCGGCTGACCGACCCGGCAGAAAACGCATATTTCACGGCATGGCAGTTTGCCGCAGAGGACGGCAGCGAGGCACTGCTGAATCTGGTGGTGACCCATCCGCAGGCAAATCCCTTGCCCATCCACCTGTGCTTCCGTGGGCTGGAAGAAGATGCTGTGTATGAGCTGGACGGCATCGACTATTTCGGCTCCCGGTATGCTCACGACGTAGAGGACGGCATTCACAAGGGGATGCGGTTCAGCGGCAGCACCCTGCTGTATGCGGGACTTGTCCTGCCGCAGCTGTTTGGCGATTACCCCAGCGTGCAGCTTCATCTTACACGAAAAAGATAAAGAAAGATGACAAGTCAAGATAATTTTGCAGTCCGGTTCGCCAAACATAAGGACGAGCTGGAATGGTTGTTCATGGAACTGTATCACAACCGGGAAGGGCTCGAAGTTCTGGAACAGGAGATGGCAGAAGCCTACAACGCCCGCAGTGCCGAGCTGAAAGCACTGGACAAGGCACGTTCTGCTGATCTCTGCAGGTGAGCATGACCAAAATGATCCTCCATATCAAGCTTCTGCTAACAATGTTAATACGTCCTAACATCGGTAAAAACCATTGAAAAAGTCCGAAAGCGTGCTACAATACAGAGATAAAGAGCCTGCCCCCGCTCAAGGGGATGGGCGCTCAGATAGGAAACACAGAAACGAGGGGTAAATATGTTTGATACAAAAAAGCTTGCACTGTTTTTGGGTGGTGTAGTGTTCGGCTCTGCCGGCTTCAAGGTGCTGTCCAGCAAGGATGCCAAAAAGGTCTACACCCAGACTACCGCTGCGGTGCTGCGGATGAAGGACTGCACCATGCAGACTGTGAACAAGGTGCAGGAAGAGGCCGGTGACATCCTTGCCGATGCAAAGGCCATCAACGAGAGCCGCGCCGCCGAGGCTGCACAGGAGGTCATCGAGGATACGGCTGAACAGCCCGCAGAGCAGACTGCACAGTGATACAACGCAGCGGAGCCGCCCTTGGGCGGCTCTTTTTTACGCAGAGGGGTAAGAAAAGCAATGAAATGTACGATCTTACATGAAGGTAAGGGACGGATGCGGGTGCACGTCTGCGCCGTGCAGATGACCCTGCACCGGGCAGATGTGCTGGAAGCCTACCTGAACGGGCAGGACAACATTCAAAAAGCCACCGTCTACGAGCGCACCGGAGATGTGGTGCTGACCTACCGGGGCAGCCGGAAGGATGCCGCCGCCCTGCTGGCGGCCTACCGCTTTGACAACGAAGAGTTAGAGGTGCTGGTCACTTCCCACGATAGCCGGAAAATCAATCAGGAATATCAGGAGAAGATGGTCAACCTTGTGGCGGGCCGGGTGTTCCGCAAGGTGTTCCTGCCCGCGCCCATTGCGGCGGCATATACGGTATGGCGCTCCATCGCCTTTGTCTGGAAGGGTATCCGCTGCCTGCTGCACCGCAAGCTGGAGGTAGAGGTGCTGGATGCGCTCAGCATCACCGCCTCCCTCCTGCGGGGCGATTACAGCACCGCAGGGTCGGTGATGTTCCTGCTGACGGTGGGCAGCCTGCTGGAGGAGTGGACGAGGAAAAAGAGCTTGGACGACCTGGCTCGCAGCATGGCGCTGAACGTGGATAAGGTCTGGGTGCGCACCCCGCAGGGCGAGGTGTTGGTACCGCTGACCCGTGTCCACGCCGGGGACGAAGTGGTGGTGCGCTCCGGCAACATGATCCCGCTGGACGGCATGGTGCTGGAAGGCGAAGCTATGGTGAACCAAGCTGCCCTGACCGGCGAGTCCATGCCGGTGCGCAAGACCACCGGTGCTACCGTCTACGCCGGAACGGTGGTGGAAGAGGGCGAATGCGTCCTTGTGGCTAAAGCTGAGGGCGGTGCCAACCGCTACGATAAGATCGTGGCCATGATCGAGGAATCGGAAAAGCTCAAGTCTGGCACCGAAAATCGGGCTTTGCAGCTGGCCGACCGTCTGGTGCCGTGGTGCCTTGCCGGTACGGTGGCTACCTATGCCTTTACCCGCAACGTCACCCGGGCCATCTCCATCTTGATGGTGGACTTCTCCTGTGCGCTGAAGCTTTCCATGCCGCTGGCAGTGCTCTCTGCCATGCGGGAGTGCGGGGAATATCACATCACCGTAAAGGGCGGCAAGTATCTGGAAGCGTTGGCAAAGGCGGACACCATCGTGTTCGATAAGACCGGCACCCTCACCCGTGCCACCCCACAGGTGGTGCAGATAGTGCCTTTCTCCGGCTGCGGGGAGCAGGAGGTATTGCAGCTTGCCGCCTGTCTGGAAGAGCATTTCCCCCATTCCATGGCAAACGCCGTCGTCCGTGCTGCCAAGGAGCGGGGAATTTCTCACGAAGAGATGCACTCCGAGGTGGAGTACATCGTGGCCCATGGCATTGCCAGCCGGGTAGGGGGCAAGCGGGTGGTCATCGGCAGCGCCCACTTTATTTTCGAGGACGAGGGCTGCACCATCCCGGCAGGGGAACAGGCAAAGTTTGATGGGCTGGATCCGCAGTATTCCCACCTGTATCTGGCAGCATCCGGGGTGCTGGTGGGGGTCATCTGTATTGCAGACCCCCTGCGCCCGGAGGCGGCACAGGTGCTGCGCCAGCTCCAAAAGCTGGGCATCACTCAGACCGTTATGATGACCGGCGACAGTGACCGCACTGCCCGCGCCATTGCGGCGCAGGTGGGGGTAGACCGCTGCTTTGCGGAGGTGCTGCCGGAGGATAAAGCCGCCTTTGTCCGCAACGCCAAAGCCGAGGGACATACCGTTGTGATGATCGGCGACGGCATCAACGATTCGCCCGCTTTGTCGGCGGCAGATATCGGCATCGCCATCCATTCCGGTGCCGCCATCGCCCGGGAGATTGCCGATGTGACCATCCGCGCGGATAGTCTGGAAGAGCTGGTGACCTTAAAAGCCATTGCCAACGCCCTGCAAAAGCGGGTGGGCAGCAATTACCGCTTTGTGCTCAGCTTCAACTCGGCCCTCATCCTTCTGGGGGCTCTGGGCATCCTGCCCCCTGCCACCAGTGCGATGCTGCATAACCTTTCCACCCTTGGCATCAGCCTGCGCAGCATGACAGACCTGTTGGAGCAGAAGCCTTCCCTGTGAAAATAGTACACCGGAGCGTCCGCAGATGCTCCGGTGTACCGAAATGATAGCTCTTTCCACAGAAAGCAGTGAATCTTCTACAAGAAACTGCTGGATGCTGGGATGACGCAAAGTAAAAACGGTTACTTCCCCAGATGCCAGATGTCACGGTCGTACTCGGCAATGGTGCGGTCGGAGGAGAACATCCCGGCTTTGGCAATGTTCACCAGACACTTGCGCCGCCAGCCCATGGGGTCGCAGGCGTAATCGCTGAGGGCCTGCCCTTTGCGGACGACATAGGCGTTGAAGTCCGGCAGGGTCTGGAACCAGTCCTTGTGGATCAGCTCATTGTGCAGGCGGGTCAAATTTTCAGCATGGCCGGCAGCCAGCATCTCCGGGCCGGTGAGGAAGCTGATGGCGCGGCGGATGTTGGCATCGCCCTCCACCCACTGGGCCGGGTCGTAATCGCCCACGGCGTAGCGGTGAATGACCTGATCGGAGGTCTGGCCGAAGATATAAATGTTCTCTTCGCCCACCTGCTGGCTGATCTCCACATTGGCACCATCCATGGTGCCAAGCGTCAGCGCACCGTTCAGCATGAACTTCATGTTGCCGGTGCCGGAGGCCTCCTTGGAGGCAAGGCTGATCTGCTCAGACAGGTCACAGGCAGGGATGAGCTTTTCGGCAGCGGTGACGTTGTAATTTTCCACAAATACCACCTGCAGCCACTTGGACACCTCCGGGTCTGCGGCGATGACCTTGGAGAGGGTCAGCAGGGCATGGATGATGTCCTTGGCAATGGTGTAGGCAGGAGCAGCCTTGGCACCAAAGATGCTCACCAGCGGCATGGCAGGCAGGTGCCCTGCCTTGATCTCGTAATACTGATGGATGAGGTACAGCAGGTTCAGCTGCTGACGCTTATACTCGTGCAGCCGCTTGGACTGGATATCGAACATGGCATCGGGATTTACTGCCACCTTCTGGGTGCGCAGCAGCCAGTCTGCCAGCGCTGCCTTGTTGGCCTTTTTCACGGCGGTCAACTCGCCCAGCACGGCTTCGTCGTCGGCGAAGGCCAGTAGCTTCTCCAACTCGGCAGCGTCCTTGCGGAAGCCGGAACCGATGTGCTTTTCCAGCGTGGCGGTCAGGCGCAGGTCACATTCCAGCAGCCAGCGGCGGAAGGTGATGCCATTGGTCTTGTTGTTGAACTTTTCCGGGTACAGCTCATAGAAGCCGTGCAGCTCGGAATTTTTCAGGATCTCGGTGTGCAGCGCTGCCACGCCGTTGGTGGAATGGGTGAAGTGGATGTCCATGTGGGCCATGTGTACCCGGTCATCCTTGTCGATGATGGCAAGGCTCTCGTCCTCGGTGCGGGTGCGGGCCAGTGCGTCCAGCTTTTCAATGATGGGCATCAGCTGGGGCACCACTGCATCCAGATAGGCGCGGGGCCACTTTTCCAGTGCCTCAGCCAGAATGGTGTGGTTGGTGTAGGCGCAGGTCTTGGTAACGATCTCCACAGCTTCCTCAAACTCAATGCCCCGCTGCCCCAGCAGCCGGATCAGCTCCGGGATGACCATGCTGGGGTGAGTGTCGTTGATCTGGATGGCGGCGTAGTCGGCCAGATCGTGGTAATTGCAGCCCCGGGCGGCGCACTCTGCCAGAATGAGCTGGGCACCGGCAGAAACCATGAGGTACTGCTGATACACCCGCAGACGGCGGCCTGCCTCATCGGAGTCGTCCGGGTAGAGGAACAGGGTCAGGTTCTTGTCGATGGCGGTCTTGTCAAAGGCAATGCCGTCATGGACGATGCTCTCGTCGATGGTATCCAGATCGAACAGATTCAGGGTGTTGGTGCGCCCCTCGTAACCGGTGACAGCCAGCTTGTACAGCCGGGCAGTGTATTCCTTGCCCGCCAGCTCCACCGGGTAGGTCACATCGGTCTTTTCGGCCCAGCTGTGGGCGGTGAGCCAGGGGTCGGGCTTTTCGTTCTGCACACCATCCTCAAAGGACTGGTGGAACAGGCCAAAGTGATACCGCAGGCCCACGCCGTCGCCGGGCAGGTTCAGCGTTGCCAGCGAATCCAGGAAGCAGGCTGCCAGACGGCCCAGACCACCGTTGCCGAGAGAAGGCTCCGGTTCCACTTCCTCAATATCGGAAAGACGCTTTCCGGCAGCGGCCAGTGCATCCCGGGCTTCTTCGTACAGCCCCAGATTGATGAGGTTGTTAGACAGCAGCTTGCCGATGAGAAATTCGGCGCTGATATAGTACAGCTTGCGGCCGGTAACGGGCTGCACGCGGTCGGCACTCTTCTGCCGCACCAGCTCCAGCAGTGCCAGATACAGCTCCTGATCGGTGCAGTCCGCCAGCAGCTTTCCGGTGAGGCTCTGTAATGTTTCGGTAAAGCTCATAATGGATCCTCCTTTGTTTTCAGATACACCTTACGGAAAACAGGTTTGACATTTATAATGCAAGATATAACAGATAAAACAATCGAAATCTTGCCTTAAAGGAGCAAATTATGGTACAATCCTATCATCTGGAGGTGAGATGATGCATAATCAGGCTTCTTTGCAGGAAACCAAGCAGCACGGGGCCGTGCGGTTCCCCTTCAATCTGTATCCCTGCACCATTCCGGGAGATTTCCCGCAGGTGGCACTGCACTGGCAGGAGAGCATGGAGCTGGTCTTTGTCAAGCGGGGCGCGGGGCTGGTGCAGGTGGGCGCTGCGTCCTGCCCGGCCTATCAGGGGGATATCTTTATTTTTACGCCCGGCACCCTTCACGCCCTGCGGCAGGCAGAGGGGCAGCGCATGGAATACGAGAACATTATCTTTGAGCTGGAGCTTCTGGGCGGTGCGGAGGACCTTTGCGCCGAAAAATACCTGCTTCCGCTCCAGAGCGGGCGGCTGCTGCTGCCTGTGCGGCTGACTCCCAACGACCTGTGTTATCTCCAGGCCGCCGCCTGCCTGCGGGAGGTGGAGGAAGCCAACCGTGCCAAGCTTCCCGGCTATGAGCTGCTGGTCAAAGGAGCACTGCTGCGCTTTCTCTCACTGCTCATTGCGCAGGGGAAACAGCAGTTCCCCGCGGAAACTGCCGATACCCAGCGGCTGAAAGCCGTTCTGCAATGGATCTCTGTCCATTATGCCGAGGGGCTTCGGGTCGCCGATGCCGCCGGGGTCTGCTCCTTCAGTTCCAGCCACTTCATGCGCTGGTTCCGGCAGATGACAGGGCAGAGCTTTGTTGCCTTTCTGAACGAATACCGGCTGAATGCCGCTGCCGAAGCGCTGCATGCTACGGACGAGACGGTGCTGACGATCGCTTCCCGGTGCGGGTTTGAAAACCTCTCCTATTTTAACCGGGCATTCAAGGCGCATTTTGGCATGACTCCGCGGGAGTACCGGAAAAAATAAACAAAATGAGGCCGTTCCGCTTCTCTGAGAAAGAGAGGGAACGGCCTCATTGTTTTGATCAGACTTCCGGTGGGCAGCAGCTCTCCCGGGGGATGAGCTTGTGCGGCACAAGGATCTTTGTTGCCAGCAGATTCGGGTTCTCGATGTGGTTGATGGTCTGGCTGGCGGCCTCCATGCCCAGCTGATAGGGGTTCACATCCACGGTGGTCAGCTGGGGGCTGGTGATGCGGGAGAACAGGGAATTGTTGAAGGAAACGATGGAAAGGTCCTTCGGGACGCGCAGCCCCAGTTTGCCGCAGAACTGTTCCAGCACCACGGCCAGAATGTCATCGCTGACCAGCATGGCTGTGGGATGGTCCGGTGCGGTGAGAAGAGACTTCAGTGGCTCCTCGTAAGCATCGTTCAGGGTATTGACCTCCACACAGTCCTCCTCCCGGGGGGTGATGCCGTGCTTGAGCAGGGACATCTGGTAGCCGCGCCTGCGCTCTGCCGAAAACAGCATGGCGTTGCTGACACCAAAATAGGCAATGCGGCGGTGGCCCATTTCATAGAGGTAATCGGTGGCTTCCTCACCGGCAAGGGCGTTGTCGTTGTCGATATAGATGGTCTGATTTGCAGACTGCGCCGCCTTGCCCACAATGACATGGAGCAGCCCTTCGCTGCGCAGGTAGGCTGCCACCGGGCAGTCCTTTTTGGAATAGAGCAGGATAAAGCCATCTGCCTGCGCGTTGGCCACCATGCTCTGGATGGCATCCAGAACCTCTGCATCGTCCTGCCCGGTGATGACGGTGTTCACATACCTCCGCTGGTTGCAGAACTGCCCGATGCCGCGGATGATCTCCAGATGGAAGGCGTTCTCGTAGACATCCCTCTGGGAGGAGGGCAGAATGATGCCGATGGTCTTGGAAAAGGCCTCCACCGGTTCGGCCTCAAAGTTCGGCTCATAGCCCAGCTGTGCCATAATGCGGCGCACCCGCTCCTTGGTTTCCCGGCTGATGGAAGGGCTGTCCTTGCAGGTGCGGGACACCGTGGAAGGCGAAACCCCCGCCGCTGCTGCCACATCCTTGATGGTAACTGCCATAGTCTGTTCCTCCCTGATGTAATAGGTCTATTGTAAAGCGGTTTGCACGCAATGTCAATGATTTGCGCACGAGTTTGCGCAGAGTATGCAACTGCGCCCTTTGCGCACTTTCGATGTTTTCAACAAAGAAACTTGCGGGCTGTTGTGCAAAAAGAAGAAAATATATTTTTGACCTAGAAAACTCTTGTAAAAATTGCAGAGTTGGATTATTCTTGTTGCGTAAAGTTACGCAACTGAAGCGCAACGATTGCGTAAAATGGCGCAAAAGGAAACAAGGAGGAACATTATGGCAACAACACAAGCAGCTCCGGGGAAAAAGGGGCTTATCAACTTTGACTTCTTACAGAAGCTGGGCAAGGTGCTGATGACCGTCATCGCCGTCATGCCTGCTGCCGGCCTGATGATCAGTCTGGGCAAGCTGGTGCAGATGGGCGGCGGTGACATTGCGGCAGTTATGACCATTGGCACCACCATGGAAAACATTGGCTGGGCGGTCATCAACAATCTGCACATCCTGTTTGCCGTGGCCATCGGCGGCAGCTGGGCAAAGGAGCGTGCCGGCGGTGCTTTTGCGGCTGTGCTGGCATTTGCCCTCATCAATGTCATCACCGGCAACATCTTCGGTGTCACCAGCGCCATGCTGGAAGACCCCAACGCCGTGACCCACACCCTGTTCGGGCGGGAGATCGCCGTCAACGGCTACTTCACCTCTGTGCTGGGTGCCCCGGCCCTGAACATGGGCGTGTTCGTGGGCATTATTGCCGGTTTTGTGGGCGGCGTGGCTTACAATAAATACTATAACTTCCGCAAGCTGCCGGATGCACTGGCCTTCTTCAACGGCAAGCGCTTTGTGCCTATGGTGGTCATTGCCTATTCTGTGGTCATTTCCATGGTGCTGGCACTGTTCTGGCCTGTGGTCCAGACCGGCATCAACAACTTCGGCATCTGGATCGCAAACTCTTCCGAGACTTCTCCCGTTCTGGCTCCGTTCATCTATGGCACGCTGGAGCGTCTGCTGCTGCCCTTCGGCCTGCACCACATGCTGACCATCCCCATGAACTACACTTCCTTCGGCGGCACCTACACCATTGCCACCGGTGTCAATGCGGGCAGTCAGGTGTTTGGCCAGGACCCGCTGTGGCTGGCATGGGCCAACGACCTCATCAACTTCAAGAAAGCCGGCGACATGGCCGCTTACAACAACCTGCTGACCACCGTTACCCCCGCCCGCTTCAAGGTGGGCCAGATGATCGGTGCAACCGGTCTGCTGCTGGGCATTGCGCTGGCCATGTTCCGCCGTGTGGATGCCGACAAGCGCGCAAAGTATAAGTCTATGTTCATCTCCACCGCGCTGGCTGTGTTCCTGACCGGTGTGACTGAGCCGCTGGAATTCATGTTCATGTTCTGCGCCATGCCGCTGTACATCGTGTACGCACTGCTGCAGGGCTGTGCCTTTGCCATGGCAGGCATCATCCATCTGCGCCTGCACTCTTTCGGCAATCTGGAATTCATCACCCGTATCCCCATGTCCCTGCAGGCCGGTCTGGGCGGCGACATCATCAACTTTGTGCTCTGCGTGGTGGCGTTCTTTGTCATCGGCTATTTCGTGGCCTATTTCATGATCGGCAAGCTCAAGCTGGCAACGCCGGGCCGTCTGGGCAACTACACCGATGACAACGCGGACGATGCTGCAGCCGATACCAAGGCCGAGAAGAAGGCAGATAAAAAGTCCGATAACGGCCAGGCCGAGCGCATCATCGCCCTGCTGGGCGGCCGGGAGAACATTGTGCTGGTGGATGCCTGCATGACCCGTCTGCGTGTTACCGTGAAGGACCCTGCCAAGGTGGCCGACCTTGCCGCATGGAAGGCCGAGGGTGCTCTGAGCCTGCTGGTGAAGGGCGACGGCATTCAGGCTGTGTACGGCCCCAAGGCAGACGTTCTGAAATCTGACATCAATGATATTCTGTAAAAAACTATGAAACTGCTGACTTTGAATACCCACAGCCTCATCGAGCCGGACTATGAGGCAAAACGGAAGATCTTTGTAGACTTTATCGCCAGGGAGCAGCCGGAGGTGTTCGCCCTGCAGGAGGTGAACCAGACCGCCGCCGCTCCGCTGCTGGGAGAGATTCCGGCAAGGTATTATCCCTGCTCCGGCAATACAGTGCTGCTGAAAGCGGACAACCACGCCGCAGCCGTGGCCCGGATGCTGGAAAAGCAGGGCGTGCAGTACCATTGGAGCTGGCTTCCGGCAAAGATCGGCTACGACAGGTACGATGAGGGCGCGGCAGTGTTCAGCCGTGCACCCATCACCGCCGCTGAAAACCTGCTGCTGAGCAAGTCCGATGATTACAGCTGCTGGAAGACCCGCCGCACCCTGGGCATCTGCGCAGGAGATGTCTGGTATTACACAGTGCATCTGGGCTGGTGGAAGGACGAAGTGGAACCTTTTGCCGCCCAGTGGGAAACGCTGTCCCGGGCGGCAGGCGCAAAAAAGACCGCCTTTCTGCTGGGAGACTTCAACAGCGAGGCCGACGTGCGGGGCGAGGGCTACGACCTTGTGCTCCGCAGCGGCTGGCAGGACACCTACCGTCTGGCACAGCAGCGGGACGAGGGCTACACCGTCATGCAGGCCATTGATGGCTGGCGGGATGCCCCGGATGCGGCGGCAAAAAAGCGCATTGACCAGATCTGGTGCTCCCAGGCGATCGCTGTAAAAAGCACCCGGGTGGTGTTCGACGGCTTGCGGGAGCCGCAGGTATCCGACCACGCGGGTGTTCTGATCGAGTTATAAAGGAAGAGGGAAATGAAGATGCAGAGAAGTGCAGGTATTTTGCTGCCCGTCAGCAGTCTGCCGTCCCCTTACGGCATCGGCTGCTTTTCGCAGGAAGCATACGACTTTGTGGACTGGCTCAAGGAAGCCGGGCAGACTTACTGGCAGATCCTTCCGCTGGGTGTGACAAGCTACGGCGACAGCCCCTATCAGAGCTTTTCTGCCTTTGCGGGTAATCCGTATTTCATCAGCCTGGACGCACTGGTGGAGGAAGGGGTGCTGACCGCCGCCGAGTGCAAAAAGGCAAACTTTGGCCGCAAGGCAGATGATATCGACTACAGCCGCCTGTATGCCGAGCGGGGCCGCCTGCTGCGGCTGGCCTACTCCCGCAGCGACATCGGCCACAACGAAGCGTTTACAGCCTTCTGCGAGAAAAACAAGTGGTGGCTGGACGATTTTGCTCTGTTCATGGCGGTGAAGGGCCGCTTTGAGGGCAAGCCGTGGATCGAGTGGGCCGAGGATATCCGTCTGCGCTGGCAGCCCGCGATGGACTATTACCGCCGGGAGCTGTATTTTGAGGTGGAGTACCACAAATATCTCCAGTTCAAGTTCGACCAGCAGTGGCGCAGGCTGAAGGCCTACGCCAACAGCAAGGGCATCCGGATCATCGGCGATATCCCCATCTATGTGGCGCTGGATTCGGCGGACGCATGGGCAAACCCGGGTCTGTTCCAACTGGACAAGGACAATATTCCCACGGCGGTGGCTGGCGTTCCCCCGGATGGCTTTTCGCCCACCGGCCAGCTCTGGGGCAATCCGCTCTACCGCTGGGAAGCCCACCGCGCAACCGGCTATCAGTGGTGGATCACCCGCCTGTGGTACTGCTTCGAGCTTTACGATGTGGTGCGCATCGATCACTTCCGCGGCTTCGATGAGTATTTCTCCATCCCCTACGGCAGCGAGACTGCCGCACCGGGCCACTGGGAAAAAGGCCCCGGCATCGAGCTGTTTCGTGCTGTGGAGCAGGCACTGGGCAAACGGGAGATCATTGCGGAGGATCTTGGCTACATGAGCGACACCGTGCGTCAGCTGGTGCGGGACAGCGGTTTCCCTGGCATGAAAGTGCTGGAATTTGCCTTTGACTCCCGGGATACCGGCAGCGCCAGCGACTACCTGCCCCACAACTATCCGGTGAACAGCGTAGCCTATACCGGTACCCACGACAACGAAACGCTGGTATCCTGGTACCAGACCATCACCGGTGCGGAGCGCGCCATGGTGCGGGATTATCTGTTCGACTACGCCACCCCGGAGGAGCAGCTCTATAAAAGCATGATCGCACTGATCCTGCGCAGCGCAGCGGCGACCTGCATCATTCCCATGCAGGACTGGCTGGGGCTGGATAACTCCGCCCGCATCAATCAGCCTTCCACCGTGGGCCAGAACTGGCGCTGGCGGCTGAAAAAGCCCCAGCTGACCAAGAAGCTCCAAAAGGAGATCTGCCAGCTGACCACCCGTTACGGGCGGAAGAATTGGGCGTAACTGCATTAAAACCATAAAACCCCATGTCCGGGCCGTTCACACAACAGTCTGGGCATGGCTCCATCATTGTAAAGGTCATCAAGCAGTACAATTCCGCTCCCGTGGGTGACTATCTCAACTGATTGCTCCCTGACAAAAAGGCCGCTTCCGTTCAAAAACGGAGGCGGCCTTTTGCGTCCGGCAGATCTACCACTGGTTAAAATGTACCCGGTCATCCTCATAGCGGCTCTCACGCGGGGCAGTTAGGTCTGCTTCCGGGTAGCCAAGGGCGATGATGGAGTGGGGCACAATGGTCTCCGGCAGAGCGAACAGCTTTTGCTGGGCCTCTACCCGGTCCATCTGGGGCCAGGTGCCCAGCCAGACTGCGCCAAGCCCCAGCTCCTGTGCAGCAAGGCAGATGTTCTGGGCGGCAATGGCTCCGTCAATGATCCAGTAGTCCTTTGCAAAGCGGAACGCACGGTCAAGGTCGCCGCAAACGAGGATACCGGCGGCAGCTTTCCGCAGCGGCTCGGCAGGGCGGCCATTGGCATCGGCCATCTGTGCCAGCTTTTCCGGGTCGGTCACCACCACGAAAGACCAGTCCCGTGCATTGACGCAGCTGGGTCCGCTCATGGCCGCTTCCAGCAGCTGGTGCAGTGTTTCGCTTTTGATGGGCTTGTCGGTGAATTCCCGGCAGCTGCGCCGGGTGAGAATGGCATCCAGAGTGTTCATAGATCAGTGCCTCCTGTTTTGATTTGCCCCAGTATAGCACAGTGATCATTCCTCGGCTTCGGCCTTTGCAGTTTCAAAGAAGGCCCGGATCTTATCCACCTGGATCTGTGCCACGGCCCGGCCGGTCTCGTAGACGCGGCGCAGCTGGTCGGGGTCACGCTCCATGGCACCGATCTCCAGCGGGATGGGCGGGCGGATAACGTAATCCTTGCCGGACTGCTCCAGCATGGAGATGTAGCTCAGGGTTTCGTTGTAGCGCTCGTGGCGGTCAGCCACAGCCTCCACAAAGGCGGGATAGCGCAGATACCGTGCCCGGATGGCGGGCAGCATGGGATTCTTCTTTTTCACAAACCCCTTGGGCTGGGTCAGGATGATGAGGTTCCGCTTGTAGCCGATGGACTCAAAGAAGCGGATGGGGATGGAATCGGCAACGCCGCCGTCCAGCAGACCGTAATGGCCGATCTTGACGATCTTTGCGGCCAGCGGCATGGATGCCGAAGCTTCCATCCAGCGCACATCCTCCGCATCACCGGTGCGGCACTTATAATAGATGGGGTCGCCGGTGCGGACATCGGTGCAGACTACAAAGTAATCCATGGGGGATTCCCGGAAAGCCTTGTCGTCGAACGGGTCGAGCTTTTCGGGCACCTCGTGGTAGCAGAAATCCTCGCTGTACAGGTTGCCGGTGCGCAGCAGGTTGCGGAAGCTGGCATAGCGTTTGTCGTTGCAATAGGTGGTGTTGTAGCGGATGGTCCGCCCGATCTGGTGGGATTTGTAGTTGCAGCCGAACACTGCTCCCGCCGAAACACCTACCATGCCGTCTACCGTGATGCCCTGCTCCATCAGAACATCCAGAACACCGGCAGTGAACATGCCCCGCATGGCACCGCCTTCCAGGATCAATCCGGTCTTCATACGCGTGATACTCCTTCTCCTCACAATGCATCCCGCCCGAACAGGCGGCAGGATGCAGAAAACGGGCACCTCTCCCTGTGCCCGGAGCGCCCCGGAAATCCACCCGGAGCCGTTGCTTCCAGTATACTCAAATTTTGCTGAAAAACAAGAGAGAAAATGCCAAAAGACCTTGAAAACAGGGGGGCAAATCCGGTATACTAGGTAAAATCAAAATGCAGTACCAAAGCTTGGAGGAAGAGACGGATATGAAACTGCTGGAAGAACGCATTCAGAGAGACGGGATCGTGCGCGAGGGCAATGTGCTGAAGGTGGACAGCTTCATCAACCACCAGATGGACATCCCCCTGTTCCGCGAGATGGCAAAGGAGTGGAAGCGCCTGTTTGCAGGCAAGCCCGTCAACAAGGTGCTGACCATTGAGGCCAGCGGCATCGGCATTGCCGCCGTGGTTGCCAGCGAGTTCAATGTTCCTGTGGTGTTTGCCAAAAAGTCCATGAGCATCAACCTGGATTACGACAACTATGAGACCAAGATCCAGTCTTTCACCCACAAGAAGATCTACAACGTCATTGTCTCCAAAAAGTTCCTCACCGCAGAGGACCATGTCCTGATCATCGATGACTTCCTGGCAAACGGCTGTGCCCTGATGGGCCTGCTGGATCTGGCCAAGGAGGCCGGAGCCACGGTTGAGGGCATTGGCATTGCCGTGGAAAAGGGCTTCCAGCAGGGCGGCGAGCTCATCCGCAGCAAGGGCATCCAGCTGGAGAGCCTTGCCATTGTGGAATCCATGAACAGCGAGACCGGCGAGATCAAGTTCCGCGAGCAGCCGCACCAGAACTGAAAACAAGCAATTCAAGACCGCTTCGGCGGTCTTTTTTGCTGCCCGTTTTCAGGCCCCGTCAAAACTGTCGCCGTCAGCGGGGAGGTCTGCGGCGGTCTCTGCTGTGGAGGCAGCCGGGGCTTCCGTGGCGCGGGGCACGCCCCTGTACACCAGCGTCTGCTCCAGCACTTCGGCACAGACCGGGGCCGACAGGCTGCCGCCTGCGGTCGTCCAGCTGTGGGGTTCGTCCAGGCAGATCAGGCAGAGAAACTGCGGATCGTCGATGGGAGCCACCGCCACAAAGCTGGCAATGCGGGCTTTTTCGTCGGCGCTGTCCAGCTTCTGGCTGGTGCCGCTTTTTCCGCCTACCCGGTAGCCCGGGATCTGGGCGTTCCGTCCACCGCCGTGGAGCACCACGGCCTCCATCATCTCCCGCATGGTCTGGCTGGTCTCTGCCTTGAGCACCTGCCGTTTGCAGACAGGGGAAAGCTGCTCAATGGTACTGCCGTCCGGGGCCAGGATCTCCGAGACGACGTAGGGCTGCATCAGCTTTCCCCCGTTGACCACGGCGCAGACTGCCGCCGCCATTTCCAGATAGGAGATCTTGCTGCTCTGCCCAAAGGCACAGGAGGCCAGCTCCACCGGGCCCATCCGGTCGGCGGTATAGTACAGGCTCTTTTTCGGCTCGGCGGGCAGGTCGATGCCAGTGGGCTCCCGCAGGCCGAAGGCGGCAAAATAATCGCAGAAGGCCTCCCTGCCCAGCCGGGCCCCGATCTGGATGAAGCTCTGGTTGCAGGAATTTTCCAGCGCCTGGGTCACGCTCTGGGTCCCATGGCGCTTGTGGTTGGCACAGTGGAAGCGGGTGCCTGCCACCGAGATGGATTCCCCGCAGTAGAAGCTGGAATGCTTTGTGATGGCTCCGGCATCCAGCGCCGCCGCGCAGGTGATGAGCTTGAACACGCTGCCCGGCTCGTACAGGTCGCTGACGGCCTTGTTCCGCCACTGGGTCTGCTGGGCCAGCTGTAAAGCGGCCTTGCGCGCATCACCGGTCAGGGCTTCCACGGTGTTCCGGGCGGCGGTGTCGGCAATGACACGGGGCTCGTTGGGGTCGTAGGAGGGCGTGGTGGACATGGCCAGCACGGCCCCGGTGTTCACATCCATAATGATTCCCACGGCCCGCGCCGCTACATGGTGCTCCTGCACGGCGTAGGACAGCGCATTTTCAAGGTAGTGCTGGATACAGCTGTCGATGGTGAGCCGCAGGCCGTCCCCCTCGGTGGGAAAATGCTCGGTCTCGTAGCTCTGCTCCAGTGTGTAGCCCCAGGCGTTGACAGCTGTGAGCACCACGCCGTTTTCCCCGGTGAGCAGATCATCATATTTCAGTTCCAGCCCAGCCACCCCTGCGTTGTCCACATTGGTGAACCCCAGCACCGAAGCCAGAAACGCTCCCTGCGGATACCAGCGCTTGCTGTCCTGATTGATACGGATGCCGGTGATGCTGTTTTCTTCGCAAAAGTCCCGCACAGCATCGGCTGCGGCACGGTCCACCCGGTAGCGGAGCAGGCAATCGTTGGAGCGGCGGTCGCTGAATTTTTCCAGCAGGGCCGCTTCGTCCAGCGCTAAGATCTCCGCAAGGCCGTGGGCGGCAAGGGTGATTTTCTCTTCCGGCATCTCCCGGGGCGAGGCCCGCAGGGTCCAGCAGCTGCTGTTGGCGGCCAGCAAAAGGCCGTCGGCGCTGTAAATACGCCCCCGGTCTGCGGAGACCACGGTGTCCCGCAGCTGCTGGCCCTGTGCGCGGTCGGCATAGAAGCCGTCGGTGCGCACCTGCAGGAAAAAGAGCCGCACGGCCAGCCCCAGGCAGACGGCACAGAACAGCACCGCCACGGCCCGTGCCCGGCGGCGGAATCCACGCTCGGGCAGGGTGCGGAGAACTTTGGGCATAGAAACTCTCCCTTCTTGAATAAGCCCTGCTCTGTCCAACCTCTCAGTCGCAGGCTTCGCCGCGACAGCTCCCCTAGTAGGGGAGCCCTTGGCATAAGATTTACTTTTCAATCTGGTCGCTGACGCTCCAAAACCAGTATCTGCTTATCCTTACGCAGAACCTCAAGAAAATAGACTAGCAGCCCCGGTTTTGACATACAATAGTGAAACTGGGGGTGACGAGATGAAAGAAGCTGCGGCACTGCCGCGGGGCGGGCGGCACAAGGCACCGCTGCGGCCGCTGTCGGCCATGGACCTGCCGTTTCTGGTGCTGGTACTCACGCTGGTGGGGTTCGGGCTGGTGATGCTGGGCAGTGCATCGGGGGCGGTGGCCCTTTACCGGCGGGGCGATGCCTTTGCCTACCTGCGCCCCCAGCTGCTCTACGCTGCCATGGGCATTGCGGGGCTGTGGATGGCCAGCCGGGTGGACTATCATATCTTCCACAAATTGGCCTGGCCGCTGCTGGGAGTCTCGCTGGTGCTGCTTGCGGTGGTGCTTTTTATGCCGGAATACAACGGCTGCAAACGGTGGCTGGTGCTGCCGGGGGTGGGTACCCTGCAGCCAAGCGAGATCGCAAAATTTGCCGTGGTGCTGGTGTTTTCGCACATCATCTCGCTGAACCATGACAGGATGCGCAGCTTTGCGGTGGGGGTGCTGCCCTTTGTGCTGGTGCTGGGGGTGGTGGCGGCGCTGATGCTGCTGGAACCCCATCTTTCGGGCACTTTGCTGATCCTGGGCATCGGGGCAGTGCTGATGTTCGTGGGCGGCACAGGTCTGCGGTGGTTCGTGCTGGCGGGCGTGGGCGGGGCGGCCGCCATCGGGGCAGCGGTGGTCGTTATGCCGGACCTTGTGCCCTACGCCGCCGACCGCCTGCGCTCCTGGCAGGACCCCTTTGCCGACCCGCTGGGGGACGGCCACCAGACCATCCAGAGCCTGTACGCCATCGGCTCCGGCGGAGCCACCGGGCTGGGGCTGGGGAACAGCCGCCAGAAGCATCTGTTTGTGCCCGAACCCCAGAACGACTTCATCTTCTCCATCGTCTGCGAGGAACTGGGCTTTGTGGGGGCCTGCGCCGTGGTGCTGCTGTTCGTGCTGCTGCTCTGGCGGGGCATTACCATTGCCGCCCATGCTCCCGACCGTTTTGGGGCACTGCTGGTGGTGGGCTTTACCGTGCAGGTGGCCCTGCAGGCTGTCCTCAATGTGGCCGTGGTCACCAATACCATCCCCAACACCGGCATCAGCCTGCCCTTTTTCTCCTCCGGAGGAACGAGCTTGATGATGCTGTTGGGAGAGATGGGTATTGTCCTATCCGTATCAAGAGGTGAGACCTGACGGAATAGAAAACATAAAGTTGAATTGCCAAAGGCTCTCCCTTTGGGAGCAACGACGACGACCACCGCCTGCGGCGGAATGAGGGAGGAGTTGTTGGGGCCGCGGCCAGCAGGACGCAAGCGCAAGGGTTTGCGCGAAGCGGATGCTGGGAGCCGCAACCCGGTGCTGGCGCAAAGCGCCTGAGAGGGCGAGGATGCTATAAATTACAAAACAAACTTGTCCGCCTCACACTCCGGCCCTGTTTTGCATACGGTGGGGTATCTTTTGCGGAATGGGGGCACGGACATGGAGGAACGAATCGTGGTGACAGGGGGCCGCCCGCTGAACGGAAGCGTAAAAATTCCGGCGGCAAAAAACAGCGTTCTGCCGCTTTTTGTGGCATCACTGCTCTGCACGGGAGAGGTGCGGCTCCAGGCTGTGCCCCGCCTTGCAGATGTGGAACACTGCATGGCGCTTTTGCGGGGCGTGGGCTGTGCCGCCCGGTGGGAGGGCAGTGATGCGGTACTCTCCGGCCCGCCTGCCAACAGCACTTTGCCGGGGCAAACAGCGGGACAAATGCGGGCCTCCATTTTGTTCTGCGCGCCCCTGCTGGCAAGGCTGGGCCGCGCCGAGACCAGCCTGCCCGGCGGGTGCCGCATCGGGGCCCGGCCCATCGACCTGCATCTGGCGGGGCTGGCAAAAATGGGGGCGGTGGAGCTGGAAGCGGGAGAAGGGCGGCTGGTGCTGACGGCTCCCTCCGGCCTGCACGGGGCCGAGATCACCCTGCGTTTCCCCAGCGTAGGGGCCACTGAGACGCTTCTGCTGGCCGCTGCCTGTGCCAAGGGCAGGACCATCCTGCGGGGGGCGGCCCGGGAACCGGAGATCGCCGACCTTGCCGCTTTTCTGAACCGGTGCGGCGGCTGCATCGAGGGGGCAGGCAGCTCCACGATCCGCATCGAAGGGCGGCGGGGACTTTCCGGGTGCTGTTTTTCGCCCCTGCCCGACCGTATTTTTGCTTCCACGCTGGCCTGCGGCTGTGCGGCGGCGGGCGGCCGGGTGGAATTGACCGGCTGCGCCCCTGCGCTCTATGCACCGGTGCTGGAAATTCTGGGACAAATGGGGTGCCGGGTGGAACCGGCAGGGGATACGGTGCGAATTTCCCGCTTTGGGCGGCTGCACGGGGCAGGCCGGGTGTTCACCGGAGCCTATCCGGCCCTTGCCACCGATGCCGCCCCGCTGCTGGCGGCGGCAATGCTCTGTGCCGACAGCGAGAGCAGCATCGAGGACGTGATCTTTGAGCGCCGGTTCGGCTGTGCCGAGGGTTTTTGCCGCCTGGGTGCACAGGCCGAAACGGCGGGCAGGGTGCTGACCATTGCACCGGGCGGCCATTTGTGCGGCACCGTGGTGGAGGCCCCCGACCTGCGGGGCGGGGCGGCACTGGTGCTGGCGGGGCTTGCGGCCCGGGGAACCACGGTCATCACCCACCCGGCGCATATCGACCGGGGCTATGCCGGATTTACAGAGATTTTGGCCGGTTTGGGGGCGCAAATTCGGCGGGAATCGGCCCCGGGAAACGGGTCGGTGAAAAAAACCTCTGCAAAAAAACAAATTTGTCTTGCAATCGGGACAAAAAGATGATACGATACAGTTATATAAGTATAGTATCGAACTCTTCTTGTGCGAAAAGCGCAGGTTTACGATAACATATCCGATGGAGGACAAAAGTTATGGCACTCATGCTCGACGAAGAAATGGATGAAAACGTTACGACGATCAAGGTCATTGGTGTGGGCGGCGGCGGCGGCAACGCAGTCAACCGCATGGTCAGCGACGGTCTGCAGGGCGTAGAATTTATTGCAATGAACACCGACCAGCAGGCGCTGGCCAAGAACCATGCTGCCACCAAGGTGCAGCTGGGCTCCAAGCTCACCAAGGGCCGCGGCGCGGGTGCTGATCCCGAGATCGGCCAGCGTGCTGCCGAGGAAAGCAAGGACGAGATCGCAAATGCCCTGAAGGGCTCCCAGATGGTCTTTATCACTGCCGGTATGGGCGGCGGCACCGGCACGGGTGCGGCTCCTGTTGTGGCTGAGGTGGCACACGATCTGGGCATCCTGACCGTGGGCATCGTCACCAAGCCCTTCTCCTTTGAGGGCAAGCGCAAGATGGGCCTGGCAGAGCAGGGCATTGCAAACCTGCTCATGCACGTTGACAGCCTGATCGTTATCCCGAATGAGCGCCTGAAGATGATCAGCCAGGAAAAGATCACCCTGATGAACGCCTTCCAGGCCGCCGATAATGTGCTGCGTCAGGGCGTGGAGTCCATCTCCGCTCTGATCAATGTGCCCGCCTTCATCAACCTGGACTTCGCCGACGTGCGCTCCATTATGAAGGATGCCGGTTACGCCCACATGGGCGTGGGCAGCGCCAAGGGCGCAGGTAAGGCAGAGAATGCTGCCAAGGCTGCAATCTCCTCTCCGCTGCTGGAAACCAGCATTGCCGGTGCACACGGCGTGATCATCAACATCACCTCCAGCCCCGATATCGGCCTGGAGGATGTCGAGACTGCTGCCGGCCTCATCACCCAGAGCGCTCACCCCGATGCAAACATCATCTGGGGTACTGCGTTCGATGAGAACCTGTCCGATGAGATGCGCGTTACCGTTGTGGCCACCGGCTTTGACAACAAGGCTGCCGATGGCCTGCGCAGCAGCCTGAACAACGCCGCCGGTGCCGGTGCTTCCACCCCCAGCGCAGTGTTCAGCTCTGATGTGTCCGGCGCGGGTGCTGCAAAGCAGCAGCCTGCTGCCGCCGCAAACAGCGCTGCAAAGCCGGTGGAGGAAGAGAGCAGCGACAACCGTTACTACGATGAGCTGCTGGCGATCCTGAATAAGCGCAAGTAAGTTTGTAAGTTACAGTGTGAACCGCCCGGGAGGGGGCGTGGTCTCTTGCGCGCGTGAGCGGGAGGAGCAGAGATGGTACCAAACGACATCTGGCTGCGCACCGAATGGCTGAGCTGCCGCAGGACCAGTGTGCTGCGCTGTGTGGAGCGTTATTGTGCCGCCGCTGCCCGTGAATACCGCCGCGCTCTGCGCAGGGTGCAGGAAGTGGAGGAAATGATGGCGCAGGTCGAACCGGAAACCGGGAGACGGCTCCCGAGCCAGCCCGCTCAGGCGGAGCTGTTGAACCGCCGTCTTGCTGCTGCCAATGCGGAAATCCGCCGTTACCAGACCCGGCTTTACGCCTGTGAGCGGGAGATGGTGGCACTGCGGCAGGAGAACGCCGAGCTGGAAGCTCTGTGTGAGCAGGCGCGGGCAAACAGCCTGCTGCCGCCCGTGCCCCCGCAGCCCAAGGTGCTGGAACAGCCCGGCCTGCCGGTGATCGTGTTCCACCCGGCGGCGGATGCTCCCAAGGCAGAGCAGCCCCAGCCGGATGCTGTACCGGAGCAGGAGCCTGCCCCGCAGGCCGCACCGCCGGAACCAGAGGAGGAACGCCGCCCCTTTGCGCAGCCAGACTGGAAGCCCACCACGGCGCTCGACCATCAGGCGGTGGATCTGGTACATCAGCTGGAAAGCTTAATGACTGTATAACAAAAAGACGATGCACAAACGCTGTGCATCGTCTTTTTTGCATCTTGGGGATGTTACCGCACGGCGCTGGTACGGTGTTCCATGAGGTAGGTGGCCTTCAGGTCGGCAATGTGGAGCTTGACGGCAAGCGGATATTTGTCGTAGGCCTCCGAGATGGCAAAGCAGCCGCCTTTGGCCGCATCGTCGAAGCCGCCCATGTGCCAGCGGATGGCTACCGCTTCCTCGACCTTCAGCTTCATAAACCGCTCGATCAGGAACACGCTCTTCTCGCCGTGACCATAGGGGAACAGATCCTCCACGCTGTAGCTGGGCACCTTTTCCCACTGGCCGGTGGCATCGTTCTTCACATTGCGGGTGCCCTTTTTGTAGTAGTTGGCCTTGCACAGATCGTGCAGCAGAGCACAGATGGCATAGCTCTCCTCACTCTCGCCCTCGGTGAAAAAGCCGTCGTGGAGGGCATGGTAGACGTTCAGGCTGTGCATGCACAGCCCGCCGTCACAGGCCCCATGGAACCGGGTGGAGGCCGGAGCCGAGAAGAAATCCGTCTTGTTGTCCAGCCAGTCCAGCAGCTTTTCGCTGCCCGGGCGGGAGACATACTGATGCCAGATCTGCAAAAACTCCTCACGGTAGTCCATCTTACAGCTCCAGATCTTCCAGAATGCCCTTGAGGATGGCCAGCTCTTCGCCGCTCAGGGAAATGCCCTTGCCCATGCGGGTACCGTCCGGGGACCAATCACGGATGTCGTACTTGGGTTCGCCGTCATTCCAGCTGATGAGGTTGAGCTGGCGCTCCCAGCCGCGGGGACGCTGAGACAGCACTGCAATGCGCTGGACCACTTCGTATTTGATTTCTGCCATATTTCCTTACCTGCCTTTGCTTTGTTTGTTATCATAATATAAGAACGCGGCGAAGATTTCAACAGGTAATTGGAAAATAATTTGAAAATTTTAAATTTACTTGCAGGAGACGCAAGCGATATTCACAGAACGGCACGTTCTGTCAAAGGCTCCCCCGCCGGGGGAGCTGGCGCGCGGAGCGTGACGGAGGGGGTCAACCATAAGGCTCCTCTTCCCGCAGACGAACCAGTTCTTTTACCGCCTCCGGGTCATCCGGTGCGGGCTGGCGGCTGTTTCGCTTCTGCTCCGTGCTGAACAGCCCGGGGGCATACTGTGCCATTACCCCGGGTGTATTTCCTGCCAGAAATTCCTCGGCGTTTTTCTGCATACAGGCTGCCGGTGTGCCGTCCGTCATGGGGACCGCCTGGATCGGCGGCACATCCGGTTCCGGCGGCGGCAGCTGCACCTCCGGGCTGTCCGGCTGGCTGGGCAGTGCCCCCAGCGGCGGGCTCACCCGGCTGGATGTGGGGCCGACATGCTTTTGCTTGTGGGACATAAGAAACACCTCCGCACTTAATGTGTGCGGAGGTGTGGTCGTTTATGCGGGAAGGCCCTGCTCTGTACAACCTCTCAGTCGCAGGCTTCGCTGCGACAGCTCCCCTAGTAGGGGAGCCCTTGGCAAAAGGCTTTTTTTTCGCTATTTTCGCTGGCGCTCCAAAAACAGTATCTGCCGCAAGGTGAAAATGTTAACGTCAGCAGGGCAAATAGTAGCGAAGCGCTTACACTCGAAAACGCGACGGAATGCCAAGGCCTCCCCTACTAGGGGAGGTGGCATCAAGCGAAGCGAAGATGACGGAGAGGTTGTATGGAAGGATGGGCTGCCCATTGAATCCGGAGTCTTCTGGTTACGTCACAATCTCCACCCAACTGCCCCCGCTCCGCTCCTTATGCACGACCACCTGCCGGTCGATGCGGTCCTTCAGGGCGGCGACATGGGAGATGATGCCCACCAGTCGGTCGCCTTCGGTCAGGCCGGAAAGCACCCGGATGGCTTGCTCCAGCGATTCCTCATCCAGCGAGCCGAAGCCCTCATCGAGGAAGAGGGTGTCCAGCCGGATGCCGCCTGCGGTGCTCTGGACTTCATCGGAAAGGCCCAGGGCCAGCGCCAGCGAGGCCTTGAAGCTCTCGCCGCCGGACAGGGTCTTGACACTGCGGCGGGTGCCGTTGTAGTGGTCGATGACTCCCAGGTCAAGGCCCGACTGGCTGCGCTGGTTCTCGGCACCGATGCGCTCCAGCTCGTACTGGCCCGCCGTCATCTGCATCAGGCGGGTGTTGGCGTGGACAAGGATGCGGTCGAGGTAGTTCATCTGGATGTAGGCCTCCAGCCGGATCTTCTGCTTGCTGCTCAGGGTGCCGCCCGCCGTGGAGGCCAGTGCGTTCACCCACTGCCAACGGGCATCCAGCGCGTCCCGCTGGTCGGCAAGCTTCCGGTGATCGGCCAGCGCCCTCCGGTTGGGGAGCAGCCGGGCGTTCAGGTCTTTCTCCTGTGCGGCAAGGGCTTTGCGACGGGCCAGCAGCTCGTTCTGCTCTGCTTTGAGCGCCACGATCTTCTGGGGCTGCGCGATCTGCTCCGCAGCCTGCCGGGCTTCCAGTGTCTGCACCGCAGCCTGGGCGGCGGCAGAAGCCTGCTGGGCTGCCGTCACCTGCGCTTCCAGAGCGGTGCGCTGTTCTGCCTGTGCTTTGCGCTGGGCTTCCAGCTCTTTTTTGCGGCGGCAGTCGGTATGGTTTTTGGTCTGGCGCTGCTTCAGGTCAGCCTGTACAGTGTGCAGAGCATCGTTCTCCTCGGCCAGCGCAGTCCTGAGCAGGCTCACGGTCAGGGGCACCGGCCCCTCGGGCGAAGTGAACCGCTCAGGCAGGAGCGCTTCGGCATCCTTCCGCAGCTGGGCACGGCCCTCCTGCTCCCGCGTCAGCGCTTCCCGCGCGGCGGCACTGGCCTCCTGTGCGGCGCTGTCGGCCTGGGCGGCGGCCTGCTTGGCTTTGTTTACCTGCACTTCGGTGGGGGCGGTGCGGGGCAGGTGGGCTTTGGCCGGGTGGTGGGTGCTGCCGCAGACAGGGCAGGCGGCTCCCTCTTCCAGCGTCTGAGCCAGCAGGCCCGCCTGCGCATCCAGAAAAGCACGCTCCAGTGTGTCACGGGCAGAATGGGCCTCGGTCTGTCTGCCCGCCGCCTGCCGGTAGGCCTCCTGTGCGGTGCGTGCGGCGGTGTTCCGGTGCTGGCACTCTGTCAGGCTCCGGGCCAGCTCGTTCAGTGCGGTTTCCCGCTGGGCAAGACGGGCCGCTTCTGCCTCCAGCTCTACCCGGCGGGTGTCGGCATCGGCCAGAGCGGCAAGCTCTGCTTCAGAGGCCGTGAGTGCCGCATCCAGTGCTTCCAGCGTTTTGCGCCGGGTGCTGGCCTTGGCGGATTCCAGCTGGGCGGTGCTTCGAGCCTTGGCCAGTTCTCTGGCAACCTCCTGCCGCTGGCGCTCTGCCTGCTCTGCCGCGCCCAGCGTGGTCTGTAACGTGCTCAATTGCCTGTCCAGCGCAGCCAGCGCGTCTGCGGCCTGTGCGGCGGCGGCTTCCTGCCGGGCGGTCAGCCCCTCCAGCAGGGTGGTCACTGCGTCCGGCGGCATCTGCGCTGAAAGTGCCCCCAGTGCTTCGGCCTCCGGGTCTGTGGCATCATACGAGATGCCCGCAAGCACTGCGTCCAGCTTTGCGTTCAGGGCGGCGCGTCGGGCTGTGAGGGCGGAGTTTTCCTCGGCCAGCGCTTCCTGCAGTTTCTGGTAGCGCTGGGTGCGGAACAGCTTCCGGAAGATCTTGCTCCGCTCCTCGGTGGTGGCGTTGAGCAGCCGGGTGAACTGCCCCTGCGCGATCATGGCGATCTGGGAAAATTGGTTGTAGTCCAGCCCGATGATATCAATGACAGCGGCAGTCACCTCCTTGGCCTTGGTCACAGGCGGGCGGCCGTCGGCATAGGTCAGGGCGGCATCCGCCTTTTCAGTGGTGAATCCCTCGCCCCGTGCCTTGGGGCGCAGATACTCCGGGTTGCGCCGGACGGTGTACCGCTGCCCCCGCACCTCAAATTCCAGCTCCACAAAGGTGGGGGTGCCGGGGTCTGCATATTTGCTGCGGAGCATGGCCCCATCCCGCACGCCGCCGCTGGAATGATCATACAGGGCGTAGGTGATGGCATCGAACAGGGTGGTCTTGCCCGCGCCGGTGTCGCCGGTGACGAGGTAGAGCCCGCCTCTGCCCAATTGCTCCAGCGGCAGGGTGGTGGTGCCTGCATAGGGGCCAAAGGCCGAGAGGGTCAGCTTGAGCGGTCTCATGCGTCCTCCTCCTTCCAGATGCTTTCAATGAGCTGCTGGCAGAATGCCGCCTGCTCATCGGTCAGGGGCTGGTTGTTCTGCAGTTGGTAAAAATCTGCAAAGTGCTCCAGCGGCGTTTTCTGTTCGGCCTTTGCAGGGGCATCCAGCTCCTGCCGGGTCTGGGTGCGGCGGTTGTCGTAATCCAGCCGCATCAGGTTGGGGTAGATGACCCGCAGGCGGGCCAGTGCCTCGGGGATGTCCTGCTCATCGGTCAGGGTGATGTGCAGGTAGTCGTCCACGGCGTTGCCCTCGTAATTGCGGCGGTCGGTCAGCTCCATGTAGCTGCCGCGCAGCTCCCGCAGATCGTGCCGGGGCACCAGCGGTTCGGTGGCAATGGTCACGCTGCCCTTTTCATCCAGCTCCACAAAGGTCACGCTCTTGTGCTGGCTGGCCTCCGAGAAGGAATATTTCAGCGGCGTTCCGCAGTAGCGCAGGGTGTCCCGGCCCACCTTCTGGGGGCTGTGCAGATGCCCCAGCGCCACATAGTCGAACTTGTCGAACAGGGCGGCATCCACCCAGTCGATGCCGCCCACGCTGGGCTCCTCGCTCTCGCAGGAGGCAGCTCCTGCCACGAACTGGTGTGCCACCAGCACACTGCGGCGGGCCGGGTCAGGCGAACAGTGATCCAGCACGCAGGCAAGGGCATCGTTGTAGCTCTCAATGGGCGCGTCCGGCCAGACGTGCCGCACCATGGTGGGCTTCAGAAAGGGCAGTAAGTACAGATCGACCGGGCCGTGTGCGTCGGTGAGGGTGATGGGCTCCGGCGGGCCGGAAAACACCGGCGAGACGTAGACCCTGCTTTCGGCCAGCAGGGCAGAGCCAAAGGCCACCCGGTCGGCGGAATCGTGGTTGCCCGAGATGGCGAACACCGGCAGCTCCCGGTGGGAAAGCTCGGTGAGGAACCAGTCCAGCAGGCGGACCGCCTCGGCAGGCGGCACGGGTTTGTCGTACAGGTCACCGGCCAGCAGCACGGCATCCACGGGGTGGGAATCGAGCAGGGATAAGATCTGCTCTAAAATATAGCGCTGGTCGTCCAGCATGGAGAACTCGCAGACCCGTTTGCCCAGGTGCAGGTCGGAGAGGTGGAGAAAACGCATGGGGAAGCCCCCTTTCTAAAAGGATGGCTCTATTATACCACGGAATGTTCTCTTTTGCGTGCCAAAAGAGAACCAGAAAAGCACCCGCTACTTTCGAAGCGCGGGAGGCACGAACTAGGGGCTGCTCGCCCCTAGTAACCCCAAAGCAGAGGGCTCCGAACAAAAATGCTGGAGATTCCCGCCTGTCGGCGTGAAGATCTCTTCACCGCATTTTTGCCCGGAGCCGATTGAAATTTTTAACTAGCGGGGAACAGCTTCTCCCAGGTGGCCTTACCCACGGCACCGTCAGCGTTCAGGCCGTTGCGGCGCTGGAACCGCTGAACAGCGGCGGCAGTCCGGGAGCCGAACTTTCCGTCCGTGCCGATCTTCTCCCCCAGCGTGTTGAGCTTCTGCTGGATGAGCCGGATGGTGCCGCCGGACATGCCGGTGCGCATCACGATGCCGGGATAGGGCACCGCCAGCCCGTGCTTTGCGGTGTACTTTGCGTAGAGGACGTTCCAGGTGTTTGCCCCGACTTTGCCGTCCATGTTCATATTGTTCCGGAGCTGGAATTCTTTCACGGCGTTTTCGCTCCTGGTGCCAAAGCGGCCGTCTGTGGTCAGTGCGGGGTAATAGCTGCACTGGTCACGCACGCCGTTCAGCCAGGTCTGCACCAGGGCTTCGTCCGGGCCGTAGGAGCCCTTTTGGATCAACGAATAATAAGCGGGGATCGCCATTGTGGTCACACTCCTTCCACGACAGCGTATGCAGCGCTGTGGGGAGGTGTGCCATAGCGTTTTTGCCCTCTCCGTCTTTGCTTCGCGCCTGAGAGGGCGAGGCTGTTTCGACCAGCACCTTATCCTCCCGGCTCGCCGTCACCCGCTGCCACCACTCCACGCATTTGAACCGCACCACATACGACCCACACACCAGATCGTTTTCCTCCGGCAGGGCGTAGGTGCCGCAGGCAGAGCGGCACAGCCCCGGGTAGAGCACGCACCACCAGTTTTTGCCGTGGCGGGCGTTGCCGCCCAGGTCGATGCGCAGAGCCTGATACCGCCCGGCGGGCAGGATGCCGGTGGAATAGCGGGTGGTATCGAAGTACATTTCCACCAGCTGTACCGTAACGGTGGAAAAGATCCCCCGTCTTGCCAGCACGGCCCGGGCCGTCAGCTCCAGTGCGGGCAGGTTCTCTGCCGCCCAGCGCAGGGCGGCAGGCTTGTCCTGTGCGGTGCAGTGGACATCGGCGTAGGCCAGAACAGCATCCCGCACGGCGAGCTTGACGGTCTGGTCGGCAGGGGAATCGCTGTCGGCCCGGATGTGGAAGCGCAGGGTGTCGGCACAGAGGAGGGCCCCGGTGTCCAGCTGTGCCTGCCCCCAGCGCAGGGCAGCAGGCAGGGCGCTCAGGAGCAGCGCAAGGGAAAGCACGGCGCACCCCAGCGCCATCTCACGGCGGGTGAGCGTGCGGGCAAAGAATGGCAGCATAAAAAACAGGCCCCTTTTCTGGAAATGATAACCAGAGAATGGGCCTGTTTGACACATTTTATTCTGATACTTGATTTTTGCAGTGAAGCCTGACTGTAATGCCAAGGGCTCCCCCTTCGGGGGAGCTGGCAATGCGAAGCATTGACTGAGAGGGTTGTTCCTTTTAGTTCTTCAGGGACTGCATGGGAGCCGGCAGGCGGCCGCCGCGGTTGATGAACACCGAGGGGTCACGCTGATTGACCGGCATGATGGGGCCATAGCCCAGCAGACCGCCGAAATCCAGGATCTCGCCTGCCTTGCGGCCGATGGCGGGAATGACGCGGACAGCGGTGGTCTTGCTGTTCACCATGCCAATGGCGGCTTCGTCGGCGATCAGGGCGCTGATGACAGCGGGGGTGGTGTCGCCGGGGATGATGACCATATCGATGCCCACCGAGCAGACAGCCGTCATGGCTTCCAGCTTTTCGATGGTCAGGCAGCCGCACTCGGCGGCGTGGATCATGCCGTCGTCCTCGCTGACGGGGATAAAGGCACCGGAGAGGCCGCCCACATGGTTGGAGGCCATCACGCCGCCCTTCTTCACAGCATCGTTCAGCAGGGCCAGGCAGGCCGTGGTGCCGCAGCAGCCGCAGGTCTCAAGGCCCATCTCTTCTAGAATGTTGGCCACGCTGTCGCCCACAGCAGGGGTGGGGGCCAGCGAAAGGTCGATGATGCCTGCGGGCACGCCCAGAGCCTTGGAGGCCAGATTGGCCACCAGCTGGCCCACGCGGGTGATCTTGAAGGCGGTGCGCTTGACCAGCTCCGCCACCTCGTCGATGGGAGCATCCTTGGGCAGCTTTGCCAGCGCGGCGCGCACAGCGCCGGGGCCGGAAACGCCGACGTGGATCTCACAGTCGGGCTCGCCGGGGCCGTGGAATGCACCGGCCATGAAGGGGTTATCCTCGGGTGCGTTGCAGAACACCACCAGCTTTGCCGCGCCGATGCACTGGCGGTCGGCGGTCAGTTCGCTGGCCTTCTTCACGGCTTCGCCCATCAGCTTGATGGCATCCATGTTCAGGCCTGCCTTGGTGGCACCGATATTCACCGAGCTGCACACGATGTCGGTCTCGGCCAGTGCGCGGGGGATGGACTCGATCAGGCGGCGGTCACCGGCCGAGAAACCCTTGTGCACAAGGGCGGTGTAGCCGCCCACAAAGTTCACGCCCACCTTTTTGCCTGCGGCATCCAGTGCCTTGGCAAAGTCCACGGGGTCTGCCTCGGGGCAGGCACCCAGCAGCATGGCAATGGGGGTGACGCTGATCCGCTTGTTGATGATGGGAATGCCGTACTCGGCGCTGATATGCTCCACGGCGGGCACCAGATCGGCTGCCTTGGTGGTGATCTTGTTGTAGATTTTTTCGCAGGCCTTCTTCGGGTCCGGATCAATGCAGTCCAGCAGGCTGATGCCCATGGTGACCGTGCGCACGTCCAGATTGTCCTGCGTGAACATCTCGATGGTCTCGAGGATGTCGCCGGTATTCATCATGCTCATAAGAGTATCCTTTCTGAACCTCTCCGTCTTTGCTTCGCAATGCCACCTCTATTAAGGGAGCTGGCGCAAAGCGTCTGAGAGGTCTTGTCTGTTAGATGGTATGCATCGCGTCAAAAACTTCCTGACGGGTCAGATTGATCTGCATCCCCATCTCCTTGGCCAGAGCATCGGTGCGGGCGTGCAGCTCCTCATGGCTGACGCTGCACTTGGAGATGTCCACCAGCATGATCATGGCAAACATGCCCTGCAGAACGCTCTGGGTCACATCCTCAATGTTGATGTTCAGCTCACAGCAAAGGGCGGCCACTTTGGCAACAACGCCCACGGTATCGTGTCCGATGACAGTGATAAACGCTTTCATATTCCTTACCCCCATTGTTTCTGGTAAAAACCCCTCAGGCGCTTCGCGCCAGCCCCCCCTGGTAGTGGGGCCTCTGGCGTTGCGTGGAGTTTTGCAAGTTCCCCGTTCCGCACAAACTGTATCATTCTGCCAAGGCCGCCCCTATTAGGGGAGGTGGCAAAGCCGTCAGGCTTTGACGGAGGGGTTTGACGGAAGAGTTCAATTCCAGTATAGCAGATTTGCCGATTTTTGAACACTCTTTTTGGAAAAAAGAGCAGTTTTCAGGCGGAAAAGACATTCTATACTGCTTTGATGTAAAAAACAAGATGCAAAGCGGCGATTCTTGTGCTATACTGAAAAATAACAGCGGGGCGGGTACGCCCACCCGCGCAAAACAAAGGAGAAATGACCATGGAACAGCTTTTGAAGATTCTGGAAGACAATGCGCGGCTGCCCATTGAGGACATTGCCACCATGCTGAATAAATCCCCCGCCGAGGTGGCGGCTATGATCGACCTGGCCCGGGCGCAGGGCATCATCAAGGGCTACAAGACCCTTGTGGACTGGGAAAAGGCCGGGGTGAACCGGGTGGAAGCAGTCATCGAGCTGAATGTCAGCCCCAAGAAGAGCCGCGGCTTTGATGAGATCGCAGCCACCATTGCCGCCTTTGACGAGGTGGAGAGCGTGCTGCTGATGAGCGGCGGCTATGACCTGCAGCTGGTCATCAAGGGCCAGACCTTCCAGGAGATCGCCCTGTTCGTGGCAAAGCGCCTGAGCCCGCTGGACGATGTGCTGTCCACTGCCACCCATTTTGTCCTGCGCACCTATAAAAAAGAGGGCCGCCTGTATCAGGACGAAGAGATCGATGAAAGAGAGTGCACGGTTCTGTGATGGATTACGATAAACTGATCGCGCCTGCCGCACGGGAGATGCGCCCCTCCGGCATCCGCAAATTCTTCGATCTGGCCGCTGATATGCCCGAGTGCATCAGTCTGGGCGTGGGCGAGCCGGATTTCAAAACACCGTGGGCTGTGCGGGAAGCAGGCATCGAGAGCCTGGAGCATGGCCGCACCCGCTACACCGCCAACGCAGGCCTGAAAGAGCTGCGGGCGGAGATCTGCAGATATCTGGAGCGCCGGATGCACCTGCACTACGACCCCCTGCGGGAGGTGCTGGTGACCGTGGGCGGCAGCGAAGCCATTGATATGTGCATCCGCGCCATTGTGCAGCCCGGGGATGAGGTGATCATCCCGGAGCCCTGCTTTGTCTGCTATGAGCCCATCACCACCCTGTCCGGCGGTGTGCCGGTGCATGTGCCCTGCCGCCAGGAGGATGAGTTCCGCCTCAGGCCCGAGGCCCTGAAAGCCGCCATCACCCCCAAGACCAAGCTACTTATCATGCCGTTCCCCAACAACCCCACCGGTGCGGTGATGGAGCGGGAGGATCTGGAAGCCATTGCGGAGGTCCTGCGGGATACCAACGTCATGGTGCTTTCGGATGAGATCTACGCCGAGCTGAACTACGGCCTGCGGCCCCATGTCTCCATTGCCACCCTGCCCGGCATGGCCGAGCGGACCATTGTGGTGAACGGTTTTTCCAAGAGCTATGCCATGACCGGCTGGCGCTTGGGCTATGCCTGCGGCCCGGCTCCCATCATCAAAATTATGACCAAGATCCACCAGAGCGCCATTATGAGCGCCCCCACCACCAGCCAGTATGCGGCCATCACCGCCCTGCGGGAGTGCGACGGCGAGATCGACAAGATGCGGGATGAGTACAACATGCGCCGCCGCCTGGTGGTGCACGGCTTTAATTCTATGGGCCTGACCTGCTTTGAGCCGCGGGGCGCGTTTTACGCCTTCCCCTGCATCAAGAGCACCGGTATGACCAGCCAGGAGTTCTGCACAAAGCTGCTGGAGCAGAAGCATGTTGCCATCATCCCCGGCGATGCCTTTGGCGCTTCCGGCGAGGGCTACTGCCGTGTTTCCTATGCTTACAGCGTGGAGCACCTGACCGAGGCCATGAAGCGCATCCGGGAGTTCCTGAAAGAAAATGGCATCAACAGCGGAGAGCAGTGAGGAGGAAGAACGATGGCAAAACTGAACTGCGTGACCGTTCTGGCCCCGGCCAAGCTGAATCTGGCGCTGGATGTGGTGGGCCTGCTGCCCAACGGCTACCATAACCTGGATATGACGATGCAGGCCATCACCCTGTACGAGCGGGTGGTGCTGCGCCGCAGCCAGAACCTGAGCCTGACCCTGCCGGGCAGCCCGGTGGCCGCCAACGATTCCAACACGGCCATCAAGGCGGCGCTGGCCTTCTTCCACTATACCGGCCTGCTGGCGGGTGTAGAGATCACCATTTACAAGAATGTGCCGGTGCGTGCCGGTATGGCGGGCGGCAGCGCCGATGCCGCCGGTGTGCTGGTGGGCCTGAACGTCCTTTACGGCGCAAAGCTCTCCATGAGTGAGCTCTGCGCGCTGGGGGCAAAGATCGGCGCGGATGTGCCCTTTGCCTTGATGGGCGGCACCTGCCGGGTGCAGGGCGTGGGCGATGTGATGAAAGCCCTGCCGCCCTGCCCGGACTGCTGGTTCACGGTGGTCATGCCCGATTACGGCGTTTCCACCCCGGAAGCCTTTGCCGCTTATGATAAAGTGGGCAGCAGCACCCACCCCGACTGCGAAGCCCAGGAAAAGGCGATCCGCGCCGAGGATCTGGCAGGTGTGTGTGCCGCCGCAGGCAACGCGCTGGAGGAATGCAGCGGTGCCAGAGACAACGAGGCCATCAAGACCGCGCTGAAAGAGAACGGCGCTGTCACTGCCCTGATGACCGGCAGCGGCGCGGCTGTGTTTGGCATCTTTGAGAGCGAAGAAGCTGCCCGAAGCGCCGCCGAGGCTGTCAGGGCGCAGTGGCCGCAGGTGTATGTGGCTCGGCCCGAACGGGGCGGCGCGCGGGTCATCAGCCCGAAGTGGATGCTGTAACATGCATAACCTCCTTTCCAATGGGGAAAACTGCCCAAAGGAAAGGAGGTCTTTTTGTGCAGACCTTTTATAAAGTGTGTCTGATCCTGATGATCATTGGCGGCATCAACTGGGGGCTTGTGGGCCTGTTCCAGTTTGACTTTGTGGGCTGGCTGCTGGGCGGCAGCAGCTCCATCTGGTCGCGCATCGTGTTTACGGTGGTGGGCGTGGCCGCTGTCTGTGGCATCCCGGGGCTGTTTGCAGAGGAAACGGAAGAATGAAAAACGGCTGCTGCACGGAAAATGTGCAGCAGCCGTTTTTGTGGATCATTCAGTTATCCCAACCCACCAGATCGGGCAGGGTAAGGGTCTCGTCCGAGCAGTGGGGGTCTGCGGGGCCGTCGGTGGGGGCGGTGGCCTTTTCCACAGCCCGCACGATCTCGCTGATGGCGGCGCAGTCCTCGGGCAGGTCGGTCTGGCTGCGGCCCGAGTGGGTGAACAGGATCTTGCCCAGATGGCCCACCACCAGCGTCAGCGGCAGCAGCTGAGGGGCTTTGGTGTCGTAGTGGTAACCAGCATCTCTGGCGGCCTTGTAGATCTTCTGGGCCGCAAAGCTCCAGCTCAGCAGGCCGCGGGTCTGCTCTACGCCCAGGTAGCCGTACAGCACGCCGGGGCCGTCGCAGATGACAGGAAAGGGGAAATCTGAGCCGTGGGTGGCTTTTGCCACCGCCTGCGCCGAGGAACGCACCACACAGACAAGCCGCGCCCCCTTGAGCTGGGGCAGTGTTTTCAGGTAACGGGTGATATATTCGCGGCTGACAGGGTGGTCGAACCCGGGCAGGAAGATCATGCACAGCGGATGCTCCCCCTCGCACAGGGCGTAAAAATCATTGCCCGGCACCGTGGGGGTGTCGTAGGTGAAACGGGGGATGCTCGTCCCCACAAGATGCTCGCTTTTCATACCGCAATGCACATCCTTTCCATCATCACCAAAACCTCTCCGTCATTGCTGCGCAATGCCACCTCTCCTAATAGGAAAGGCAAGAAAACAGCAGCATAAGCTTGGCTCCCCTAATAGAGGAACGGGGGCATCAGCACTTGAGAGGTCGTCCTATAAAAAAATCCACACACTGGCCTTGTGGCAGGCCAGCGGTGGATGCAATGCTATAAAAAGATCCCGCCCGGTCGTCTGCGGCAATCAAACCTACCCTTACGGACAGGTGGGTGCCCTGTCGCCGGATTCACGCTTCCTCATCGAACCTCCATGGTCGACCCATGGCGGGGAGGTCTGCAATCCGCCGGAGAACTCCGGGCTCCCGTTGAATGATTAGTAGGATCATATAAACCGCAACAAATCGCGCCGGGCAGGAAGTCTTGCCTGGGAATCTGTCTGTGCTGGGGAATTACTCGATCTCGAACTGGTCGCTCAGGCGCTGCTCAAACAGCTTGCTGACTTCCATCAGAGTCTCGTCATCCTCCACAACGTCCAGATATTCGCCCTCGCTGTCCTCGCCCACGCTCAGGATGACCAGCTGTGCGTCCTCGTTGACATCCTCTTCATCCTCTGCGTATTCGACAACTGCAAGGTAATGCACGCCCTTATGGTCCAGCGCATCGATCACTTCAAACGTGACCTCATTGCCGTCCTCATCCTCAAGAGTCATCAGATCGGGCTGATATTCCTCTTCGGTGTTCGGGTTCTTGATCTCTTCTGCCATAAGATACGTTCTCCTGTCTATCCAAACCCAATCAAAGGGATGGTACTCAAATAAAATTACGCACACAGCCCGGGATCTGCTGCGTTCCCGCCGTCCCTTGCTGTGCTTATAGTGTAGCGTTTTTTTGCCTGCTCGTCAAGATGTTTTTCGCACAGAAAATGCACGACAAATTTTCACGCATTTCCCTCTCGCTTCCCGGGCAGAAATATGCTATACTGAACTCTGTGCATCTCCCGCGTGCGGGGGAACTGCTATCAGAATATGAACGGAGGGATCTGTTTATGAATAAGACCCGTGTCCGGCTGGCGGCGCTGCTGCTGGCCGTGAGTTTTGCACTGTCCGGCTGCAGCCTTGTGAAAAACATCGGCGGCAGCAGCGGAGCCGGAACAAAGACCATCACCCGCCCGGCGGTGGAATCGGCCGAGCTGCAGTTCACCCACCCGGCAGCGGGGGAACCCGTGGCGGTGTTCGATACCACGGCGGGGGTGTTCCGGGCGGTGCTCTTCCCGGAGCAGGCCCCGCAGGCCTATGATAACTTTGTGGGTCTGGTGCAGGCGGGCTACTATAACGGCCTGACCGTGACCCGTGTGGAGCAGGACTTTGTGGTGGAAGCCGGTCAGGGTGCTGACGGCAAGGGTACCACCATCTGGAACGGCAGCCGCTACCCGGCTGAGGCCACCGACAAGCTCCACCATTATTCCGGTGCCCTCTGCATGGCGGCGGACTCCTCCGGCAAGTGCGCCAGCGTCTTTTATATCATGTCCACTCTGCCCGGCGGGGATTCCATCACCCAGGAACTCACCGACCAGATGAACAGTGCAGGCTATCGCGCTGAGGTCGTCTCGGCCTACCAGACCGCCGGCGGCGCGCCTTACCTCGACTACACCGATACCGTGCTGGGCCAGGTGTACGAGGGGATGGACGTGGTGGACACCATCGCTCAGGCAGCGGTGGATGAGAACCAGAAGCCCACGGAAACGATCACCATCAACAGCGTCAGCATTGAGACATATCAGGCGCAGTAACAACTGAAAATGACAAAACCGGCTTTCCCGTGGCAGCAGGAAAGCCGGTTTTGTGCTGAATGGAGAGAATGGGGGATATATCGGTCAGCGGGAAAGGCCGCTGACCCCACTGGCAATGACACCGCCGTCCATGACGATATCCGTGCCGGTGAGATAACCGAGCCGTTCGTCCAGCAACAGGGCATACAGCGCGGCGATCTCTTCTGGCCTGCCGTTCCGCTTGAGGGCGGAATGGGCGGTAAAGGTCTGGGCTTCGGCGCTTTCCAACTGGCCCATGGGAGTATCAAAGTTGCCGGGGGTCACACTGAGGCAGCGCACCCCTTTGGCACCAAAGCGGGCGGCATCGGTTTTGGCAAACCAGATGACGAAATGCTTGCTGATGGAATAGGCCACACCGGTGCGGGCGTTTTTGGGCATCAGGTTGATGCGAACCATCATCTTTTTCAAAAATTCTTTCCGGTCGGTGCGGGCAAGGGGATAACTGTGTTTTGGCATGATGAATCCGGGGGCCAGATAGGCGCTCATGCTGGATGTATCAATGACACAGCCGCCCGGGGCCATGACCGGGTAAAAGGCATCATTGATGTTGATGGTCCCCAGTGCATTGGCCCGCAGAATGGCTTCCGGGCTGCCCATGTGGGGACTCATGCCAGCAATGTGGAGCAGGGCTTTCACGGGGCCGCAGACGGCGGCGTGCTGTGCCAGCTTTTCGCAGGCAGAGCGGTCGGCAAGGTCGCAGGAAAAGGCTTCGGCTTCGTGTCCGGCTTTGGCCAGCTCGGCCACGGCGCTTTCCAGTTTTGCGGCAGTGCGGCCTACCAAAATCATATGATATCCGGCTTCACAGACCAGCTTGGCCGTGGCGCGGCCCATGCCGCTGCCGCCGCCGGTAATCACACAGACAGGTTTCATCTTCGGTTCCTCCCTTATTTGATCTTGCCGGTGGCTTTGAGCCAGGCGGCGGTGTCGTGGAGTGTTTCGGCGTAGGGACGGGGTGCAAAGCCCAGCTCGTTCTTGGCCTTGGAACAGTCAAAGGTGTTATTACGCTCCAGGTTGTAGACCGCAAATTCGGTCAGCACGGGCTTTGTGCCCTTTTTGGCGGCCGACTTTTCCATCTGTTTTGCGGCAAGGTGGGCGAAGGAAAGGGGAAGGTAGAACTTGCAACCCTTGCAGCCGGTATCCTCTTTAAGCATCCGGCACATTTCCTTCAGGGTGACTTCATCATTGCTCAGGATGTAGCATTCACCTTTGCGGCCCTTGTCGGCGGCGGCAATGGTGCCTGCGGCCAGGTCACGCACATCCACCATGTTGAAGCTGCCCGCCATGCCGATGGGCATTTCACCGTTCAGGATCTGGGTCAGGGTGCGGGTGGTCTGGCCAATGGCCGGGTCGTTGGGGCCGATGATGCCGCTGGGGTGGACAACGCAGGCGTTCAGGCCCGCGTGGGCGGCATCCAGTACCTTCTGGGTGGCCATGGCCTTGCTGCGGCTGTACCAGCCTACCACCTTTTCCTCTTCATAGGGGACGAACTGATTCACTTCCCGGATGGGCTGCCCAGCGGGCAGCTCAGGAATAGCACCGGTGGAGGAAACGTACACGAACTTCCTGCATTCCGGGTGGTGCTTGGCGGCGGCAAGCATATTCTCGGTGCCGCCCACATTGACGGCGATCAGCTTCTCGCTGTATTCCGGGTCGATGGTGACCATGCTGGCACAGTGGATGCAGACGCTCTGGCTGCCCTCGGGGATGTTGAAGAAAGCTTCACAGTCCTCTGCGCTGCACAGATCGCCCTCAAAAACCTCGACCTCAGCGGGCAGATACTTGCGGGCAGGATCCCCCTTGAGGACGAAGGCCCGGATGTGCTCCCCCCGTTCGATCAGCTGAGTGCAGATGTTGATGCCCAGGAAACCGGCCGCGCCGGTCAACAGATAAGTGGTGTTGATGTTCATATTCATTTCCTCCCGCTTTTCTCTCAAAGTGTACGATACGGTTTACAGCATTGCGGCCAGACCCAGCCCCATGCTGTCGAACCCCTCAGAGACAGCCAGATAGGCATCCATCGTGTCCTCGTCGATACGGACGGGAGAAGAGGTGTTCCGGTTTTTGAGGCTGTTCAGAGTGGCAGCGAGTGCCAGACCGATGCCGTAGCTTGCACCGCCCTCAGTCAGGGTGTAGTAAGTAT
The DNA here is from genome assembly GCF_023347315.1 of Faecalibacterium sp. I2-3-92. Lineage (GTDB taxonomy): Bacteria > Bacillota > Clostridia > Oscillospirales > Ruminococcaceae > Faecalibacterium > Faecalibacterium duncaniae. The sequence goes on from NZ_CP094470.1 coordinate 734,716, forward strand.
CCAGTGCGGTCTCGTCCAGGGTGGAAGCGGTCATGTTCTTGCGGTTCATCATGGTAAGTGTCCTCCGTTTTATGTTTGAATGTTTGTTGTTTGTTCTGTTGTGGAGCTCCGTGCTCCCTTGCGATGGCTAAAGGATACCCGACCAAGGTAAACGCAAGGTGAATATTTCTGTTTATCTTTTGTTTATCTTTGGGTGTATAATAGAGCCATACCATAGAAAGTGAGGAGAACGCCATGCTGAAAATTCTGGTTGCGGAAGATGACGTGAGCACCAACAAGCTGCTCTGCGCCATCTTAAAGATCAACGGCTATGAAGCGATCCCGGCCTTCAACGGCGAAGCGGCGCTGGACATCATCGACCACCAGCACATTGACCTGCTGCTGTGCGATGTGATGATGCCTAAAATGGATGGCTTTGCCCTGACCCAGGCCATCCGGGACGGCGGCAGCATGATGCCCATCCTGATGCTGACGGCCAAGGCTCTGCCCGAGGACAAGCACACCGGTTTTCTGGTGGGTACGGATGACTACATGACCAAACCGCCGGATAAGACTGAGCTGCTGCTCCGCATCAAGGCTCTGCTCCGCCGGGCCCGCATCGTGGACGAGCATAAGATCACGGTGGGGGATGTGGTGGTGGATATGGACAGCCACACGGTCCGTCGGGGGATGGAGGTGCAGACCCTGCCGCCCAAGGAGTTTGAACTGCTGTACAAACTGCTGGCCTACCCGGAGCGCACCTTTACCCGGATGGAATTGCTGGACGAGATCTGGGGCATCGACAGCGAGAGCGATGACAAGACCGTGAATGTCCACATCAACCGCCTGCGCAACCGCTTCTACGACTGGCCGGAGTTCGAGATCCAGACCGTCCGTGGCCTTGGCTACCGGGCCGTGAAGAAAGTGTGATCCAATGAAAAACGCATTCAACCGGCTGCGCAGCGGCATGGAGACCTTGAACCTGACCATGCTTCTGATCCTGAACCTCTTTTTCATGGTCTTTCTGCTGCTGGCCGTCTGCACCGTGCTGGTCCTGGCCGGTGTGGACGAGGGATTTCTCTATCACGATGGACAGGTCGAGCTCGGTGGTGCATTGGCCTTTGTCTATACCGTCTGCATCCTGATCGCTGTGAGCATGGTGGTGATGATACGGATGGTCTTTATCCACCCATTGCAGCGGAACATTGAGGCTATGAAAAAATTGGCAAATGGGGACTTTACCGTGCGTGTAAATCACGCGGAACACGGCTACGTGCCCCGGGAGATGGTCGAGTTTGAGCAGAGCTTCAACAAGGCAGCGGAGGAGTTGGGCGGCACTGAGATCCTGCGGAAGGATTTTATCAACAACTTCTCCCATGAATTCAAAACGCCCATCGTCAGCATCAGCGGCTTTGCCGACCTGCTGCTGGAGGAGCAGCTGCCGCCCGAGGATCAGAAGGAATATCTGACCATCATCCGGGATGAGAGCAGGCGGCTGGCCGACCTGGCAACGAATGTTCTGACCCTGAACCGGGTGGAGAGCCAGACGATCCTGACCGACAAAGCGTGCTTCTCCCTGGATGAGCAGCTGCGCCAGAGCGTGCTGGTGACCCAGCAGAAGTGGCGGCAGAAGGAGCTGGATTTTGATGCCGATCTTGTCCCGGCAGAGTACACCGGCAGCGAGGGGCTGCTGAAAGAGGTCTGGCTCAACCTGCTGGACAACGCCGCCAAGTTCAGCCCTGAGGGCGGCACCGTGGCCGTGAACCTGCGCAAAGCAAAAAACGCCCTGATGGTCTCGGTGACCGATCAGGGCGAGGGGATGCGCGCCGACACGCAGGCGCATATCTTTGAACAGTTCTATCAGGGCGACACCAGCCACACCACCCAGGGCAACGGTCTGGGCCTTGCCATGGTGAAAAAGGTACTGGAGCTCCACGGCGGCAGTATCCAGGTGAACAGTGCACCCGGGCAGGGCAGCTGCTTTACCGTGACATTACCCATATAAACGAAAAAGAGGCGCTGAAAAGCGTCTCTTTTTGCTTCCGGTTCAAATTTCGCCGGGGTGTTCCTTGCGCCAGGCGAGGTAATCTTCCAGAATGACCGTGGCGCTGACGGAATCCAGAATGGCCTTGCGGTGGGCACCAAAAGTCCCCACCTCGTCCAGGATATCGGCGGCTTCACAGGTGGACTGCCGCTCGTCCCACATCCGCACGGGCAGGCCGCTCCAGATCTGCAAAGTCTTGCCCAGCTTGCGGCTCTTCTCGGCGCGCTCGCCCTCGGTGCCGTCCATGTTGAGCGGCAGGCCCACTACAATGAGCTCTGCCTTCTGTTCCTGGGCAATGCGGCAGACCTCGGCGGCCACCTTGGGCCGGGCCTTCAGGGTGATCTGGGGGGTGATGGGCGTGGTCAGGAATTCGGTGGGGTCGCAGACCGCAAGCCCCGTGCGGCTGGCACCGTAATCAACTGCTAGAATCTTCATGGGGAAGTGCCCCTCCTGTTTTGCTGTTTTTCCTCAGTTTACCACAGAATAGATTTTTCTTCAATTTTGCGGTAGAATAAAGTGATTAAACCTCTCAGTCTCGCCTTTGGCTCGCCAGCTCCCCTAGTAGGGGAGCCCTTGGCATATTGGGTCAGTTCGGTGGCTTGGGCTGAGATGCAGAGAAAGTGAGAAAACAATGTTACAGCTACTTCTGGGCGGCTCCGGCAGCGGAAAAACAACGCTGCTGTACCAGCGCATCCGCGCCCGGGCCGAAAAAGGGGAAAAAAGCATCCTGCTGGTGCCGGAACAATTCACTTCCAGCACCGAGGGCCGCATCTACCGTGAGCTGGGGGATGCCCTGTCCGGCATGGTGGAGAGTTTTTCTTTTACCAGTCTGGCAGAAAAGATCCTTTCCACCGAGGGCGGCGCGGCGGTGCAGACCCTCTCTGACGCAGGCCGTGCCGTGTTGGTGCGCCGGGCGCTGGAGGAGCTGCAGGACAATGTCCACTATTATCACCGCCACCGGCGCAGTGCGGCCTTTTGCCAGATGGCGGCTCAGACCATCGACGAGCTGAAGAGCGCGGGCCTTTCCGGCCGGCAGCTGGCACAGCTGGCCGGTGCCTGCGGAGCCGAGAGCGGTAAGCTCAGTGAGCTGGCCCTCATCTTTCAGGGCTACGAGACCCTGCTGGCCCGCAGCGGCATGGACCCCTCTGACCGGCTGGAGCTGGCCGGAGCCCGGCTGGAGGAAGCGCTGGCCCGGCACAGTCTGCCGGAGTTTCTGCGGGACCGGGCGGTGTTCATTGATGAGTTCGATACCTTCAACGCGCCCAAAAAGCGGCTGCTGGGGGCCATGCTGGCGGTGCTGCCCAGCGTGACGGTAGCCCTCTGCGATGACGGTGCCCCCTTGCTGCCCGGTGACCTGAGCCTGTTCTCCGGGGCCAAGCAGGTGGCGGCGCAGCTGCGCCAGCTGGCCCGGAAAAATGGGGCGGAGGTGGCCGTTCCGCAGCTTTTGCGCAAGGATCTGCGCCACCGGAACGCCCCGGGCCTTGCCGCAGTGGCAGAGCTGCTGGAAACCGGCAGCTGCACCGCGGATGCCCCGGCGGGCGAGGTGCGGCTCTTTGCCGCGCCCAGCCGGGAGGAGGAGGCCCGTGCCGCTGCCGGTGCCATCCGGCGGCTGATGCGGCAGGGCGTGCGGTGCGGAAAGATCGCTGTGGTCTGCCGCGATATCGCCAAGTATCGTGCCGCAGTCCGGTATGAGTTCCGGATGGCGGAGATCCCCCTGTACTGCGATGAACCCACCACCCCGGAATTCAGCGCCCCGGCCACGGCGGTGCGGGCCCTGCTGGAAATCGCCCGGGGAGCCGACCTGACCGAGAACCTGACCACCCTTGCCAAGACCGGCCTGTGTGCCCTGAGCGAGGAGCAGGTCTGCGCGCTGGAAAACTATGCCTACACCTGGGCCCCCACGGCGGCGGCCTGGCGGGAGAAGTTCGAGCGCAGCCCCAAGGGCTTTGGAGAACAGGAGCTGACCGAAGAGGACCTCCGCAACCGGGAGCGGGCAGAACATGCCCGTGCCCTGCTCGTGGGGGCGGTGGATGCATTCCGGGCCAAGGTGCGCGGGGTCAATGCCGAGGCCATCAGCCGGGCGGTGTATTTCTGCCTGAAAACGCTGGGAGCTGAGGAACAGCAGGCTGCTCAGGTAAAGGCCATCCGCGCGGGCCGGGGCATCCCGGCGGCGGAGGAAGCCGCCCGGGAGTGGAACGTGGTCATGGGGCTGCTGAACGAGATGGCCCATCTGCTGGGGGAGCAGACCGTGACCGTGGCCGAATACGAGGATCTGTTCGGGCTGCTGCTCCGCTCGTCCGACCTGGGGCACATTCCCCAGACCCTGGACGCGGTGGTGCTGGCCAGCGCAGGCAAGATGCGTCTGGATGCGCCGGACTATGTGTTTGTGCTGGGGCTGGCCGAGGGGGAATTCCCGGCCGCGCCCGGCGAGGTGGGTCTGCTGACCCACGCCGACCGCGATGCCCTGATGGCGCAGGAGATCGACCTGCCCGACTGCTTTGAGAACCGTGTGGTGCGTGAGCAGGTCTGCTTCTACAAGGCCCTGACCGCTCCTGCAAAGGGGCTGTGGCTCAGCTGGCCCAAGGGGCAGGGGCAGACCCTCTGCGCTGCGCTGGAACCCCTCGTGGAAGCACTGGCCCCCGCTGCCCCGGAGCTGGAACTGACAGACCTTGCGGCCACTCCCGCAGATGGGCTGGACTGTCTGGGCGGCGGCTGGCCCCTGACGGAGACCGAGCGTGCCAGCCTGACAGAAGCCCTGCACACCCCCGGCGAGACCGAGCCGCAGGGCCTTGCCCTGCTGCGCCGGATGGCCGACACTGCCCCCCGGCAGGTGCATGACCTGCCTGCGCTGGAAGCGCTGCTGGGGCGGAAACTGCGCATTTCGCCCAGTCAGCTGGAAAAATATTATACCTGCCGCTACGGCTACTTTTTGCAGTATGTGCTGGGGCTCAGGCCCCGCCGCCGGGCCGAGCTTTCCGCCGACCAGAGCGGTACCCTGATGCACTGGGTGCTGCAGATGGCGCTGGACCCTCACCCCGGCCCGGACAACCCCATGGCGGCGCTGCAGCCCTTTATAGAGCTGGACGATGAGGCCATGGCAAGCCTTGCCGCGCTGCTGGTGGACGAGTACGCCAAGCGCTATCTGCCCGAGGATACCGCCCGCTTTGCCTATCTGCTCTCCCGCCTGAAAAAGAGCATGACGAGCCTGCTGCTCTACCTGCGGGATGAGCAGCGGCAGTCCAGCTTCAAGCCCGTGGCCTGTGAGCTGAAGATCGGCCGGGGCGAGGATGCCGTGCCTGCCCAGGTGTATCACCTGTCGGACGGGCGCACCGTCCAGCTGGTGGGCACCGTGGACCGTGCCGACGAGTGGGTGGAGGAGGACGGCACCCGCTGGGTGCGGGTGGTGGACTACAAGACCGGCACCAAAAAGCTGGACCTGAAGGAGGTCTACTGCGGTCTGGACTGCCAGATGCTGCTCTACCTGTTCAGCCTGACCCGGGATAAAAGCGGCCGCTTTACGGGGGCGGAACCGGCTGGCGTGCTCTACCTGCTGGCCGACCCGGCCCCTGAGACCACCACCCGCGAAAAGGCGGCCCACAGTGTGGAATACAAACTGGACGGTCTGGTGCGGGACGAGCAGAAGCTGTTCGATGCCATGGATGCCGACGAGACCGGCAGATACCTGCCCTTCTCCTATTACAAAGGCGCGCCCAGCCCCTACCAAAAGGACAAGCGGGCAGACATCGCCAAGCTGAACCGCATCCAGCTGCATCTGGATGATCTTGTGACCCGGATGGGCCAGCAGCTCTATGAGGGGCAGATCGCCGCCGAGCCGCTGGTCGCGGGCCGGAGCCCCTGCCAGTGGTGTGATTACGGCTTTGTCTGCTGCCACGAGACCGGCATCGGAGAGCGGGCGCTGGAGGCCCCCGCAAAGCCCTTTGAGGCTCCCGGACAGCCCGAAGAGGGAGAGGAGGAACAGGCATGAGTGAACCCAAGTGGACCCCCGCCCAGCGGGCCGCCATCGAGGACCGGGGCGGCGCGCTGCTGGTGAGCGCGGCGGCGGGCAGCGGCAAAACGGCTGTTCTGACGGAGCGGGCTGTCCGGCTCATCACC